>CAVTTS010000001.1:0-37504 GCA_963737785.1 uncultured Actinomycetes bacterium
GACAACTACCCGCCTGTGGACGGCGAACTTGACGGCGGAGGAGGCGGCGCCCGCGCGTCCGTACGCTGGAGGACGTGTCCACGCCCACGGCCGCGTTCTTCGATCTCGACAAGACGATCATCGCCAAGTCGAGCACGCTCGCGTTCGGCCGGCCGTTCTACCAGACGGGCTGATCAACCGTCGGGTCGTCGTGCGCAGCGCGTACGCACAGTTCGTGTTCGCGCTCTCCGGCGCCGACGAAGATCAGATCGAGCGCATGCGCGCGTTCATCACGTCGATGTGCGCCGGCTGGGACGTCGCGCAGATCCGCGACATCGTCAACGAGACGCTGCACGAGATCATCGATCCGATCGTGTACGGCGAAGCGGTCGAGTTGATCGAACGCCACAAGCAACGCGGCGACGACGTCGTGATCGTCTCGACGTCGGGCGAGGAAGTCGTCGCCCCGATCGGAGCGATGGTCGGGGCCGATCACATCGTGGCGACGCAGATGGTCGTCGAGGACGGCCGGTACCAGGTGCCATCGCCCGCTACGTATACGGACCCGAGAAAGCGGAAGCGATCCGGCGTCTCGCGGAACACCGCGGCTACGACCTCGGCGAGTGCTCGGCCTACTCCGACTCGATCACCGACCTGCCGATGCTCGAGGCGGTCGGGCATCCGTCGGCGGTCAATCCAGATCGCGCCCTACGCAAGATCGCGATCGAACGCGGCTGGCCCGTCCTGATGTTCACGAACGCGGTGCCACTGCGCGAACGAATCGCGGGCCTGCGCGAGCCCCGCGCGCTCGCCACGATCGGGGCGGCCGGCGCCGCGACCGTCGGCGCCGGAGTCGCGTGGTATCTCGTCCGCCGTCGCGGGGCCAGGGTTTGACGGGCTGTAACCGCTTAGCGACGCCCCGCCTCGCACGATTCCCCTGAAATCACTCAGGAATTACATGGTGCGCGCCCCTTGTGCGCCCGGGATTCGAAGCGTCCAATGTTCACAACGGACGAGGTTCGCCATGGCGGTCCAGCCCCCAGTGGGCCTCGTTCGGGCACAGTTACCCAGGCACCCACGCGGCGTTCCACCACGTCGAAGGTGAGTCGCCGCGGAACCTCTCGAGGCCCGCGTGTCGACAGGACAACAGGTGCACGCTTGGTCACCTGGGTAACTGGCCTTAGGCGGCGCCGTGGTTCACCGCGGCGCCGCCGTCCACGTCCGGACCTCGTTGCCGACGGCGCCGCTTGACGGACGCCGCCGCTTGACGGACGCCTCCGCTTGACGGACGCAGCCTCAGCCGCGGCCGAGCGCCTCGCAGATCGCGATCCCCTCGCGCGCACCCGCCACGACCGCGTGCGCACAGTGCCGCACCCATGCGGCGACACCCGCGGGCGTGCCCGTCCGATAGGCGTCGAGCGCCGCACCGTACTCGTCGACCAATTCGCGATGCCCGACCTCGACAACGACCAGCGAGCGCGGATCGAGACCCCGGTCGATCAAGGTCAGCCGGACGGCCGCGCGGGCCACGACACCGGACGCCGGCGCGAACGCGTCGAGCGACAGGATCTCGCCGTGGACGATCGCGGCCAACACCACGGCCGGAGCGGTCGTCATGGACAGCACAGCCGCGAGCGCGTCGAGCCGCTCCCCGGTACCCACAGCGGGACGGCCGAGATGATCGCGGTCGTCGACGAGGTCGGCCCCGGCGAGCGCGTGTAGCCGGGCCAGGGCCTGACGGGGCGCGCGCGTCCACACATCAGCCAGGACCGCCACCTGCGACTGCACCCGCAACGCACCCTGGACGACGGGATCGGCGAGTGCATCCGCCGTCCCGGATCGCACGTCGTCGAGTGAGAACCGCGCGCCGGACAACCAGGCCGACGCCCACGCCCCGCGCAGGGACGACTCGGCCGAGACATCGGGGGCCCGGCGCCGCAGGGCCCGGTTCGACAGCAGTCCGTCCACGGCGGTGCGGGTGGCATCGACGCCGTCCTGGACACCGGGCAACTCGAGCAGGCCCTGCAGCGGATCGGTCACGGGACGCCACGCTACCCAGCGGTTCCGCCGCTTCGAATCGACGGCTACGGTGCCGGAAGAGGCAAGAACCAGAACGCGACCGGAGGCACTCGGTGTCCGACAGCTCTGAAACCCTGTCCAATCTGCTGCGCGAGGAACGCCATTTCGATCCAGCGCCCGACTTCGCCGCGAACGCGAACGTCACCGGCGAGGCCTACGCGAAGGCCGGGTCCGACCGCCTGGCGTTCTGGGAGACGCAGGCCGCCCGACTCGACTGGGCCACGCCGCCGGAGACGACGTTGCAGTGGGATCCGCCGTTCGCGAAGTGGTTCGACGGCGGCACGCTGAACGCGAGCGTCAACTGCGTCGACCGGCACGTCGCGGCCGGCCACGGCGATCAGGTCGCGATCAACTTCGAGGGCGAGCCGGGCGACACCCGCACGATCACGTACGCGCAATTGCTCGAGGACGTGTGCCGAGCCGCCAACGCGATCAGTGGCCTCGGCGTCGAGAAGGGCGACCGCGTCGCGATCTACCTGCCGATGATTCCCGAGGCGGTAGTCGCGATGCTGGCGTGCGCCCGCATCGGCGCTCCGCACAGCGTCGTCTTCGGCGGCTTCTCGAGCCAGGCGCTCTTCGACCGCATCGTCGACGCCGAGGCGAAGCTGGTGATCACCGCCGACGGCGGCTACCGGCGCGGAGCGGCGGCGCCCCTCAAGCCGGCCGTCGACGACGCGCTGGCCAAGGGCGACACCGCCGTCCAACACGTCCTGGTCGTCGAGCGGACGGGTGGCGAGGTCGACTGGACCAACGACCGCGACGTCTGGTGGCACGACGCTCTCGCGGACGCGGATGCCACTGCACGAGGCCGAGCCGCACGACGCCGAGCACCCGCTCTACATCCTCTACACGTCAGGAACTACTGGGAAACCAAAGGGGATCCTCCACACGACCGGCGGCTACCTCACCCAGGTCAGCTACACCCACCACGCGGTGTTCGACCTCAAACCCGACACCGACGTGTACTGGTGCGCGGCTGACATCGGCTGGGTCACCGGCCACAGCTACATCGTCTACGGGCCGCTCTCGAACCGAGCCACGATCGTCATGTACGAAGGCACACCCGACACGCCGAACCGCGGTCGCTGGTGGGAGATCATCGCCAAGTACAAGGTGACGATCCTCTACTGCGCCCCGACTGCGATCCGCACGTTCATGAAGTGGGGACGGGAGATCCCCGACGAACACGACCTGTCGTCGCTGCGGTTGCTCGGTCAGTGTCGGCGAACCGATCAACCCCGAGGCGTGGATCTGGTACCGCAACGTCATCGGCGGCGATCGCACTCCGGTGGTCGACACGTGGTGGCAGACCGAGACCGGCGCGATCATGATCAGCCCGCTACCGGGTGTCACGTCGACCAAGCCGGGGTCGGCCACCAAGGCGCTGCCCGGAATCGGCGCCGAGGTCGTCGACAATGACGGGCACGCGGTGCCGAACGGTGGCGGCGGGCTGCTCGTCCTCACCGAGCCGTGGCCGTCCATGCTCCGCGGCATCTGGGGTGATCCCGAGCGGTACAAGGAGACCTACTGGTCGCGCTTCGCCGAGCAGGGTTACTACTTCGCCGGCGACGGCGCCAAGAAGGACGACGACGGCGACCTGTGGTTGCTGGGCCGCGTCGACGACGTGATGAACGTGTCGGGGCACCGCATCTCGACGACCGAGGTCGAGTCGGCTCTCGTCTCGCACCCGAAGGTTGCCGAGGCGGCCGTCGTCGGCGCGAACGATCCGACGACCGGCCAGGCGATCGTCGCCTTCGTGATCCTGCGCGGCGACGCCGTCGCGGCCGCCGAGTCCGCCGAGGGCGGCGAGGCGCTGGTGCAAGCAACTGCGCGATCACGTCGCGACCCAGATCGGCGCCATCGCCAAGCCGCGGCAGATCATGCTCGTTCCCGAGTTGCCGAAGACCCGTAGCGGCAAGATCATGCGGCGGCTCCTGCGGGATGTGGCCGAGAACCGTCAACTCGGCGACGTCACCACGCTCGCCGATTCGTCGGTGATGGACCTGATCCAGGACAAGTTGCCCGACGCCCCGTCCGAGGACTGATCGGGCTCGACCGGGCCCCGATCAGCAGCCGGATGCACCGAGCGGATCGCAACTGCAATGATCGGAGAGAGCACGTTCGCCTGAATTCGAAGGAGCCCGCCCGATGACGCTCAACGGCGCCCCAGCGGCCCGCCCGGTGGCCGACGACAGCGAGCCGTCGCTGGGCCAGATCGTCAAGGACGTCTCGACCCACCTCTCGACGGTCGTCCACGGCGAGATCGAGCTCGCGAAGATCGAACTGAAGTCGTCGGTGAAGAGGGTCGGCGTCGGTGCCGCCCTGCTGGTCGTCGTCGCGGTGGTCCTGCTGTACGCGCTGACGTTCTTCTTCATCGCGGTCGCCGAATACCTCAGCTGGCAGTTCCACTTCTGGCGCTGGGCGTCGTTCCTCACCGTGTTCGGCGGGATGATCCTGCTCATCTGCCTGCCGCTCACCCTGCTCGGCATCCGCAGTCTGAAGAAGGTCCGGGCGCCGGAGCGGACGATCGCGACCACGAAGAGCACGGTCGAAGCGCTGCGGCATCGCGGCAACAGCGACACCGCATAGGACATGGCGGGACGGCCGAGCGCGGACGAATCGATCGTCCGCATCGATGGGCCGTGGACGCACCGCACGGTCCGCGCGAACGGCATCGCCCTGCACGTCGCCGAACTCGGCTCCGGGCCGCTCGTCCTGCTGTTGCACGGGTTCCCGCAGTTCTGGTGGACGTGGCACCAGCAGCTCGTCGACCTCGCCGAGGCCGGCTTCCGTGCGGTTGCAGTGGATCTGCGAGGGTACGGCGCCAGCGACAAGCCGCCGCGGGGCTACGACGCGACGACCCTGGCGGCCGACGTCGCCCAGCTCGTGACCGCGATCGGCGAACGCGACGCGATGATCGTCGGCAATGATCTAGGCGGCCTGCTGGCCTGGAGCGTCGCGGCCCAGCAGCCGCGGGTCGTCCGGCGTCTTGTGGTGATCGGCGCCGCTCATCCGCTGCGGCTGCGGCAGGCGCTGACGAACGATCCTCGCGGTCAGGGCCGGGCGTCGGCGTACGCGCTGACGACGTTCCAGGTCCCCCGCCGTCCCGAAGCCCGACTCACCCGCGACAGCACGTACGTCCGCGAGCTGTTCGACCTGTGGACGGGGCCCCGCTGGCGCGGCACGCCCGGCTACGTCGCCGACATCGAGCGGTACGCCGAGGCACTGCGCATCCACCCGTCCGCCCACTGCGCGCTGGAGTACTTCCGCTGGCTGGCCCGCTCACAACTGCGTCCGGACGGGCGGCGCTACGTCGCCAGCCTGCGCGAACCGGTCGGCGTCCCCGTCCTGCAGCTGCACGGCAGCCTGGACGGATGCGTGTTGCCGAGCACCGCGCAGGGATCGTCGCGGTACGTGCTCGGCGAGTACGAGTGGCGACTGCTCACCGGCGTCGGGCACTACCCCCAGAACGAGGTGCCGGAGCTCGTCAGCGAGGCACTGATCGACTGGGCGAAGCGCGGCTGAGCGGCGGCCGATCCGACTGCGATTTCGGGGCTATCACGCCGGAAACGCAGCAAGATCCATTACGTGCAGCCCTCGGTACTGACCGGCGAGACGGCCGTCCGTCCCGTGTCGGCGTCGGACTGGATCTCCTTGTCGCTCAGGACGAATCCGGTGTCGGACGAGTCGAGCGCGGTCGCGAAGACGATGCCGAGCACGCTGCCGTCCGGTGAGATCAACGGGCCGCCGGAGTTGCCGCTGCGGACGATCGAGCGCACCGAGTAGATCTCGCGGGTGATGCTGCCCTGGCCGTAGATGTCGTGCCCGGTGATCGTGCCGAGGTTGCGGATCCGGGCCGGCTGCACGTCGAACGGGCCGTCCTCGGGGTAGCCGAGCACGATCGAGCTGGCGTCCGTCGCGGCCGGCGTCGCCGCGAACGGGATCGGCGCGGCCTTCATCCCCGGCACGTAGAGGACGGCGACGTCGCGCTCGGGATCGAACAGCACGACCTTGGCCGTCAGCGTGCCCTGCGTCGCCGTCTGCACCCCGACCGTCGAGGTACCGGCGACGACGTGCGCGTTGGTCAGAATCCGCTGCGGCGCATAGACGAAACCCGATCCCTCGATACCCCGGTTGCACGACGGCGCGTCGCTGACGATCTTGAAGGTGGATGCGTGGTCGGTGGCCACCGCGGGTGCGTTGACCAACGACGGGTCGACCGGCCCGACGTTGACGATGCGCGTCGCCTGCAGGTCGCCGAACACCTGCGGAAACCCGCTGCGGTTGATGAAGCGCTCGAGCGACGAATAGAGCTGCCGGACGCCGGAGGGCATGACGCCGTCGACGCCCTTGACGATCACTGATCGACGCGCGGCCGACGCGAGCGAGGTGTAGGGCGACGACGCGATCGGTACCGCGATCATCCAGCTCACGAGCAGTACCGACAGGACACCGAGGACCGCCCCGATGCTCGCGTCGACGGCCTGGGCCGCCTTCCAGGTGACGTGCCGGCGGACATGTCCGGCGATCCAGACTGCGGTGACCTGACCGATGGTCGCGACGAGCAGCACGCAGACGATCGCGACGACGACCTGGGAGTTGCCGCCGGCGATGTGCGAGCTGAGCGGCCGGGCGAGTTGGGCACCGAGCGCGGCCCCGCCGAAGAAGCCCGCCAGCGAGAACGCGCCCAGGATCGCACCGTTGCGGTAGCCGCCGATGGCATAGGCCACCGCGGCCAGGATGATCACCAGGTCGACGAGGTTCACAAGATCCCTAGTTCGGGAGAACGACGAGCGTACCCGTCTGGCCCTGGGCGACGTGGAAGGTGCACACGAACTCATATCGGCCCGGCGCAGGCGCGATGAAGGTCGCCGACTGGGTGTGACCGCCCGACACGGCCGGGACGAAGTCGGCCGGGATGCCGACGACCTCGAAGTCGTGCGGCGCGCCGGTGCCCTGGTGAACCAAGATCACCTTCACCGAGCCCGGGTGGACGGTGATCGTGTCGGGGTGGAAGCGGTAGGTGTCGTCGACGTCGATGGTGATCTGCTGCTCGCCGTTCACGCTCGACGCGGTGGCGGTGCCGACCTGCGGCCGGCGGTTGACGGCGGCCTGCCGGTTGGAGCAGCCCGCGACGAGCAGCAGCAGGCTCGCCAGGACGAGAGCGGTCGTTCGGCGCCTCGTCACGCGCTGACGGTACCGAGCGGATCTGTGGGCGGACGACCGGTGCCGATCGGCGCCGGGCGGACCCGCTCCGAATCCCAGGGGCGCGACCAGCCGCCGACCCGCAGCAGGTGGGCCAGGATCCCCGCGGTGAATCCCCAGATGAACAGCCCGTCGACCTCGAATCCCGGGCCGATCCGCCCCGACGAGTGCGCGACGGTGAAGCGATTGGCCGGATCGGCGAGGTCGGCCAAGGCGACAACCGCCACCCGGGCGACCTCGCGTGGGTCGACCGGCCCGACCTCGTGCGGGCGGGCCCACCAGGCCAGCACCGGCGTGACGAGAAATCCGGACGGCGGCAGGAACAACGGCGCCAGGGTGGCCAGTACGTCGACGCTGGCCGGATCGAGGCCGACCTCTTCGGTGGCCTCGCGAACAGCCGTGGCCACCGGCGACTCGTCGTCGGCATCGGTGGCTCCGCCCGGGAAGGCGACCTGCCCGGCGTGCGTACGCATGTCGGCGGCCCGTTCGATCAGCAGGACCCCGGCCGCGGCCGCGGCCGACGCAGCGTCCAGTTCGGTGAGGGCGATCAGGACCGCCGACGGCCGGCCGGAACCGTCCTCGGGGACCGGGATGAGCGACGCGGGTCCGGCGGTACTCAGCCGGGTCGCGAGGTTCGTCAGCCAGTCCGGCGGCGTGTCACTCACTCGCGACCTGGCCACCGGTCTTGACGAGCGCGGCGGCGACGACCGGATCGGTGGGACCCTCGCCGTACGACGGGCACAGTCGGGCGATCGGGCAGACCCCGCAGGCCGGCTTGCGCGCGTGACACATCCGCCGACCGTGCCAGATGACGCGGTGCGACAGCATCGTCCACTCGCTCTTGGGGATGAGCACCATGACGTCGTGCTCGACTTTGACGGGGTCGGTGTCGGTCGTCCAGGCCCAACGACGGACCAACCGTCCGAAGTGGGTGTCGACCGTGATGCCGGGGATCCCGAACGCGTTGCCGAGCACGACGTTGGCCGTCTTGCGGCCGATGCCGGGCAGCGTGACCAGATCGGCCAGCCGCGGCGGCACCTCGCCGTCGAACCGCTCGACCAGCGCCTGCCCGAGCCCGATGAGGGAGTTCGTCTTGTTGCGGAAGAAGCCCGTCGTGCGGACCAGCTCTTCCAGTTCGGCCCGGTCGGCGCCCGCGTAGTCGGCGGCCGTCCGGTACCGGGCGAAGAGCGTGGGCGTCACCTCATTGACCCGCTTGTCGGTGCACTGCGCCGACAAGATCGTGGCGACCGACAGCTCGAGGGCATTGGTGAAGTCGAGCTCGCAGTGCGCGTCGGGATAGGTGTCGGCGAGGTCGCGGTTGATCCGGCGGGCGCGACGGGTCAGGGCGAGCGGCGTTTCGGGCGAGGCAGTCGGCACGAGCCACAACAGTACGAGGCCGCCCGGACAACGCAGCGGGTGATGTCGACCGAGCGAGCGAAACGCAGCGACCCATGTCGACCGAGCGAGCGCCAGCGCAGCGACCCATGTCGACGGAGCGAGCGAAGCGCAGCGACCATGTCGACGGAGCGAGCGCCAGCGCAGCGACCCATGTCGTAAGCGCTGCCGAGGGCGGGCGTGAGGCAGAATGGACGGGATGGCCGGACTGCTCGTTCTTCTCTTCCCGGTGCTGCTGCTCGGCTTCATGTTGTTCATGGGACGGGTCGAGCGGCCGTTGACGCGTGTCGCCGTCGAACGCGAGATCGAACAGTTCCTGGACGACGCGAACCCCGACGAGCTCGACACGTTCGTCCGCGAAGGAACCGAGTCGGCGCTGACGCGGTTCCGGCAGCGGCTGTCGCTTCGCCGGCTGCTGCCGTCAGCGGGCCGCAAGCGGCCGTGATCCGGACGGTAGACCGAACGGCTGTACCCCAGGCTCCGTACGCATAGAATCCGGCTCGACCGGTAGCCGACCCACTTTTTCGGGCGGCTCGATGATGGAGGATGGCGTGGACGACGCGCTCCGTAAGGCTGGACTGTTCCAAGGTGTCGACGCCGCGGACGTCGAAGCGTTGGGCGGCGAGTTCGAGATCCTCGAGACGACCCGCGGGCAGGTGCTGTTCCACGAGGGCGAGCCGGGTGACAGCCTCTACATCATCTTGTCCGGCAAGGTGAAGCTCGGACGACGCGCGTCGGACGGTCGCGAGAACCTGGTCGCCGTGATGGGACCGTCCGATCAGTTCGGTGAGCTTTCGATGTTCGACCCCGGGCCGCGGACGGCGACGGCGGTCGTGGTCACCGACGGACGGATCGCGCGGCTGTCGAAGACTTCGCTGCAGAAGTGGGTGCAGGAGCGTCCGCAGATCGCGATGCAGCTGCTGCGGGTCGTCGCCCGGCGACTGCGGCGCACCAACACGATGCTGGCCGATCTGATCTTCGTCGACGTCCCCGGGCGGGTGGCCAAGCAGTTGCTGCAGCTGGCCCAGCGCTTCGGCTCGGTCGACGGCGGCCAGTTGCGGGTGACGCACGACCTCACCCAGGAGGAGCTCGCCCAGCTCGTCGGCGCGTCCCGCGAGACCGTCAACAAGGCGCTGGCCGACTTCGCCGCCCGGGGCTGGTTGCGCCTGGAGGGCAAGAGCGTCGTGATCCTCGATCGCGAACGTCTGTCCCGTCGCGCGCGCTGAGGTTTCAGCCGGGCTGACGAACGGGATTCAGCCGCCGAGATAGGCGAGCTGGGCCCGCACCGACTGCCGGGCCGCGGGCCAGAGCGCGTGATCGACGTCGTGGTAGACCCGTTCGACGACCGCTTGCGGGACCGCGGAGGGCTCGAGTTCGGGATCGAGCTCGGCCAGCGCCCGTCGCACCTGGTCCAACCGCTCTTCACGGTGATCGAGGTAGGTGGTGGCTGCCGCGCCGGCGGCGGCGAGCTCAGGTCCGTGGCCGGGCAGGACGGTGATGTCGCCGAGTTCGCGCAACCGGCGCAGCGACGCGAGGTAATCGCCCAGGTTGCCGTCGGGATAGGCGACGACCGTGGTGCCCCGTCCGAGGATGGTGTCGCCGGTGAGCACCGCCTCGTCATCGATGAGGAACGACAGTGAATCGGCCGTGTGGCCTGGCGTCCGCCAGACGCGTACGTCGACTCCCGCCGCCGTGACGACCTCCCCGTCCCGCAGGCCTTCCGTGCCGAAATGGTCACCGGGATCGAGGACTCGGATAGGTGCGCGCGTCCGATGGGCCAGCCGCATCGCGCCGGCGCTGTGGTCGTGATGGTGGTGGGTGAGCAGGATCGCGGCGACATCGCCGGCCGCGGCGACCACGGCGTCGAGGTGTACGTCGTGGTCGGGTCCCGGATCGACGACGATGGCGCGATCGTTGCCGGGCGCGCGCAGGATCCAGGTGTTCGTGCCGTCGAGCGTCATCATGCCGGGATTGCGGGCCAGCACCACCGATGCGCTGGCGGTGACGGCGCGCGTCGTCTCGTAGGCGAGGGTCACGGCATCCGCCGCAGCGTGAAGGTCCGTCCATCGGGC
Source organism: uncultured Actinomycetes bacterium (assembly GCA_963737785.1). Classification (GTDB taxonomy): domain Bacteria; phylum Actinomycetota; class Actinomycetes; order Mycobacteriales; family Jatrophihabitantaceae; genus CAVTTS01. The sequence continues at coordinate 10,731 of CAVTTS010000001.1, forward strand.
AGGACGGCCAGCAGGCGGTCGCCGTCGCGTCGGAACGTCGGCTGGACCGCCGCGAGCGTTCGGCTCGCGGCGGCGGCGAGGACGTCGGCGACCGATCCGTGGTGGGCCATCGACATCAGTGTGTCGACGGTGGGCGGCAGCATCGGTCGCTCGTCTCGTTCGTACTGCGCCAGCGCGTCCCGAACGAGTACCCAGGTGGCGATCGACGACTCGCTGGTCAGGTCTTCGGCGACCGCACCGGCGGGTAGGGCGGCGACGAAGAACCGGGTGTCGTAGCGGCGATCCTCCCGCGGTGGCGTGATCCACCGCCCCCAGGGCCGGACGGCGTCGGCATCGATGGCGAGCCCGAACTCGTCGAGTACCTCGGCGAACGAACGCCGTCCGGCTTCGACATCCGGCTGCGCCTCGGGATGCGTCGCGGAGGGCACGGTGAGCAGGACGCCGGTCTCCTCGAACGTCTCGCGGACGGCGGCCCCGACGAGCGACCGCGCCAGCTCGACGTCGCAGCCGAACTCGTCGGCGAACCGCTCGGGCGCGCGACCGGCCCAGGGCAGGGCGGCGTCGCCCGGATCGGTCCGCCCGCCCGGGAACACCGTCATCCCCGACGCGAAGGCCATCTGCGCGACGCGGGTGAGCAGCCAGACCTCGACGCCGGCCGCCCCGTCGCGAAGCAGTACGACGGTCGCGGCGTCGCGGATCGGGGCGGTCACTCGATCTCGACGATGATCTCGACCTCGACCGGCGCGTCGAGCGGGAGCACGGCGACGCCGACGGCCGACCGGGCGTGCGCGCCGGCCGCGCCGAACACCTCGCCGAGCAGCTCGCTCGCGCCGTTGATCACGCCGGGCTGGCCGGTGAAGTCGGGCGCCGACGCCACGAAGCCGACGACCTTGACGACCCGCACCACGCTGTCGAGCCCGACCAACGCGTGCACCGCGGCGAGGGCATTGAGCGCGCACGTCCGGGCCAGGTGCTGGGCCACCTCGGGCGTCACGTCGGCGCCGACCTTGCCGGTCGTCGCCAGCCGGCCGTCGACCATCGGCACTTGTCCGGACGTGTACACGAACGAACCGCTGCGGACCGCCGGGACGTACGCCGCCACCGGAGGATTCACCGGCGGCAGTTCGATCCCGAGTTCCGTCAGTCGAGCCAGATGCGACGACATACGAGCACCCTACGACCCACCCCCACCACCCGTGATCAACGTCCCCAACTCCCGTGATCAACGTCCCCACCGCCCGTGATCAACGTCCCCAACTCCCGTGATCAACACGGACTTGTGGTCGCCAGGGCGACATCTACCCCCTGTTGATCACGGGAGTCGGGCGCGGCCAGTCGTCTGAACCGGGCGACGGTGGCGAGGCGGGCTGCGGAGTCTGTCTACGCTGGCGGGATGGGAGCCGACGACGAGCTGGTGGCCGGCATCTCGCGGTCGGCACGCCTGCACGTCGTCACCGGCAAGGGCGGGACGGGCAAGACGACCGCCGCCGGATCACTGGCTGTCGCCCTCGCTCGCGGCGGTCGCCGGGTCCTGTTGATCGAGGTCGAGGGACGACAGGCGCTGTCGCAGCTGTTCGACGTGCCGGCGCTGCCGTACGCCGATCAACATCTCGCGGCGGCGCCCGGGGGCGGCGAGATCGTCGGGCTGTCGATCGACCCCGAGCAGGCCCTCATCGAGTACCTCGAACTGTTCTACAACCTCAAGCGGTCCGCCCGGCTGATGCAACGCATGGGCGCCGTCGACTTCGTGACGACGCTGGCGCCGGGACTGCGCGACGTGCTGCTGACCGGCAAGGTCAAGGAGCGCGCGGGTCTCGTGCACCGCGACGGTTCCGCGATGTACGACGCCGTCGTCCTCGACGCGCCTCCGACCGGCCGCATCCGGCAGTTCCTCGACGCGACGAAAGAGGTCGCGAGCCTCACCAAGATCGGGCCGATCAACCGACAGAGCAAGGGAGTCATCGAGCTCCTGCACGACGGACGTACGCAGGTGCACATCGTCACGCTGCTCGAAGAGATGCCCGTCCAAGAGACCATCGACGCCGCGGCCGACCTGATCGCCGGCGACTTCACCCTCGGCGCGCTGATCGTCAATCGCACGCGTCCCGAGTTCGTCCGGCCCGGGCAGGTCGAGCACGAGCAACTCGATGTCGCCGCCCTCAGGCGGGGACTCAAGACCGCCGGGGTCGACGTCGAACTCACCGAGCCGCTCGCGCGCCAGACGATCGAGTACGCGGCGCGCCAGGACGTCCAGCGCGTCAACCTCGCGAAGCTGGACGCCATCGGGCTGCCGCGCATCGAATTCCCGGAGCTGACGCCGCCGGTCGGTGCCGGCGAACTCAACGAGCTGGCCGACCACTTCTTCGCAACCGACGACGCCGTTGCTGATGACCCGTCCGGCGAAGTTCGGGCCGTCGCTGGACGGGCCGAATGACCCGTCCCCGTCGCGTGATTCCCCTCGACATCGACGAGCTCATCGGCGATCCGGGCACGCGCATCATCGTGACGTGCGGGTCCGGCGGAGTCGGCAAGACGACGACGGCCGCGGCCCTCGCACTGCGGGCCGCCGAGGCCGGTCGGCGCACCGTCGTCCTCACCATCGACCCGGCCCGTCGCCTGGCCCAGTCGATGGGGCTGACCGAACTCGACAACACCCCGCGCCTCGTTCCCGGCGCGGGGGACGGACGCTTGTTCGCGATGATGCTCGACATGAAGAGGACCTTCGACGAGGTCGTGTCGGCGCATTCGACTCCGGAGCGGGCCGAGCAGATCTTCGCGAATCCCTTCTACCAAGCGCTGTCGTCGTCGTTCGCGGGCACCCAGGAATACATGGCGATGGAGAAGCTCTCGCAACTCGCCGAGCCCGCCGAGGGGGAACCGGCATGGGACCTCATCGTCGTCGACACGCCGCCGTCCCGTTCGGCGCTGGACTTTCTCGATGCGCCGCAACGGCTCGGTCGGTTCCTGGACGGTCGCTTCATCCGCCTGCTGGCCGCCCCGGCCAAGGCGAGCGGCAAGGCCTACTTCAAGGTCGTGAGCGCATCGTTCGGGCTTATGACGAAGGCGGTCACGAAGATCCTGGGCGGCGATCTGCTGCGGGACGTGTCGGCGTTCGTGTCGTCCCTGGAAGCGATGTTCGGCGGATTCCGCGAGCGCGCCGAGCACACGTATCAACTTCTCAAGGCGGACGGCACCGCGTTCATCGTCGTCGCGTCCCCCGAGCCGGACGCGCTGCGCGAGGCGTCCTACTTCGTCGAACGGCTCGTCGGGGAACGGATGCCGCTGGCCGGTCTGGTCGTGAACCGCATGCATCGCCCGGCCGCCGGGACCGCCCTGACCGCTCGCCGCGCCGAAGCGGCCGCGGACGCGCTGGCCGAACGCCCGGCGACGGCCGCGCTGCAGCTCGCGGAGGCCGCACTGCGCGTTCATGTCGAAATCGCACTGGCCGGCGAGAACGACGTCCGGATGGTCCGCCGGTTCGTGTCGGCGCATCCGGACGTGGCGATGATCGCCGTACCCGCGCTGCCGACCGACGTCCACGATCTCGAGGGGCTGCGGCGCATCGGTGAACTGCTGGCGGCCAGCTAAGAATCAATAGCGACGAACCGGACACTCGCCGATCCGGCCGGTAGGCTGGCAACCCGTGACGCGCCCCGCTTCCAGGCCCAACCCGACGCTGACGATCCTGAAGCTGTTCGGAACGGTGATCGTGGCGGCCGTCCTCGCAGCCGGGGCTTTGTTGCCGTATGTCGGTGGGGCCGGACTCGCGGCGAAGTCCGAGGCCGACCAGTTCCTGAACGCGACCTGCGACCTGCAAGAGACCCCGCCGCCGCAGGGCACGACGTTCTACGCGAGCGACGGCAAGACCGTGCTCGCCACCCTCTTCGACCAGAATCGCAAGCCCGTCGACCTCTCGGCGGTTCCGAAGTTCCTGCAGCAGGCGCTCATCGACACCGAGGACCGCCGCTTCTACAGCCACCACGGCGTAGACATGCGCGGCCTGCTGCGGTCGGCGTTCAGCAACAGCAGCGGCGGCGATACGCAGGGTGGCTCGACCCTCACCATGCAGTACGTCAAGCAGGTGCGCTACTACCAGGCGATCGACGATCCGGCGGCGCAGGCGGCCGCGATCAGCCAGACGGTGAGCCGCAAGATCAAGGACGCCAAGTGCGCCATCGACCTCGAGAAGCGCGAGTCGAAGGACCAGATCCTCGACAACTACCTCAACATCGCGTTCTTCGGCGAGCAGTCGTACAGCATCGAGTCGGCCGCTGAGACCTACTTCGGGACGGTGCCGGGCAAGGACACCGTCACAGCGCTGACCATCCCGCAAGCGGCGCTGCTGGTCGGATTGTTGCGCGCGCCGACCGACTACGACCCGTTCGTCCATCCACAGGCGGCCAAGGACCGGCGCAACGAGGTCATCCAGAACATGGTCACCGCCGGTGACCTCGACCAGGCGTCCGCGACGAAGTACGAGGCGACCCCGATCTCGTTGGCGACGACGTCCGCGCCAAAGGTGCAGGAGGGCTGCACCAACGCGCCTACGACCATCGCGAACGTCGGATATTTCTGCGCGTACGTCCAGAACTGGCTGGAAGACACCCACGGCGAGAATCTGAAGAACCTGTCGACCGACGGGTATTCAGTCGTGACGACGCTCGATCCGACAATTCAGAACAGCGCGCAGGCCGCGCTGGCCAAATTCCCGGCCAGCAGTCCATCGACCGCGGTGCTGCCGGTGACGGATCCGAAGACGGGCGACGTCCTGGCCATGGCCGCGAGCAAGCCGTACGGCGTCGACGCGGCCCAGAACCAGCTGGCCAGTTCGATCTTCACCGACTACGGCGGGCAGGGCGCGTCGACCTATAAGTACTTCACGATGCTGGCTGCCCTGGAAGCCGGCACTCCGACCACGCTCCCGATCGGGATCAACGTGGACACCGCGAAGGAGAAGGGCTACCTGGCCACACAATGCGGCCAGACCACCCCGGTCCACAACGGCGACCAGAACATCGCCTACTCGCCGACCGAGACACTCGCGACCGCCATCGCGAAGTCGTCGAACACCTACTTCTACGGGCTCGAGGACGGCCTGTTCGGGTGCGACCTCTCGACGATCGTCGGCGTTGCGACCGGCTTGGGCATGAACGGCCTGAACCAGATGCCGCCCAACCAGACGCGCTACAAGACCTACGCCGACCAGATCAAGTCGACGCCCCTGCCGAGTGTCACGCTCGGGTACTTCCCGACCAGCCCGCTGGAGCTCACCGGTGCGTACGCGGCGGCCGAGAACGACGGCGTGTTCTGCACGCCGGCGCCGGTGAAGTCGATCACCGACGAGCAGGGCCGCCAGATCTCCGTCAAGCGCACCGCGTGCAGCGCGCAGATGACGCCGCAGGTCGCGCGTACCGCCGTCCAGCTCCTGACCGGTGACACCCAGACCGGCGGCACCACCGCGTCCATCTTCAAGTCGTGGGACCAGAAGAACGGCTCGAGCCTGATCGCCGGCAAGACCGGCACCGACACGGGCGCCGGGGGCCTGAACTCCGGCTTCTGGTTCGTCGGCATGACCCCGAACCTGGCCGCGACGATGGCGATCATCAACGTCGCGTCGCCGGAGTCGCCGATCAGCGGCGTCCCGGGCGTCACCGATCCGGTGGCGCAGACGACCGCCGACGCGTCGATCGCGGCGAGCTGGTGGCTCAGTGCCCTGTCGCCGACGATCTCGACAAGCAAGTGGACCGTCAAGAGTCCGACGGCCATCCCGAACGGGATCACTGTCCCGGCGACGATCATCGGTCAGTCCCAGGCCGTCGCCACAACCACCTTGCGCAACAAGGGATTCAACGTCGCGACCTACCCGATTCACTGTGGTAGCAAGACAACCGCCTACACGGTCGCGTCGTACACGCCGCTCGTCGCGGCGCCGGGTAGCACGGTGACGATCTGTATCAGTACCGGCCAGGCGCCGTACACGATTCCGCCGCCGCCGACCAAGACGCCCACCGGTACCCCGACCGGTACAGCTACCGGAACCGGAACCGGCGCGCCGACGAGCGGGTCCCATCCATCGCCTCCCGGCGGCCACTGACCTCGGCGCGGGTCAGTCTCACGTCGGCTCGTCGGGCTGGCCTCGGCTCGTCGGGCTACTGAGCGGCGAGCTGCGTACGCACCGCTTCGCTGACGCGCTTTCCGTCGGCCTGTCCCGCGACTCGCGGCTGGACGAGCTTCATGACCGAACCCAGGTCGCGGACGGTCGTAGCGCCGGCCTCGGCGACCGCCGCCGCAACGATGGCGTCGAGTTCGGCGTCGGACAGCTGGGTCGGCAGGTACCGTTCGAGCACGCCACCCTCGGCTCGTTCCCGATCGGCGAGCTCGGCGCGTCCGGCCTGATCGAACGCCTCGGCCGCCTCACGACGTTTCTTCGCCTCGCGGCCGATGACGCGCACGATCTCGTCATCGGACAAGACGCGCGCCGATGATCCGGCAACCTCTTCGTTCGTCACCGCGGTCAGCGTCATCCGCAGCGTCGCGGTCGTCAGTTCGTCACGGGCGCGCATGGCGGCGGTGAGATCGGTCTTGAGTCGGTCCTTCAGCTCGGGCATGACTCCTACGCTACCGAGGTATCCGGAGCGAATTCCGCCGCAACGTAGGCTCGACGGATGGGTGTCGCGAGGTATGCCGGTGGCGTCGTCGCCCTGGGCGCGGCCGGTCTCGCGTACGGCGGGCTGATCGAGCGCAACGCGTTCGTCCTGCGACGACGGGTGGTTCCGGTACTCGACCCGGGCACTGCGCCCGTCCGCGTGCTGCACGTGTCGGACCTGCACATCACGGCCGCGCAGACGCACAAGCAGCGGTGGATCTCGGCGTTGGCCCGACTGCGGCCCGACCTCGTCGTCAATACCGGCGACACGATCTCGGACCCCGAGGCAATCCCGGCGATCATGCAGGCGCTGCGACCGCTCTTCGCCTTTCCCGGCGCCTTCGTCCCGGGCAACAACGACTACTTCGCGCCGAAACCCAAGAACCCGATGGGCTACTTCACGTCGGCCCGGCAGCCCACCGGGACGGGGAAAGCGCTGCCCTGGCCGGAGCTGGCCGGCGAACTCGCGGCGGCCGGCTGGACCGACCTCACGCATGTGCGGACGACGCTGGCCACCCGTCCGGCGCCGGTGTTCCTGGCCGGGACGGACGATCCGCACCTGCGTCGTGCGCGGTACGCAAAGATCGCGGGTCCGGCGTCCGTCGAGGCGGCCGTTCGCATCGGGGTGATTCATTCACCGGAACCGGAGCTGCTGGGTCACTTCGCGGACGACGGCTACGACCTCGTCCTGGCCGGGCACACCCACGGCGGCCAGATCCGCATCCCATTCGGCCCGGCGATCGTCACCAACTGTGGGATCGACGTCCACCGGGCCCGCTGGCTGCACCGCTGGGACGACCACATGTGGTTCCACGTCTCGGCCGGGCTCGGCACCAACCCGTACATGCCGATCCGCTTCTGCTGCCGCCCCGAGGCGACGCTGCTGACGCTCGTCCCACGGTCAAATGAGCCGACCGACTCGGGTATGCTGGCACGGTTGCGCTGATCCGCCTGGCGGGTCGGCACCGCCGGGGTGTGGCGCAGCTTGGTAGCGCGCTTCGTTCGGGACGAAGAGGCCGTGGGTTCGAATCCCGCCACCCCGACCAAGACGGTCTTACTCGAACCGCCGGACAGAGAAACTGGGATCGGGTTGCGTCCGATCGTTGATGCGTTGATCGACGTATTTCACGATCAGTGGCTGTGGAAGCCACCGGTGGATCCAAGTAAGGTCGCGGCGTGGACGCCGACCTGTTCAGGCTCTTCCGCGTCGACGAATCAGACCTCGTCGCCAACCGCGCCGGCCGCCTGGGTCCACACCAACAGGCCGAGCTCGTCTCGCAGGCGCGCCGGCTCACGATCGGTGCCTGGGGCGGGTTGGGCCTGCTGCTCGCCATGGGCGTGCTGTTGATCGTGCAACACAACGCGTGGTGGTGGCTGTTCGTCGTCGTCGGCTTTGTTTGGGCAGGACTGCTCCTGTGGCTCGCGCGGCAGGCGGCGAAGGGTGAGTCCGATGCGGTCGAGTCCCTTTATGGGGCGGTGAAAGTCTGGAAGACGACCTCATCGGGCCCTAGCACGACCGTGCCGACCGCGACGATGTGGCTCAAGGTCGGCGACCGGACGTGCCTGATCCAGCGACCGACCTCATACGACGCTGACGAGTGGATGGCCGTCATCGGTCAGGCACCGATCCGTGTCTACATGCACGGTGGCCCGGGGACGAAGCTTCGCTATCAGGCCATCGCCGTCGAGCGTGCGTGACCTCCGAGCTCCCGACTGAGTTCGACTGAGCGCGCGTTGTCGCTGCCGCGCCCGAATCTCCGGGACGGACCGGAGTCCCCGGGCCGAATGAGGCGACCCAAGACGTCTGTCCGCCCCCCGTGGAATGCGCCCCCGCTTTCGATTCTGTTTGGTTTAGCCTGTACCGATGCCCGGCGTCGCACGCAAGATCAGGGTCGTAGGTGACCCGGTCCTGAGCTCGCCGACCCGCCCGGTGACCCAATTCGATGCCGATCTCGCCGGCCTGATCGAGGACATGTTCGCGTCGATGTACGTCGCCGAGGGCGTCGGACTCGCGGCGCCGCAGATCGGCGTCGACCTGGCCGTCTTCGTGTTCGACTGCATCGACGCGGACGGCGTGCAGCACGTCGGCCACGCGATCAACCCGATCATCGCGTCCACGGTCGGGCCGATCGACAGCGGCGAGGAGGGCTGCTTGTCGGTGCCCGGACCGTACTTCGAGACGCCCCGTCCGCATGGCGCGACCGTGCGAGCGGTCGACCAGACCGGATCGCCGATCGAGATCTCGGGCAGCGGCTTCTTCGGGCGTTGCTTGCAACACGAGACCGAGCACCTCGCCGGCGTGCTCTACATCGACCATCTGCCACGTAACCGACGCCGACGCGTGCTGCGCGAGGTCGAACCGTTCGAATGGAACGCCTGAGCCGGTTCGCTCGTGTCGGCACGGTCTGCTTAGCGGCCGGCGGCGATGAGTTCCGCGATCTGGACGGCGTTGAGCGCGGCGCCCTTGCGCAGGTTGTCGTTGCTGACGAACAGCGCCAGTCCTCGACCGTCCGGGACGCCGGGGTCCTGGCGGATCCGTCCGACGAAGCTCGGGTCGTCGCCGGCCGCCTGCAGCGGCGTCGGGACGTCGGTGACGACGACGCCCGGCGCCGCCGCTGAGCAGCTCGATGCGCGCGGGCGACGCGACAGCGGCGCGGCGAACTCGGCGTTGATCGACAGCGAGTGGCCGGTGAACACCGGCACGCGCACGCAGGTGCCCGAGACGAGCAGCGACGGGAATGCCGAGGATCTTGCGGCTCTCGTTGCGCAGCTTCTTCTCTTCGTCGGTCTCGAACTCGCCGTCGTCGACGATCGAGCCGGCCAGCGGCATCACGTTGAAGGCGATCGGGCGCACGTACTTCGACCGGCGCCGGGAACGTCACCGCCGATCCGTCGTGCGTCAGCTCGGCGGCCCGGTCGACGGCCTGGCGGACCTGCTTGTCGAGCTCGTCGACGCCGGCCAGGCCGCTGCCCGACACCGCCTGGTAGGTCGACACGATCAGCCGGGTCAGGCCGGCCTCGTCGTGCAGCGGCTTGAGCACCGGCATCGCCGCCATCGTCGTGCAGTTCGGGTTGGCGATGATGCCCTTCGGGGCGTTGGCGACTCGGCGCCGTTGACCTCGCTGACGACCAGCGGGACGTCGGGGTCCATCCGCCAGGCCGACGAGTTGTCGATGACGATCGCGCCGGCGGCGGCGAACCGCGGGGCCAGCTCGCGCGACGTCGCTGCCGCCGGCCGAGAACAGCGCGATGTCGAGGCCGGACGGGTCGGCGAGTTGCGGCGTCCTCGACCAGGACGTCGACGCCCTCCCACGGCAGCGTCGTACCGGCCGAGCGGGCCGAGGCGAAGAACCGGATGTCGGCGACCGGGAACGCTGCGCTCGGCGAGGATTCGCCGCATGACGCCGCCGACCTGACCGGTCGCGCCGACGACGCCGACGCGGAGGCCGGCTCATCGGCCGGTGCCGCCGTAGACAACCGCCTGCTCGTCGGACGTGCCCAGGTCGAACGCGTCGTGGACGGCCCGCACCGCCGACGTCGAGGTCGGTGTCGCGACAGACCACCGAGATCCGGATCTCGGACGTCGAGATGATCTCGACGTTGACGCCGGCGTCGGCGAGCGCCTCGAAGAACGTCGCCGAGACGCCCGGGTGCGACCGCATGCCGGCGCCGATCAGCGACAACTTGCCGATGTGGTCGTCGTACAGCAGCTCCTCGAAGCCGATGCGGTCCTGCACGCGCGTCCAGCGTCTGCAGCGCCGTCGGGCCGTCGGTCTTGGGCAGCGTGAACGAGACGTCCGTGCGGCCGGTGCCCTTGGTCTGAGACGTTCTGGACGATCATGTCGAGGTTGATCTCGGCGTCGGCGAGTTCGCGGAAGATCGCGGCCGCCTCGCCGGGCTTGTCGGGCACGCCGACGACAGTGACCTTCGCTTCGCTGCGGTCGTGTGCGACGCCGGAGATGATCGCGTGCTTCCACGGCAGATCCTCCATCGAACCGGTCACGCGCGTGCCGGATTTGGTCGAGAACGACGAGCGGACGTGAATCGGGACGCCGTAGCGACGGGCGTACTCGACCGAGCGCAGATGCAGGATCTTCGCCCCGCAGGCGGCCAGCTCGAGCATCTCCTCGTAGGTGACGGTCTTCAGCCGCCGGGCGTTCGGCACGATGCGCGGGTCGGCGGTGTAGACGCCGTCGACGTCGGTGTAGATCTCGCAGACATCAGCTTCGAGGGCGGCGGCCAGCGCGACAGCCGTGGTGTCGGAGCCGCCGCGGCCGAGGGTGGTGATGTCCTTGGTGTCCTGGCAGACGCCCTGGAATCCGGCGACGATGGCGACGTTGCCCTCGGACACGCTGTTCTGGATGCGGCCGGGCGTGACGTTGATGATGCGCGCGCGTCCGTGCGACGAGGTCGTGATGACGCCCGCCTGCGAGCCGGTGAACGACTCGGCCTCGTAGCCCAGGGAGTTGATCGCCATCGCGAGCAACGCCATCGAGATCCGCTCGCCGGCGGTGAGCAGCATGTCGAGCTCACGGCCGGCGGGACCGGGACGACCTGCTTGGCGAGGTCGATCAGCTCGTCGGTGGTGTCGCCCATGGCCGATACGACGACGACGACATCGTCGCCTCCGCGGCGGGTGGCGACGATTCGCTCGGCGACCCGCTTGATCCGCTCGGCGTCGGCGACGGATGAGCCGCCGTACTTCTGTACGACGAGCCCCACCAGAGGTGTTCCCTTCGCGCGTCCGTTCGGTCCGGCCCAGGATACCGGGCGACGGCGAAGGCAATTGCTCGGTTTCCGGGATCCCTCAGCAGTTGGTGGGGGTGGTGGTGGGGTTGGTGGGGATGGGTCCGGTGGGTGGGAGGAGGACGGCGCGGGCTTGGCAGAGGTGGACGGTGGTGGTGGCGGTGGGTCCGGGTAGGGCGCCGGGGATGGGGGTCCAGGGGCCGGTGGTGAGGTGGAATTGGCCGGTCCAGGTGATGGTGAGGGTGACGGTGTGGGGTCCGGTGGTGGTGTAGGTGTGGCCGTAGAACATGGGGCATTGGTTGGTGTGGCAGATGCCGGGTTGGTAGGGGCGGCCGGGGGTGGTGGTGCGGTCGGTGTGGTTGTCGCCGAAGTTCCAGGTGGCGGAGGTGAAGGTGACGCGCAGGGTGATGGGGATGCCCAGGAGGGTGACGGTGCCGAGGGTGACGGTGGTGGTGGTTTGGGCCCAGAAGAGTTGTTCGAGGTTGACCAGTCCGTGGCCGCCGGCGGTGGTGCCGATCGCGACGGGGGTCAGGAGTTTCAGGGCTTCGGCTCGCAGGGAGTCGGCGAGCGGTATGGGTTGGGGGTCGCCGGGACACCAGGCGCTGGTGGTGACCCAGCCGGTACCGATCTGGATCTGGCTCAGGAACAGGTGGGGTGTCGGGTCGGTCAGTGTGGGTGGGCAGTCCGGTAGCCCCGATCCGCACAGCTTCTGCGCCCCGTTCTCGGCCGGTGTCCCGTACCCGCAATCGACCACCCGCGACGGCAACCCCGGCACCGACGTATCCGGCGCCGGAGCGTCACACGCCTTTGCGCGTCGTATCCGGCCTGGCCACCCCAGCTTCCGGCCGACCACGACATGGCCGCACACCAGCGAGACGGCGGCGGCGAACTACCGGGCCGCCGTCGACCAGGCGTCGGCCATGACGATTGCGAAGCTCAGCATGAATCGGCTAGGCGTTGAGTATCCATCTCTGGCGCTACGACGAGCCACCCGGAGTCACCCCACTTCAAGAACAGCTGCTCGTGATAGTTCGAGTAGGCGGGTTCGCCATAGAACGATCTTGCCGGTTGCATCGAGGTCGGCAACGCCGTGATCGACATGAAGACATCGATGTCTGTCGGAACCGTAGAGATCCTCGGCGGCCCGATCGACCGCCCGAGGGATCGTTGTCCGACCACCTTCCCAGTGTTACGTTTGCCGCGACCAGGGTGCGGCTTGACGCGGCCAACGCCCGGCACTGGGTGCAGGTGTCGGCGTAGTAGTGCTTCATGTAGTGGTCGTCGCCAGTCGCGACCTCCCAGTCGAGCGTCTGGATGTAGAACTTGGCGAAGGTGATGGCGCCGGTTTGGGTGTGGACCATCGGCGGTGGCACAGGAGGTCTCTCGCCGGCGACGGTGGGGTTCGTCGCGACCGTCGGCACGTCGGCGGGGATTCCGGTCGCTGCGGACACCGGGCCTGTGGGCGCCGGTGATGAACCGGGGTTGCCCGACGTCGACGGGCCGGGCGGCGGGTCGTACGTCGTGGACGGAGTGAACGGCACCTGCTTCGGGCTACCCCCACACCCTGACAAAACGATGATCATGCCCAAGATCAACACAGACAGGATCGACCGGGCCATCTGGCTACCCTGACACACTCACCAATCCCTGCAAAGCCCCCACCCGCGCCTGTGGATAACCCCGACACGGGCTGCGAAGATCATCCATCGCCCACCGCCAAGGCACACCGCGGAACGCTGATACCGAGCCGCCGTCACGACGGCGCATAGATATCAAGATCCACTCCGCGCCGCCGCCACACCGGGACGCTGATACCTATGCGCCGCCATGACGACGCATGCGTATCAGGGTCCAGCTCCGCACCGCGGCAGCCCAGCCAAGCTCGAAACGGTCAGGCGTGGAACGAACGGTCAGGCGTAAACGAACGCTCAAGCGTGGGTGGCGAACGCCGATTCGAGGATGTCGAGGCCTTCGTTGAGCAGGTCGTCGCCGATGACGAGCGGCGGCAGGAAGCGCAGCACGTTGCCGAACGTCCCGGCGGTCAGCGTGATCAGTCCTTCGCGGTGGCACGCGCCGGCGACCGCGGCAGTCAGCGCCGCATTCGGCTCGAGCGAACCGGCCTCGGCCACCAACTCGACGGCGATCATCGCGCCCCGTCCGCGCACCTCACCGATCACGCCGTACTTCTCGGCCAGCATCCGCAGCCGCGGCACCATGATCGACTCGATGTGGCGGGCCGCACCGGCCAGGTCGTCCGTTTCCATCGTCTCGATCGACGCGAGCGCCGCGGCACACGCGACCGGGTTGCCGCCGTACGTCCCGCCGAGACCGCCACCGTGGACGGCGTCCATCATCGACGCCCGACCGGTCACGGCGGCCAGCGGGAGACCACCGGCGATGCCCTTGGCGGTGGTGATCAGGTCGGGCACGACGTTCTCGAACGACGACGCGAACCAATCACCCGTCCGGCAGAAGCCCGACTGGATCTCGTCGGCGATGAACACGATCCCGTTGTCCGTGCACCACGACGCGACCCGCGCCAGGAAGCCCGGCGCCGGAACGATGAACCCGCCCTCGCCCTGGATCGGCTCGATGATCACCGCGGCGGTGTTCGACTCGCCGATCTGCGCGTGGACGTTTGATACGAACAGCTCGAACGCCTCGTCGGCGCAGTTGTCCGGACCGGTCGGCCAGCGGAACGGATAGGCCATCGGCACGCGGTAGATCTCGGACGCGAACGGACCAAAGCCTTGCTTGTACGGCATGTTCTTCGCTGTCAGGGCCATCGTCAGGTTCGTCCGGCCGTGGTAGGCGTGGTCGAAGGCGACGACGGCCGATCGTCCGGTCGCATGGCGCGCGATCTTGATCGCGTTCTCGACCGCCTCGGCGCCCGAGTTGAACAACGCCGATCGCTTCTCGTGCGACCCGGGCGTGACCTCGTTGAGCTTCTCGGCGACGGCGACGTACTCCTCGTACGGCGTCACCATGAAGCAGGTATGCGTGAAGTCCGCGACCTGCTGCTGCACGGCGGCGACCACGCGCGGCGCCGCGTTGCCGATCGTCGTCACCGCGATGCCCGAACCGAAGTCGATCAGCTGGTTGCCGTCGACGTCTACGACGATGCCGCCACCGGCCCGTTCGACGTAGATCGGCAGCGTCGTGCCGACGCCACTGGCGACCGCGGCGAGCTTGCGCGCGTGCAGCTCCTGCGAACGCGGGCCCGGAATCGACGTACGCAGGATTCGCTGCTGATCGACCATCGTCCATCTCCTACCAATAGAAACTCGGGATCACGCGGTCTCGATGACCGCGATCACATCTCCCTCGGTGATCACGTCGCCGGACTGCACGGCGAGCGCCTCGACAATCCCGTCGACCTCGGCGAGCACCGGGATCTCCATCTTCATCGATTCCAACATGACGAGTGTGTCGGTCGGCTTGACCGTGTCGCCGACGGCCACCAGCACCACAGCGACGTTGGCGACCATCTCGGCCGCGACAGTGTGTTTCATGCCGATGAGCCTAGGACGTCGGATCAGAAGTCGATGTTGTGCATGACGTGCTTGATGCGGGTGTAGTCCTCGAGCCCGTACATCGACAGGTCCTTGCCGTAGCCCGAGTGCTTGAACCCACCGTGCGGCATCTCGGCGACGAGCGGGATGTGGCAGTTCACCCAGACGCAGCCGAAGTCGAGCCGCCGCGACACCCGCATCGCCCGTCCATGATCCTTCGTCCAGACGCTCGAGGCCAGGCCGTACTCGATGTCGTTGGCCCAGCGCACCGCTTCGTCCTCGTCGGTGAACTTCTGCACGGTCAGAACGGGCCCGAAGATCTCGCCCTGGATCGCCTCGTCGTCCTGCTCCAGGTCGGTGATGACGGTCGGCTCCCAGAAGTAGCCGCGATCACCGACCCGTCCACCGCCGGCGAGCACCCGCGCGTGGTCGGGCAGCCGGCCCAGGACGCCACCGACGTGCGCGAGCTGGTTGGCGTTGTTGAGCGGCCCGTACAGAACATCAGTGTCGGACGGTGGCCCGGTGCGCGTCGCACGAGCCTGTTCGGCCAGCGCCTCGGCGAAGTCGGACGCGATGGCCGGCGCGACGAGTACGCGAGTGGCCGCCGTGCAGTCCTGCCCGGCGTTGAAGTAGCCGGCAATCGCAATGTTTTCAGCGGCATTCTCGATGTCGGCGTCCTCGAAGACGATCACCGGCGCCTTGCCCCCGAGCTCGAGGTGGGTGCGCTTGAGGTCCTTCGCGGCCGCCTCGGCTACCTGCATGCCGGCCCGCGTCGAGCCGGTGATCGACACCATCGCCGGGATCTTGTGGGCGACCATCGCGCGACCGGTGTCGCGATCTCCGCAGACGACGTTGAAGACGCCGGGCGGGAAGAACTCGGCGCCGATCTCGGCCATCAACGTCGACGACACCGGCGTCGTGTCGCTCGGCTTCAGGACGAGGCAGTTGCCAGCGGCGAGCGCGGGCGCGAACTTCCAGACGGCCATCATCATCGGGTAGTTCCAGGGTGCGACCTGGCCGACGACGCCAACGGGCTCGCGCCGCACGTAGGACGTGAAGCCGCTCATGTACTCCCCGGCGCTGCGTCCTTCGAGCACGCGGGCGGCGCCGGCGAAGAAGCGGATCTGGTCGAGCATCGGCGGAATCTCTTCCGACATCGTCAGCTCGATCGGCTTGCCGGTGTTCTCGGACTCGGCGGCGACGAGCTCCTCGGCGCGCGATTCGAGGGCGTCGGCGAATCGCAGCAGCGCGCGCTGGCGCTCGCTCGGCGTCGTGTCGCGCCACGTCTCGAACGCGGTCTGCGCGGCCTGGTACGCCCGGTCGACGTCCGCCTCGCCGGACACCGGAGCCGACCCGAAAACCTCGCCCGTCGACGGATCGATCAGGTCGGCTCGCGCGCCGTCGGCCGCCTCGGCGAACTCGCCGTTGATGAAGTTCTGGACGTCCCGGGCCATGCGTCTTCTCCCCACTCGGTCGTTGGGGCGAACGCTACACGGCTCGACCGGCTGCGAGCTACGGTTTCCGGGGCAATCGGCCGGCGCGACGGTCGATCTCGCCCGTCCCGTCGATCGGTTTCAGCGCTATTCGCAGGATCAGAAGTCCACCGCGACGAGATGCGCTTCAGGACGCAGCCGAATGCCGAAGCGTGCCTCGACCCCGGCCCGGATCTCGGCGGCCAGCTCGAGCAGTTGCGCCGTCGTCGCGCCGCCCCGGTTGACGAGCGCGAGCGTGTGCTTGGACGACAGGCCCACCGGACCCGACCCGTAGCCGCGCGTGAATCCCGCGTGCTCGATCAGCCACGCGGCCGACAGTTTCAGCTGCCCGTCGACCTCCCACTGCGGGCAATCCGGCGGAGCCAACGTCGCGGGCACAAAGGGGTTCACGAAGAACGAGCCGACGCTCCACGTGTCGTGATCATCCGCGTCAAGGACCATGCCCTTGCTGGTCCGCAGCTCGAGCACCATCGCGCGTACGCGGTCGGACGAGGTCACCGCGCCCGGCTCGATGCCCAGTCGACGGGCCAGCTCGAGATAGCGGACCGGGGGTGAATCCTTCGATGGAACAAGGCCAAACGTGACCTCGAGCACGACGAACCGGTCGGTGTGCTTGAAGGCACTCGTCCGGAATCCGAAACCGCAGCGCTGCGGGTCCCACCGCTCGACGGCGCCGGTCTCGCGGTCGAGGACGGTCAGGCCGGTCAGGACGTCGGCCACCTCGCACCCGTACGCGCCGACGTTCTGCACCGGCGTCGCGCCGACCAGGCCGGGAATGCCACTCATCGACGCGAGCCCTGACCAGCCCTCGCGGACGGTGGTGGCGACCAGCTCGTCCCACGGTTCGCCGGCCGCCGCCGTCACGAAGACCCGCTCGGCGCTCGCGCTGACGCCGACGCCGCGGTTGCGCACGAGCACCACCAGGCCGGGCCAGCCGTCGTCCGACACGACGAGGTTGCTACCCCCGCTGACGATCAGGACGGGCTCGCCGGACGCATCGGCGGACGTGATCGTCTCGACCAGTTCGTCGGTACTCATCGCCTCGGCGAGCCGGCCGATCGGGCCGCCGAGGCGCAGCGTCGTCAGCTCGGCGAGACGGGTGGGCACGATCGGCGACGCTACCCTTCGTCTCGTGTCGGACGCGTCGCGAACACCGCGACCGGCTCGTCCGCCGCGCCTGGCCGCCGGGCGGGCCCGGGCGCTCGGCCTGCCCACGCGCGGCACCACGAATCCGAACCGGCTGCGCCGCATGGACCGTTGGATCGTCGCGACCCTCGGCCCGTCATTACGCGCGACCGACGATCCGCTCGTGGTCGACCTCGGTTACGGCGCCAGCCCGATCACCGCGGTCGAACTGGCCGATCGGCTGCGCGCGGTTCGGGCCGACGTCCGGGTGCTCGGGCTCGAGATCGACCCGGCGCGCGTCGCGGCCGCGATCGACGCGCAGGACCCGCCCCGGCTGACGTTCGCGCGCGGGGGCTTCGAGCTGGCTGGTCACCGTCCGCATCTCGTCCGGGCCGCGAACGTCCTGCGGCAGTACGACGAAGCCGCGGCCGCCGATGCCTGGCAGACCGTCCTGGCTGCGCTCGCGCCCGGCGGCACGCTCATCGAGGGCACGTGCGACGAGCTCGGGCGGCGGGGCGGCTGGGTCCGGTTGGACGCCGGCGTCGGGCCGCGGACGCTCACGCTGGCCGCGCAGCTGGCCAGCCTCCCCCGGCCGAGCGAACTGGCCGAGCGACTGCCGAAGGCGCTGATCCATCACAACGTCGCGGGACAGCCGATCCACCGCCTGTTCGCGGATCTCGATCATTGGTGGGACGCCGCGGCGGGACTGATTCCCTTCGGGCCGCGGCAGCGCTGGGTCGAGACGTGCGCCCGGATTGCCGAAAGCTGGCCGGTGCAGGGCGGACGGAGTCGCTGGCGCCTCGGGGAGCTGACCGTCGACTGGGCGTCCGTCGCTCCGATCTGAACCGGCTCGGGCGGCGGGTCCGAGCCGGCTCAGGCGGCCGGGACCTGGTGATCAAGAGCGAGGAGGGAAGCCCGTGATCAGGAGCAGCTTCTGGTCGCCCTGACGACCATTGCCTACTCGTGATCAAGAGGGAGTACGTGCCGCCAGGGCGACATCTGCTCCCTGTTGATCACGGGTGGAGGCGATGTGTCGGCGTGGACGGCGGCCGCACGCGGCGTCGGGTCGGCTTACGGAGCTGGCCGGCGTCCTCGTCGGCTTACGGAGCTGGCCGGCGTCCTCGTCGCGCTGTCGAACAAGACCGGCTGACACGCGTCCACCCGTACCGGCCGCGGGCAAAACCCGTGATCAACAGGGCGTAGGCGTCGTGGGGGCGACGTCTACGCCCTGTTGATCACCGCAAGCGAGCGGGCCGATCACGTCGAGCGAGCGAGTTGATCACGCGAGCGTGCGGCCAACCGCACGCGCCTAGCCGGCCAGGCGGTCGCGGACGGCGCCGAGACCGAGGGCGGCTGATTCCGGAAGGTGCGTGTGCAGGTGGGTCAGGTCGGTGTCGGCGATTACCCGCGTCGTACCTACTTCGCTGAGCAGGTGCTTGGACGTGTCGATCGTCGTACCCGCGTACGCGACGAGCTGATTGAAACCTGACACCGCAGCCACTCCCGCGAGGTGCGATGTCATTTCGCGACCGAGGCCGGCCCGTTGCCAGCCGTCTTCGACGATCACGGCGATCTCGGCGGTCTCCGGCGCGTGGTACGCATCGGGGGCCGCCGTGCCGAGAGCAACGATCGCTCCTCGCCGGGTTGCGACGACGAACGTCATAGGCGCCCGCAGCGTCCGCTGCAGCGTGGCCACCGAGGGTCCCCGGCCGCCGCGGCGATAACGGTCGAGCAGGCTCTGCGGCGAGCACCGCGCGTGCATCGCGGCCACCGCCTCGAGGTCGCGCGGACTGGACGGGCGCAACAGCACCGACCCGCTGCGTACGCACAGCAACCAGGGCTCACGGATCAAAGCGTGGAGACTTCCCGGCGGCGCAACCGTCGTCGAACGTGTGCGTTCACGCAGGGATGGGCCGTCGGCGGACCGAAGTCGGGGCAGGCAATCGGCGTACTGAGGAGTCATGGTCGAGACGCTGCCAGGGATCGATTTCAGGCGGATGAAGAAATGATTGACGACGTTGGTCCGGCGACACCGGATTTTGTCCGGTTGCCGGGACCGATTACGCCCGGTTGGACGCGCGACAAAATCCTCGTGGCCGTCGACGTTACAACGGTCGGGTGCGCGGGTAGAAGGCCCGGCATGACAGCCGATCTCATGCAGCCCGGACTCATGCAGCAGAGCGTGTGGTCCGACCAACATCACCTCACCAACGAGGCCCAGCGCGCCGCCGCTGACCAAGCCACCCAGTGCGAGCACCGCCGGTGCGCGGCTCGCGCGATCGCCGGGGCCGCGCGCGACGTCACCGATGCGCGGATGCTGCTCGAGATGCTCGGACTGAGCCCGGAGGACATCCGAGCCGCCGCGCACGCATCCGCGGCCTGAACCCAGATCCAGCCCGGCTTCGCGGCTCACCGTTTCTCGCTGAGCCGCCAATCCGTTCGCACCGCGCCGCCAATCCGTTCCGCACCGCGCCGCCAATCCGTTCGCGGCGCGCCGCCAATCCGTCCCGCACCGCGCCGCACATCCGCCGTCGCGGTGCCACGAAGTTGACCCGCGTCGGATGAGACGCCTGACTCTCGTCGACCCACAGCCGCGAATCAGCTCTTCGCCGGACAGCAACGAACCCCGTCCTCAGTGCGAGGGACGGGGTTCGTTGCTCAACTAGTCGTCTACCAGCGGTACCAGCGGGCCGATTCCCCACCGCGGAAGGCGAAGCCGGCGATCCAGAAGATCGCGACCACCACGGCGAACAGCCACAGCAGATGCAGCGCGAACCCGGCGCCCGCGAGAATCAGCGCAATCAGCAGGACAACGAGTAGCAGACCCATTGTTTCGACCTCCTCCATCGAGCCGCACCGGCGGGCGGCAACTGTCGACGAGATACCCGCACCGGCGACGAGCCAAACCGGCCGGGCGCTCGGTGCGCGCGATACCCAGCAAACGCGCAGCTCGGCAGGCCGTCGACGCCCGCTACCGATGCACGCGCGCCGGCAGTCGAAAGGATCCGGCCGCGCGCTGAATACGGTTGCGCGATTTCGGGTACAGCGCAGGAAACCTCACTGAAACAAGGGATCCGTCATGACCGCGGCGACAGCATCCTCCGCTCCATCCGATTCCGCACGGCGCAGCCTCGTCCCGGCCCGCCTCGATCGGTTGCCGTGGTCCCGCTTCCATTGGCTGATCATCATCGGGCTCGGCGTCGCCTGGATCCTGGACGGTCTCGAGATCCAGATCGTCGCCCAGGCCGGCTATCAGAAGGACCTCGCGCTCAGCAACGGACAGGTCGGTTTCGTCGGCACCGTCTATCTGCTCGGCGAAGTCTTCGGCGCCCTGGTCTTCGGACGGATCACCGACCGGCTGGGACGCAAGAAGCTGTTCATGGTCACGCTGGCGCTGTACCTGGTCGCGAGCGCGATCGCCGGACTGTCGCCCACCTACTGGTTCTTGCTGGTATTCCGGTTCTTCGCGGGCGCGGGCATCGGCGGCGAGTATGCGGCCATCAACGCCGCAATCGACGAGCTCATCCCGTCGCACTACCGGGGCCGCGTCGACATCGCGATCAACGGAACCTACTGGGCCGGTGCCGCGATCGGCGCGGGCGCCAACCTCTACTTCCTCAGTTCCCACGTCCCGTCCGGGCTCGGCTGGCGGTTGAGCTTCTTCATCGGCCCGGTCATCGGAATCGCGATCATCTTGTTGCGTCGGACGATTCCCGAGAGTCCGCGCTGGCTTATGACGCACGGACGGCACGAGGAAGCCGAACAGGCCGTGGACGACATCGAGGCCCGGGTGCGGGCGCAGGGCATCCAGCTCGACGAGGTCCCGGAAGACAAGGCCATCGATGTCACGCCCACCGACCGGGTCGGGTTCATCCAGATCACCAAGATCTTCTTCGGTACGTACCCCCGACGATCGATCCTCGGCTTCGCGATGATGGCGTCGCAGGCGTTCCTCTACAACGCGATCTTCTTCACGTATGCGTTGGTGCTCGAGCACTTCTACGGGGTGTCGAGCGGCAACACGAGCTACTACTTCTTCCCGTTCGCGGTGGGGCAATCTGATCGGCCCGCTGCTGCTCGGCAAGCTGTTCGACACGGTCGGACGGCGGCGCATGATCAGTTCGACCTACGTGCTGTCGGGGGTGCTCCTGCTCGTCTCGGCATACCTCTTCCACGCCGGCGCGCTGAACGCGACCACCCAGACCGTGCTGTGGTGCGTGATCTTCTTCATCGCCTCGGCCGGTGCTTCGTCGGCATACCTGACGGTCAGCGAGATCTTCCCGCTCGAACTGCGCGGCCAGGCGATTTCGTACTTCTTCGCGATCGCACAGGGCATCGGCGGCTCGCTCGCTCCGTCGATCTTCGGCCATCTCATCGGCGGCGCACACAACACGCATCCCGATCGCGGGCCCCTCACTGGGGCTACGTCGGAGCGGCGTGGTCATGATCGCCGGCGGTGTTGTGGCGTTCTTCCTGGCCGTCAACGCCGAACGCCAATCGCTCGAGGATGTCGCGCGGCCGTTGTCGGCACGCTCGGATTCCGGGTCGCCGCCCACGTCCACGCCGCGCAGTCGTCCCGTCCGTCCAGCCACCGCTTAGTCACGATCGCGTAGCGAGGAGCAGCGAAATGACCACAACAGCACCGCACCCGCACGACCGCGATCATGACGACCGATCTTCGAGCTCGTCGGGCGGGCATGCCCCACGGTCGGCGGCGAGCGTCCGGCGCAACGTCTACTTGGCCGCGTTCATCACGGCAATCGGCGGAATGCTGTTCGGGTACGACACCGGCGTCGTGTCCGGGGCGCTGCTGTTCCTGAAGACCGACTTCGGCGGCCTGAGCTCGATCCAGCAGGAGCTCGTCACGAGCCTGTTGCTGGTCGGCGCGGCCGTCGGCGCCTTCTTCGCCGGCCGGGTCGCGGACGCGATCGGCCGTCGCAAGGCCGTGATGATCACCGCCGCGACGTTCATCGTCGGCGTGATCCTGGCGGCGGCGGCGCCCGACTACCTGATCCTCGTCGCGGCGCGGTTCGTGATCGGCCTGGCCGTGGGGTCGTCCTCGATGGTGGTGCCGCTGTACATCGGTGAGGCCGCTCCGCCGCGCATCCGGGGCGCGCTGGTGAGCTTCAACCAGCTGGCGATCACGCTCGGCATCCTGGTCTCCTACCTCGCCGACTACGGACTGGCTCAGACGAAGAACTGGCGGCTGATGTTCGCGCTCGCGGTCATCCCGGCCGCACTGCTGTTGCTCGGCATGGTCTTCCAACGCGAGAGCCCGCACTGGCTGATCCGGCAGGGACGTGAGGACGAGGCCCGCGAGGTGCTGCTGCGCGTACGCGACGAGGGCGACATCGATGCCGAGATCGACGAGGTGCGCGAGCTCGCGCGCAAGGAGGCCGGCTCGAAGCAGCTGCTGCTCTCGCCCGGCGTCCGGGGCGCACTGTTCGTCGGACTGGCCCTGGCCGTCTTCCAGCAGGTCACCGGTATCAACACGGTCATCTACTACGCGCCGAGCCTGCTGCAGGGCGCGGGCCTCGGCGATCACGCGGCGCTGCTGGCGAACGTTGCCGTGGGCGCGATCAACGTGCTGCTGACGATCCTGGCGATCTGGTTGCTCGACCGAGTGGGTCGGCGGCCGCTACTGCTGACCGGTACGGCCGGCATGGTCGTCGGCATGGCGGTCACGGCGATTTCGTTCCTGGGTCACGGGACGACGCTCAGCCACGGAAACGCGATCATCGCCGTCATCGGCCTGATGATCTACACCGGCTCGTTCGCTGTCGGGCTCGGACCGGTGTTCTGGCTGATCATCGCCGAGATCTACCCGCTCGGCGTTCGCGCGCGGGCGATGAGCGTGGCCACGATCGGCAACTGGGCGGCCAACTTCGTCGTCACGATCTCGTTCCTCACGGTGTTGAACGCGATCGGCGGCGCGGCGATCTTCGCGATCTTCGGTGCGCTGTCGTTGATGGCGCTGGCCTACTTCTGGTGGAAGGTGCCCGAAACGAAGGGCCGAAGTCTGCAGGAGATCGAGCACGATCTGTCCTGACGCCGGTCGCCGTCGGTCGCCCGTACGAATCGTCGGGCAGGATGGGTCGGTGCGCACCGTTGCCGAACACCAGGCCGTCGTCGCCGGCCTGCTCGATCGCGCCGGTCCGATTTCCCTCCCGCTGGCCCAGGCCGGCGGGCGGGTGCTGGCCGCGGACTATCACGCCGCCCGAGCGCTGCCCCTCTTCGACAACTCGGCGATGGACGGCTACGCGGCCCGGGCGGCCGACATCGCCGGCGCGACGCGCGATCAGCCCGTCATCCTGACCGTCGCGGCCGATATCCCGGCCGGACGGATCGACGTACCCGAACTGCAACCGGGCACCGTCCACCGGATCATGACGGGTGCGCCGCTGCCGGTCGGCGCCGACACGATCGTCCAGGTCGAGGCGACCGACGGCGGCGTCGACGAGGTCGCGATCTTCGAGCCCCGGCCGGTCGGTGTCCACGTCCGGACGGCCGGCGAAGACGTGCGGGCCGGGGAGCTCGTGCTCGCGGCGGGCAGCGTCCTCGGGCCGGCCCAGCTCGGCTTGCTCGCGGCACTCGGCGAAGCCACTGTCGAGGTGATCCCGCCGTTGCGCGTCCTCGTCCTGTCGACCGGAACCGAACTCGTCGAGCCGGGCACGCCGTTGTTGCCGGGCCAGATCTACGAGTCGAATTCGGTGATGCTCGCGGCGGCTGTCGACGCGGCCGGCGCGACGGCGGAGGTGCTGCACTTCGTCGCGGACGATGTCGCCGAGTTCCGCGCGGCGCTCGCGACCCGGCTCGCGGACGTCGACCTGGTGATCACGTCCGGCGGTGTGAGCGCCGGCGCCTACGAGGTCGTCAAGGACGCGTTCACCGGCCACGGCGTCGAGTTCGTCAAGGTCGCGATGCAGCCCGGGATGCCCCAGGGCGCCGGCCGCTTCGAAGGCGTGCCGGTGGTCACCGTGCCCGGCAACCCGGTGAGCGCGCTCGTGTCGTTCGAGGTCTTCGTCCGTCCACCGTTGCGGGCGGCGATGGGGTTCGCCACGGTCCACCGCCGGGTTGTGCGCCTCGTACTGGCCGAACCGCTCGATTCACCGGATGGCAAGCGCCAGTTCCGCCGCGGGTTCCTCGACCACGGCGCCGGGACGGTGCGGACGGTCGGACCGCCGGGGTCGCACTTCCTGCGCTGGCTGGCGTCGTCCGACTGTCTGCTCGACATCGCCGCCGACGTGACCCACCTTCCGGCCGGAGAGCTCGTCGACGTGTGGGTGATGGACGGGCTGGACTGATCGCCGGATTGGTCGGCTGGGCGTCCTCCAAGGTTCGTGTGCAATCGTGGACCACCGCAATCCACGATGAAGGGGACGGACCAGATGGGACTGACGTCACCGTGGTGGCTGCTGTCCCTGCTCGCCGTCGGCCTGCTCATCGCCGGCTACGTGGTCACCCAGATCCGACGCCGCCGGTACGTCGTACGGTTCAGCAATGCCAGCTTGCTGGCTGACATCGTCCCCCGGCGGCCGGGCTGGCGACGGCACGTGCCGTTCGCGCTGCTCGCCGTCGCGCTCGCCCTGCTCGCGATCGGTCTGGCCGGGCCGACGGGGACGACGCGCGTCGCCCGCGACCGCGCGACCGTCATGCTCGCCCTCGACGTCTCGGAGTCCATGATCGCGACGGACGTCTCGCCCAATCGACTCGACGCCTCGAAGACCGCGGCCAAGGCGTTCGTCGATCTCATCCCGGCCCGGATCAACGTCGGCGTGGTCAAGTTCGCCCGGACCGTCAGCGTCCTCAGCCCGCCGACCCTCGACCGGAACGCGCTGAAGACCGCGATCAACAGTCTGGAGCCCGAGGACTCGACGGCGATCGGCGAAGCGGTGTTCACCTGCCTCGATCAGATCAGCCTGTTCTCCAAGGAGCACACCGCCAAGGGCGACAAGCCACCACCGGCGCGCATCGTGCTGATGAGCGACGGCGGCAACAACTACGGCCGGTCGCTTACCAGCGCCGAAGCGGCGGCGACGGCGGCCGGCGTTCCCGTCTCGACCGTCGCGTTCGGCACTGACAACGGGACGGTCACGATCAACGGGCGCGAGATCCCCGTCCCGGCCGACAAGCCGGCGTTGAAGGAACTTGCGACGGCGACGGGTGGCAGCTTCCACACCGCGACGTCCGGCGACCAGCTCAAGGCGGTGTACGCGTCGATCGGCAGCCAGATCGGATACACGAACCAGCGGACGAACATCAGCTGGCGGTTCTTGGCGATCGGCCTGCTCCTGGCCCTGCTCGCCGCGGCCGGCGCGATGCTCTGGTCGGATCGGCTCGTCTGAACTGCGTGTTGCGTCTCGGCCGGGAAGATCCTGACCGAATCGGCGGTTCTAACGGGTAGCCGGCCCTGGATGCGACGGCGGGAGACCGCCAGCAGACGACGTCATGACGTGGCAGTCGAGCATGGGCGATGCGGGAGGTTCGATTCCTCCCGACGGCACGTCTCTCAGGGTTTTGATCGCTGCGGGTGGACGGTCTCGCCCCGTTCGAGCATCTCGATGAACGTCTGGATCTTCGCCGCTCGCGTCGCGGCGCGCTTCACACTGTTGATCCGGAAGAGGATCGCGAATCGGTTCTGCCCGCTGAGCCGCGCGAAGAAGTCCCGAGCCGTCGGGCTGGCGTCGAGCGCCGCTTGGAAGTCGTCCGGTACGGGTGCGTCCTTCTGCCGGTACGCGACGTCCCAGCGTCCGTCCGCCTTGGCCCGGTCGACCTCGGCGAGACCTCGTGCGCGCATGCGCCCGGCGTCGGTGAGCCGGGCGACGTGATCGCGGTTGCGCTGCGACCACATGCTGCGGGACCGGCGCGGGGTGAACACCCGCAACGAATAGTCGTCGTCGAAACGGCCGGACTGCCCGTCGATCCAACCGAAGCACAGGGCGACGTCGAGGGCTTCGTCGTACGTGATGCCGCTGCGCGTCGAGGACTTCCGCCGCAGCCGCAGCCGCACGCCGTCGGCCCCCGGGTTCGCGGCGAGCCAGGCTTCCCACTCCTCGACCGAATCGAGAGCGAGGATCGGCATGTCGTCGACGGCGGCCATACCGGCCACGGTAGTTGCGAGCCCGGACAACGACGGTCCGGCAATCCGACTCCGCGCGCTGTCGTAGGCTCACAGGCGACGGGCCTCTAGCTCAATCGGTAGAGCTGCGGACTTTTAATCCGTAGGTTGCGGGTTCGAGCCCCGCGGGGCCC
>CAVTTS010000002.1:0-88769 GCA_963737785.1 uncultured Actinomycetes bacterium
ACCCAGTGAGTTTGCCGAGGGCGCGTTGTCGTCCTTCTGTCGACCGCTCGTCGGTGGGCGTTCTCGTGCGACTGGGCAAGCGGTGTATCGGCTAGCGACGATCTTGAAAGCGCTCGTCGCGCGTGGGGATGGGGGATTCGGTGTGTCGTCCGGCGACGTCGGGTTCACACTGGAGCGGGTGGAGGTTCGCGGTGAGCTGTTGTATGGCGCGGGTCTTGGGGTGCCGCGTGGTTGCTGCCCGTCACCGTTCGGGATACACCCCTCACCGCGCCGACGGTGCTGTCACCGTGCCCACGAACGGCCCAGATTCATGTCTGCAGCGGGGGTAACGCCATGGTCGATGTGTCGTGGGCGTCGTTGGATCGGCACCATGTCCTTGATCCGTTCTCGACCTGAGGGCTGGCGGGTGACCAGCGGGAGCCGCATCGGCCGTCCGGTGCGCAGCTTGCGGTGTATCCGCGGCGGTAGCGCTTTGCGGACGGGCTGGAAGATCGACAGGTAGATCGTCTCGTGTGAGACCCGCATCGACACGTCGTCGGGGAAGTCGAGCACGAGTCGGTGGCTGATCTGCTGCGGTGAACACTCCAGCGCCAGGCCCGGTTCCACCCTGGCCCGCAACACCGGCCGCGCTGCCGGCAGCGACACCTTCGGTCGGCGGGCCCGCTCGAACGGCGCAGCGTCGGCCGTCTGTGCTCGATACGCTGCCCGGCCGCCGTTGCGGGCGATCTCCCTGCTGATCGTCGCCGGCGCACGCTTGAGTCGGACCGCGATCGCTCGCGCCGACTCGCCAGCGGCGACACCCCTGGAGATCTCCTCGCGTTCGGCCCTACGTAGGGGCACGAGGAGGTGGGTAAGGGTGTGTAAGGGACAACGAGACGCGGCATGATCGATGACCGTGACTCGATAGGAGCCGCCAAATCGGCTTACGAATAAGGGAAAAGTCGTCGGGGCGGGCGACGGGAGTCGAACCCGCACAATCAGTCTGGACGGATGATGTCGTCGACCGCGCACATGGTTGTCGCGTGTTGAGGAACGACGTCCTGCCTGAGACTCACGGCGAGTGGTCGGTGGACTCGGCAGCTGAGTTCCCGGTCGCAGCATCGCAAGGACATCGATCTGAGGACGGCTTCGAGGTTGTCACAGCCTTGCGGCAACGTGACAGCAGACTCGAGCATCTGGAGGGTGGCATGCGCTGTGTCGACGTGAACAAGGCAACGTTGGCCAAGGCCCGTGAGCGGAGGCGAGCTCTGGATCGCGAGCGCGACGACCAGGACCTGCGGATCGAGGAGGCGGCCGCGGTCGCTCTCGTGGCGGTCGACAGACTGGCAGCGGCTCGGCGTGCTGTTGAAGGCGCGGAGGGTGAGGTGGGCGACGCGATTCGTGCATTGCTCGGCGTAGGGATCGCAGCAGGTCGCGCCGCCGCGTTGCTTGAGATGGACGCGGCCGAGGTACGGAGATACGCGAAGCGAGCGAATGCTGCGCCAGTGTCGGGCACCCCCTCGGCGTCTGCAGGGTTGGTCGCTCAATCCGAGCTCACGCCGACTCGGGGCGCTGGTTAGGACCTCACGATCGTCGCCCCGCCAGTCACAGCCGGACCCGACGCGTGAGGCTCGTCGGTTCTCAAGAAGTTCCGTAGTAATCGGGGTGTTCTGCTCTGCCGCGGCAGGGTTCAGGCCGCGTTCGCGGCGGCCTCTCGTCGTCGGGAAACGGTTCGTTTGGTCGTGCGCAGCTGTTCGGCGATGTCGCGGATCGACCGTCCGCGTTCGGTGAGTCGTTGAACGACGATGGCTTGCTCGGCTGCAGTGAGGTCGTTGAGTCCGATTCCGTCGCCGGTGACGGCTCGTTCGATCGCAATGTCGTCGAGGTCATCCGCTGTCGAGCTCCGGGGTCGAGCGTGGGGTTGCGGTTCAGGGTCAGTGTCGATGTCGTCCCATGCCAGGGTGGGCAACCACCCATTCCGCGCGGCTTCTGCTCGCGCAGCAGCCGTGCTGGCGCGGTCAGCGTCGGTGGCGAGTGGTGGTCGAACGTCCCACAGGCGTGCGTGAAGTTGGTCGATGAGAACCGCGGTACGGGCTGTCACGGTCGCGCCGGACAGGGTCCGCTGAAGGTTCGCGGGGGTGCGGCCAAGGTGCTGCGCGAGGAGGTCGATGGACCAGCCGGCGGCGACCAGGGCTTGCAGGCGTCGCCGGGTTCCGGTCGCGTCGAGTTGGCTGTGGGGAGAGCAGTTCGCAGTGCTGGCCGTGATGGCCATGATTCGGTGGGCGAGCTCAGGCCTGATGCGTTGGATCGCCGGTCGGTTGCCGGAACGGGGCGCGGTTCCGGCGATTTCACGGATGTGGCTGCTGCTGGTCCCGGCGAGGCTGGCGATGCGGTCGTACCCGATGCCGGCGCTGCGAAGCAGCGCGATGTGGTCGCGGACCGGTTGGGCGTCGACGTAGGGCGCCCACCGGCCGAACGTCTCTGCCTTGACGATCAGGCGGCTCGCGGCGGTGTTCGCTGCGGTGCAGTCGGTGCAGCGGCAGCGGTCTTTGACGTAGGCGACCCGGGTGCCGTGCTGGTGGGGGTGGCCGGGGTGTTCGCAGTCGCGGGTCGGCCGGTCCGCGGCAGGTTGTAATCGTCCTGCCCGGGCTGGCGTCTGTTGGTGGTGGCGGGTGCACGATTGCCGCGGGTGGTGGGCGTCAGCGAGCGCGGTGCTGGCGTAGGTGTGGGTATAGCCGCAGGTCGGGCACGTCCAGGTGTGGCCAGACGCTGGTGGCGTCGGCGCGGGTGGTGTGGGCGTGGCGGGCATCGTCGGGTCACCGGGTGACGGTGCGGGCGTGGCGGGCGAGGTCGGCGGCGCAGTGGGCTCGGGCGCGATCGGGAGCGTGGGTGTCGAGAACGGTGTCGATCTGGGTGAGCAGCGCGCAGGCGGTGTTGACGTAGCGGACCGCGTCGCCGTACGCGAGTTGGGTGTCGCGGTCGAAGGTGGCGCGGCCGGCGAGGCAGCCGATCTGGGCGGCGGCGTGGCGGAGCACGCTGCGCCACGCGAGGGTGGCACCGCGCAACTCAGACGGGTCCGGTAGCCGCGGCCCCGCCGGGATCGTTGAAGTGGTTGGGTTGGGAGTGTCGGTCATGGTGGTCTCCTTCCTGCTGGCCGGTCAGGCCACGCGGCTGGGCCGGCAGTGGGGGTGGTCACGGGTTTCGGTGAGGACGTGGATCGCTTCGCAGCCGACGGTCACGACGTAGCGGCGCGTGCCGCCCTGGGTCTGGAGGCCGATGATTCGCCGTCCTCGCGGCATCTCGACGGTGCCGATCAGGCAGCGCTCGCCGGGGGTGATGTGGGTGGTGGCGGCGAGGACGGCGCAGGCGGCGGTGCTGTCAACGTGCGCTTGCCAGGTCGTTGTCGGTGTCCATGGCATGGTCGCGGCGGCGGTGAGGATCTCGGCCCGGTCCTGCTGGCGGGTGGTGTAGCCCATGGAGAGGCTCAGCGCGGTCCAGCCGAGGTCGCGGTCGCGGTAATCGTCGGCTGCCGGCGCAGGTGCTGCCATGGATCGTCTCGCCGCGTTCCGCGATCGATGGAGCGGTCGAGGTGATGGTCGGCGGTCACCGTCGGACGGGGCCGGGATGGGTGTGGAGGTCTGGTGGTGTCGTGGCATGTCGGCTCCCGAGAAATGGAAAGTGCCTTCATTAGGTAAGGCCCCGTTTTTGGGCCTTGTGGTGACACCTGCGGCGAAAAAACTTTGAAAATCTTTCGAGGCAGTGGCTGGGGTGTCGCCGTGCCGGAGTTTCTGGTCATCGACGCGGTCCGCCGCGTGACCGGGTGTGCGGGCTCGTGTCTGGGCGTGGTGACGGTGTCGCCGTCGGCCGGTCAGCCTCGGTGTGAGACTCGCTCCGGCGGAGGTCGGGGACGGCGGCGGCGTGGCGGAGCCGCTGGTCGAGGGTGCGGGCCGGGTCGCCGGTCGGCATCGGACTGGTCCGGGCCGCCTGGTTGAGGAGCGCGGGTACGTCGATGCCGTCTTGCTGCAGCCTGGTGAGCGTGCGGGCGAGGACGGGCCAGTAGGGGTCGGTGAGCGCGGCGGGTGCGACGGCGTTCACCAGGGCTGCGGTCAGCTGGTCGGCTGTTGTCCGGGTCCGGGCCTGTTCGGCTCGAGCGGTGTGGGCGGCGAGCAGCCCGGGCTGGTCGCTAGGGCGACCGGCCGATCGGGTGAGGGTGACAGCGAGTTCGGCGGCGCGGTCGCCGGCCGCGGTCAGCGCTCGGCGGGCGTCGGCGAGGTCGAAGCGGGTGGCGATGATCGGTGTCTTGGCGAGGTGCTCGCCGATCCGCTCCTCACGGAAGCGAAGCTGATGCGCGTGGGCGTGGAGCTCGCCGATGGTGGCGAGCCGGTCGAGGGTGACGGCGAGGTCGTCGCTGAGCTGGGGGAGCAGGTTCGTCGTCCGCTGCACGCTGCGGTCGAGGGTCGCCATCCCCGCCGGAGGCTGCAGCGACCGGGTCGTGGCGGCGCGCAGGGCGCGGTGGGTGTGGAGGGCGAGCTCGCCGAGATCGTCGGGCGTGGTTGCCCGGGGGGCACTCGTGGTGAAGGGCTGGAGCTGGGTGCGGACCATCTGCCAACTGGCCGGTGCGATATGCAGGGCCGGGACGGGCTCGCCCGCGCTGGGCGGCGAGCACGCGGGCGGCGGCGAGTGCGGTGGATTCCGCGGCTCGGGTCACGGCGACGACCTCGAGCAGGCTCGGGAGGTGGCCGTGTCGGAGTGCGACGGCCCGGAGGTGGTTCGCGATCCGCAGCAGCGATTCGGCGGCGATCTCAGCGGCCCCGACGTTCCCGGAGACGGCTGGGGTGGGTGCGGCCCGGTCGAGGGCCTGGTAGTCCGATGGGTGCGGGGGATCGATGACGGCTCGCGCGGCGACGGCGCGCGCGGCGACGACGGTGACCTCCGCCTGGTGGGGGTCGCGTTCGTTCAGGGCTCGGGTGATGTGCCTGGTCGTGGCGGCGAGGGTCGGTGGTGAGCGCCCATCGTTGGTCGGGGGTGAGGGTGCGGCTGGTGATCTCGGTCAGGTCGGCAAGCGCGCCGGCCACCGCGGTCGTCCGGTCGCCGGCCTCGTGCCGGGCTGTGCTGCCCGGCAGCGGTGCAGCTGCGGGCGAGCTGGTCGGCGACCAGGCCGCGGGCAGTCGCGCGGGGATGGTCCAGGCCGTCGTCGACGAGCCGGTGCAGGGCCCGCCCGAGGTGGGTGAGCGCACGGGTAGCGTCGTCGGCTCGCTGGACGGAGCTGACCGCGAACACCGCTTCGGCTTCGGCGAGGTGCAGCAGGTCCCGGATGCTGGTCGACATCGTCAGACCCGCCCGCTCAGCGCGAGGGCCAGCCGAGCCTCGGTCGCGTCGCTCCAGGCATCCAGGACCGCTCCGCTGAGCGGCAGGAGTGGAGATCGAAGCGCGGCGAGGACGCGGTCGAGCGTCTCGGCCAAGCCGGCTCGATCGGTCGGCACCGGAGTATCGATCGACGCCGACGCGACAACGGATGCCAGCGCGGCCGCGGCGCGGCTGCACAGCAGAGGCACCTCGGCGTCCACCCCCGGGACATCCGTGCGTGCCGCCGCGACCAGCAACCTGACCGCGGCATCCAGCGGGTCGTCATCGAGAACCTGCAGTCATCGGTACTCCTCACCTCGGTAGGTCGTCGCGGCATCCTCGGATCGTGACGCCGCGGCACGGACGTCGCCCGGCATCGCAAGGGGAGCTGTGGATGACGTGGACCCCTGTGGATTCGTCGTTCGGTCGGCAACGGCCGGGCCGGGCGGTCGGGACAGGGTGTCCTCGCGTATCGCCACGACGCGCCGAATCCGCGAGCGGCGCCGACGTGCCTCTCGTCCGGCTGTCGTGACCGGACGCGCCCTCATCGCTATCCACGTTGTGCCGGCACGCGACGAGGTGGCGTCAGTAGGCGAGGCGACACTCGCCCGGAACTCATTGGGCACACAAGAGGGGGCTGCGATGAACCCGCGCGTCCCGGCGTCCGACCGGCCGAACCATCACACGCACTATGCGGCGCTGCGCGGGGCGGTCGCCGTGCCCGCGATGACTGGCAGCCTGCTTCTGTTTGTGGTCGTCTTCGGCTGGGCCGGAAGCTGGGAAGGACCGATCCTGACGGTGTGGCTGATCAGCGGCGCGTGTCTGCTCACCCGCGTCGGCGAACGAGCTGCGCTCGCGGTCTCTCGCGAGTTCACCCGCCCCGATCGTGATCAGCTCGCCCTCGTCGCACCGGCCTGGGACGGCGCGTTGTCCCGCGCGCACATGCCGGCCGGTGCGGTCGATCTCTACCTGCAGCGCACGGGGCGGCCCAACGCGTGTGCGATCGGGCGCCGCAGCGTCGCGGTCAGCGACGGGCTCCTCAATGAATTCCTGACACGGCGGCTCAGCAGTCAGCAGTTCGAGGCCGTCCTGGTCCACGAGCTCGGCCATCACGCCACCCGGGCGACCCGGTTCGACCTGGTCACGGCCTGGCTCGCGGCGCCGGCGCGAGTTGTGACGCGGGTCGCGGTCGGCCTCAGCCTGGCGACCGTCGGGCGCCGCCAGCCGCCGCGGCTGCTCGCCGGGACAGCGACGGCCGCGGTGGTCGTCGCGGTCGTTCAGACAGCCGAGCGCGGCCAGCCGATCACGGCAGCGGTGTTGACCGCCATTGGCGCCTCACTGCTGCTCGGCCCGCTAGCCGCGGCCCACGTGAGCCGCCGCTGCGAATACGCGGCCGACCGGTTCACTGCCCGCTGCGGCGCCGGCCCGGATCTGATCTCCGCGCTCCACCACCTCGACACCGACCGAACCGCGCGCACTCGTCGCGCAGCGTCGCTGCTCGACCGTCACCCCACCCTCGATCGGCGGGCAGCGGCGATCGAATCGCATATCCGCGTCGCCGGCCAGAGGCATCCCTCTGGTTGGTCGTGTGCGGCTGGCGCAATACCGCGACCTTCACGTCGATACCCGACGGGCACTGTGACCCGCGGCGTCGGCAGCGGTCGCACGCAGCCGAAGGAAGGGATAGCGACTCACACGGCGAGTAGCGGCGTTCCCGAGTCGGTGCGGTTCTGGCGCCAACACGACCGCTTACGGTCTACGAATACCGCGACGTGCTCGCCACGTCGATCGCCGACCACGTCGTCGACGCCAAAACACCCGACCCGGGACTCGTATGGACCTACCGCGCCGTGGTCCGACTCATCCGCATTGACAGACTCGTCACCATCCGGAATCACGAAGCCGACGCCGCCGCCCGCGGCATCGTCACCGGGGCCCGCATTCGCGTACATCTCGCATCCGGCCCGGTCGAGGGAACCGTCGAGTCAGTTAACGGGTGCTGGGCTCGACTCGACACAGGCAGCAAGGTGTTGCTGCTCGCGCGCGTCGAGGTCCTCGCCGGCGACACCTCAGGACCTGCCCGACCGTCGGTCGGGCAGGTCCTACCGGCCGTCCAAGATGATCATGATCAGTCCGCAGAAAGTCCGCAAGAGGCCCGCGATCTGCCGTACCCAGACCACACCAACCAACGACAGAAGGCTGCGAAAACCAGATGATTCGCGCGCGCCAACGACACCAAACGGGGTCCGGAATGGATTGACACGGTACGAACACCGACCTGGCATCAACGGGAGCGCACAGCGCGGTCGCGGTCCGCGACGTCAATCAACCTCCCGCGGGTCGTGACGAACGAACGTCCCTATTCGTAGACGCGGTTACTGGAGAGGGGGTCGAGATGGCGAGCATCGAGAAGCGAATCCGCAACGGCCAGGTGCGCTGGTATATGCGTTACCGCGATCCCACTGGGCAACAACGCACGAAAACTTTCGACCGCAAGATCGACGCCGAGCGATATCTGGTGAGCATCGAGACGACAAAGCTGACGGGAAGCTACATCGATCCGAAGCGGTCGGCTGTCACCGTCGGAGAGTTCGCCCGTCAGTGGAAAGCGGCTCAAGCCCATCTGAAGCCGAGCACGCGTGAGCGTTACGCCGGAATCCTGCGTTCTCATGTTGAGCCGAGATGGGCGTTAGTACGTCTTGCCGATGTCGGTCATGCTGCTGTTCAGGCGTGGGTTAGTGATCTAGCAGAACGACGCTCGGCATCGGTAGCCGGGAAGGCCCACCGGGTGCTCTCGCTGGTGTTGTCGCTCGCGGTCCGGGACGGCCGCCTCCTGCGAAATCCCGCCGATGGAGTCGGTGTCCCGCGTGAAGTGCGAAAGGAGCGTCGCTACCTCAGCCACCAGCAGGTCCAAACGCTCGCCAATGCTGGTGGAAGCGACGGGCTCGTCATTGTCTTCCTTGCTTACACGGGCCTTCGCTTCGGCGAAATGGCCGCATTGAGGGTGCGGCGCCTCGACCTTCTCCGCCGGCAGATCGAGGTAGCCGAATCGGTCACTTCCGTGAACGGCGTTCTAGTGTGGGGGACACCGAAGGGACACACCCATCGATGGGTCGGCATCCCGCGCTTCGTCGCCGAGCTGCTCGCCGAGCACGTCGCCGACAAGGGGTCGGACGATCTCGTATTCACCTCAGCGAATGGCGCGGTGATGCGCGCCTCGAACTTCCGTCGTGACGTGTGGGAGCCTGCCATCGTCGCCACTGGACTGCACGGGCTCGTGCCTCACGGGCTACGCCACACGGCGGCATCCTTGGCGATCGCGTCAGGTGCTGACGTCAAGGTCGTCCAACAGATGCTCGGCCACAAGTCGGCGACGATGACACTCGATCTCTACGGGCACCTTTTCGAGGACCGACTCGACGAGGTCGCGGACCGGCTCGACGCAGCCGCTCGGGCGTCCGGCGATGTCTATCCGATCGGTAAGCCTGGCAACGTCGTTGATCTTGCCGAACGTCGACCCGGCGCCGACCAGGCGTAGTCCCAGTCGCTCAATGCGCGCGGTGGGAGGTAGATCGAGGGCCAATCCGCGGCGCGTCTTCGCTGGTCGCGGCGACACCGAACTATTCGAAAACTGAGCGGTCGTGCGCGAGCTTGGGTGTCGCCGCTCTACCGCGTGTGTACCCGATGTGTACCCGACCGAAATAGTTGATCTTGGAATATCGATCGGACCCGCTACAGACCAGCAAATATGGGCCCTCCAGTGGTGCCCTCGGCCAGAATCGAACTGGCGACGCCCGGCTTAGGAGTCCGGCGCTCTATCCCCTGAGCTACGAGGGCTGGGGCCGGTCTGGAAGATAGCTCGAAACTCGGGTCTGAGTCGCGGGTGATCATCGAGGGCCGGTCCGAACTGGTCCGGGCCAGGCAATGCACCCACTCCAGCATCCAGCATCCTATGCGGAGCCGCGGACAGCAGAACCGCTCGGCGTAGATCCAACTGGTCCGGGCGTCGCGCCGGGCGGTTCGTGGATCGAGTTGATCACGCGATCGTGCCGGTGTCGTCGAACGTGGTCACTGATATTGCGTGCCGACGCCAGTCGTCGCCAACTGTTTTGGGGAGTTCGCGCCGCGCAATGCGTCATGCGGGACCAGCTCGGGTATCGCGCCAGCCGCGGCCGGCTGGAAGAGGGCCGCGCCGGCTACTTCGTCGTTCGGCTCAGCCCGGTGACATAGGCCTTCAGTTCGACGGCGACCGCGTCGAAGGCGGCGAGGTCACGCTCGGCCCGGGCGACCACGATCGCGCCCTCGAGAGCACTGATGACCAGGGCGGCCGTGCGATCGGCGCGCAGCTTGGTGAGCCCGCCGCGGCGGAGCCCCTGGGCGAGTGCGGTCCGCCACGCGCCGAAGGCCGCGGCAGCCGCGGTGCGCAGGCCGTCGTTCGCGGCTGCATGCGTCACGGTCGTGACGATCGGGCATCCGTCGAAGTAGTTCGAGCGTTCGAGGGCCCGGCGCCAGTAGCGGAACGACTTGGCGACGAGCTCGGCAGCCGCCACGGGCGGATCGGCGGCGGCCGCGCGCGTGAGCGGCGCGGTCACCTGGTCGGTGACCCAGGCCATCGCCTCGGTCACGACTTGCTGCTTTCCGTCCGGGAAGTAGTGCTGCAGCGAGCCTCGCGGTGCGTCGGCATGGGCGGCGATCTCGCGCATGCCCGTCGCGGTGAATCCCTTTTCTCGTAGCAGGATTCCGGCACTGCGGACCATGCGTCCTCGAGGTCCGTCGTCGACTATGACATCGGTCATAAGATGACTCTAGCAATCAACGGCTGCGCATGGTATTCCTGAGTTATGACCGCGGTCATAAGTCACATCCGGATGCGCCGGACGGACGAGCTCGATCGTGATGCGATTCTGGCGATGTACGAACGGTGCTCCGAAGCGACCCGGTTCGCCCGCTGGCACGGCCATACGCCGGGGATACCGCACGCGTATCTGGACGGTGCGCTCGAAGGGGCTGAGGCGCACCACGCGTTCGTCGTCGAATCCGGCGACGACGTGATCGGCCTCGGCAGCGCCGTGCTGATCGGCCCGACGACGCGCGAGATCGGCCTGCTCGTCGAAGATGGTTGGCAAGGACGGGGATTCGGCCGGCAGTTGGTAGCCGAGCTCGCGGCTGCGTCCGTCGCGGCCGGCACCCGTCACTGGCGCATCGAAATGCTGCTGGCCGACGTCCACGCGCTCCGGTTGTTCCGTGGCTTCGGCGACGTGCGACGGACCACGTCCTACGGGAGGGTGGTCGCGTCGCTCGATCTGTTCGGCGGCTCGGCCGCGGGGCACCGGGACGAGCCGGCCTGAACGCGTGGCTGGCTACTGTGGCCGCTATGGAACTCACCCATGTCGACGCAGCGGGCGCGGCCCGGATGGTCGACGTCTCGGGCAAGGACGTGACCGTGCGCGAAGCTCGGGCATCGGGGTTGTTCACAACGACCACCGACGTGATCGCGCTGCTCCGTCGCGACGGACTGCCCAAGGGGGACGCCCTGGCCGTCGCGCGAATCGCCGGGATCGCAGCGGCGAAGCGCACACCCGACCTCGTGCCCCTGTGTCACCCGGTTGCCATTCATGGGGTCGAGGTTTCGTTGCAGCTCGGTGACGACGAGGTCCGCATTACCGCGACCGTTCGCACCGCCGATCGCACCGGCGTCGAGATGGAAGCCCTGACCTGTGTGACCGTGGCAGGTTTGGCCTTGTACGACATGGTCAAAGCCGTCGATCGCGGCGCCACGCTCACCGATGTTCGGCTCGAACACAAGTCGGGCGGACGCCGGGGGGAGTGGAGTCGGTGAAGGCGGCCGTGATCACGTGCTCGAATCGCTCGGCGGCGGGAGAGCGTGCGGACGCGTCCGGCGAACTGCTGGCCGAATCGCTCATCGAGGCCGGTCACGATGTCGTGTTCCGGACCGTCGTGCCCGATGACGTCGTGGCGATCCGGGCGGCCGTGCGTGATTCGCTGGCCGTCGGGGCGCAGGTCGTGTTGACCACGGGTGGAACTGGTCTCACACCCACGGACGTCACCCCCGAAGCGATCGGGTCACTGCTGGATCGCGAAATCCCGGGCATTGCCGAAGCGCTGCGCTCCGTGTCGCGCGATCGGGTGCCGACCTCGGTGCTCTCGCGCGGCATCGCAGGTGTCGTCGGCGACGCGCTCGTCGTGACGCTGCCCGGTTCGCCCGGCGGCGTGCGCGACGGGATGGCGGTGCTCGCCCCGATCCTCGGCCATGCGGTCGAACAAATCAGCGGTGGTGACCATCGCCTCGGCGGTGGCGTCTGACCGAGGCGACAATCACTGGGTCGCGGTAACTGAGCCGACGAGCACTGAGCCGACGAGCACTGAGTTCCGATCATGGGCGGCGCGGAAAGCTGACGGCGCTGTTTAGTGGCCGATGATCGCGGGTCCGCTGGCGACGGTTCCGCGAGCGGGCTATTCGGTCGGCCCGCCCGCCGAGCTGCCGGGGTCGAGTACCCGCTGGAGCATCGAGTTGACCTTGTCGATCTGCTCGGCGCCCTTGCCGCCTGTCGCGGACTTGAGACCTCCCGCCGCGGCGTCGACGCCGTGAGCCGCAGCGGTGCCGGCCTTATGCGCGATCTCGCTCGCTCGTTCGCCGGCTTGGGTAGCGGCGGGACCGGCGCGGTGTGCGACCTCGCCCGCGACTTCGGTGATCTTGCTCTTGACCTTGACGGCGAACTCGCCGGCCTGGCCGGCCGCGCTGGCCGCCGCGTCGCTCAGCTTGCTCGAATCAACCATGGACTTCTCCTTGTGTAACAGCGAAGTGAGGGTCCGGCGATACGGCAGCGGGGCGCGCGGGCTTGGCGCTATTCAACACCGGATCCGCTCGCACGGCACACTGTGATCATGGCGGAATCCGACGGGACCGAGCGCGGCGACGAGCTGGTCGGCCCGGATCGCCCGACCGGCTCACCGGAACTCGACGACACACCGGTGCTGCCGTCCGTCACGCGTGACGAGCAGGGTGAGGGCTGGGGAGACGAGCGCGACGGCGGACGCGACGCGGAGTGGTACCGACGGGAGACTCCTCCGCATCACGGGTGACCCGGCGCCGCCGGGGCGGGCGGCGCCAGATCGGCCGTGGACCGAACGACGATCAGACCGCCCGCTGCGCGCGGAGCAGGTCGCGGATCTCTTCGAGCACGAGCAGATCTTCGGCCTTCTTCTCCGGCTCGTCTTCCTTGCCGCGCAGGCGACGCTCGTTGAGCTTGTTCATCGGGACGACGAAGACGAAGTAGACGACCGCCGCCGTGATGATGAAGACGATGATCGCGTTGATGATCCCGGAGATGTCGACGAACGTGGTGTTCGCGCCGGTCTTGGCATCCTTGAACTTCGCGCCGGTGCGCAGGTTGAAGCCGAGGCCCTGACTGCTGGCGCCCGGGAACGCATTGATGATCGGTGTGACGATCTTGCTGACGAAGCTGCTGACGACCGCGCCGAACGCGCCACCGATGACAACTGCGATCGCCAGATCTACGACGTTTCCGCGCAGGATGAATTCCTTGAACCCCTTGAGCATGCGTCCTCCTCCATGGAGAGATGGCTGGGCGACACGCGTCACCGGGGCGGATACTAAGGGGGATAGATCACGACCGCGACTTTGACCTGGGCCGTATAGGCCGCGAGTCGGGCACCGCTCGCCTCGTCAACGGCGATCACGAGAGTCGCGTCGGACGACGTCCCTGAATCAGCCGGCAAAACTGCCAACACGATGACGCTGCGCGCCAAGATGACTGGCGCGCCCGGCGATCCGTCAGCGGACGGCGTCCCGGCGTCCGATCCGCTATCCGACCCGGTCGTATTGCTCGTCGCGAGCAGCAACTCGACCCGGTCACCGGGGCGCACGACTCCGGCTACCGAGCTCGCCACGGCAACCGTCACCGCGACCGATCCGGCCGGGAGCCCGACCGTGAGCCCGGCTCCGGCCAGCCGGGTCGTGGTGATCGCTTCGCCAGCGGCGATCGGGCCGGCCGTCCGCCGGCCGAGGAGCGCGGCCGTCCCCGTGAACGAGCCCGGCGGCGAACCCCGGCTGGGCCACGCCGCGACTCGCAGATCGTCCGTCCCGATCGGGTGCCCGGCCGAGAGGCTGTGCGCCGCGACCACGACGTCGACGGTCTCGGTCCGCGCGGCGACCGGAGCTGGGGAAAGGTAGGTGACGGCCGCGAGCAGCAGGCAGACCAGCACCGCGCACCGACGCGGCCAACCGGCCAGCCGAGCGACTAGTGCGCTGGAGAACATCCCGCAACGCTATGGCTCACGCGTTCGAGTCGGTCGGTTCGAGAGGCATCTGTGGACGACGAAGTCGTCTGTGGACAACGCCCGCCAGGGAGGGCGCAGTTACGACGCTGTTTTCGACTTGCTGGCGCCCGAGGACGAGCCCGTCGAGCCTGAGCCCGAGTCGGACTTCGAGGAGGAAGACGAGGAGGAAGACGCCGACGAACCGGACGACGAGGAGTCCGACTTCGAAGAGCTCGTCGAATCGGATTTCGAGGAGTCCGACGATGACTTCGACGAGGCGGACGAGTCAGACTTCGACGAGTCCGACGACGACGATGCGCTCGTCGACGCACCCTTGCGGCCACTTTCGCGCGAGTCGTTGCGGTAGAAGCCCGAGCCCTTGAAAACGACGCCGACGGCCGAGAACACCTTACGCACGGGCTGACCGCACACCGGGCAGTCGGTGGCCGAGGGGTCCGTGAACGACTGCACCAGTTCGAAGCGGTTGCCACATTCGGGATTCGTGCACGCGTACTGATAGGTGGGCATTCGGGGCGATCCTCCGGACTACGATCTGGCACTCGACCACTACGACTGCCAACCATGGTGCGGGATCGCGCTATTCCCCGTCCAATTGCCCGTGCCGGGCCCCGTCCAATCGCCCGTTCCGAGAGCCGAACCAGTGCCAGCCCGCGGGCGTCACCACCGCCGAGACGGGCCGGTCCCAGACGTCGGCCGGCAGCGCGCCGGAGATGAACTCATTGGCGTAGAGCAGTGCGACGATCGGGACACCGGCCGGCACCCGGACGAGCGCCCGGTCGTACGAGCCGGCCCCGCGCCCGAGCCGGCGTCCGCCGGAATCGACGGCCAGCGCGGGAACGAAGACGACCCCGACCGAGGCGATCGCGTCGCGGCCGAGCGGTCCCGGTCCGTCCGGCCACTGCCGCCAGTCGAGATCGCGATCGGGTTCGACGATCGGCACGATCACCCGCGAGCCGAGCGCGCGCAGTCGGTCCAACAACTGCGTCGAGCCCGGTTCGGTGCGCAGTGGGACGTACGCCCCGACCGTCGTCCACTCGGCCGACCAATGGGCCAGGATCACGTCGACGATCGCCGTCCGGGCCGCGTCGATCTCGTCGGCGGACCGGGCCGCCCGCCCGTCCAGCAGCGTCCGGCGTCGCTCGGATTTTGTCGATCCGGACGAGGTCATGCCGCTAGTGTCCTGGTATGGCGAGAGCACGCAAGCCACGCGGTTCGCGGACCTGCGCAGCCGTCATCGTCCGATTCATCCGACCACGCCCCGCGCGCTCGTCCGCCTTCCGGGCCGGGGTGGGAGATCATGGGTGCAGCCACGTCGCCGCCGAGAGGAGCTCGAACTAGTGCCGCACGAGCCACTGCGCACCGTCGACGAGCACCTCGCCACGATTCTGGACGGGATCGGCATCATCGACCCGATCGAGCTCGCCCTGCTCGACGCGCAAGGACTGTTGCTGGCCGAGAACGTCGTCAGCACCGTCGCGCTGCCGGGCTTCGACAATGCCGGCGTGGACGGATACGCCGTCCGGGCCGTCGACACCCGCGATGCCAGTGACGCCCAGCCGTCGGTGCTGCCGGTGGTCGGCGATGTCGTGGCCGGCGCGAAGAGCCGGGCGGGAATGGGTCCGGGCCTGGCCATGCGGATCATGACGGGCGCGCCCATCCCGGTCGGCGCGGATGCCATCGTCGATCTCGAGAGCACCGACCAGGGAGTCGCGCGCGTCGGCGTGCGACGACCCGTCCGCTCCGGCGAGTCGATCCGGCGGGCCGGCGAAGATCTGCAGGCCGGGCAACCCGCGCTCGGCGCCGGCGCCGCGTTGGGGCCGCAGCAGATCGCGTTGCTGGCCGCCCTGGGACGCGATCGGGTCGTCGTCCGTCCTCGTCCGCGCGTGATCATCCTGTCGACCGGGAGCGAGCTCGTCGACGTCGGCCAGCCGCCGGCATTCGGTGAGGTGAC
Source organism: uncultured Actinomycetes bacterium (assembly GCA_963737785.1). GTDB lineage: Bacteria > Actinomycetota > Actinomycetes > Mycobacteriales > Jatrophihabitantaceae > CAVTTS01. Next base: position 15,599 of record CAVTTS010000002.1, read on the forward strand.
CGACGCGAATTCCTACCTGCTCTCGGCGGCCGCGCGCGACGCCGGCGCCGACGCCTATCGCGTCGGAATCGTTCCGGACGACCATGCGCGATTGCTCGACAAGCTCGAGAGCCAATTGCTGCGCGCCGACATCCTCATCACGACCGGCGGTGTGAGCCTCGGGGCCTTCGACGTCGTCAAGCAGGCGCTCAGCGAGATCGGCACGGTGGAGTTCAGTCGGGTCGCCATGCAGCCCGGTATGCCGCAGGGCTTCGGCCACCTCGGCGACAAAGTTCCGATCTTCTGCCTGCCCGGCAACCCGGTCAGCGCGCTGGTGTCGTTCGAGGCGTTCGTCCGTCCGGCGATCCGCAAGCTGCTCGGTAAGCGCCAGATCCACCGGGCGACCGTCCAGGCCGTGTCGCTCGAGCGGGTCGACAGCCCGGCGGGGCTTCGGCAGTACCGCCGCGGCGTGCTGCATCGCGAGGCGAACGGCAGCTACAGCGTGTCGCTCGTCGGCGGCGCCGGCTCGCACCTGATCGCGTCGATGGCATCGTCCAACTGCCTGGTCATCATCGACGAAGAGGTGACCGAGGTCGTCTCCGGATCACGCGTCACCGTGATGCCACTGCTGTTGGCCAACCGCTGAGACATGGCCGTGCCGAGACGGGCCTGGCCGGTCGAACTGAGCGCGGGACCGGTGCTGCTGCGGCCGCCCCGGATGCGGGATGGGCGGGCCTGGAGCGAGATCCGGCTGCGCAACGAGCGATGGCTGGCGCAATGGGAACCCACGTCGACGGTCGCGTGGGCGGAACGACACGGGATCAGCTCGTGGCCGGCTCTGTGCGGGGCGCTTCGCAAGAGTGGACGCAACGGCACGATGCTGCCGTTCGTCGTCACGTACGGCGGGATGTTCGCCGGCCAGGTCAACGTGTCGAACATCGTCCAAGGCGTGCTGAAGGGCTGCACGATCGGTTACTGGGTCGACGGCGCGCTGGCCGGGCGCGGCATCACGCCGACCGCGGTCGCGCTGGTCATCGACCACTGCTTCGCGACCGGTCTGCACCGGGTCGAGATCGACATCCGGCCCGAGAACGACGCGAGCCTGCGGGTCGTCGAGAAGCTCGGGTTGCGGCGAGAGGGCTATTACGAACGTTTCCTCGACATCGGCGGGGCCTGGCGCGATCACGTCGCGTTCGCCGTGACACCCGAAGATCTCGGTGGACGGACGATGCTGTCGCGATTGCCCCGGCTGCGTTGCCGCCGGGCTGACGTTGCCGCCGGGCTGACGTTCGCGGATCTTGCCGCGTTCGGGGTTTGGGCCCCTGAGACGCACCAGCATCGACCCCGGGCCGCCCGCGAATCGCAGAACCTGAACTGAAGGTTGACAGTTCGACGCGACACGCCGGACAAGATCCGGCAACCCGGGAGATCCGCTCACTACCGTGAGGCCAGTCGTGTTACGGATGTGACTGGAGGTGCGATGTCTCGACCCATGCTGGAGCTTTCGGCGCTGCTTGTCCTGTGGTTGATCGTCGTCGTGCCCATGGTGTTGCGCCGGCACGACGACCGGGCCCAGGAGCGGTCCGTGCGCCGGTTCGGCCGGGGGATGCGGGCGCTCAACCGCCGCGCGACCGCCGGCCCCGAGGCAGACGACGTCAGCTTCGTCCAGCCGCGCATCACCGCCGCCCGCGGCGAGGTGTTCGTCGCCACCTCGTCCCATGTCGACTCGAAGCTGGCCGCGCGCCGGCCGATTCCCGCCGCCCAGGAGGCGCTGATGTACCCCGTCGATCGCCACGACATGTCGGCGGCCCGCCGGCACATGATGGCCCGCCGCCGTCGCTCGCTGACCATCCTCGGCGGGGGCAGCTTGATCACACTGCTGCTCGCCTTCACTGTCGGTGGCGGCCTGTTCTGGGCGGCCGGTCTGGTTTTCCTGGCCGGCCTGGCCGGCTACGTGTACTTCCTGCGGACGCAGGCGCTGCGCGATCGTGAGCGCCGGGCCCACCGTCAGGAGCGGGCGACCGTCCGCCGTCCCCGCGGCTACGACGTGACGGCCGAGAGCCCGTTCTTCGCCGAGCCCGACCCGACCGTCGTCCGCATCGACGACGACGATCCGGCGTTGCACAACCTCGACACCGTCGACCTCACCGGCCTCTACAACGACCAGGACGCCGACCTCGCCATCGCCCAGCGCCGGGCCAGCTGACGTCGATTCGGCCGGTTCGCGGCTGGTAACCTGATCGGCGGTTCGCGAGAACCACCAGGTTTCGACTTGGGGCTGTGGCGCAGTCCGGTAGCGCACCTCGTTCGCATCGAGGGGGTCTGGGGTTCGAATCCCCACAGCTCCACCGCGGAAGTCAACGCTCACGAGGGGAAGTTCCCGCAGGTCCGAGCGTCCTTTGGCGCTTGTCACTGCTTTGTCACCGTTTTTTCGAGCTCCATTGAACATTCTCGTTCAGGGCCCCGTGTTTCCGGGGTTCCAGTCCCGCCACGACCAAGCGTCGAGGTGGTCGGCGGTTCAGCTACTGCACGTTTTTGCCCTGCGACGGCGTCTGTTACCGGATTGCGTCAGGCTCCCGCCTCCGTGTGGTCGGTGGTCCAGGCTCTGCGGTGGCGGGCACGGTGGGCACAGCTTGGTCACGGCACTTGACCGGATAGAAGCCGTGTTGCGCCAGCGGGGCGACCAGCTCGCGTTCTTCGTAGGCGAAATGCGAAAGCATGGTGTCGGTCAACAGATCGACGGCGTCGCTGATCGGGCCCAACTCGGTGGGATTCTGTGCGAGGTGGATCAGCGCCGCGTCGATCTCCTCCAGCACTTCGCCAATCAAATTGTGTTCCGCGTCGAGCCGACTGAGGACAGGTTGCAAGGAGGGCTGACGGCGACGAAGGTGCGGAAATATCGAGCCGTCTTCAGCCAGGTGATGCTCCAACAGGGCCACGCACTGCCGTTGACATAGTCCACCGAACGTCCAGTTGTTCACGCGCAACGTGAACCGGTTGAGCTCGGTTCGCGCCTGCCCCGCAGGTGGTGGCGCCCTGAGCCACGCGCGTTTCCCCCGGGCAGGCCGCCGGGCTCCACGCGCCCCGCGCCATGGAACGCGAGACCTTCCTCGGCCTGCTCGCGGACCAATGGGCGCACCTCGACCCCGCCGAATATCCATTCGTCCGCCACGTGGCTGCGCAGCTCGCCGACCACGACGATCGCGAGCAGTTCCTGGCCGGCGTCGACCTGTTCCTGGCCGGCATCGCGACGCTGTGAGTGGGTCGCCCGCGCGTGAGATCTCGCTAAGGTCGCCCGGGCGTTGCGAATCGCTCGATTGACGAAAAACTTATGAAGAAGTGTCTTCTCCATCAAGCATTCGTATGGACAATCACCTTTACGCATACGGCAATACGGCCGTCGAGGGGTCAAAGCTGACGAACGTATCCGGCTGTCTGCCGACGGCTGTGCTGACACGTGACGTAATCGTTAGGGCACGCAGCGCCGCGGGTAGGCCGTCGTCGACGTCGCGTTAGTTCGAGGGCCCTGGGGGTCGCTGTGACAGCCCAACATCGCATGCACGAGCAGGACGGCCGCCGCCGGCGCGGCCATCGGCTGGCTCCGGCGCTGGTAGTGGTCGGTGTGGCCGCGGTCGCCGTCATCGTCAGCGTTGTCCTCGCTCACCACCATGCGACGCGCGATGCCGGTGGTGGATCGGCGAGCGCGCAGTCGGCCCCGGCGAACGGCGTGAACTCGTCGGCACCGTCGGGCGTCCTGACGGTCACGCCCGTGGCGACAAGCGGAATGGCCGCATCGCCGGTCCCGTCCGCCGACACGACGCCGGCAATCAGCACGGCGCCCACTGCGGGAGCGATCGCGGCCCCGTCGCCTCGATACGTGCGTTACACCGTCAAGCCCGGCGACAACCTATGGGTCATCGCCGACTGGTTCCATCAGCAGGGATTCCAGCCCATCTATCAATGGAACCGGACGACGATCGGCCAGGACCCGTCCCTCATCCGTCCGGGTCAGGTGCTGATCGTCGCCGTCGAACCCGGGTGAGCGTCGGGGCCGGCTCGACCAGACACTGCACGCCGTCGAGGATCCGGTCGAGGCCGTAGCGGAACTCTTCGCGCTCGTCGAAGCCGGACGGGTCGGTGCCGATGTCGGCCGACCAGGCGATCCGATGCAGGCGCGGATAGCGGTCTTCGTCGACGAGTTCGCGAAGCAATGCCTCGAAACTCCACGGCGGGATGACGGTGCCACCCGTATCGGCCGCGTGGGCGTGCGCGGCGCGGGCCGCTCGCGCCGCGTCGGCGGCCATCCGCGCCTCGCTGAGCGTATACGAGCTGATCAAGCCGATGATCCGCAGTTTGTCGGCTTCGGCCAGGCCCGTGCCATCGAGTGTCTCGAGGCCCCGCTCGACGAAGATCAGTGAATTGGGCGCGAGGGGGGGCGCGGCCATCGGCATCTGGGTGATCCACTGATGGCGATCGAGAATCTCGCGTTGCACGAGTGCCCAACCCCGTAGCCGCGCCCGCCAGTCGTCGCCCTCTAGCACTAACTCTTCGGCGCCCTGGGCGCTCGCGTTCCACATCAGTTGCAGCAGTTCGTCCTTGCTGGCCACGTAGCGGTACAGCGACATCGTCGTGAAGCCGACCTCCTTGGCCACCCGGGCCATCGAGACGGCCTCGAGCCCTTCGGCGTCGGCGATGGCGACGGCGGCCACGACGATGGCATCGATCGACAGGCCGCGCCTCGGGCCGCGCTGGCCGCGTTCGCGCCGCCCCCACAGCAGGTCCAGCCCGGGGGGCAGCGGTACCGGACGATCGGTCGGCATGCGGAGGTTCTCCTCTCGGGTGCGATGACTCTTGACTATAACTGTGTGCGCCGTATACGGTTCTGCGTATGACGTACACGGTTACGGCGCGAGGCATCGGCAAGTCGTTCGGCGAGCAGCGGGTGTTGGACGACGTGGATCTCTCGATCGAAGCGGGACACGTCTTCGCGTTGCTCGGACCCAACGGCGCGGGCAAGACGACGTTGGTTCGGATTCTGGCCACGCTGGTTCGTCCGGACGCCGGCATCGCCAGCGTCGCCGGTCACGACCTGCTCACTGACCCCGTCGGGGTCAAGCGATCCATCAGCCTGACCGGCCAGTTCGCGGCCGTCGACGACCTTTTGACCGGACGCGAGAATCTCGAGCTGATGGCCCGGCTGCGGCACATCCCACGCCGAGCGGTGTCGGCACGGACGATGGAACTGTTGGCCGCCTTCGACCTGACCGACGCCGCCGACCGCCGGGTCTCGACCTACTCCGGCGGCATGATCCGCCGCCTCGACCTCGCGATCAGCATGATCGAGAGACCGCGGTTGCTGTTCCTCGACGAGCCGACCACCGGCCTCGATCCGCGCAGCCGCGAGCAACTCTGGGACACCGTCCGCCGGCTGGTCGTCGACGGCGTGACCGTGCTGCTCACGACGCAGTACCTCGAAGAAGCCGACCAACTCGCCGATACCGTCGCGCTGCTGCATCGCGGTCGCATCGTCGCTCGCGGCACGGCGGACGAGCTCAAAGCCGGCGTGGGCGCGGAAGTCCTGCGCCTGCGGTTCGCCGACGCCGCGACCTGTGCCCGGGCGGCGCGACTGCTCGACGTGATCCGCGGGGATGAAGTCGAACGCGTCCTCGACGTGCCGACAACCGCGACGGTGGCCGACGTCCGAAGGATTCTCGGTCAGATCCCCGGCGCGGTCGGCTCGGACGTGATGATGTCGCTGCACCGGCCGAGCCTCGACGACGTCTTCCTCAGCCTCACCAATCCGTCCGATCGCCCGGTTCCTTCGGTTGATCGGCTTCCGGCCGGTGCTGAGCACGAGGCGACCGGCGCCGCCGATTCGAAAGAGGTCGCGTGATGTCCTTCGCCGTCACCATCGTCGATTCCCGTGTCATGGCCGGGCGGTGCGTCCGTCGCTCGCTGCGAAACCCGGAATCGTTCTTCACCGCGCTGATGCTGCCGATCGTGCTGATGCTGTTGTTCGTCTACGTGTTCGGGGGAGCGCTGCGCAGCGGCGAGGCGTATGTCGACTACGTGGTGCCGGGCCTGATCGTGCTGTGCGCTGGATTCGGCGCGGGCACCACCGCCGTGGCCGTGGCCACCGACATGAGCAACGGAATCGTCGACCGGATCCGGTCGATGCCGTTGGCCGGCTCGACGCTGCTCGTCGGGCACGTCGTTGCGAGCCTCGCGCGCAACCTGGTCGCAACGACGCTGGTGATCGGCGTCGGACTCGCGATCGGGTGGCGCCCGACCGGCTGGGTGGGCGACTGGGTCGCGGCGGCCGCCTTGATCGTGCTGTTCATCGCGGCACTGTCGTGGCTCGCGGCCGCTCTGGGTCTGCTCGCCCGCACCGCCGAAGCGGCGACGTCCTTCACGATGGTGCTGATGTTCATCCCGTACGTCAGCACCGCATTCGTACCGGCTCACACGATGCAGGTCGGACTCGCAGACATTGCGCGCTACCAGCCGTTCACACCGATCATCGAGACCCTGCGCGGGCTGTGGATGGGCCGGACCTCGACCGGCACGAGCATCGGGATCGATGCGCTGGCCGCGGTCGCGTACTGCATGGTCATCCTGACCGGCTCGGCGCTCGGCGCGGCCTGGTTGTTCCGGCACCGCACGTCGCTCTGATCTCGCGGCGTGCTCCGCAGGGGTTCTCGTTTTACCGGGAAGGACAAGCCCTCCCACCGACGCGCGCAGTCGTGTTGAGTGATGGACATGCATACGAGAACTCTTGGTCAGGGCCTTCAGGTCTCCGCACTCGGTTACGGCTGCATGGGGCTGAGCCAGAGCTACCTGCCGCTGCCGACGCGGGAAGAAGGCATCGCGGTGGTGCGGGCCGCGGTCGATCGGGGCGTGACATTCTTCGACACCGCCGAGGTGTACGGGCCGTTCGTCAACGAGGAGCTCGTCGGCGAAGCGATCGGGCCCGTCCGCGACCAGGTCGTCATCGCGACGAAGTTCGGGTTCTCGTTCGACGAGAACGGCAAGCAGACCGGACGATCCAGCCGGCCCGATCACGTCCGCGCCGCCGTCGAGGGATCGCTGCGCCGACTGGGGATCGACCACATCGACCTGCTCTACCAACACCGTGTCGATCCCGACGTCCCGATCGAGGACACGGCCGGCGCGGTGCGCGAGTTGATCGCCGCCGGCAAGGTCGGCCACTTCGGGCTGTCCGAGGCGTCGCCCCGCACGATCAGGCGCGCGCACGCCGTCCAGCCCGTCACCGCCCTGCAGTCGGAGTATTCGCTGTGGTGGCGCGAGCCGGAAGCCGAGATCATCCCGACGTTGGCGGATCTCGGGATCGGGTTCGTGCCGTTCAGCCCGCTGGGTAAGGGCTTTCTGACTCAGACGATCGATCCGACGACGACCTTCGAGGCGGGCGACATCCGCACCGCCCTGCCACGGTTCGCGGCGGCCGCACGCAGCGCGAACCAAGTGGTGGTCGAGCTGATCGCCGGGATCGCGAACCGCCTCGGCGCCACGCCCGCGCAGGTCGCGTTGGCGTGGCTGCTCGCGCAACAGCCGTGGATTGCGCCGATTCCCGGTACGCGACGAATCGAACGGCTCGACGAGAACCTCGCCGCCGTCGATCTCGAGCTCCCTGCGGCCGACCTCGATGAATTGGCGACCGCGTCGGCCGCCATCACATTCGAGGGCCATCGCTACACGGAGGCCGGGGAGCGGATGATCGATCGCTGACCATCGCCGGCGCCTCGTAGCGCGACCTACGGCGGCGGGTTTGTACTCCTTCCGTCCGGCGGCGTGACTGGTCGATGGGTTCTGCGGATGGGTCAGGTCGAATGGTTTGTGTCTGTGGATCGCGGACTGTGAGTTTCACCCAGGTGGGTCGAGGCGGCGCGCTTATAGAAATGAGCCACACCGCGCACCGCCGGATGCGTATCGACACAGAGGACATGACATGAAGTCGACCAAGATGTTCGTCAGCCTGATCCCGTGGGTTCTGTTCACCGTCATCGCCGGGCACGCCGGGTCCGGATTCGTCGCCTGGGCGGCGGTCGTCGCCGGCCTGATCACGATCGGTATCACCGTGAAGGGACTCGGCGAGCGCACCGTCGACGGTCAGCGCAGCAGCGTCAAGGTCATCGACGCCGCGGGGATCGTGACCTTCGGGGTGATGGCGGCGCTCGCCTTCACCGGTTCGGACGACCTGCGCCAGAACATCGTCGACTACGGCCGCGGCGCCTGCGCGCTCGTCCTCGCCGTCGTGATGCTCGGTTCGCTGCTGGTCGTCCCGTTCACCGAGCAGTACGCCCGCGAGCTGACCCCTCGCCAGTACTGGAAGTCACCGGTCTTCCGCTCGGTCAACCGTCACATCAGCGCCGCCTTCGGCGTCGCCGTGCTGGCCATGACCGGCTGCCACTTCTACTCGGGCTACCTCGAGTCGCACAGCGGGCTGAGCATGGCCGCCAACCTGATCCTCAACTGGGTTCTGCCAGTGCTGTTCATCGTCGCGGCGCTGAAGTACACCGATCGGGTCAAGGCCGGCACCGATCGCCCGGCCGTCAGCACCCCGGTCGACTGAGCGACGACCACAATGACCTCGTCGCCGCCGCCCTCGTCCGCACCGACTTCGTCCGCACCGACAGTGCCGGCGCGCACCCTGCTGGGCTCGCGCAAGCTCTGGATCACTCCCCTGATCCTGGCCGGCACCCTCATCGCCCTGATATCGCTGATCTACGTCGGCTCGGTCGTCGATCCGACCGCGCACCTGCACGATCTGCCCGTTGTCGTCGTCGATCAGGACCGGGGCTCTACCACCGCGTCGGGTGAGGTCAACATCGGCCAGCAGGTCGTCACGAGCCTCGAGAGCGCGCCTGGCGTCACCAGCCGGCTGTCGCTGTCCACGATGACGCTCGCTGATGCACAGCATCGGATGGACAAAGGTCAGGCCTTCGCCACCATCGTCGTTCCGGCGGACTTCACGGCGTCGCTGCTGGATCTGTATTCCGTGCCAGGCGCCAGCCCGGCGTCCGGCCGGCCGACGATCGAGATCCTCACCAATCAGCGGGCCGGCAGCGTGGGCATCAGCCTCGCCGCCGGCGTCACGGAACCCGCCCTCGACCAGATCATGAAGTCGGTTTCCGCGAAACTGACCAGCGCGCCGCGGCCAGCTCGACCCCGGCCGCCGGCACCACAACGGCGAGCGGCGCCGTCGCCGCGTTGCGCAGCGACCCCGTCGACGTGACGACCGTGACCTACCGACCGCTGCCGGCTCACTCGGCGCTCGGACTCAGTGCGTTCTACTTAGCGCTGCTGACGTTGATGTGCGGCTTTCTCGTCGCGACGATCACCAACTCCGGTGTCGACTCCGCCACCGGCTACGGAGCCACCGAAGTCGGGCCGAAATGGCGGATGCGCCGACCACTTCCGCTCACCCGGTGGACGACCCTGCTGACGAAGTGGACGGTCGCCGCGGTCCTCGCGCCGGTACTGACCGGTCTCATGCTGAGCGTCGCCGTCGGGGTCCTGCACATGTACGCCCCGAACGTCGCCGCGCTGTGGCTGTTCTCGTCGTTTGCCGCAATCGTGGTCGCGATGGGCACGCTCGTCCTGCTTGCCCTGTTCGGATCGCTCGGCCAACTGCTGGCAATGCTGCTTTTCCTGTACCTCTCGCTGGCCTCGTCGGGCGGAACGATCCCGCTGCAGGCCCTGCCGGGATTCCTGCGCTTCGTGGCCAACTTCGAGCCACTGCGGCAGATCCTCGGAGGAGTGCGGTCGATCATGTACTACAACATGATCGGCGACGCCGGTCTGACCCGTGGGCTCGTCATGACCTCGGTCGGCCTGGTGTTCTGGGTCCTGGCCGGCATCGGGGTCACCCGCTTCTACGACCGACGCGGTCTCCGGCGCCTCGATCCCGAACTGATCGAGTACATCGGGCAGGCCGCGGAGGGCTACGTCGCTCGTCGGACCACTCCGGCGGAGGCGCCCCGCTAAAATGATCCGACCTTGTTCCGGCGGAGGATCGCCAAGGGAGTCGGGCAGTGGACCAGCGCCAGTGGGAACCCTTCGTTCTCACGGCGCTGGTCGACGTTCTGGCCCGGTCGCGCGCCGGCGAACCGAGCCTGCTGGTCGTCGAGGGCGCCGCGGGAATGGGGAAGTCCGCGCTGCTGGACGAACTCGTCGCCAACGCCGCCCCGGACTTCACGGTTCGCTGGGCGGACGGCATCGAGGCCGGGGCAGTCACGCCGTACGGCGTCGTCAATCGCTGGGGAACCGACATCTCCCCGCGACGAGACGGCGAGACGGTGAATCCGGTGACGGTCGCCCAGCGGCTGCGGGATCTCGTCGATGCCACCGACCCGCCGGTCCTGCTCGTCCTGGACGACGCGCAGTGGGCTGATCCGGAGTCGCTCGACGCGATCATGGACGTGATGGGGCGGGCGAGCGGGGACCGGCTGCTGATCGCGATCGGCACGCGCCCGGGAGCCATCGGCGGCGGGTGGGCGCGGTGGGTCGCGCGTCCGGGGCGAGCAGTCCGGATCGAGTTGGCCGGGCTGACCAGGGACGCCGCGAGCGGGTTGGCCCGCGAGCTGTCGGCGCACATCTCGGCCGACACCGTCGACGCGTTGTGGGAACACACGGGCGGGAACCCCCTTTATTTGCGGGCCTTACTGACCGAGTACGACCCTGACGCGCTGGCCCGGATGGATGTATTGCCGGCGCCCGCGGCCTTCGCCGACTCGGTCATGGCGCGCCTCGATCGACTCGACGACACGGCGGTGCGCCTCGCCCAGGCCGTGTGCGTCTTGGGTTCGGACTGGACGTCGACGCTCGAGGCCATGGAGCTGGCCGGACGGCCCGGCGCGTTCGACGACCTGCAGAGTCTCGTCGACGCCGGACTGTTGACCGTCCGGAGCGCGGGACCGACGGAGCTGGTCCGGGCCGCCCACGCGTTGGTTCGCGCGGCGATCTATCAGGGGATGACGCTCTCGACGCGACACGCGTTGCACGCCACCGCGGCAACCCTTGTGACCAGCCGGGCGGAGGCGCTCGCCCACCGGATCGCCGCTGCCGACCACTACGACGACGCGCTGGCCACGGATCTGGAGGCGTACGCCGAGCAGTTGCACGCCCGTCGCTCGTACCGGCTCGCCGGGCATTACTGGCAGGCGGCGAGCGCCGTCACCCGATCGCCGGCGGATCGTGAAAGGCGCTGGCTCGAGAGCTGCTTCGACCGCATCCTCAGCGGTGACCGGACGGGCGTCCGAGAAGTCCTCGGCGACCTCGCCGATGCCGGCGATCGGGTCGGCGCAGCGATGATCGAAGGCACGCTCGCCATCTGGGAACGCGAACCCTACGTGGCGGTCGGGGCCCTCACCGATCAGCTCGTCGATCGGACCGTCGACCCGATCCGCCGACGATCTGCGCGGCGACGCAGTCGACGCGCGCACGCGGTACCGCATCGCCGTGCTGCTGGCGTGGGGACTGCTACAGACCGGTGGTGCCGACGACGCCATTCGGGGTGCTCTCGAGCAGGCGACGTCCGCGGGAGTAGCGGACCCGCCGCTGCGTGGGCTCGAGTTGTTCGCCCGCGGAACCCTCGTCGCCCGCGCCGCGACCATGGACGAAGTGCTGCAGGTCGGACCCGTGATCGAGCCGAACCCCGCTGCGGTGCCGATGCCGCAAACACCTGCTCTCGTCTGGCGGGGCGCGGTGTTCGCGACCACGGGGCGCTTCGCGGACGGGGTGGCGGATCTCGTCGAGGTGACGGATCGGATCCAGAAGGGGTTGGCCGACGTCAACGGTGGCGCGATCCACGCCCAGCTCGGGCGCGCCCAATGGTTCCTGGGTCGGTGGGCCCTCGCACGGGTCAACTTCCGGCTCGCCGGCGAGCTGTCGCACGGCTATCCGCACCCGTTCGTCGTCGCCAGCGTGCCGCTGCTGGCGATCGGGACCGGCGACGATGTGACGGCCACTACCGAGCTGCGTGCCGCGCGGGAGCTGATCGACCGGGCGCCGTGGGTCGAAGCCGTCGATCTACTGACCATCACCGAAGTCATCGCCGCGCACGCCCGGCGAACGACGGCGCCGGAGCTCTTCGACCGGTTCCGTGCGTCCGTCCGCGCAGTTCGCGAAGACCGGATCCGGAAGAATGGGGTGTGGCTCCTGCACGCCGGAATCGCCGCGATCTGGGCGAGCGAACTCGACGACGCCGTCGCGTGCGCGGAGCGCGTCAAGGCCGCGCCGGCCGTCATCGGCTGGACCGACGCGCTCGCCGACTGGTTGCTCGGACTCGTGGCCGAGGCGCTCGGCAACGGCAAGCTGGCCCTCAGCCGACTCCGGGCGGCCCTGGCCGGAGACCTCGACCAGGTGCCGCTCTATCGCGGGCACGTGTTGCTCGACCACGCCCGACTCGCGCATCTGCTCGGGGATGCGCCGGCTGCGGCCCGATCGCTGGACACGGCGACCGTGGTCTACCAGGCCCTCGGCGCGACGACGTATGTCGAGCGCGCGCAGCAACTTCGGCCGCCGCCGAATCGCGCGGTCTCGTCGGCGGCTGCTGTCGCGCTCTCGGACCGCGAGAAAGACGTGTTGACCCTGACCGTCGAGGGACTCAGCTACGCGCAGATCGCCCGCGACCTGTTCATCACGCAGAGCACCGTGAGCTATCACCTCGGCAACATCTACGCCAAGGCGAACGTGAACTCACGTCATCAACTCACCGATGTCGTGCGGGCCGACCCGGCGTTGTTCGGACTGGCGTAGCGAGGGCGGCCAGCTCGAGCATTCCGTCCTTGCGGGTGATCAGTCGGATGTCGCGAGTTTCTCGGCGGCGCGGCGGGCGTGCAGGATCGGTTCGGTGTAGCCGGACGGCTGCGCGGTGCCCAGAACGACCAGATCGCGGGCCGCTTGGAACGCTTCGCCGTCGAACCCGGGCGCCATCGGCGTGTACGCGGCGTCGCCGGCGTTCTGCCCGTCGACGACGACCGCCATGCGCCGCAGGGCCGCGTCGACCTGATCGGTCGAGGTGATGCCGTGCAGCAGCCAGTTCGCGATGTGCTGGGAGGAGATGCGGCAGGTCGCGCGATCCTCCATCAGCTCGACTCCGTGGATGTCCGGGACCTTCGAACAGCCGACGCCCTGGTCGACCCAGCGGACGACGTAGCCGAGGATCCCCTGCGCGTTGTTGTCGATCTCGCTCTGGATCTCGTCGGCCGTCCACGTCGCGATCGGCCGCGACCGGGATCACCAGCAGGTCGTCGAGCTTCGCCCGGGGCCCGCCGGCGGCGATCTCGTCCTGGCGGGCGGCGACGTCGACGCGGTGGTAGTGGGTGGCATGGAGTGTCGCGGCCGTCGGGGACGGGACCCAGGCGCAGGACGCGCCCGCGCGCGGCTGCGCGATCTTCTCGGCCAGCATGTTGGCCATGAGGTCGGGGGCGGCCCACATGCCCTTGCCGATCTGGGCGCGTCCGCGCAGCCCGCAGGCCAGGCCCGACGTCGACGTTCCAGTCCTCGTATGCCGAGATCCAGGACGTCCCGCGCATGTCGGCCTTGCGGACCATCGGGCCGGCGTGCATCGACGTGTGGATCTCGTCGCCCGTCCGGTCGAGAAAACCGGTGTTGATGAAGGCGACTCGCGACTGCGCGGCGCGGATGCACTCGCGCGAGGTTGACGGTGGTGCGCCGCTCCTCGTCCATGATTCCGATCTTCACGGTGTTGCGGGGCAACGCCGAGGATCTCCTCGACGAGGGTGAACGTCTGATCGGCGAAGGCGACCTCGGCCGGGCCGTGCATCTTCGGCTTCACGATGTAGACGGAGCCGCTTCGTGAGTTGCGCCGCGCGGCGGAGCAGGTCGGCCATCGCGATCGTCACCGTGACGATGGCGTCCATCAGGCCTTCGGGGATCTCATTGCCGTCGGCGTCGAGCACGGCCGATGTGCGTCATCAGGTGGCCGACATTGCGGGCGAGCAGCAACGCGCGTGCCGCGCAGTTCGCGAGAGCTGCCGTCCGGCGCGGTGATCGAGCGGTCGGCGTTGAGCTGGCGCGTGAAGGTCTGTCCGCCCTTGGTGACCACCTCGGTGAGGTCGCCGGTCATCAGCCCGAGCCAGTTGCGATAGCAGGCGACCTTGTCGGCCGCGTCGACGGCGGCCACCGAGTCCTCGAAGTCGACGATCGTCGTCACGCGCCGACTCGATCACCACGTCGGCGACCCCGGCCGCGTCGGCCCCACCCACGTTGGTCGTCGGGTCGAGGACGATCTCGATGCTCAGGCCGTGGTGCGTGAGCACGACGGTGCTGGGGGAGTCCTCGGCACCGGTGTGACCGGCGAAGGTCGTGGGGTCGACCAATTCGGCCGCGGCCCCGCCGGACTGGTCGACGACGAGCCGCCCGCCGTCGACGCGATACGCGTGGCGTCAGCGTGCGACCCGCCGCTCAGCGGCACGACGTCGTCGAGGAACGAGCGCGTCCAGGCGACGACCTGCGGCGCCGCGGACCGGGTCGTAGCCGCGCACCGTGCGCGGCGCGCCGATCGCGTCGGTGCCGTACAGCGCGTCGTAGAGCGAACCCCACCGGGCGTTGGCGGCGTTCAGCGCGTAGCGCGCGTTCGAGACCGGCACGACCAGCTGCGGGCCGGCCAGGGTCGGCGATCTCGGGGTCGACGTCGTCGGTCTCGATCGTGAACGCCGGTCCGGCCGGGACCAGGTACCCGATATCGGTCGAGGAACGCGCGGTACTCGTCCGGGTCAGATCACCGGGGTGCGCGCGATGCCACTCGTCGATCTCGGTCTGCAGGCGGGCCCGTTCGGCCAGCAGTTCGCGATTGCGCGGGGCCGAGCTCGTGCGACCAGCTCGAGCCGAGACCCGTCCCAGAACGCCTGGGCGTCGACCTCGACCCGCGGCAGCACCTCGTCGTCCAGGAAGGCGGCCAGGCCGGGATCAATGGTCAATCCGGCCCGAGAGAGGTACGGAGGGCGAGTGGTCATCATGGCTCATTTTCGTATGGCGGAAACGAAATTTCGTTTTGACTAAAAATAATCGCGGGCCGGGTCCAGCGTCAAGCGGCTAGGACGACAGCAGATCGACGCCGGTGGCCGCGCGCAGGTCGGCCAGCGAGTGTCCGTAGGTCTCTTCGACGTGAACCCCGTCATCGCGGATCCGCAGGACCGCGCAGTCGCTGTAGACGCGGGTGACGCAGCGCAGGCCGGTCAACGGGTAGGTGCACGCTTGCGACGAGCTTCGCGCTGCCGTCCTTGTTGAACAGCGACATCATCACGTAGACGTCCTTCGCGCCGATGGCCAGATCCATGGCGCCGCCGACGGCCGGGATCGCGTCCGGTGCGCCGGTGTGCCAGTTGGCCAGGTCGCCCCGGCGGAGACCTGGAACGCGCCGAGCACGCAGACGTCGAGGTGGCCGCCGCGCATCATCGCGAACGAGTCGGCGTGGTGGAAGTAGCGACGCCCCGGGCGTCTCGGTCACCGGGATCTTGCCCGGCGTTGATCAGGTCGGGGTCGATCTCGTCACCGCGCGGCCGCGCGACCCATGCCGAGCATGCCGTTCTCGGTGTGCAGGACGATGCCGCGCGTCGGCGGGCAGGTAGTCGGCGACCGGCGTGGGCTGGCCGATGCCGAGATTGACGTACGAGCCCGGCGGCGATGTCGACGGCGACGCGGGCGGCGAGTTCGGCCCGGTTCAGCGGGGCCGGTCGGGATGCTCGGCGGTCACGCTTCACCTCCGGCCTGGCCCAGGGCGCGGATCACGAGGGACGGCCACCACGACGGTCCACGAAGATCCCGGGCGTCACGACCGCTTCCGGATCGAGCTGGCCGACGTCGACGACCTCGTCGACCTGCGCGATCGTCGTGGTCGCCGCGGTCGCCATGACCGGACCGAAGTTCCGCGCGGTCTTGCGGTAGACGAGGTTGCCCATCGTGTCCGCGCGGTGCGCCTTGATCAGGGCGACGTCACCACGGATCGGGTACTCGAGCACGTAGTCGCGCCCGTCGATCGTGCGCGGTCTCCCGGCCGTCGGCCAGCGGCGTGCCGACGCCGGTCGGGCAGAAGAACGCCCCGATGCCGGCGCCCGCCGCGCGCATTCGCTCGGCGAGGTTGCCCTGCGGCACGAGCTCGAGCTCGATCTGCTTCGACCGGTACAGACCGTCGAAGACCCACGAGTCCATCTGCCGCGGGAACGAGCAGATGATCTTGCGGACCGGCCCGGCGGCGAGCAGCGCGGCCAGTCCGGCGTCGCCGTTGCCGGCGTTGTTGTTCACGACCGTCAGGTCGCCCGCGCCCTGCCGAGCAGCGCGTCGATCAGCTCGAACGGCATGCCGGCCAGTGCCGAATCCGCCGACCAGCACGGTCGATCCGTCCGCGATGTCGGCGACCGCCTCGTCGGCGTCGCCGTCGAACTGCGACCGCGCTCACGGGCGCGCTCGCCCGACGTTCTCGAGGACGACGGCCAGCCCTGGCCGACGCCGATGCAGATCGCGGCGACGCCCCAGCGCTCGCCCGCTCGCGCAGCAGCCGTTCGGCGAGGGTGCCGAGGATCCGGCCGCCGGACGCGCCGAGCGGGATGGCCGATCGCGATGGCGCCGCCGCTGGGTGTTGACGATCTCCGGGTCGATCTTCCAGGCGTCGACGCAGGCCAGGGACTGGACGGCGAACGCCTCGTTCAGCTCGACGGCACCGACGTCCGACCAGCCGATGCCGGCCCGGGCGAGCGCGCGGTCGGCCGCTTCGACCGGCGCGTAGCCGAACATCTGCGGTTCGAGCGCGGACGCCCCGCGACCGGCGATCCGGGCCAGCGGGTCGCCGCCCGATCCGGTCGGCGGCTTCGGCCGAGCCGAGCAGGACGGCCGACGCGCCGTCGTTCAGCGGCGAGGCGTTGCCGGCCGTGATCGTGCCGTCGGGCCGGAACGCCGGCTTCAGCGCGGCCAGCTTCTCGGTCGAGCTGTCGGCCCGGATGCCCTCGTCGCGGGCCAGGTCGACGCCGGCGACGGGCATCGTGAGGCAGTCGTAGAAGCCGGCGTTCCAGGCCGCGTCGGCGAGCTGGTGCGAGCGGGCGGCGAACTCGTCCTGCCGTTCGCGGGAGATCCCGAACTTCGTCCTGCAGCAGCTCGTTGCCTCGCCCAGCGAGACCGTCCACTCGGCGGGCATCGCGCGGGTTGACCAGCCGCCAGCCCAGCGTCGTCGAGACCGCGGTGACGTTGCCGGCCGGGAAGGCCGCGGTCGGGCTTGGGCAGCACCCACGGCGCCCGGGTCATCGACTCGACGCCGCCGGCGAGCACGATGTCGGCGTCGCCGGTCTCGATCGACCGGGAGCGCGATCATCGCGGCGTCCAGGACTGAGCCGCACAGCCGGTTGACCGTCGAGCCGGGCACCGAGACGGGCAGCCCGGCCAGCAGCACCGCCATCCGCGCCGACGTTGCGGTTGTCCTCGCCGGCGCCGTTGGCGTTGCCCGAGGACGACCTCGTCGATCGCGGCCGGGTCGAGCTCGGGCGCCCGGCCGAGCAGCGCCGTCAGGACGGCGGCGGCCAGGTCGTCCGGGCGCGACCTCGGCCAGCGCGCCGCCGAACCGGCCGAACGGGGTGCGGACCGCGTCGTAGACGAACGCCGTGCTCATGACGTCGCCTCGTCAATGCTCCGAGGTCGCTCAGCACCCGCTGCGGCGATGCGGAACGCGGTGTTGGCGGTCGGGACGCCGCAGTAGATCGGCCGGTCTGCAAGAGCACTCCTTGATCTCGTCGACGGTGAGCCCGTTGGTGCGCGCGGCGCGGACGTGCATGGCCAGCTCCTCGTGGTGGCCGCGGGCGACCAGAGCGGTCAAGCGTGATCATCGAGCGGCTGCGGCGGTCGAGGCCGGGCCGGGTCCAGATCGCATCCCCAGGCGTAGCGGTGATGAACCCTGGAATCCGGGTCGAAGTCGGTGGTGCCGGCGGTGGCGCGGTCGACGTGCTCGGTCGCCGAGCACCGCCCGTCGGACCGCCAGCCCGGTGGTGTGGGTTCGTCGTAGCGGTCGGCTGGGCACGTCCACGGCCTGGATCGTGATCAGGCCGGCCATGTCGGGTCCTCGGCGGGCGCGAGGTGGGCTACATCGTCAAGGATCACCAGGCGTGCACGGCCGGGACACCGTCGGTGAGCTCGCAGCGCGCGGCCGGGCGTGACCTGGTCGTCAGGCCGGCGACCGCCAGTCAGCGGGTAGTCGATCTCGCCGAGCCGGTCCGGACGTCGTAGCCGGCCAGCGCGTCGCAGTCCAGGCGTAGCCGGACGGGTCGGTGTCGGTCAGTCGACGCAGCAGGCGCGCCGACCGCGCGGGGACCGGTCGGCGAAGGATGGCGCGAACCACCGGATCGCCGACCCGTCGACCATCACCCCAGTACCCTCGGCGCGTACCAGTGTCGCGCGTTCGGCCCAACCGGCGGGTGTCCCGATTCGGCCACCGGTGCTCGCCAGCGTCGCCGCCGTGATGCGTCCCGGTCGGTCGATCAGAGCAGGTGCAGCCCGACGGCCGCCCCGACCGAGTCGCCCGCGTAGTAGAACGACCGACCGGTCTCGCCGAGCAGGTGATCAACGGCGGCAAGTACGCCCTCGGCGACCTCGACGATCGAGAATGCCTCGGTCGGGACGGGTGAAAGTCCGTGCCCGGGCAGATCCCACGCCACGACGTCGAAGCGGTCGGCGAGTAGTTTCGCGCAGTCGCCCCACAACGCGGCCGCTGAGGTGCCGAGCGACGGACCCAGGACGAGGACGGGTCGACGCCGGTCACCTCCGAGCCGGCGCGCGACGATCGACGGGATGCTCATGACGCCCGCCAGCGACGCGCGCGGTCGAGCGCGGCGTCGATGAGCAGGTCGTTGGCACCGAGATAGGCGCCCGGGTCGACGCCGGTGAGGTCGTCGTCGGCCGAGTCGTTCGCGGCCGAGTCGTCGTCGGCCGAGTCGTTGCGGAACAGGGCCGCGATTGCGCGTTGCTCGGCGGTGCTTCCGGGCGCGGCCGAGTCGAGGGTCGCCCGCATTCGCTTGACGTCGACCCGTAGTCCGCGGACGAGCTCCGTGGTCTGGGCGGCGGCGGTCGCGGCGTGCCGTCCGAGCTGCTGGAGAGCCGGCCACTCGAGGTGCCAGGCCGCCGTCGGGTCGCTCGTCGACGAGGCTCGGCGGCGGCCAGGTGCAGCTGCGCGGCGAGCTGCGGTGCGGCGAGCGCGGCGCGGCCGATGAGCACCGACAGCACGGGATTGACCTTGTTGCGGCATGGTCGACGAGCCGCCGCGCCGTCAGCCGTCGGCTCGGCCAGCTCGCCGATCTCGGGCCGGAGCAGCGACAGCACGTCGTTGGCGATCCGGCCCCAGGCGTCGGTGGTGGTCGTCGAGCGCGATCGCCGAGCCGGCGTCACCGGCGCGCGGTTGGTGCGCCAGGGCGGCGCGCCGCAGACCGAGCCGCCGGCCGCGGCGACCGTGCTCGAGGGCGCGCTTCGGCGGCTCGACCAGACCGGCGAGCCGCGCGAGCTCCACGACCGCCGACAGGTGCCGGCCGCACCGCCGAACTGGGCCGGCCAGTCGACCGTCGAGGTCCTCGGCGGCGTCGAGCGACGCCGGGCAGCCAGGTCGCCGGCCTTGAGCCCGAACGTGATCGGCACGGCGTGCTGGGTGAGCGTGCGGCCGATCATCGGCCGTGTCGCGGTGGTCCGCGGCAGAGCCGCGTCAGCGCGTCGACCTGGCGGCGTCCACCTCGGCGCGCGATGGTCGCCGACCGCGTCGCGCGCGCAGCAGGACGAGCGCGGTGTCGAGCACGTCCTGGCTGGTCAGCCCGCGGTGCAGCCACCGTGCGGCGGCCGGGCTGCGCGCGTGCGATCCGGGCCCGCAGCAGCGCCACCAGCGGGGATCACCGGGTTGCCGCCGTCCTCGGCGGCGATCGCCAGCGCGTCGAGATCGGCCGTCGCGACAGCCCGCGAGCGGTCGGTCGCGTGGCCGTCGACGATACCGATCTCGATCAACGACGCGAACCAGGCGGCCTCGACCGCGCACCATCGCGTCGAGCAGCGCGGCGTCGCTCATGAGTCAGCCGGCCCGCTCATCACCGGGCCAGAACAGGTGCTCACCCGCGCTCGCGGTAACTCAAGAACGTCGTCTCGTTCTCACCCTGCAGGACGATATCGAACCGGAAGCCGTCCCGGTCCGGCGCGGCGATGAGGGTGCGCCGGCGCTCCGGTGCCAGTTCCGACAGCAGCGCGCTGGCCGCCACGTCGTCGGGCAGGTAGACGCGGGTGAACAGCCGGTCGAGCAGCCCGCGCGCGAAGACGGTGAGCGCGAAGAACGGAGTCGGGCCGCCCGGAGTCAGCGTCGTGAACGAGTACTGCCCGACGTTGTCGGTGGGGGCGCGTCCCCAGCCCGTGAACGTCCAGCCGTCGCGGCGCAGCGAGCCGGCGGCGGCCGGAACGCGACCCTCGGCGATCGGTCTGCCAGAGCTCGAGCAGAGCGTCGGGGACCGGCTCGCCCGCGCCGTCGAGCACCCGGCCGTGCAGGCGGACGGCGCCGGCGCGGTCGGCGCTGCACGAGCTGCGGCGCCGCCGGCGTAGGGCAGCGCGTAGCCGAAGAACGGTCCGACGGTCTGGCCCGGCGTGGCGGTGCGAGTGTCACGTCGTCCTCCGTCTCGGTGCGGGTCCGGGCGCGGCCGGTCAGCACGATGTCCCAGCGGTAGCCGGTGCACCACTCGGGCTGGGTCACGTCGTGGTCGTAGGTCGCGACCAGCCGGTCGCGGGCCGCCGGATCGGTGATCGACTGGTAGATCGGGTCGAGGCCGAAGAGCGGATCGCCCGGGAAGTACATCTGGGTGATCAGCCGCTGGGTGAAGTCCGTTCCGAACAGCGAGAAGTGGATGTGCGCCGGCCGCCACGCGTTGTGGTGGTTCTTCCACGGATACGGGCCCGGCTTGATCGTCGTGAACCGGTAGCGTGCCGTCGTCGTCGGTCAGGCACCGCCCGACGCCGGTGAAGTTCGGGTCGATCGGCGCGGGGTGCTGGTCGCGCTGGTGGATGTAGCGGCCGGCCGCGTTGGCCTGCCAGATCTCGACCAGCTGGCCGCCGAACCGGACGGCCGTCGCCGTCCATGACCCGGCCGGTGACGATCGATCCGCTCGCCGATCGGGTCGCCGCCGTGCTGGATGGTGAGATCGGCCTCGAGCGCGTCGACGTCCTGGGGTCCGAAGACCGGTGCCCAGAGCTCGACGAGTTCTGGATCGGCGTGGTGCAGATCCTTCGTCGGATGCCGTAACACGCTGCTGCGGTACGGCGGATAGTCCCGGCGGGGCTGGGGGCCGGGCTCGACCGCTGAGCGCCTGGATCTCAGCGGTGATCTGGCCCTGGCTGCTCAGGATGGTCACCGTTCGGACGGTAGGCGGCCGCGCCCGCGCATGCGACACTGCAGTTCCGCTGAGTGGAAGAGGGCGCCCGCATGGCCGGTAACACCGCGACACCCGGCGCCACCGTCGCCTCGCGCGTGCTGGCTCTGCTCGGTGCGTTCGACGATGCGCACCGGTCGCTGAGCCTGACGCGGCTCGCGGAGCGGGCGGCGCTGCCGCTGCCCACGGCGCACCGGCTGCTCGCGGAGTTGGTCGAGTGGGGCGCGCTCGTGCGCGAGCCGTCCGGCGACTACGTCGTGGGGCGACGCGTGTGGGATCTCGGTCTGCTGGCGCCGGTCGAGGCGGCCCTGCGCCAGGTGGCGTCGCCGTTCCTGCAGGATCTGTACGCGGCCACGCTGGCCACGGTGCACCTCGCCGAACGCGACGGGACCCAGGCGCTCTACCTCGACCGGTTGTCCGGGCGCGCGTCGGTGCCGGTCGTCAGCCAGATCGGATCGCGCCTGCCGCTGTACGCGACCGGCGTCGGGAAGGTCCTGCTCGCGTACGCGCCGATCGACGTCCAGGCGACGGTGTTCGCGTCGCTCGTCCGGATCACGCCGTACACGATCACGCAGCCCGGCCGGTTGCGCCAGGATCTGCGGCGCGTGCACCGGGAGGGGTTCGCGCAGACCAGCGAGGAGATGAGCCTCGGGGCCTGCTCGGTCGCCGTTCCCGTCTTCCGCGACGACGGGACGGTCGTCGCTGCGCTCGGCATCGTCGTCCCGACCCTCAAGCGTGATCGCGCGCGGCTGGTCGCGGCCCTGCAGGTGGCGGCCCGGGGGATCGGCCGCAGCATCGCGCCCGCCACGACGTAACGCTCGAGATCCACGATGGGCCGCAGCGGCGGCAGGGACAGTGGCGGGACGGCGATAGGTATGCGACGCGATGACGTCGCATGGATATCAAGATCCGCTACGGGCCGCAGTGCCAGCGAGCTTTCGCTCAGTGGAAGATGGACGTGGCCGGGCGAAAGATGATGAGCGTTGACTGCCAGCATGCGTACCCAGGTCGCGATCGTCGGAGCCGGGCCGGCCGGCCTGCTGCTGTCGCATTTGCTCGCGGCCGACGGCATCGAGTCGGTGATCGTCGAGACCCGGTCACGCGAGTACGTCGAGGCGCGCATCCGGGCCGGCATCCTCGAGAGCTCGACGGTCGGGTTGCTCGACTCCGTCGGCCTCGGCGAACGGCTGCACCGCGAGGGGCACGAGCACCGCGGGATCTACCTGCAGTGGCCGCACGAACGGCATCATCTCGACTTCGTCGACCTCACCGGACGCAGCGTGTGGGTATACGGCCAGACCGAGGTGACCAAGGACCTCGGGCGCGCCCGCGCCGCCGCCGGTCAGGTGATCCAGTACGAGGTTTCCGACACCGCGCTGCACGACGTCGACACCGACCATCCGTCGGTCACGTTCACCGATGACGCCGGGCAACCCGTCCGGCTCACCGCCGATGTCGTCGTTGGCTGCGACGGCTCGTTCGGGCCGAGCCGCGGCGCCGTACCCGAGACCGCCCGCCAGACCTGGGAGCGGACGTATCCCTATTCCTGGCTGGGGATTCTCGCCGACGTGCCCCCGTCGACGGACGAGCTGATCTACGCCTGGCACCCCGACGGCTTCGCGCTGCACTCGATGCGCTCACCGACGGTCAGCCGGCTGTACCTGCAGGTGCCGCCCGACACCGATGTGGCGACGTGGTCGGACGACCGGATCTGGGACCAACTCGCCGTCCGCCTCGGCCACGGGCAGGACGGCTGGCAACTACACCCGGGTCCGATCACCGAGAAGAGCGTGCTGCCGATGCGCAGCTACGTCCAGGCGCCCATGCGGTACGGACGATTGTTCCTCGCGGGCGACGCCGCGCACATCGTTCCGCCGACCGGCGCGAAGGGCCTGAACCTCGCGGTCGCCGACGTCGCCCTGCTCGCTCCGGCGCTGGCCGCCCTGCTGACGAAGAACGATCCCGGGCCCGCCGACGCGTACTCGGACCGGGCGCTGCGGCGGGTCTGGCGCTGCACCCACTTCTCGTGGTGGATGACGACGATGCTGCACAGCTCGCCCGACCGGTTCGACCACGAGTTGCAGCTGTCCCAACTGCGGTGGGTCTGCGCGAGCGAGGCCGGCGCCGCCGGGCTGGCCGAGAACTACGCCGGGCTACCGCTGGGATTCTGAGCGGCCGGCTCCCGTCCGCGCACCACGGCCGTGATCGCGATCGCCGTCGCCAGGACGACCAGTCCGGCGATGCCGATGCTGCCGCGGACGCCGATCTGTTCGGCGAGCCAGCCAAGCAGCGGTGACCCGACCGGCACGCCGATCACCAGCACGATCGAGTAGAGCGCAGTGATGCGCCCCCGAAAGGCCGGCGCGACCGTCGTCTGGATGAGCGCGCTGGCAGTCGTCACCATCGTCAATGCGGCGATTCCGGCGGGCACGAGCAGCACCGCGTAGCTGACCGGGTTGGGCGCGAGTGCGCTCGCCGCCGAGGTCACGCCGACGGCGGCGGTGGCCAGCCCGACGTCCCGGAGCTGGAAGGCGGTTCGGTGGGCCGTGAGCGCGGCGCCGGCCACGGTGCCCACGGCGAGGACCGCGGTGACACTTCCCAGTTCGGCCGGGCCGCCGGCGAACACGTTGTGCACCATGAGTGTGGCCAGCGTCGACAGGTTGGGCCCGACGAGACCGCCCATGCCGACCAGCACGAACACGGTCATCAGCTGCATGTCGTGGCGCGCGTACTCCAAGCCGGCCCGCACGCCCCGCTCGTCGTCGGACGTCCGCGGCAGCGGCGTGCTGCGCCGGGCCAGGACGATCAACAGGACGTCGAAGACCACGAAGGCGGTCGCACCGATGAAGAAGACCGGCGCGAACCCGAACGCGGCGATCAGGACGCCGCCCAGCGCCGGGCCGGCGAGCCGCCCGAACTGGAACGAGACCGTGTTCAGACTCACGGCGTTGACGACCCGTTCGGCCGGGACGAACTCTGGGGCGAGGGACAGCCGCAGGGTGCTGTCGACGGCGGCGCCCACGCCGAAGCAGAACGCGAGCGCGAAGATCGACGTCTCGCCCGGACGGCCGCCGATCACCAGGACGCCCTGGACGATCGCGGCGGTCGCCATCAGCGCCTGGCCCCAGCCCAGCACCAGTGGCTTCGAACGTCGATCGGCGATCACGCCCACCGACGTTCCGAACACCAGGATCGGCAGGTACTGGGTCGCAGCGAGAAGGCCGACCTTCGACGCGTTGCCGTGTGTGGTGTCGACGAGCAGCAAGGTCTGGGCGAGCCGGAGCATCCAGTTGGCCGATCCGGAGATGAGCGCACCGATGGCGAACGTCCGGAAGTGGCCGTGCGCGAGCGCGGCGAGCGACGGCGGCAGTCTGCGCGGGCCGGCCATACCGGGTGGTTCTCCGTCCGCCGTCGTCCTGGGGGCGGCCCAGTGTGCGGCCTGGCCGGCGTGAGCGCGTTCACAGATCTCACCGACCGGAATTTGGATCCCTCGCGATCCCGCGTCGATCGCGACTGTTTCCACGCGGAATCCACTTGAACGCGCAACTGGTTGACCGTTTGTGGCGGGTTTCCACGTGTGAATGTGCGTCGATTCAATTTGCAAATTCCATCCGCTGGGAGAACCGGTTGACGCCGCGCTTCGCATTCCGAATCCTGCTGTGAGTCCGGCAACTGCCCGAACACCCTGCAAAACAAGGGCATTCGCGTAGTGGTGTGTCGCCGCGCGCAACTGCGCGTGGCCGGTCGCGTATCCCCGCTCCACCCCAGCGGGACGACGACGGCCGGGCCCACCCGAATCTCGTACCCCAAGTCCCGTACCCGAAAGGACGGTCCATGGTGACCAGACCCTCGCTCCGACTCGCTGCCGCGGTGGTGAGCCTGGCTGTGTCCGCAGCCCTGCTCCCGGCATGCAGCAGCTCGGCCAAGTCGAACGACTCAGCTTCGAAGGCGTCGTCGGCCGGTTCGAGCGCCGCCTCCGGCCCGTCCGTCACGATCGATGGCGTCAAGATCAGCCAGAGCGCCACCCTGCGCGCCCAATTGCCGGCGACGTACCTCAGCAAGGGATCGTTCGTGTACGTGACGAACGGCCTCGGGCCGCCCCGTTCGTCCGTCGACGCCTCGGGCAAGATCGTCGGCGCGGTGCCGGACCTGCTGGCCGCGATCGCCGCCGAGTGGGGCATCACCGCCACGCCGGAGAAGGCCGACTTCTCGGCCGAGGTGCCGGGTGTCCAGTCCGGTCGCTACGACATCGCCGCCGACACGGGTGACTTCGCCTCGCGTCTGACGGCCGTCGACATGGTCGACTTCCTGGTCGCGGGCGTCGCATTCGTCGTCGCGGCCGGCAACCCCAAGAAGGTCACGGGTCTCGACGAGAGCCTCTGCGGCCTGACCGTCGCGGTCACCACCGGCACCAGCCAGGAGACCGAGGTCAACGGCGAGACGAAGAAGTGCACCGCGGACGGCAAGCCGGCCGTCAAGGTGCTCAGCCTCGCCTCCGGCAGCCTCGAGGTGCCGATCACCGCCGGCCGCGCCGACGCCGCGTTCGACAACACGTCGACGGCCGCCGCTCTCGTGCAGCAGTCGCCCAAGGAGTTCTCGCTGGGCGGGAGTTTGATCATCCAGGCCAACCTGGGCTTCTCGGTGAACAAGACGAACACCCAGTTCATGACCGCCCTCAAGAACGCGCTGCAGGCCCTGTTCGACAACGGCGCCTACAAGGCGATCTTGAAGCAGTGGAACCAGTCGGAACTGGCGCTGACCTCGGTCACGACCAACACGGGTGCTCCGACGCCATGACGAGCACGCCGATTCATGACAAGGCGACGCAGGTCGACGCCGGTACTGAGCCGCTTTCCGCGGCTCAGTACGTCATTCACCGGCGCCGCCCGTATTTCGACATCGTCGCCGGCGTAGTTCTCGCCGTTCTCATCGCAATGTTCGTGCACAACCTGATCACGAACGACCGGTGGAACTGGGACGTCATCGGCTCGTACCTGTTCAACTCGCTCGTCCTGCACGGCGTGCTCCACACGATCGAGCTGACCATTCTGGCCGGCTGCACGGGGACGGTCTTCGGCGTGATCATCGCGCTGCTGCGATTGTCGAAGTCGCGAGTCCTGCGGGGCGTCGCGTTCGCCTACGTCTGCTTCATCCGGGCCGTCCCGGCGTTGGTCCTGCTGCTGTTGCTGTACTTCCTGGCCGCGATCATCCCGACCGTGTCGCTCGGTGTGCCGTTCGGTGCCGACTTCGGCACGACCTCGGTCAACTCGCTGCTGACCCAGCTGACCGCGGCCTGGCTGGGTCTGACGATGATCGTCGGGGCACACACCGGCGAGATCATTCGCGGCGGCATCCTGTCGGTACCGTCCGGCCAGACCGACGCGGCCCGGGCCCTCGGGCTGCCGCCGACGACGACATTCGTGCGAGTAGTGCTGCCGCAGGCCATCCGGGTGTCGATTCCGGGCCTGGCCACCGAGCTTATCTCGCTGTTCAAGAACACCTCGTTGGTATCGGTGATCGGATATACCGAGCTGCTGACCGTCGTCGAACAGATCTACGGCCGCACCTACCAGACGATCCCGATGCTGCTGGTCGCGTTCATCTGGTACCTCGGGCTCACCCTCATCGCGATGGCGGCGCAGACCCTGCTCGAGCGACGCTTCGGGCGCGGCTACCGCCGTTCCTCGACCCGGAAGCGGGTGCCGGCATGACCGCCGCGATCACCGACGTCCCGACCGTCCGGGTCGTCGACGTCCACAAGAGCTACGGCCACCACGAGGTCCTCAAGGGGGTCAGCCTCGAAGTCCGCGAACGGGAGGTGACCTGCCTGCTGGGCCGGTCCGGCTCGGGCAAGTCGACCCTGCTGAAGTGTGTCAACCACCTCGAGCCCATCGACGCCGGACAGATCTGGGTCGACGGGCACATGGTCGGCTACGAGCGGCACGGCGTGGGGCTGCGCGAACGGCGGGAGCGCGAGGTGGCGCGCAGCCGGCGGGAGATCGGCATGGTCTTCCAGCAGTTCAATCTCTTCCCGCACATGACGATCCAGCAGAACGTCGTGATCGGGCCGCGCAAGCTGCTCGGCCTGAACCGGGTCGATGCCGCAGCCCGGGCCGACCGGTTATTGGCCCGCGTCGGCCTCAGCGGTCGGGGCGGCGACTACCCGGGACATCTGTCCGGTGGCCAGCAGCAGCGGGTGGCCATCGCCCGGGCGCTCGCCATGGAACCGAAGTTGATGCTGTTCGACGAGCCGACCTCGGCGCTGGACCCCGAATTGGTCAACGAGGTGCTCGACGTGATGCGGGAACTCGCCGAGTCGGGCATGACAATGATCGTCGTGACCCACGAGATGGCGTTCGCGCGCCAGGCCGCGACCAACGTCGTGTTCATGGACGAGGGCGTGATCGCCGAGGAGGGTCCACCGGATCAGGTGCTTTCGAACCCGCGCGATCCGCGTACTCGGGCGTTCCTCTCGCGGGTGCTGTGACGGCGCGCCCCGGCCCACCGCCCGATCAACTGGGCTTCGTCACCGACGACCTCGCGGCAATGGTCGCCACGGTCTCGCGCCTATGGAACGAGAGCGACTGGCAGTACCGCACGTACGACCAGACGATTCTGCGGTTCAGCAGTTTCCGGGGCGCGCCCGGGCGGTTCTCGTCCCGCAACGCGGTCGCTCCGGACGGCCGGCTCGGCATCGTCCAGCCCGTCGACGGGCCGAGCGTGCATCTCGAGGCGCTCGAGCGCCGCGGCCCGGGGCTGGCCTACGTGTCGTGGTTCGTCGAGGATCTGGCCGGGGCGACCGAGCACCTACGGACGCAGGGCTGCGACGAGGTGATGCGTGGCGGCGGTCACGGCCTGGACGGCGACGGCGAGTTCGTCTACTTCGACACCGTCGCGGCGCTCGGCGTCTACTCCCAGTACGCGGTGCGCCCGCGCCGTCGACCGCCCGCCGACTGACGAGGCGACCGCGAACGAGGCGCCCGCCGTCTTCAACGATCGAATGGATCTCTTTGCATGACAACTGCGAATCTCAAGATCAGCGCGTGGCTCGATCTGAACTGGCCCGTCGAGGAGATCCAGGCGGTCGCCCGCCACGCGGCCGAGCACGACGCATACGGCGTGTGGCTGCCGGACCACTTCATGGGAAACACGGGAACCCTCGAGCCGTCCGACGTCGGGCAGAACGAGTGCTTCAGCCTGCTCGCCGCGCTGGCCGCGACCGTGCCGACCGTCCGCCTCGGCTCGATGGTCGCGGGCATGACCTATCGCCAGCCGGCGGTACTCGCCAAGGCCGCCGCGACCATCGATCGCATCAGCGGCGGACGGCTGGTGCTGGGACTCGGTGCCGGCTGGCAGGAGAACGAGCACGCCGCGTACGGCATCCCACTGGGCTCCATGCGCGAGAGGATCGATCGCTACGACGAGGGCGTGCAGGTCATCCGTGGCTTACTCACTCGAGCCCGCACGACCTTTACCGGCGCGCACTATCGACTCGTCGACGCGCCGCTGGAACCCAAACCGATCCAGCAGCCGTTGCCGATCCTGCTCGGGGCAGCGGGCGTCCATCGCACTCTTGGCCTGGTCGCGCGTCTCGCGGACGAGTGGAACTGCTGGTCGACGCCGGAGACGTATCCCGCGATAGCCGCAACGCTCGACGAGCATTGCGAGCGGATCGGACGCGACCCGGCGTCCATCTGGCGGACGACGCAGGCCCAACTCTGCTTCGACCGCGATCCGCGTACCGGCTCTCGCCCGGTCGAAGTCGGCGGATCGGTCGAGCAGATCGTCGATGCCGTCGGTCGCTGGCGCGCGACCGGCATGAACGAGTGGCTGATTCCCCTGTGGGGCTACGGCCGCACGCCTGGGCAGGCACGCGATCTCTTCGAGCGGGTGATGACGGAGGTCATGCCCAAGCTTGACAGTTGATCGATGTGCTGACGGCCTCAGAAGACCGCCACCGGGTTGACCGGGAAGCCGGTGGCACCCGGCAGCTCCGGCACCGTGCAGCAGAGCAGGAAGTCGGCCCGGCCCAGCCGCCCGGCCGTCGCGACGAGTTCGGACGTGAGCGCGCCGTCGATCAGGCACAGCCCCATCGCCACCGAGCCGATCTGGTGCAGCGGCAGGGGAATCGGTCCGTCGTCGGCCGGCAGCCGTTCGGTGCAGTCACCCAGGAAGACCGACACGTCGTGGCGGCGCAGCCACGGCAGCGCATCGATGTGCAGTCCGGCGCGGGGCGCGGGAGTGTCGGGCCGCCCTTCGGCGGCCAGACGCTCGGCCCGTCCGACGTGTACGACCACCGCGTCGCCCGGCTCGAGTTGGATGCCGGCCCGTTCGCGGGCCCGCTCGAGATCGTCGGCGTGGACGTACTGGTCGGCGCCCAGGTACGGCCCGCCGCGCGCCGCCGCCACGTCGAGCAGCACTCCTCGGGAGAGGATCCCGTCCCGCTGGCTCGCCACGGACAGCGCCGAGAGTCCCTGCGGGGTCAGGACGTCGGCCTGCCGGCGACCGTTGTACGCCGTGCCGTCGAGGTAGGTGTGGCCGAGCGCGTCGATGTGCGTGATCTGCGGGTCGTGCGGGGTGACGTCGACCGTGTCGATGGCCGAGACGTCGTCGCGGGGCAGCAGCATCCGGTGGACGACCGGATGGGTCGCCACGGTGCTGCCCCCCATCGGCAGCGGCCGGCCGAGCGGCACCACGATCCCGGACCGGACGGCAGCGATGCCCCGCAACCGGGCGGCGGGGTCGACGAGGTTCAGCGTGCCCAGTTCGTCGTCCGGCCCCCACCGTCCCGCGTTCGAGCAGGCGTCGAAGATCGCCCGCGGGTCGCTCACAACGCGGAACTGCAGCGAATCGCGGACAGCTCGCCCCGCAGCCGCACCGGCCCGGCGCCGTACGGCACGAGCAGGACGTCGCCGGCCCGGACGCGGGTCGAGGCGCCGTCGTCATACTCCAGCGTGCCGGCGCCCTCGTTGACCACCAGCAGCGCGAAGCCGCGGGCGAGCTCGACGGCGTCGTCGCCCGCTACGACCTGCTCGGCCCGGAACAACGAGTCGGCCGCGGGAGGCAACAGCGAGGTGATGCCCGGCGTCACCGGCCCGACCCGTCGGATCGAGGCACCGATAAGAGCCTCGAGCCGATCACCGTCGACCGCGTCGCGGTCGACGGCCTGCAGCGCCGTGTCGCGCGGCAGGCCCAGGAACAACGAGTCGTGGTCGAGCGGGAAGCCCTGCCATTCCAGCATGATCGAGAAGTCGGTCATCTCCTGGATCTCGAGGATCAGGACGCCGGCGCCGATCGCGTGCGGGATCCCGCCGGGGCAGTAGATGACGTCGCCGGCGCGCAACGGGACCTGGTTGCATGCCCCGAGCAGGGCCTGGGTGTCCTGCTGGTCGACCCACGTCGTCAACTCCTCGCGGCCGACGTCACGCGAGAAACCCAGGTGCGCCCCCGACCCCTCGTCGGCCGTGAGCACCAGCCATGCTTCGGACTTCCCGAAGTCGCTGGCGAGGTGCTCCCGGGCGAAGCGGCGGTCGGGGTGGACGTGCAGGGGCAGCCGGTTGCCGGCATCGAGCAACTTCACCAGCGTCGACCCGGACGGCCCGTACCGCTCGACGTACTCGGGCCCGAGCCAGTCCTGCGGATCGCGCGCGAGCCGGTCGGCGAGGCTCTCGCCGTCGAGCCGGGTCAGGCCGAGGTCAGTGCTGCCGAAGCGGGTCGTCGTCGCGGCGATCCAGTCTTCGGCGTGCGTCGCCTCGATGCCGGGGTCGTCACGGAACGCGGCGATCCGCCCGGCGCCGCCGTAGAAGGACGACAGCGTGTTCGGCGGCAGGGCGACCGCTCTCACGGCTGGAGACCTTCGACCACCATCTCGAAGTGCGACGGGTAGCGGCGCTGGGGCGGTTCGATCACCTCGAGGTACGACCCGGCGCCCGCCACCGACTCGTAGTAGCCGATCTGGCCGTCGCCGTCCATGCCGTGCCCGCCGCCGTACTGCACCTCGGTCCACCCGAGGTCGACCAGCCGGGCCGCCTCCCGCTCGAGCGAGTCGACGAAGTAGCCGAGGTGGTGCAGACCCGGACCGTGGTTGTCGAGGAACTCCGTGAACACGCTGGTCCCGGACAACGGCGCGATGATCTCGACGCTCGGCCCGAAGTCCGCGACGACGCCCCACGACTCGAAATCGCCGGCCGCGCCGCGGAACCGGCGCTTGGGCAGGTAGTCGGCGGTGTAGCGCCAGCCGACCCAGCGCCGGATGCCGAGCATGCGGCCGATCTGCTGGACCCCTTCGGCGAGGTCGGGGACCACGTAGGCGACCTGGTCCGGCGGGCGGCCGGGGAGCGGGATCAGTGACAGATCAGAGTGGTCGCCGTAGCCGGGCACGGGTGCTCCTCGAGGGTGGCGGGTCGTTGATCAGGGACGGTCGGCGGGTTCGGCCAGCGCCGCGATGATCGGGACGCCGACGGTGAGGGAGTGCACGCTGACGCCGGCGGTCATCTCACAGACCTCGAGGATCTCGGCTGGCGTGACGCCCAGGGCGAGCGCGGCCCGGATCTCGCGAGTGAGCGTGCGCCGGTCCATGTGGGTGATGCTGGCGTTGACCACGATCGACACCAGGGCCACGACCTGTGGGCTCAGCACCCCGGACACGCGCGCCGCCGCGGCCCAGTTCAGGAACACGTCGAAGTACTCGGGATCGGCCCGCATCGTCGGCTCGATGTCGGGGTCCCACACTCCGAACACCTGCTCGTAGCGCTCGCGCAGGGCCGTGACGTCGAC
The DNA here is from genome assembly GCA_963737785.1 of uncultured Actinomycetes bacterium. Taxonomy (GTDB): domain Bacteria; phylum Actinomycetota; class Actinomycetes; order Mycobacteriales; family Jatrophihabitantaceae; genus CAVTTS01. The sequence continues at coordinate 47,764 of CAVTTS010000002.1, forward strand.
GTCCGGGTCGACGACCGATCCTGGGCGCAGCTCCTCGAGCACCTCGACGGCCAGCTGGTGACCGGCGACCCCGAGCCCGCTGACCAGCGCGAGCAGCGTCACCAGCTCGCGCTTGGTGGCGCCGGCCGCGATCGCGTTGCGCCCGTGCGTCTCGATGCCGATCGGGTGGATGTGGGTCACGGCCGCGGTGGTCGCGATGTACATGAACTCGCGGGTCTTGGTGTCGAGGACGCCGTGCTCCCAGGCAAACGCGGACACATCCGTGTACGCGGCCATGACGTCCGGGTCGAGATCCAGGATGAGCTGCCAGTCGTCGGCCCAGTAGCCCCGGCGCCTGGTGAACTCCTCGCGGATCGCGCGGCGCCGGGCGTCCGGCTCGTCTGGCGACGGCGCCCGGTGGCTGGTCGTCGACCCAGCCGGGGCGGGGGCGTTCGTGGGCATCGGACTCCTCGGGTGGTCGGCGCAACAAGAAGGAGGGCGGCGTGGGCCGGGGCGGGGGTGCGCTCGGTGTCGAGGTTCGGCCTGACCGGTCCCACGGTCAACCAGTTCTCTCACTCAGCGGATTTCCCGTTGTGGTTTTCGATCCGAGCGACCACAGTCCACCACCGTGCGACTCCACACATTCCCAACCCGCCGCCCGGCGCGCGCCGCGCTGCACACGGCCGTCGCAGAGGGCACACACAGCTTGTCAGGTCGCCGAAAGACCGCAATCCCGTCGATCCGCGCATGGGCCGTCCGGACGGTCGAGGTGTCGAAAGGCCTCGACCGGCGGGCGTGGGTACGTGACGACTCCCGTGGTTTCGTGTGGCATATGGTCGGAGTGAGCCGAGTGACCGACATCACCCCGCGTCCGCTCGCCAGCGAGCGCCAGCGCCAGATCGAGGCCCTGCTGCGTGAGCACGGCACCCTCCGGATCGGCGACCTGGTCCGGATGTTCGACGTAAGCGACGAGACCGTCCGCCGTGACCTGAGCCGGCTGCAGGAACTGGGCCTGCTGACCCGCACGCGCGGCGGCGCGGTCGCCGAGAGCGTCCACCTCGAGACGTCGTTCCAGCGCCGCGTCCGCGAGAACCAGCTCGAGAAGATCGAGATCGCCCGGGTCGCCGCGACTTACGTGCGCGACGGCAGCACGATCATCGTCGACTCCGGTTCGACGATGTCGCATCTCGTCGAGCAGCTGCGCGACAAGACCGATCTCGTCGTGATCACCAACGGTGTCAACCACGTCGACGAGTTGCTCGCGAACCCCAGCACCACCGTCGTCGTCACCGGCGGGGTCGTGCGCCGTGCGACCCTCGGCGCCGCTGGCCAGCTCGGCGTCGAGGCCCTCTCGACGCTGCGCGCCGACCACACGTTCATCGCCACGCACGGCTTCTCGGTCGATGCGGGTATGACGTACCCGAGTTTTGACGAGGTCGCTGTGAAGCGGGCGATGATGAAGGCCGGCGCCGAAGTGACCCTGCTCGCCGACAGCTCCAAGAGCGGCCGGGCCTCGATGGTCAAGGTCGCGCCGCTGAGTGAGCTGAACCGGATCGTGACGTGCGGCCGCATGCCGGCCTCGGAAGAGACCAAGATCCGCGATCTCGGCGTCGAGATCCTGTTCGCCGAGGTCCCCCACCTGGCCGCTGTCGAGGACCCGTCCGACCGCCACGAGGACGCGTCATGAGCGCCGGCACCGTCAAGAAGCTCGTCAACGACCCGGCTGACGCGGCCCTGGAGTTCGTCGCCGCGTTCGCGGCTGCCCATCCCGATCTGGTCGCCCAGGTCGGTGAGCGGGTCGTGGCCCGAGCGGTCCGACCCGGGCCGAAGGTCGGCGTCGTCACCGGTGGTGGCTCCGGCCACGAGCCGGCCTTCCTCGGCTACGTCGGCCCGGGGCTGGCCGACGCGGTCGCGGTCGGCAACGTCTTCGCGGCGCCCATCGCCGGACGCGGTCCTCGCGTCGATCCAGGCCGCCGACTCCGGGCAGGGCGTGCTGCTGGTGTACGGCAACTACTCCGGTGACGTCATGAACTGCCGCCTGGCCGTGCGCCGGGCCGCCGCCGCCGGGATCGAGGTCCGCCAGCTGTTCGTGACCGACGACCTGGCGTCCGCGCCCGCCGACGAGATCGGCAGCCGTCGCGGGATCGCCGGCGACGTGATGGTGCTCAAGGTCGCCGGCGCGGCCGCCGAGGCCGGCCTGGCTCTCGACGACGTCGAACGGCTGGCCCGGCGCGCGAACGACCGCACCCGCACGATCGGCGTGGCGTTGTCGGGTGCCGAGCTACCCGGGGTCCGCCGAGCCGATCTTCACGACCGCGGCCGACGAGATGGAGGTCGGCCTCGGCATCCACGGCGAACCGGGCATGCACACCGAGAAGCTGGGGACGGCCGCCGAGGTCGGACAGCTCATGGCGACGCAGCTGCTGCGGGACGCGGACTGCCCGGCCGGCTCCGAGGTGGCGTTGCTGGTCAACGGCCTCGGCGCGACACCGCTGCTCGAGCAGTACCTCGTCCATGCTTCGGTGCGGGCCACGCTCGAGGAGCAGGGCGTGCGGATCCACTCGTCGCTGGTCGGCGAGTTCGTCACGTCGTTGCAGATGGCCGGTCTGTCGGCGACGATCACCGTGCTCGACGACGAGCTGCGTCCCCTCGTCGAGGCACCGGCCCGGTCGGTGGCGATGACGCGATGACCAACCTTCAGCAGACCCGGCTCGACGCCGCCCTGACCATGGCCGCCGCGGCCGCCACGGCGCTCGATGCCGCGACCGACGAGCTCTGCCGGCTCGACTCGGTGGCCGGCGACGGTGACCACGGGCTCGCCATGCAGGCCGCGGCCCGGGCCGTGCTGGCCGCGCTCACCGATCAGCCACCTACGGACCTCGCCGCCCTCGCCAGCCTGCTGAGCGCCCGTTTCGCCGACGTCGGCGGCTCGATGGGCGCGCTTGGGTCGGTGGCCTTCGACGAACTGGGGGTCGCCGTCACCGGGTCGGGCGACGGCGATCTCGACGTCGCCGCCCTGCTCGACGCCGTGACTTCCGCGATGAGCGACTTCGGCGGCGCGCGTCCCGGCGACAAGACGATCGTCGACGCGATGGCCGCCGCCGTCGACGCGGCCCGCGCGGCCAACGCCGACGGCGCCGACACCGCGACCGTGCTCGCCCGTGCGGCCGACGGTGCGGTCGCCGGTGCCGACGCCACCGCCGCGCTGGCCGCCCGCATCGGCCGGGCCAGCCGCCTCGGCGATCGCAGCATCGGATCGGTCGATGCCGGGGCCCGTTCGTTCGCCATCGTGATGTCGGCCATCGCCGGCTCGTACGTCCGGGGAGGGCAGGCATGAGCAAGCTAATCGACGACCGCGAGATCTGGTTCGTCACTGGCAGCGTCGACCTGTACGGCGCCGACTCGTTGCGCCAGGTCGACGAGCACAGCCTGCGGATCGTCGCCGGCCTGAACGACGTCGACGACATCCCGGTCCGCCTCGTGGTCAAACCGGTCGTCACCGAGCGCGACGCGATCCGGCGGGTGATGGTCGACGCGAACAGCGAGGACGCCTGCATCGGGGTCATCACGTGGATGCACACGTTCTCGCCGGCCAAGATGTGGATCGGCGGCCTGAGCGCGCTGCAGAAGCCGATGCTGCACCTGCACACGCAGTTCAACCAGAACCTGCCGTGGTCCGAGATCGACATGGACTTCATGAACCTGAACCAGTCGGCGCACGGCGACCGCGAATTCGCGTTCATCGAGAGCCGGATGCGGCTGGCCCGGGAGACGGTCGTCGGGCACTGGAGCGACCCGGCCGTGCACGCCCGGATCGGGCTGTGGACGCGCGCGGCGCTCGGCCGGGCCGAGGCCCAGCGACTGCGGATCGCGCGATTCGGCGACAACATGCGCTACGTCGCCGTCACCGAGGGCGACAAGGTCGAGGCCGAGCTGCAGTTCGGCTTCACCGTCAACACGTACGGGGTCTCGGACCTCACCGACGCCGTCGCCGACGTGTCCGACACCGACGCCGTTGAGCTGGCCGGCCGGTACGAGGACGAGTACGACGTCGCCGCCGAGCTGCGGGCCGGCGGCGACCGTCACGAGAGCCTCGTCGAGGCGGCCCGGATCGAGGTCGCGCTGCGCGGCTTCCTCGAGCAGGGCGGCTTCGGCGCCTTCACCGACACGTTCGAGGATCTCGGCGCGCTGCGTCAACTGCCCGGCATCGCCGCGCAGCGACTGATGGCCGACGGGTACGGCTTCGGTGCCGAGGGCGACTGGAAGAGCGCGGCCCTCCTGCGCATCGTGAAGATGATGACCCAGGGCCTGCCCGGCGGATCATCCTTCATGGAGGACTACACCTACGACCTCGACCCGGCGCGCAACCTGATCCTCGGTGCCCACATGCTCGAGATCTGCCCGTCGATCGCCGCTGTGACGCCGCGCTGCGAGATCGCGCCGCTGTCGCTGGGCGGTCGCGAGGACCCGGTGCGGCTGGTGTTCAACGGGGCGGCGGGCCCGGCCACGGTGATGAACTGGCTCGACCTCGGCAACCGGTTCCGCCTCGTGCTCAACGAGGTCGACGTCGTCGACCCGCCCGAGGACCTGCCTCGCCTGCCCGTTCCGCGGCGATCTGGCGCCCGCAGCCGGATCTCGCGACGTCGGCCGAGGCCTGGATGACCGCCGGCGGACCGCACCACACGGTGCTGAGCTCGAACGCCCCGACGGCGCTGCTGCGGATGTTCGCGGAGATGTGCGACATCGAGTTCCTGCTGATCGACCGGTCGACCCGGCCGGACCGGTTCGCCGACGAGATCCGCTGGAACTCCGTGTACTACCACCTGGCCCGCAGCTTCTGAGCGGTTCGACAACCACCCCACCGACGACGAGAGGAGGCAGCGAATGACGACCGACACCCAGCTGTGGTTGGGCACGTCCTGGAAGATGCACAAGACCCGGGCCGAAGCCGCTGCCTACCTGCGGGCGCTCGGCGACTGGGCGCAGCAGTCGCCGCTCACCGCCTGCGTGTCGGTGCTCCCGCCGTTCACCGCGCTGCAGACGGCCGGCGAGATCATCCGGATGAGCGACGGTGCGTCGGCGGGCCCGTCGCTGCAACTCGGCGCGCAGAACATGCACTGGGACGCCGAGGGCGCCGCCACGGTGAGATCTCGGCGCCGATGCTGCTCGACCTGGGCGTCTCGCTCGTCGAGATCGGTCATCTCGAGCGGCGGCAGCACTTCGGTGAGACGAACGAGACCGTCAACCTGAAGGTGCACGCGGCGATCGCCGCCGGGCTACAGGTCGTGCTCTGCGTCGGCGACAGCTGGTTCGACCGCGAGCACGGGGTGGCCGCCGAGTCGGTCGCGACGCAGGTCAAGTTGGCCCTCTGGCGGGTGCCGGCGACGGCGCTCGCAAGCATCGTCATCGCCTACGAGCCGGGCTGGGCGATCGGGATCCACGGCGAGGCCGCCGATCCCTCGGACGTCGAGTCGATGCGCGCCGTCATCGCGGGCGCCGTCCGCGACTGCTACGGCGACGTCGAGCCGGGCCTGCGCATCACCTACGGCGGCAGCGTCGACCCGGGGTCGGCGGGCCTGTACCGCCGGCAGACCTCGGTCGACGGCTTGTTCGTCGGGCGGGCCGCGCTGTCGGCGAGCGGCTTCATCGGAGTTATCGAACAGTTCTGTACGGCCGACACCACTGATGAACCGGTCGTCGCGACGAGAGGGCACAACGCATGACTGCAACGGACGAGCGCGCGACCTGGGACGCATTCGTGGACGGCGAGTGGGCCCAGTCGCAGTCAGGCCGCCGGTTCGCCTCGGTCGACCCCTCGACGGGCGCCGAGTTCGCCGATATCGCCGAGGGCGAGGCCGCTGATATCGACGCCGCCGTCAACAGCGCGGCGGCCGCCTTCGACGCCTGGCGCTCGCTGAAGCCGCTCGACCGCGGTCGGATCCTGCTCGAACTGGCCCGTCGCCTGGACGCCGAGGCACCCCGCATCGCCGCGCTCGAGACCCGTGACACGGGCAAGCCGACGTCGATCGCGCTGGGCGACGTTCGCGGCTCGGCGCGCTACTTCGAGTACTACGGCAGCCTCGTCGACAAGCTGCAGGGCGAGACGATCCCGCTCGGCGACAACTACATGTCGTACACGCGCCACGAGCCGTTCGGCGTTGTCGGCGTGATCATCCCGTGGAACGGGCCGATCAACCAGGCGTCCCGCAGCATCGCGCCGGCGCTGGCGATGGGCAACACGGTCGTCGCCAAGCCGGCCGAGCAGACACCGATCTCGTGCCTGGAGCTGGCCCGTCTCGCGCACGAATGTGGCGTGCCGGCCGGGGTGTTCAACGTCGTCGCCGGGCTTCGGCAACGAGGCCGGCGCCGCGCTCGTCGAGCATCCCAAGGTCCGCAAGGTCGTCTTCACCGGCTCGGTCGAGACCGGCCGTCTGGTGGCGATCGCCGCCGCGAAGCGGCTGATCCCGGTGACGCTGGAACTGGGCGGCAAATCCGCCGACATCATCTTCGGCGACGCCGACCTCGACGCCGCGGCCAAGGGCGCGTGGCTGGCCATCAACATCAACACCGGGCAGATCTGCTCGGCCGGCTCGCGGCTGTTCGTCCACCGGTCCGTCCACGACGAGGTCGTCACGCGACTGGTCTCGCTCAACGCCGGGCTGCGGATCGGCCCGGGCGCCTCGGACGAGTTCATGGGCCCGCTCGCGTCGGCCGAGCACAAGCAGAAGGTCGACTCCTACGTTCAGCTGGCCGCCGAGGAGGGCGCGCACGTCGAGGTCGGCGGTGTACTGCCCGACGACCTGCCGGACGGCAGCTACGTGCGGCCGGTCGTGCTCACGAACGTAACCAACGACATGCGCGTCGCCCGCGAGGAGATCTTCGGCCCGGTTCTCTCGGTGATCCCGTTCGACGACGACGACGAGGTCGTCGCGATGGCGAACGACAGCGACTACGGCCTGGCGGCCGGCATCTGGACGCGGGACGTCGCCCGGGCCCACCGGGTCGCCAGCCGTCTCGAAGCCGGCCAGGTGTACGTCAACGAGTGGTGGGCCGGCGGCGTCGAGACGCCGTTCGGCGGCGTGAAGAACAGCGGCTACGGCCGCGAGAAGGGCATCGCCGGCGCCCTGACCTACACGTACCTGAAGACCGTGACCCTGCGCCTGTGAACCCCATCCCACCCCGACCCGCTCGAACTCCGCTGACCTCACGAAACTCATTGGGAGACAACGAATGACCACGATCGACCGCCCGACCGAAGCCAAGCACTCCGAGCTCATGTTCGACAGCGAAACCTCCGTGGCCGAGGCCATCGCCACCGCGCTCGAGGACGCGGGCGTCGACCTGGTTCTCGGCCTGTGTGCCGGACACACCACCCCGATCTTCGAGTCTCTGTACGGACACCCGTCGATCAAGACGATCCAGGTGCGGCAGGAACTGCTCGGCTCACTGGCCGCCAACGCCTACGGACGCCTCAGCGGCAAACCCGCGGTCATCAGCGGCGAGGGCGAGTTCATCCTCGGCACCGCGACCCAGGGCATCATCGAGTCCCTGCTGGGTGCCGCCCCGATGGTGATCATCACCGAGATGTTCGACGGCGGGCGGATGGCCCACCACGGCAACTACCACTCGGGCTCGGGCGAGCACGCGTCGTACGACGCCGTCGCCGCCTTCAAGGCGATCTGCAAGAAGGTGTTCGTGAGCCACTACCCGGCCCAGGCCGTGCAGCACGTCCAGCTGGCTGTGAAGCACGCCATCTCCGGTGACCCCGGCCCGGTCGCGGTCATCCTGCACTCGGCGTCGTTCGAGGGCAGCGTCGGCCCCGACTCGTTCCCGCGGATCTACCCGAGCGGCGGCTACATCAAGGATCGGTCCCGCTCGGTCGACCCGGCCGCGATCAGCCAGGCCGCGCAGGCGATCGCCGCATCCGAGCGCCCGGTCGTCATCGCCGGCAACGGCGTGCGGATGAGCCAGGCCTACGGCAGCCTGGCCGCCTTCGCAGCCGCGGCCGACGCCCCGGTCGTCACGACACAGGGCGGTAAGGGGACGTTCCCCGAGTCGGCACCGCTCGCCGGCGGCGTGTTCGGTGAGTGGGGCCGGGAAAGCGCCAACGCCCTCGTCGCCGGCGCCGATCTGCTGATCGCGGTCGGCACCAAGCTCGGCCCGCTCGACACCGTCGACCAGATCCCGAGCCTCATCGACCCGCTGCGCCAGACGTTGATCCAGATCGATATCGACCCCCTGAACGGCGCCTGGACGCTGCCGGTCGAGCACTTCCTGGTCGGAGACGCCGACGCCGTACTCGCTGCATTGGCCGGATCGGACGAACTGAACCGGGCCCGCTCCGAGAGCGCCGCCGAGCGGGTCAGTGCCGCGATCGAGGAGTACGACCGGCCGCTCACGCCCGCGCACACGTCCGACGAGTACCCGTTGCGGCCCGAGCGCCTGGTCAGCCTGATCCAGCAGGAATGGCCGGACAGCGGCATCATCACCACTGACGCCGGAGAGAGCCGAACCTTCATGCTCAACTGGTTCCGCAGCGGTGGCGAGGGCCGATACCTGGTCCCGCACGGCGGCGGTGGCATGGGTTACGCGATCGGCGCGGCGTTCGGCGCCAAGCTCTACGAGCCGGGCCGCGACGTGCTCGCGATCTGTGGCGACGGCGGCTTCCCGATGACGATGAACACGCTCATGAACGCGCTGCAGGAAGGCGTGTCGTTCGGCGTCGTCATCTTCAACAACGGGGCGCTCGGCTGGCCGCTGCACGTCATGGGCGAGGACACGAAGAAGTTCTTCGAGTTCCACGACTTCGACCACGCGGCGATCGCCAAGGCGATGGGCTGCGACGGCAAGCGCTGCGAATCGGTCGACGACGTCATCGAGGCGTTGCGGGCCGCCAAGACCAGCCCGGTGCCGTACGTGATCGACGTGCCGATCACGCTCGAAGCCAGCTTCGTCGACTCGACGGCCAGCATCGCCAAGCTGCCTCGCGAGCGGCCGTGGCGCGGGAAGGCCGAGTAGATGCCGGGACCGGCCGGCGATCGGGATCCGCGGGTCCTTCTGGCACACGGGCATCGTCGTCCCCGATCTGGAGAAGTCGATGGCCGAGCTCGGGGACGCACTCGGGATCGACTGGCGGCCGGTTCAGGAACGTCCCGACGGGGATCGCACCCTGCTCGTGTCGTTCTCGCAACAAGCTCCGTACATCGAGCTGATTCAAGGAAATCCGACCGGGGTGTGGGCCACCGAGAACGGCCCGCGTCTCGATCACCTCGCTTACTGGACCGATGCGTATGCCGATGACTGCGCGCACCTGAACGGGAACGGATACGACCGCGAGGCCGGCGGTCAATCGACGTGGGGCGGCAACTGGTCGTACTTCCGCCTCCCAGACAGCGGTGTCCGGGTCGAGCTGTGCGACACGGCCGGACGCGACGCGTTCTTCCGCAGATGGGATCTGTCCGGCTGACCGGTCCCAGCACTTTCCGAACCACCGCTCCGCGTGTACCGGGCGACCTCGCAGTGAGGCCACCCGCATCTCACCGCTCGTGCGCCCGGCGCACGTCCACCAGGAGGTCAAGGATGTCGAACAATGTCAGCCCCGTTGGGGGATCGCGCCGATGGAAGGTCGCCGTAGCGGGCCTGGCCGTCCTCGCGATCGGTGTGAGCGCCTGTAGCTCGTCGAAGTCGTCGTCGAGCAGCAGCGGCGGTGGCTCGTCCAGCGGCGGAACGATCAAGGTCGGCCAGATCACGACGATCTCGGGTGGCTACCCGTTCGGCGACGCGGTCAAGGGCACCCAGTCTTACTTCAACATGGTGAACGCCGCCGGTGGCGTCAACGGCAAGAAGATCGCCTTCGAGTCCGGTGACGACAAGGGGGTGGCGAGCGAGGCGGCCCAGCTGGCCCGCAAGTTCGTGTTGCAGGACCACGACGTTGCGATGGTCGGCAACACCAGCCTGGCCGACTGCGACACGAACAAGGGCTTCTACGCGGCGCAGAACATCGCGGTCATCGGCGGTGGCACCGAGCCGTCCTGCTTCAGCCAGCCCAACTGGACGCCGGTGAACTCCGGCCCGTACGTCGGCCACATCGTGCTCTGGACCTACCTGTTCAGCGTCCTGAAGCCGAAGTCGGTCTGCGAGATCGAGCAGAACGACCCGACCTCGATCCCCTACTACGACCAGATCCGCAAGTGGTTCCAGTCGAACCACCCCGAGGCCAAATTCACCGAGATCACCTACACGAACGACGCGACCCAGAACCCGACGCCGGCGGTCACCGCCGCGAAGGAGAAGGGCTGCGACACCGTCGAGCTGTCGACGGTCGCCCCGAACGCCGTGGCCTTCCGCAAGGCCGCCCAGGCTGTCGGCCTCGACGCGACGTTCATCAGCCTGGGTAGCGTCTACGACTCGTCGGTGCCCGGAACGCTCGGCAGTCTCGGCGAGGCCGGTGCGCTCGGTAGCGCCGACCAGGGCTTCTTCGTCGGAGCCGAACTGGCCAAGATCGACGCGGACGTCCCGCAGGTGAAGGAGATGGTCAAGCAGTTCGCCACCGACAACACCCCGGCCAACTTCTGGTCGGAGATCGGCTGGGTGAGTGCGGCCCTGTTCGTCGACGGACTCAAGCAGGACAAGGACAAGAGCGCCGACATCACGACCGCCAAGGGCGTGCTGGCCCAGCTCAAGGCGATGTCCGACTTCGACTCCGGCTTCGCCGCGACGAAGCTGATCTTCGGCCCCGGTACGTCGCACTCGCCGAACAAGGGTGGCCAGGAAATCCTGATCAAGGGCGGCCAGTGGGTCATCGCTCCCGGACAGAACTCGGGCGACTACACGACCGTTCCGGATCTCCCCGCGCCGACGTCATGACCCGACGCAGGCAGCCAGCGAGAAAGGTGGTGAGCAGATGATCCAGCAGGCCTTGGGCGGTCTAGTCGAAGGCGGCGCGTACGCGGCACTCGCCGTGTGCATCGTCCTGATGTACCAGATGCTCGGAGTCCTCAACTTCGCTCAGAGTGCCATCGGCGCGCTGGCTGCCTGCGTCAGTCTGTTCGGCGTCAAGACGCTGGGCTGGGGCGCATGGCCGTCGACCCTGCTCGCGATCGCGGCCGGCGTCGTCATCGGGGGAGTGATCGGGCTGCTCATGGCCCGGTTCTTCCTCGAGACGACGGTGGTCACCCGGTCGACCGTGACGATCGCGATCATGGTGGCGATCATCGCGATCGGCGACCACATCCTGAACGGATCGACGTACAACTTCCCGGACGCGTTCTCGGGCAGCAGCGTCCAGTTGTTCGGCACGGGCGTCCCGATCGGCAGTCTGATCGAGGCGGGCGGCGCACTGGTGCTGGCCGTCCTGGTCGAGGTCCTGTTGCGGCGCACCCACCTCGGTGCGCAGCTGCGGGCGATGTCCGAGCGGCCGACCACCGCGCAGCTGCTCGGCATCCGGGTCCGGCGCCTGACCGTGCTGGTCTGGGCGTTCGCCGGGGCCGTCTCGACGATGGCCGTCATGTTCATCCTGCCGACCAGCACGACGTCCTTCCCACCGCTGGCCTACCTGACCGTTTACGCGCTCGGCGCCGCCCTGCTCGGCCTGCTGCGCAGCATGGTCGTCGCGGCGCTCGGCGGACTGGCGATCGGGATGCTGCAGTCGATCACCCTGCAGAGCTCGGCCGGCCGGTACGCGCAGGCCGTTCCCTTCGTGATCATCATTGTCGTAATGGTTTGGTGGAGGCGCCGAGATGTTTGGTCTGAAGCGCGCTAGCCTGCCGTCGCTACTCACGCTGCTCGGCGTATTCGTAGTGGTGGGAGCAATCGTTCTGTCGACGAGCACGTACTGGCAGTACGTCGCGACGATCGGCGCCGCCCAGGCGGTCTTCGGGCTGAGCATCGGCGTCGTGTACGGACAGGCCGGGATGCTGTCGGTCTGCCAGATCTCGCTGGGCGCGGTCGGGGCGTGGACGGTGGCCGACCTGTCGTCGGCCGGCGGCTCGATCCCGCTGCCCTGGTCGCTGGTCATCGGCGCGGCGCTGGCCGTGCCGCTCGGACTGATCTGCGCCCTGCCGGCGCTGCGCCTGCGCAAGATCAACCTGGCCATCGTGACCCTCGGCGTCGTGCTGGCGATCTTCACCGTCGCCAAGGCCGGCCAGGTGCCGGGCAGCGACCTGACGTTGTACGTCAGCCCGCCGACGTTTCTGTTCGGCGGCGGCACGTTGTTCATCCTGAGCTGGGCGAGCTTCGCGCTGCTCGCGGCGGTGACGATCGTCCTGCGCCGCTCGCGCTGGGGCCTGTCGTGGCTGGCGATTGCCCGCAGTGAGCGGGCCGCGGCATCGGTCGGTGTGAACGTCTCGATCGCCAAGCTGACGGCGTTCGGAGTGGCTGCCTTCATCGCCGGCTGGGCCGGCGGCCTGCTGGTGACGGCATTCGGCTCGGCCGACCCGGCCAACTTCGACCCGGTCCAGGTGCTCACGCTGTTCGCGCTGGCCGTCATGATGGGCGCCGGCTACTGGGAGGGCGCCCTCGCGCTCGGGTTCTTCAACGCCTTCGCGGGCGCGATACTGCGGCAGTACTCCCTGAGCCCGGACATCGGGACGATCCTGTTCGCCATCGGCGCGGTGCAGGTCCTCGGCGCCGAGAGCGGCGGCTTCTCGGGTGATGTGCGGCGACTGATCGCCTGGGTCCGCCGCCGCCGGGGCTGGGAGCAGGCGCCCGTCGAGGGCGAGCTGCGCCGCTTCGACCTGCCCGATAGGCGCGACGTGCCCGCGGACGCACCCGTCGTCCTCGAACTGGCCGGCCTCACCGTCCGCTACGGAGCGGTCGTCGCGCTGTCGGACGTATCGCTGACCGTGCGGCGGGGCGAGGTCGTCGGGCTGGTCGGCCCGAACGGCGCCGGCAAGTCGACGCTTATCGACGCGACGGCGGGATTCCTCGCCGCGTACGACGGCACGGTCAGCGTGGACGGCGAGAGCATCGACCGGCTGCCGGCCCATCGCCGGGCCCGCGTCGTGCGGCGGACCTTCCAGACCGAGCGGACGATCGACGAGCTCACGCCTCGTGAATACCTGGAACTGGCCGCCCACAGCGACGTGACGCCCGCCGACATCGACGACGTGCTCGAGTTCGTCGGTTGCCCGCCGACCACGCAGACCCTGAACCGGATCGACGTGCGGACGCGGCGGCTGATCATGATCGCGGCCTGCCTCGTCGGCCGGCCCAGCGTCGTCCTCATCGATGAGCCGGCGGCCGGCCTGACCGCCGAGGAGTCCGAGGACCTCGCCGTCCGGATCGCCGAGATCCCCAGGCGCTTCAACTGCGGCGTCCTGCTGATCGAGCACGACATGGAGCTCGTGCGGCTGGCCTGCTCGTCGATCGTCGTGCTCGACTTCGGCAAGGTGCTCACCCGGGGGGTCACCGCGCAGGTGCTCGAGGACCCGATCGTGACGGCCGCCTATCTCGGCGAGGACCTCTACGTCGAGGACGCCGACGGCGAGCTGCACCCCGACCTCAACGCCACGATCGAGGAGGGGGTGCGACATGGGGGCTGACCTCGAGATCCGCGGCGTGTCCGTCGCCCGTGGGCCGCTCACCGTCGTCCGGAACGTCGACCTGCGCTGCCCGGCCGGCGAGGTGACCGTGCTGCTCGGCGCGAACGGCGCGGGCAAGAGCAGCCTGCTCGACGCCGTGGCCGGCGTGATCCCCGCCAGCGGCGGGACGATCTCGCTCGGCGACCGGGCGATCCAGAAGCTGGCGCGCGACCGTCGGGCGAAGTACGGCCTGGCCTACGTGGAACAGGGACGGTCGATCTTCGGATCGCTCACGGTCGACGAGAACCTCGCCGTCGTCGGCGGGCGGTCGAAGAACGTCAGCCGCGCGTACGAGCTGTTCCCCGAGTTGCAGCCCCGTCGCCGGACCGCGGCCCAGATGCTGTCCGGCGGCGAGCAGCAGATGCTCGTGCTCGCGCGGGCGCTGGTCAGCGAGCCGGAGGTGCTGCTCGTCGACGAGATGTCGCAGGGCCTCGCCCCGGTTATCGTCAAGCGGCTCATGCCGTTCGTCGAGACTGCGGCCCGGTCGGGCATCGCGGTGCTGCTGGTCGAGCAGTTCGCCAGCATGGCGCTGCGCATCGGCCGGCGCGGCTACGTGCTCAGCGTCGGCTCGATCGCGCTCGAGGGCGACTGTCGCGACCTGCTCGAACGGCCCGACGACGTCCGCCGCGCGTATCTCGCGGGCGGCCACCGCGCCGATCCCGAGCCCGCCCCGGACCCGATCCCGTCCGTGAGCCGAAGCTGATCGGCCGTCGTCGACCCGGCCCCGACCACCTGAGAGGACAGCAGATGACAATCACCAACACCGCCTCCGAGGCGGCGTCGCTCATCGCGAACGCCAGCGGCTCGCGCGTCGTCCAGCTCGGTCACGTGCTGCGCGCCGGGCAGACGCGCAACGGGTCGGCGCCGCCGTACAGCCATTCGCTGACCGGCCGGTTCGACCACCGCGTCGCGCAAGTGCCCGGCCAGTCGCCCGAGATCGCCGGCTGCAGCGACACGATCTCGCTCGGCTGCCACACGGGCACGCACATGGACAGCCTCGCCCACGTGTCCTACCAGGGGAAGCTGTTCGACGGCTCGTCGATCGACGCGCCGGGCGTGGTCGACGACTTCTACGGCGTGACGATGACCGGCATGGAGAACTTCCGCCCGATCGTCGCCCGCGGGGTGCTGTTCGACTTCGCCAAGTTCCTCGGCGTCGAGCGAGCCCCGCAGGACTACGTCATCACGCTCGAGCAGCTCGACGCGTGCGCGGCCGCGCAGAACCTCCACTTCGGGGCCGGCGATGTCGTCCTGTTCCGGATGGGCTACGACACCGTCTACCGCGACGCCGACGAGTACCTGCGGATGCCGATCCCCGGCCCGGACCCGGACGTCGCCCGCCGGCTCGTGCAGGCCGGCGTGGTCGCGACCGGATCCGACACGATGCCCTACGAGGCGGCCCCCGGCGACGAGCCGATGGTCGTGCACGCCGAGCTGATCCCGAAGGGCGGCGTCTTCATCTTCGAGATGCTCGACCTGCGCGAGCTCGCCCAGCAGACGGCCCGCGAATTCCTGTTCCTCGCGCTGCCGTTGCGCATCGCGGGCGGCACCGGCAGCCCGATCAACCCCGTCGCGCTCTTCGCGTGATTCCCGCCTCCGACGAGCGAACCGAAAGAAGACACGGCCGATGAGAGGGCTGAGCGGTAAGACCGCGATCGTGACCGGTGCCGTAGGTGGCATCGGCCGGGCCGTGAGCCAGCGGCTCTGCGAAGAGGGCTGCAACGTGGTCGTCGTCGATCTCAACGCCACGGCCGCCGCCGAGGTAGCCGCCGCTCTGCCCGGAGCCGCCATCGGCGTCGGTGCCGACGTGTCGAAGGAGTCGGACGTCCTGGCCTACCAGCAGGCCGCGATCGACGCGTTCGGCCGGCTCGACCTGTTCCACCTCAACGCCGGGATCGCGGGCGAGCCGACTACCTTCACCGACGGCAACGCCGAGGACTTCGACCGGGTGATCGCGGTCGATCTGCGCGGTGCCTACCTCGGGGCGCTGCACGCCCTCAAGGCCCTACGGGCGCAGGGCACCGGCGGGGCCGTCGTGCTCACGTCCTCCGTCGCCGGCATCGTCGGCGGCGAGAGCGTCGGGCCGTACGTCGCCGCGAAGCACGGGGTGGCCGGCATCGTCCAGACCGCGGCCGTGGACGGCGGCCAGTTCGGCGTCCGCGTGAACGGCGTGGCGCCGGGCATGACGATCACGCCGATGACCGACCACAGCGTCGCGCGCACGAAGAACGGCGAACGGACGAAAGAGGTCATGATGCTGACCGTCCCGCTTAAGCGGGCCGCGTCGGTGCACGAGACGGCATCGGTCGTCGCCTTCCTGCTCAGCGAGGACGCTTCGTACGTCAACGGCGTGCTGGTGCCGGTCGACGGCGGGACGCTGGCCGACCACGCGCGGTCGTGGGTGGCCGGTCAGGCGACCCGGGCCGGCATCATCGTCGGGCTGGAGCCGGTGTGAACGATCACGCTTCCGTCGCGCGGCTCAGTGCCCGGCTGATCGCCCGCCCGATCGTCGTCACGAGCGGGGCCAGCACGGCGACGTCGAGCCGGTCGGGCGTTGTCACGACCGCGACGCTCGCGCAGACCGAGCCGAGGCTGTCGAAGATCGGCGCGGCGATCGACGCGTTGCCCCTCGACATCTCCTCGCGGGACACCGCGAACCCGTTGCGGCGGATCTCGGACAGCGCCGCCCGCAGCGACCGCTCGTCGGAGATGGTCCGATCGGTGCGGGGTTTCAGGCCGGCAGCGATGACCCGCTCGAGCAGGTCGGGGCTGCCGAACGCGATGAGGACCTTGCCGGGACCAGCCGCGTACAGCGGCAGCCGGCGGCCGACGCTCGAGGTCACCTTCACGGCTCGTCGCCCCGAGATCTTCTCGATGTACAGCGCCTCGACACCGTCGACGACCGCGAGGTGGACGACTCCGTGCGTCGCCTCATACAGGTCCTCTAGGTACGGCAGCGCCACGTCGCGCAGCCGCCGGGCCTCCGGCACCTGCGACCCGAGCTGCCACAACCGCACGCCGAGGCGGTACCGGCCCCGCGACACCTTCTCGACCCCGCCCCAGTCGATCAGCACCTTCAGCAGGCGGTGGACGGTCGCGGGCGGTAGACCCGGTGCGGGTGGCCAGCGAGCTGATGCTCTGCTCGGACTCCCCGTCGGCGAAGCATTCGAGCAGCGACAGCCCCCGGCGCAACACCGATCGGTCGTCCGCCTCCTCGACGCTGCCGGTCATTCGCCCGACTCTAGGCCTGGCCGCAACACCGAAGCGGAGAAACGCGTGATGACGACGGTTCGTGATGCGTTCTTCGAGGTGCTGCGGCGCTTCGATTCGACCACCATCTTCTCCAACCCGGGATCGACCGAGGTCCCGTTGCTGACCGACCTCCCGGCCGACATCCGGTTCGTGCTGTGCCTGCACGAAGCGTCCGTCGTCGGTGCGGCGACCGGTTGGGCGCTCGGTGCGCAACGTCCGGCCGTCGTGCTGCTGCACACCACGGCCGGCTACGGCAACGCGGTGGCCGCCATCGCCACCGCCCGGGTCAACCGCGCGCCACTCGTCGTGGTGGTCGGCCAGCAGGATCGCCGGCACCTCGCGCACGAGCCGTTCCTGACCGGCGAGCTCGAGGGGCTGGCCGGCAAGTATCCGGTCTGGACGGCCACGCCGACCCGCTCCGCGGACGTGCCGGCCCTCGTCGCTCGGGCCTTCCACGAGGCCGCGATCGCGCGCGGGCCGGCGGTGGTGATCGTGCCGATGAACGACTGGCTGGACGAGTACGACGACGCCGTCCGGCTGCCGGCCCCCCGCGCGCTCCGGGTCGCCGCGGGTGTGGACGAGGAACTCACGGCCGATGTCGCGCAGCGACTGATCGCGGCCCGCTCGCCGGTGCTGATCTGCGGCGGCGGCGCTGACGACCCCCGGACCTGGCGGGGCCTGGCCGCCGTCGCGGACGCGCTGAACTGCCCGGTCTGGCAGGAGCCGTTCGCGGGTCGGGCCGGCTTCCCGCAGGATTCCAAGCGCTTTGCCGGGCATCTGCCGGCCGGCCGCTCCGGTGTGCGGGCGGCGCTGACCGGTCATGACCTCGTCGTGGTCGTCGGGGCGGCGTCGCTTCGCCAGTACGGGTTCGAGGACGGCGAGCTGTTCGGCACCGAGGCCACCGTGGTCGTGATCAGCGACGAGGCATCCGAGGTCACGCGCAGCGTCGCCGACCTGGCGATCCTGACCCCGCTGCCGGGCTTCGTCGAACGGGTCGCCGAGCTGACGGCCGACGGCATCGGCGAGGCCGGCCGCCCCGAGCCGGTCGAGCCGCAGCTCGTGCCGCGGACGGCGAACGCGCCGGGCGCCGCACTGCGGGCGACCGACGTCTACGTCGCACTGGGGCAGCGGCTGCCCGCCGACGCGGTGGTCGTCGAGGAGTCGCCGTCGACCCGGTCGCAGCTGCAGGACCTGCTGCCGGCCCGCTCGGCGCTCGGGTTCGTCAGCGCGGCCATGGGCGGGCTCGGCTTCGCGATGCCCGCCGCGATGGGCCTGCGGATGGCCTGCCCGACCCGCCCGGTCGTGGCCGTCGTCGGCGACGGATCGTCGCTGTACGCCCCGCAGGTGCTCTGGTCGGCGCAGCACTACGACGTCGGCGTGGTTTACGTCGTGATCTCCAACGGCGGCTACGCAATCATGAACTGGCTGGCGGCTCGCGAGGGCGGCAAGCCCCCGTGGCCGTCGTTCGACGACATCGACGTCGGGCGCCTGGCCGAATCGCTGGGCTGCGAGTCGGTTCGCGTCACGACGCACGGGGAGCTCGACGACGTGCTCGACCGGGTCGCATCGTCGCTCGCGCAGCGAACCACCCCGATCGTGATCAACGCGATCGTCGTTCCGGATCGACCTGAGAGCCAAGGACCACTCACATGACCGACTTCTCGCTCACCGACAGCCAGCTCGCGATGCGCGACGCGCTCGAGGGCATCACGTCGAGGTTCGACCAGGCCTACTGGACGGAGGTCGATGCCGCCCACCGCTACCCGGACGAGTTCGTCAAGGCGCTGACTGACGCCGGCTGGCTGGCGATGCTGATCCCCGAGGAATACGGCGGCGGCGGCGGTTCGATCAGCGACGCGGCGGTCATGATGGAGACGCTCGAGCGGGCCGGCTGCGCCGTATCGGCCGCGCACGCCCAGATGTACACGATGGGTACGGTCCTGCGGCACGGCAGCGACGCGCAGAAGAGCAAGTACCTGCCCGAGATCGCCGCCGGCAATCTGCGGCTGCAGTCGTTCGGCGTAACCGAGCCCGACGCCGGCACCGACACGACCCGCATCCGAACCTTCGCGAAGCGCGAGGGCGACGAGTACGTCGTCAACGGCAACAAGATCTGGACTTCGCGGGTCCAGCACTCGGACCTCATGCTGCTGCTCTGCCGGACGACCCGGTACGAGGACGTCGCGAAGAAGCACGAGGGTATGAGCGTGCTCATCGTCGACCTGCAGAAGGCGATCGCGCTCGGGCCAGATCGAGGCCCGACCGATCCGGACGATGGTCAATCACGAGACGAACGAACTGGCGATCCGCGACCTGCGACGTCCCGGTCGAGAACCTGATCGGCGAGGAGGGGAAGGGCTTCCGCTACATCCTGAGCGGCATGAACGCCGAGCGGATCCTCGTGTCGTCCGAATACATCGGCGCCGGCCTGTACTTCATCGACCGGGCCACGCGCCTACGCCCGGCGAGCGTGAGGTATTCGGTCGCCCGATCGGCCAGAACCAGGGCATCCAGTTCCCGCTCGCCCAGGCGTACGCCCACCTGCAGGCCGCGAGCCTGATGCGCTGGCAGGCGGCCCGGATGTTCGCAGCAGGGCCAGCAACCGGCGTTCGAGGTGAATGCCTGCAAGCTGCTCGCGTCCCAGGCCCTCTGGGCGGCGGCCAACGCCGCGATGGATACGTTCGGCGGGTACGGCGTCGCCGAGGAGTACGGCATCGAGCGTCGGTTCCGCGAGGCGCGGCTGCCGTCGGTCGCGCCGATCAGCAACAACGTCGTGCTGGCGCAGATCGCGCACGGCACGCTCGGCCTGCCGAAGTCCTACTGAGCGCGCGGAGGAATTCGAAGATGGGTGAGCAGCGTCATCCCGAGGTCGTGATCGTCGAAGAGGGGCATGCGCGAGGGCATGCAGATCGAGAGCGCCGACATCGCGGTCGCCGACAAGGTCGCGCTGCTCGACGCGCTGTCGGCGACCGGGTTGCGGCACATCGTCGTCGGGTCGTTCGTCAGCCCCCGATGGGTGCCGCAGATGAGCGAGATCGACACCATCGTCACGTCAGTTCACGCCCGAGCCGGGCGTCACCTACACGGCGCTCGCGCTCAACGCACGCGGCGTCGAACGCCGCGCGGAATTGACGCCGCCGCTATCGCCCGAGGACCCGACGGCACGGCCGCTCGATGGTGCACCTGTGCGACGTGTTCGTCCGCCGCAACACCGCCCGCTCGGTCGCGGACGAGATCGCCGCCCTGCCCGGCATTGTCGAGCGTGCCGTCCGGGGCGGCGCGACCACGCGACGGTCGCCGTCAACGCCGCCTGGGGGTCGAACTGGCTGGGCGGGTTCGACGAGAGCGAGCGGGACGACTGCATCGAGATGCAGGTCGACGCCTGGGCCGCGGCCGGCGTCCCCACGACCGGCGATCTACCTCGGCGACCCGATGAGCTGGAACACCCCCCGCGCCGTCCGGTCACAGGTCCGCACGATCATCGCCACGCTGGCCGGACGTGCGCACGATCCATCTGCACCTGCACGACGGGCGCGGAGCGGCGCTGCGTCTCGGCCTACGCGGCCCTCTGCGAACTGGACGACCGGCACACCCTGATCATCGACTCGTCGATCGGCGGCATGGGCGGTTGCCCGTACTGCGGCAACGGCCGGGCGACGAAGATGATCCCGACCGAGGACCTCGTCGAGCTGCTCGAGGGCGAGGGCATCGAGACCGGAATCGACCTGGCCGCCCTCATCGAGGCCGCGCATCTGGCCGAGCGGGTCGTCGGTCACGAGCTGTACGGGCGGGTGTCGAAGGCCGGGCCGCGACCCAGCGGCGAGTCGCTGTACCCGATGGACATGCCGCTGGTCGAGACGATCGAGTCGGCGCAGCACTTCCGGCTCGGCCCGGCCGCGTACGCGGGCAATCCGGCGCCGTGGAAGGCACCGATCCGGTCGACGGCACGCGAGCTGCCGATCGGCGCCGACCGCGACGGAGTGACCCGATGACCGGCCTCAGCCAGGCCGGTGCCGGCACCCTCGCCGGGCTGCGGGTCGTCGAGATCGGCACCAGCGTCGCGGCGCCGATGGCGTGCCAGATCCTCGGCGACCTCGGCGCCGACGTGATCAAGGTCGAGCGACTGGGCACGCGGCGACGACAGCCGCAGCTGGGCTCCGCCGCACTGGGACGGCGCGAGCGTCACGTTCCTCGCCCTCAACCGCAACAAGCAGTCGCTCGCGCTCGACTTCAAGGACCCGCGCGGTCAGCGAATCCTCGAGACGCTGATCGAGCGGCGCCGACGTCCTGGTCCACAACCTGCGGCCGGGCGCGCTGGCGGCGCGCCGGCTGTCCGGCCGAGCGAGCTGCGACGAGCTGAACCCGCGCCTGATCAACTGCGAGATGACCGGCTACGGCCCCGCCGGGCCGCGGGCCGGCCAGCCCGCCTACGACCCGCTGCTGCAGGCCTACAGCGGGATCGTGAGCATCACCGGCGAGGACGGCGGCGCCCGGCCCGCGTTCCGGTCTCGCTGCTGGACATGGGGACCGGCATGTGGGCGGTGATCGCGCATCTACGAGGCGCTGCGCGAGCGCGACAGCACCGGAATCGGCTCGCACGTCGAGGTGTCGCTGCTGCAGACCGCGCTGACCTGGTTGAGCATGCCGCTGACCAGCGTGCTGGCCGGCAACCCGGCTCCCGCGACGGCTCGGGTCGGGCCTGGCCGGCGTCGTGCCCTACGGCGCGTATCCCGACGAGCGACGGCTACGTGTTCATCTCGGCCGGGAACGACTCAGCCTGGACACGGCTGTGCGCGGCACTCGACGCGCCGGAGCTCGCCGGACGCGGGACGGATTCGACGTGCAACGGCGAGCGGGTCCGGCAACGCGAGCACGTCAACGACGAACTCGGACTGGTGACCGCGACCTTCACGACCGCCGACGTCCTGGCGCGGCTGGAATCCGTCAAGGTTCCGTGCGCACCGGTGCAGACCCTCGACCAGGTCGCCGATCGACCCGCAGGTCGCCGCGATCGGGCGCGATCGGCGGCCTGCCGCACGCGGCGATCCCGGACTTCAGCGTCGTCAACCTGCCGATGCTGATCGACGGGACGTACCCGCGGCACCGGTTCGCGCCGCCGGCGTTGGGCGCCGACACCGCTGCCGTGCTCGCCGAGCTCGGGCTCTCACCCGAGCAGGTCGACGAGCTGGCTGCGGCCGGCATCGTGCAGACGCACGTCCAGAAGCGACCAGACGGAGGTTCCGGCATGACCGACCAGCACGTCGACTACTCGGTCCTCGACCGGACGGCCTACATCCGCATCGACCGGCCCGAACGTCGCAACGCCATGGCCGTGCAGACGACCGAGGAACTGCGCGATGCGTTCCTCGAGGCCGGCGGTGACCCGGACGTCTGGGCGATCGTCCTGACCGGGACGGGGATCGCGCCTTCTGCGCCGGCGGCGACCTCAAGGAGATGGACGAGACGGCCCGGGCCGGCCGTGACATCCACGTGCCGATGACCGGGCAGTACCGCAACCTGTTCGAGGTGATCCTCGAGACGCCCAAGCCGACGATCGCCGCGCTGAACGGCGCGGCCCTGGCCGGGGGCTGCGAGCTGATGTTGTCGTGCGACGTGCGGATCGCCGTGGCCGGTGTGTCCATCGGACTGCCCGAGGCCAAGCGCGGCATGGGGGCCAACCTCGGGTCGGTGCTGTTGCCGAGGCTGATCCCGCGGGCGGTCGCGATGGAGCTGCTCTACACCGCGCGGTCGATCACCGCCGAGGAGGCCCAGCAGACTCGGCCTGGTCAACCGGGTCGTCGAACGGGCCGAGTTCGACGACGCGGTGACGGCCTTCGCGGCCGAGATCACGGCCAATGCGCCCCTGACCCTGCGCCGCTACAAGGAGATGGCGATCAAGGGCTGGGAGCTGCCGGTCCAGACGGCCCTGCGGCTGAACGTCGGCCCCAACCCGTATCTCAGCGAGGACCGCGTCGAGGGGGTTCGCGCCTTCGTCGAGAAGCGCGACCCCCGCTGGACCGGTCGATGAACCCGAATCCGACAACCCACCAATCGAGGAGTGAGCGGCCATGGGCCTGCTAGGTAACGACTGGAACGGCAAGATCTTCGTCGACGGCTGGACGGACGGCCGCGGCGAGCCGATCAAGGTGACCGCTCCGGCGACCGGCGAGCAGCTGGCCGTCGTCGGTACGGCGAGCGTCGAGGACGTCGGCCACGCCGCCGCTCGCGCGGCCGCCGCGCAGGACGACTGGGCGGCCCGACCGCCGATGGAGCGCGCCGCCGTCCTGCGGCGGGCCGGGGCCCTGTTCGAGGAGCACGCCGCCGAGATCCAGGACTGGATCGTGCGTGAGAGCGGCTCGATCCCGCCCAAGGCCGGCCTCGAGACGCTGATCGCCGCGCAGGAATGCTACGAGGCCTCGGCGCTGCCGTCCCATCCGAGCGGCGAGGTGCTACCGACCAACGCAGGAGCGCTGGAGCTTCGCCCGGCGCCGTCCGGCCGGCGTCGTCACGGTGATCGCGCCGTTCAACTTCCCGCTGATCCTCTCGATCCGCTCGGTCGCGCCGGCGCTCGCGCTCGGCAACGCCGTGCTGCTCAAGCCCGACCCGCGCACGGCGGTCTGCGGCGGCGTCGTGCTCGTGCGAGATCTTCCGGCGAGGCCGGCCTGCCCGACGGCGTCCTGCCCTGCTGCCGGGCGGTCGCGAAGTCGGCGAGGCGACCGTCACGGCGCCGGAAGTGCGCGTCGTCTCGTTCACCGGATCTACGGCCGCCGGCCGCATCGTCGGAGGCCTCGGGGCGCAGCACCTGAAGCGGACCCACCTCGAACTCGGCGGCAACAGCGCGCTCATCGTGCTGCCCGGCGCCGACCTGACCAAGGCCGTCTCGGCCGGCGCGTTCGGCTCGTTCATGCACCAGGGCCAGATCTGCATGACCACCGGGCGGCACCTCGTGCACGAGAGCCTGCACGACGCGTACGTCGAGGCGCTGTCGGCGACGGCCGATCACCTTCCGGTCGGCGACCCGGCCGCCGAGCAGGTGGCGCTCGGCCCGATCATCGACCAGGGCCAGCTCGGCAAGATCGACGGCATCGTCCATGCGAGTGTCTCGGCCGGCGCCCGGCTCGCGGCCGGCGGGACGTACGAGGGCCTCTTCTACCGACCGACCGTGCTGGCCGAGGTCAGCCGCGAGATGCCGGCCTGGACCGACGAGATCTTCGGGCCGGTCGCCCCGGTCGTGCCGTTCGGCAGCGTCGACGAGGCGATCAAGCTTGCCCACGACGTCGAGTACGGGCTGTCGCTCGGCATCCTCGGCGAGGTCGGCGCGGCGATGAAGATCGCGGACGCGGTCCAGACCGGCATCGTCCACATCAACGAGCAGACCGTCGACGACGAGGCGAACGCGCCGTTCGGCGGCATGGCCGCGTCGGGCACCGGTTCCCGCTTCGGCGGTGCCGCGGCCAACATCGAGGCCTTCACCGAGACGCAGTGGCTGACCGTGCGGCCCGAGATCGCTCCGTACCCGTTCTAGAGCAACGAATCGTGAAAGTGAGCCTCATATGCCCGCCAAGCAATTGCGGATCGTGGTCGGCGCCGACGGCGCCGGCTACCCGCTGAAGGAAGCCGTCAAGGCTGTGCTGCTCGCCGACGACCGGGTGTCCTCCGTGGTGGACCTCGGCGTGGCCGGCGACGACGACGAGACCGCCTATCCGCACATCGGGATCAGCGCGGCCGAGGCCATCCGGTCCGGCCGCGCCGATCGGGCGCTGCTCTGCTGCGGCACCGGGATCGGGGTCGCGATCAGCGCCAACAAGGTCCCGGGAATCCGAGCCACCGTGGCGCACGACGTCTACTCCGTCGAGCGCAGCGTGCTGTCCAACAACGCGCAGGTGCTGTGCTTCGGGGCCCGCGTCATCGCGCCGCAGCTGGCTGCGAAGCTGACCACCGAGTGGCTCAACCACGAGTTCGACGACTCGTCGGCCTCGGCGGCCAAGATCTCGGTGATCGACGAGTACGAGACGACCACCGCTTCGTGAGCCGCACGGCGCTCGTCACCGCCGGCGCCGGAGGGGTCGGGTCGGCGATCGCGCGCCGGTTCGTTCAGGACGGCTACCGGGTCGCGATCACCGACGTCGACGACGCGCGGGGCCGGCAGCTGGCCCGTGACCTCGGGGTCGACTACCACCTGTGCGACGCCGCCGACTACGACGGCATGCGGGCGGTCGTCGACGCGGTCGGTGA
This sequence comes from uncultured Actinomycetes bacterium, assembly GCA_963737785.1. GTDB lineage: Bacteria > Actinomycetota > Actinomycetes > Mycobacteriales > Jatrophihabitantaceae > CAVTTS01. The sequence goes on from CAVTTS010000002.1 coordinate 72,810, forward strand.
CGTCGACGTGCTGGTCAACAACGTCGGCATCCGCGGTGAGACCGGCGCGATCTGGGAGATCCCGATCGCCGACTTCTCGCGGACCCTCGAGGTCAACACCGTGTCGCAGATCTTTGCCGCTCAGCTCGTCGTACCGTCGATGATGGCCAAACAGGCCGGCGCGATCGTGATGATCGCGTCTGGCGCGGCGCGCACCGGGACGGTCGGCCGGTCGCCGTACGGCATCTCGAAGTGGGCCGTCCTGGGCGTCACCAAATCGCTGGCCAACGAGCTGGCGCCGTGGGGGATCCGGGCCAACGCCGTGCTGCCCGGCATCGTCCGTGGCGAGCGCTTCGACGGCAGCATGAAGCTGCATGCCGAGAAGGAGGGCATCTCCGAGGCGGAGGCCTTTGATCGCATCATGTCGCGGACGCGGCTCAAGCGCCTCGTCGAGCCGGCCGAGATCGCGGACGCCGTCGCCTACCTCGCCGACGCAGCCGGCGTAACCGGCACCTTTCTCGATGTCACCGGAGGATTCGAATGACCAGTCTCACGCAGACCCGGCTCGCCGTGGGCGACGTCGACATCCCGCGCATCGGCCTCGGCACGTTCCGCACCTCGCCGGACGAGGCCCGCGAGCTGGTTCGGGCCGCGATCGACGTCGGCTACCGGCACATCGACACCGCCCGGCGCTACGACAACGAGACCGGTGTGGGCGCCGGTATCCGCGACAGCGGGCTGCCGCGCGAGGAGCTCTTCCTGACCACGAAGTTCGCGTACTCGGCGGCCGCGCCGGCCGACGCGGTCGCATCGGCCCGCAGCTCGCTCGTCGACCTCGGCGTCGACTACGTCGACCTGCTGCTGATGCACTGGCCGAACGTCGAGCTGGTCCCCGAAGCGACGTTCGCCGCGCTGCAGCCGCTCGTGGACGAGGGTGTGGTGCGCTCCCTGGGCATCAGCAACGCCGGCCCCCGCCTGTTGCGCCGGGTTCTCGACGCGGTGCCGCTGGTCAACCTGCAGGTCGAGCACCATCCGTACCTGCCGCAGGACGAGTTACTCGCCCTGGTCGAGGAGGCCGGCCTGACGTTCACGGCTTACGCACCGTTCGCCGAGGGGCGCGTCTTCAATGAACCGGTGATCGTCGCGATCGGTGAGAAGCACGGCCGGACGGGCGGCCAGGTCGCGCTACGGTGGCTGCTCGACAAGCCGCGCACAATCGTGATCCCGAAGACCGGCCGGCTGGACCGCCTCGCGCAGAACATCGACGGACTCGACTTCGTGCTCGACGCCGACGACATCGCGGCCATCGACGCGCTCGGCGGTCAGCAGCGCCGCTTCTTCGGCGATCCGCCCTTCCCGGTCGACTGGTCCTGACCGGCCGGGCCGGCTACGCCGCGCGCTTGTCGCGCAGGATCGTCTTGATCAGGTACGTGTCGGCGCCGTCGTAGCGGGCCAGGATGGCGTTCATCTCGGCCAGCTGGGCCGGCGAGTGGCCGCCGCGCAGCTGGTGTTCGAGGGCCGACCGCGCGGACCGGTCGGCGAGCTTCAGGCGGAACGAGTCGAGGGTGGCGAAGCGTCGGGACATGGACCCAGGGTCCCAATCCGGCCGCCCATGCGTCCAATGACGAACCTTCCGTGTTTCCATGACTGATTGTCATGGAAGTCATCGGGCGTCGTCAGCCGCGCGGGCGCAGCCGCAGGCCGGCCATCCCGCCGTCCACCGCGAGCTCGGTGCCGGTCGTCGAGCCGGACCGCGGCGACGCGAGGTACAGCACCGCGCGGGCGATCTCGTCGGCGGTGACCAGCCGGCCGTGGGGCTGGCGGGCCTCGAGCGCGGCCCGCTCGGCATCCGGGTCGGGCGCGGACGCGAGCAACCGGTCGATCCAGGGTGTGTCGGCGGTACCCGGGTTGACGGCGTTCACCCTTATCTCGTCGGCCATTCCGTCGGCCGCCATCGCGCGCGTCAGCGAGAGCACGGCCCCCTTGCTCGCGCTGTAGACGGCCCGTTCGGGCAGCCCGGCCGTGGCCACGACCGACGACGTGTTGACGACGGCGGCGTGGGCGGACGCCCGCAGGTGCGGCCAGGCGGCCCGGGTGACCCGGGCGGTGCCGACGACGTTTACGTCGAGCACGTGCTGCCATTCCTCGTCGGTGCTCTGCTCGACCGGACCCTGCGCGCCGACGCCGGCGTTGTTGATCAGCAGGTCCAGGCCACCGAGCTGCGCGACGGCGGCTGCCACCGCGGCTCGCACCGCTGCGTCGTCGGAGACGTCGGCGCACACGTACCCGATCGAGGCCGGCAGCTCGTCCGGAGGCTCCGGGGCGCGATCGAGGACGACCACCGCCGCGCCCTCGGCGGCGAAGACCTCGGCGATCGCCCGTCCGATGCCGGAGGCGCCACCGGTGACGAGCGCGGTCAGACCGTCGAGCTCGCCCATGTCACGCCGACCGGAACGTCTGGCGCTGCCGGCCCAGGCCGTCGATCTCGAGTTCGACGACGTCGCCGTCGCGCAGATAGCCGTCCGGGCGACCCATGCCGACTCCGGCCGGTGTGCCGGTGTTGACGACGTCGCCGGCGTACAGCATCATGAACTGGCTCAGGTACCAGACGACGTGGTCGACGCCGAAGATCATGTTCTTGGTGTTGCCGTCCTGCCGCAGCTCGCCGTTCACGCGCAGCCGCAGGCCGAGGTCCTGCGGGTCGGCGATCTCGTCGGCGGTCGTGATCCACGGGCCGAACGGGTTGAACGTCTCGCAGTTCTTGCCCTTGTCCCACTGGCCGCCGCGCTCGATCTGGAACTCGCGCTCGGACGACGTCGTTGCTGATCGCGTAGCCGGCCACGCAGGCCCGCGCCTCGGCCGGCCGGCCAGGTAGCGGGCGGTCGACCCGATCACGATCGCGAGCTCGACCTCGTAGTCGGTCTTCGCGAAGCCGCGCGGAATGAGCACGTCGTCGTCGGCCCCGACGACGGTGTCGGGCGCCTTCATGAACACGATCGGCTCGGCCGGGATCGCGGCGCCGGTCTCGCGCGGCGTGGTCGGAGTAGTTGAGCCCGATGCACACGATCTTGCCGATGCGCTCGAGCGGCGGCGCGAACCGGACCGGGGTCTCGACGGACGGCAGCGTCCCGGCGTCGATCGCGGCCCGGAGCTCGGCCAGCCGGGCCGGTTCGAGCGTGGTCGGGTCGACCGTTCCGGCCACCGGCCGCAGGTCGAACCAGCGACCGTCCAGCGCGGCGACCGGTGCGATCGATTGATTGGCGAGAACCTGTCGGGCCAGTTGCATGCGAGATCCTCCGGGGTGGGCGCGGGACGGTCCTTCGAGGCTACTGGTCACCAATCGGCGCGACCGGCCGCGCCCGAGTGCGGTGGACGACGATCACGCCGGTGCTGAGCACGGCGACGGCGGTCAGCGCGAGCTCGATGCCGAGGTGGTAGGTCTGGCCGTTCGGGCGGGTGATCAACACCAGTGCCACCGACCCGGCCGCGATCAGCGCGGCCGCGGGTCGCCGCCGCAGCCCGATCGCCAAGGGCAGCAAGGCCCAACACCAATACCACGGCTGGACGGTCGGCGTGATGACGATGATCGCCGCGAACGCCGCGGCGAGCGCGTCCATCGGATTGATGTAGTGCGCGGCGACGAAGCAGGCAACCGCGGCCGCCGCCATCAGGACCAGCCCGATCGTCCCGCCGCCGTGGCGGTGGGACGTCGACTGGTGCAGCCAGCCGATGCCCAGATCGCTGAACGCGTCGACGACGGCGAAGACGAGCGCACTCGCCGCGACGGCGGTGGCCAGGCCCGCGACCTCGGCCCGGATGGCCGGTCGGATCGCCCCGCGGGCCCGTGACCAGGCGACGACCAGAAACGGCAGCGGGAGGACGGCGACGATCTTGATCCCCGCGGCGGCACCGATCAGAAGCCCGGCGCCGACCATTGCGGGTGCGACGGCCGGCTGAGTGGCCGCGAGCAGGGCGACGGCGAGCAGCCCGAGCATGAGCAGGTCGTTGTGCGCGCCGGACACGCCGTCGATCAGGACGAGCGGATTGGCGAGCATCGCCCACATCGCGACCTCGGGCCGGGCCCCGAACGTCCTCGCGAGGCGGGGGATCGCGTACAGCAGCAGGACGAACCCCGCGGCAGCGGCGAGGCGCAGGAGACCGACCGTCACCAGCAGATGGCCTCCGCCCAGCCATCGGGCGCCGGCCGACAGCTCCAGCCAGAGCGGCCCGTACGGGCTCGGCGTGCCGACCCATCGGTCCGACAACTGGTCGACGAAGGTGGTCGAGAGGTGGTTCGGCCCGACCTGATAGGGATTCAGCCCGTGCCGGACGAGGTCGCCCTGCGCGATGTAGGCCCAGACGTCGCGACTGGCGATCGGCACCGACACGAAGAGCGGGACCGCCCACGCCACCGCGGTGCGTCGCACCCATGCGGCGGGCACCTCGGACCCCACTCGCAGCAGCTGCCGGCCGATCACCAGCCACGCAACAAGCAGGAGGATCAGCCCGACGTAGTAGGCCCCGTGCGCCACTCCGTTGTCGGCCGTCCGGAAATAGGTCGGCTTCGCGCCGACCCACACCGACGAGATCGCGAGCACCAGCGACGCGCCGACGCCGACCCCGGCCGCGACGCCCGCCGCGCCCCGAACAGTCGATCGCAACGAAACGCTACCCGTCAGTCGGAGTCGAACGGTCCGGACCCAACCCACGATACGGCGACGGGGTGGCCGGTTCCGAAACCGCTCAGCGCCGCCGGATGCGCAGCCCGTCGAAGGCGACCGCGCAGATCGCGTCGGCCAATCCGTCGTCCTTGCGGCTCGGGCGATACCACTCGACGATCGAGTTGACCATGCCGAAGAGCAGCCGGGCCGTCGTCGCCGGCTCGACGTCGGGACGCACGTCGCCGTCCGCCTCGGCCTGTCGGACGAGACGGGCGACGTACTGGTCGAACTCGCGTCGGCGGCGCAGCGCGGCCCGCTCGACCTCTGTGTTGCCCCGCACCCGCAGCAGCAACGTGACGTAGGGCAGTTCCTGCCGTAGTACGGCCACGCTGCCCCGGACGAGGAATTCGAGCCGATCGATGGCCGGGGCGTCGAGCGCCCGTGACTCGTCGGCGACCGCAAAGAGCCCGTCGAGCGCGCGATCGAGCGCCAACCGCAGCAGCTCGTCCTTGCTCTCGACGTGGTGGTAGATCGCCGACTTGGCGATCCCGAGCCGGCGCGACAGGTCTTCCATGCTGGTGCCGTCGAACCCGCGTTCGTTGAACACCTGCACGGCGACGGCGAGCAGCGATTCGATGTCGTAGCCCGGCCGCCCGCGCCCGCGCACGGGACGGCTGACCGCAACTTGCTCTGGCATCGGCCCTCCCCTCGGGGTTAACATACCGAACGGACGGTCAGAAAATAAGTCCGGACGAGAGGCGTCGCGATGCCGGTCCTGCGCAGCTACGTGAACGGATCCTGGTTCACGCCGTCGGTCGACGGTCAGCCGGTGCACGATGCCGTGACCGGCGACGAAGTGGCCCGGATCGCGTCCGACGGCATCGACATGGGCGCCGCGCTCGACTACGGCCGGACGGTCGGCGGGGCCGCCCTGCGCGAACTGACGTTCCACCAGCGGGCCGCGCTGCTCAAGTCGATCGCCGTGCACCTGCGCGAGCAGCGCGACGAGCTGTACGCGCTCTCGACCCGGGCCGGCGCGACCCTCGGCGATTCCAAGTTCGACGTCGACGGCGGCATCGGCGTGTTGCAGAGCTACGCCAGCAAGGCCAAGCGCGAGCTGCCGAACGACACGATCTACGTCGACGGCCCGGTCGAACCGCTCGGTAAAGGCGGGCAGTTCCTGGGTCAGCACATCTTCACGTCCCGGCCGGGGATGGCCGTGCAGATCAACGCGTTCAACTTCCCGGTCTGGGGCCCGCTCGAGAAGTTCGCCCCGGCCTTCCTGGCCGGCGTCCCGTCCCTGATCAAGCCGGCCAGCCCGACGGCCTATCTGACCGCCCGACTGGTCGAGTTGATGGTCGAGTCCGGACTGCTGCCGCCCGGTTCGCTGCAACTCGTGTGCGGCGGGGTCGGTGACCTCTTCGACCACCTCGACGAGCAGGACCACGTCTCGTTCACCGGCTCCGCATCGACCGCCCAGCGATTGCGAACCCACCCGCGGATCGTGGCCCGCTCGGTGCCGTTCAACGCCGAGGCGGACTCACTGAACGCCTCGATCCTCGGCCCCGACGCGCAGCCCGGCACACCGGAGTTCGACCTGTACGTCAAGCAACTCGCGAGCGAAATGACCGTGAAAGCCGGGCAGAAGTGCACCGCGATCCGGCGGGCGTTCGTCCCCGCCGCACTGGTCGACGACGTCATCGACGCCGCCGCCGCGCGACTCGCGAAGGTCGTCATCGGCAACCCGAGCGACCCGTCGGTGCGGATGGGCGCACTCGTCAGCCGCGAACAACGCGACGAGGTGCGCCGATCGCTCAAGGCGCTGCTGTCGGTCGGGCGCCTTGCATACGGCGATCCCGAGCACGTCGACGTCGTCGGGGCCGATGCCGAGCGTGGTGCGTTCATCTCGCCGGTGCTGGTGCGCATCGACGACTCCGGGCGCGACGAGGTGCACAGCGTCGAGGCGTTCGGTCCGGTCAGTTCGGTGATCCCGTACGACTCCGTCAACGACGTGATCGGGCTGGCCGCGCGGGGTCAGGGTTCGCTGGTTGGCTCGGTGGTCACCGCCGACGTCGAGTTCGCGCGGGCCGTCGTCGTCGGCCTGGCGCCGTGGCACGGTCGCCTCCTCGTGCTCGACCGCGACGACGCCCCCGAGTCGACCGGGCACGGTTCGCCGCTCCCGATGCTCGTGCACGGCGGTCCCGGTCGGGCCGGCGGCGGCGAAGAACTCGGCGGGATGCGAGCGGTGCTGCACCATATGCAGCGCACGGCCGTGCAGGCGTCCCCGCGCGTGCTGTCCGCGGTGACCAATCGCTGGGTCGAGGGCGCCGATCGCGACGCGGCACACGGTCACCCGTTCCGCAAGTCGCTCGCCGAACTGAGGTTGGGCGACACCGTGACCGCCGGGCCACGCACCGTCAGCCTGGCCGACATCGAACACTTCGCCGAGTTCACCGGCGACAACTTCTACGCCCACATGGACGAGGTCGCGGCCCGGGCCAACCCGTTCTTCGACGGCCGCGTCGCGCACGGCTACCTCATCGTCTCGCTAGCGGCGGGTCTGTTCGTCGACCCCGACCCCGGGCCGGTGCTCGCGAACTACGGCGTCGACAACCTCCGGTTCCTGACGCCGGTCTATCCGGGCGACGCGTTGACGGTCACCTTGACCTGCAAGCAGATCACCCCACGCGAGGACGCCGGCCACGGCGAGGTGCGCTGGGACGCCGACGTCACGAACCAGAACGGCGCGTCGGTCGCGCGCTACGACGTCCTCACCATGGTTGCCAAGGAGTGGTCATGACCGATGAGCTGCAGAGTCACTTCGACGAGACGATCGCGCACGACCGGCGGATCGAGCCGCGCGACTGGATGCCCGACGAATACCGCCGGACGATGATCCGCCAGATCGCCCAGCATGCCCACTCCGAGATCATCGGAATGCAGCCCGAGGGTGGCTGGGTGACGCGGGCTCCGTCCTTGCGGCGTAAGGCGATTCTGCTGGCCAAGGTGCAGGACGAGGCTGGTCACGGCCTGTACCTCTACTCGGCCGCCGAGACGCTGGGCGTCGACCGCGCCGACCTCACCGAGCGGTTGATCGAAGGGCGCCAGAAGTACTCGTCGATCTTCAACTACCCGACCCTCAGCTACGCCGACGTCGGGACGATCGGCTGGCTCGTCGACGGGGCCGCGATCTGCAATCAGGTGCCGCTCTGCCGCTCGTCCTACGGGCCGTACGGACGAGCGATGATCCGTATCTGCAAGGAGGAATCATTCCACCAGCGGCAGGGCTACGAGCTGCTGCTGACGATGATGGGCGGCACCGACGCGCAGCGAGCGATGGTGCAGGACGCCACGAATCGCTGGTGGTGGCCGGCGTTGATGATGTTCGGGCCACCCGACGCCGACTCGCCCAACACCGCCCAGTCGATGCGGTGGGGGATCAAGCGGCACACGAACGACGAGCTGCGGCAACGGTTCGTGGACATGTCTGTTCCGCAGGCCGAAGCCCTCGGGGTGACGCTGCCCGACCCGGAGATCCGCTGGAACGACGATCGGGGTCACTACGACTTCGGCGCCGTCGACTGGACCGAATTCAAGGAGATCCTGGCCGGCAACGGGCCGTGCAACGCGCTACGGATCGCCAACCGTCGGGCCGCGCACGAGGACGGCGCGTGGGTGCGCGAGGCCGCCGGCGCGTACGCGGCCAAGCAGCGGGCCCGGGCCTCGGAGCCGGCGGCATGACCGACCCGGCCGACTCGACCACCGCGGCCGACTGGCCCTTGTTCGAGGTGTTCCTGCGAGGCAAGCGCGGCCTCAACCATGTGCACGTCGGCTCCTTGCACGCCGCCGACTCGCAGATGGCGCTGCACCACGCTCGCGACCTCTACACCCGGCGCAACGAAGGCGTCAGCATCTGGGTCGTGGCGACCGCCGACATCACCGCGTCGAGCCCGGACGAGAAGGACCCGTTCTTCGCGCCGAGCGGCGACAAGGTCTACCGGCATCCGACGTTCTATTCGATACCCGAGAATGTGCCGCACATCTGATGGGATTCGACACCGCCTACGAGGCGATCACCGAACTGACCGACGACCATCGGTGGGCGTATGGCACCGGCTTCGACGATCCGATGGCCGGCGTCGACACGACGGTGCCCGAAGGAGTCGATGGTGACGACCTGGCCGTCTACTGCTTGATGCTCGGCGACGACGCGCTCGTCCTGTCCCATCGGCTGCAGCAGTGGCTGACCCGCGCGCCCGAGCTCGAGGAGGAGACGGCGCTGGCGAACATCGGCCTCGACCTGCTCGGCCAGGCGCGCTGGCTGCTCGCCCGGGCCGGAACCGCCGACGGCAGCGGACGCTCCGAGGACGACTTCGCCTACCGGCGCGACGAACCCGACTTCCGCAACGTCCGGCTCGCCGAGGGGATCGACGCCGATTTCGGCGGTCTGATCGCCCGGCTGTTCGTGTTCAGCACGTGGCGCCTGGCGCTGTTCGCGCGACTGCGCGACTCGCGCGATCCGGTTCTGGCGGCCGTCGCCGACCAGGCCGTGAAGGAACTCGCCTACCACCGCGAATACGCCGCGCAGTGGGTGATCCGGCTCGGCGACGGCACGGCGTATTCGCACGAGCGGATCGTGGCCGGCTTGCGATCGGTCGCGCCGCTCGTCGGCGAGCTGTTCCGAGTCTCGGAGGTCGAGCGGCGCCTGGCCGAGGCGGAGGTCGCGGTGCGGCCCGACGAGCTGCGCGACGAATTCGACGAGGTCTGCGCGGCGGTCCTGACACCGGCGACGCTCACCTGGCCGGACGTCGCCGATCGCACCGGTGTCGCCGGACGGTTCGGTCGCGACGGTGTTCACTCCGAGGCGATGGGCCCGCTGCTCGCCGAGCTGCAGAGCATCGCCCGGGCCCACCCCGGAGCGCGCTGGTGAGCGCCGTCGAAGCCCGGAAGATCGCCGAGTCGGTGCCCGACCCCGAACTGCCGATGCTGACCCTCGCCGACCTCGGGATCCTGCGCGACGTGACAGACGAGGGCGGACGAGTCGTCGTGTCGATCACGCCGACCTACTCCGGCTGCCCGGCGCTGACCGAGATGCGACGGGACGTGCGGCAGCGCCTGGCCGCGGCCGGCTACCCCGACGTCGAGGTGCGCACCGAGCTGCGCCCGGCCTGGTCGAGCGACTGGATCACGCCGGCCGGTCGCCGCAAGCTGGCCCGGGCCGGCATCGCGCCGCCGAACGCGGCCCGTCCGGCCGCGCCGGGCCCGGTGCCGCTCACGCTCGGACGACCGCGGCCGGCCGTCGCCTGCCCGCGGTGCGGATCGGGCGACACCGTCCTGGCGTCGGCGTTCGGCGCGACCGCGTGCCAGGCGCAGTACCGCTGCCGCGAGTGTGCCGAGCCGTTCGACTACGTCAAGGACATCTGACGTGACGGCGGTTCGGACCCGGTTCCACGAACTCGAGGTCACCCGCGTCGACCGGCTCTGCGACGACGCCGTCGCCGTCGAGTTCGCAGTTCCGGACGAGCTGGCCGACGTCTTCGCGTTCCGCCCCGGCCAGTCGCTCACCGTCCGCCGGATCGTGTCCGGGGTCGACGAACGTCGGTCCTACTCGATCTGCGCGCCGGCCGGGCGCGCGCCCCGCATCGGCGTGCGCGAGGTGGCCGGCGGCGCGTTGTCGGGCTGGTTCGTCCACGACGTCCGACCGGGTGATCGCATCGAGGTCCAGGCGCCGACCGGCACGTTCACACCCGACCTGGCGAGCGCGGCCCGGCACGTGCTGATCGCGGCCGGCTCGGGCATCACGCCGGTGCTGTCCATTGCCGCGTCCCTCCTCGCCGGCTCGACGTCCGAGGTCACGGTCGTCTACGGCAATCGCCGCGCCGACTCGGTGATGTTCGCCGACGACCTGGCCGACCTCAAGGACGCGTACGCCGCCCGCCTGCAGCTGGTCCACGTGCTGTCGCGCGAGTCGCAGGAGGTCGACCTGTTCAGCGGCCGGCTCGACGCGGATCGCCTGCGCCGCCTGCTGCCCGTGGTGTGCGCGGTCGGGTCGATCGATCACTGGTGGCTGTGCGGTCCGTTCGGCATGGTCACCGACGCGATCACGGTGCTCGGCGAGCCTCGGGGTGCCGCCCGAGCGGATCCATCGCGAGCTGTTCTACGTCGAGGAGTTGCCGCCCGAGCCGGTCCAACACGCCGAGCTCGCCGTGACCGGCGGCAGCGAGGTGACGGTGATCATGGACGGGCGCTCGACGACCACGACGATCGATCGGACGACACCGGTGCTCGACGGCGCCCAGCGCGTGCGTCCCGACCTGCCGTTCGCCTGCAAGGGCGGCGTGTGCGGGACCTGCCGCGCCAAACTGGTCACCGGCGAGGTGCGCATGCGGCGCAACTTCGCGCTCGAGGCCGCCGAGGTGGCGAAGGGGTTCGTCCTGGCCTGCCAGTCGCTGCCCGTGTCGGACGACGTGACACTCGACTTCGACAGCTGACCGGCTCGGGCTCAGTCGTCGTCGTTGGTCGTGCGCGATTCGGACGTGATCGCGTCGATGACCAGGCCCGTCCCGATACCGAACATCCACACGTCCTTGGCGATCGCGGTGCCCTGCTGGGTCGGGCGCGGGCTGCCCTCCTGGTGCATGCCGGGCGTCTTCCACCACATGCCCGAGCAGCGATCCGGAGAAGCCCATCAGGCCCAGGCCCGCGAGCCCGGCCGGGACGATGGGCAGCAGCAGAGCGGCGCCGAGCGCGCACTCGCCGATGGCCAGCGCCTTCACGAACAGCTTCGGCTCGACCTTGTTGAACACCGGGTACGCGCCGGCTGCCATCCCGTGCACCGCCTTGGCCGTGTCGTCGGTGGCGTTGAGTTTGCCGATACCGGAGTTGAGGACGAAGGCGCCGGACGCGAGACGAAGGGGAGCGCGGCGCAGCCGGGCAGCGATGGTCATGAGGGCCTCCTGATTAGCGTGCTCGGGTCATACCCACGACGAGAACCACATATGCGCGTGCCAGGCGTCGTAGGTGAGCAGGCCGCCGGTGAACAGCGGCCACATCCAGACGAAGTCGACGATGACCAGCCCGAGGTACAGGCTCACGATCGCGATACCGGTGCGGCGCGCGCCGATCGGACTGCCAGACCTCCTGCTGCGCGGCCGTCCACTCGTCGGCGTCGTGCAGGTCGGCCAGTCGCTGTTTCATGCCGACGACGGCCGGCCCGATGATCATGCCCAGAGCGAGGGTCACGCCCAGTATCAGGAACGGGATCAGCGGCGTCATGTAGAAGAGGAACATCGTCCGCTTGAGGTCGGGGAACCAGACCAGCCAGCCGGCGACCATGGCGACCCAGACGACGGCGGCCCGCCAGTCGCGCGTGGTGAGCCAGTGCCAGACCAGCCAGAGCAGCACCGGGACGAACGCCCACCACATCAGCGGCGTCCCGATCAGCAGGATCTCGCGCGAGCAGCTGGACGAGCCGCAGCCGGTCGGGTTGCCCGGGTAGTAGTAGGTGACCGGCCGGCCGAGGATCAGCCAGCTCCACGGGTTCGACCTGTACGGGTGGAAGCTGTCGAGGCTCTCGTGGAACTGGTACGCGTTGTAGGTGTAGTCGCCGAGCGAGCGGATCGAGCCGGGCAGGAATCCCCAGTTGCACGGGATGTTCAGCCCGGGCAGATGTGCAGGGTCGCGGCCGAGCCGTGCGTGTCGGCCCAGTGCCGGTTCCAGGAGTTCTCGCCGGCGAACCAGCCCAGCCAGGTGAGCAGGTACGACGCGATCGGTGCCGCGAGCAGCGGGCCGATCGCCGGGCAGCCACGATCGGCGCGCGGCGTTGCGCCAGGACTTGGTGCACGCCGGCCGACTTCAGCGCGCCGCGGTCCCAGACGAGCGACAGCGGCGCGAAGAGCGATGAAGAACGACAGCGCCCGTCCACTTGACGCCGCAGGCCAGGCCCAGGCAGACGCCCGCCGACCAGTCGCCACGGCCGCGGGCCGAGCGACGGCACGCCGGACGAGAGGTCGGCGCCGGCGGCGACCAGCCCGGCCAGCCGCGCGCGCATCTGGTCGCGGTCGACGACCAGCGCCCCGAAGCCGGCGACGACGAACAGCTGCAGGAAGATGTCGAGCAGCGCGACCCGTGACTGGACCAGCGAGACGCCGTCCAGCGCCAGCAGCAGGCCGGCGATCGCCGCCGAGGACGTTCGAGCGGGACATCCGCCGGGCGATCCGCGTCAACGATGACGACGGCCAGGATGCCGGCCAGGGCCGGCACGATCCGCCAGCCGATCGAGTTGTATCGTGGTCGCCGCGACGAGCCGTCCCACAGGTACTCGCCGAGCGCGATCAGCCACTTCCCGAGCGGCGGGTGGACGATGAACATGTAGCCGCGGTTGTCCTCGTACCCGAAGCGCAGGATCTCCTGGGCCTCGGTGGCGTAGTACACCTCGTCGAAGCTCTTGCCCTGCGGGAAGCCGAGCGCCCAGAACCGGGTGACGCGCGGCGACCGCGGTGATGATCAGCAGGATGAGCCGGCCGGCCCGCGGGTTGCGGGTCCGTCCACGGCTGCGAGGGCGGCCGGAACGGGAACGGCGGGGCGGCGGCTCGCCGGTCTCGGCGACGGGTCGGGCGAGCGCTCCGGCGGAGCCTCCAGCGTTGCCGTCACGCGCCCGATCGTAGGGTCTGGACGTGACGTCGAGCCTACGAACGCCTGGCCGGGTGGTGCTGGCGGCGACGCCGCTGGGCAACCCCGGCGACGCCTCGGCCCGCCTGCGCGAGGCGCTGCGCCGACGACCCCGGTGATCGCCGCCGAGGACACCCGCCGGCTGCGCCGGCTGTGCGCGGACCTCGGCGTCGCAGCCGGCCGGGCGGGTCGTGTCGTTCTTCGAGGGCAACGAGGCGGCGCGGGTGCCCGCGCTGCTCGAGGCGCTGCGGGCCGGCGCAGGACGTGCTGGTGGTGACCGACGCCGGCATGCCGTCGGTGTCCGACCCCGGCTACCGGCTGGTGGCGGCCGCCGTCGAGGCCGGGCTCGACGGTGACCGTGCTGCCCGGGCCGTCGGCGGTGCACGGCGGCGCTCGCCGTGTCGGGCCTGCCGGTCGACCGGTTCTGCTTCGAGGGCTTCCTGCCGCGCAAGGCCGGGGAGCGCGGCCGGGCGCTGGCGGCGCTGGCCGCCGAGCCGCGCACGCTGGTGTTCTTCGAGGCGCCGCACCGGCTGGCCGCGACGCTGGCCGACCTGGCCGACGGCGTTCGGCGGCCGACCGGCCGGCCGCGGTCTGCCGCGAGCTGACCAAGACCTACGAGGAGGTGCGCCGCGGGCCGCTGGCCGAGCTGGCCGAGTGGGCCGACGGGCGACGTGCGGGGCGAGATCACCGTCGTCGTCGGCGGGCGCGGCAGTCACCGGTCGGCGCGCCGCCGAGCCGAGCTGGCCGCCGCAGGTCGCCGCGCGCGAAGCGGCCGGCCAGCCCCGCAAGGAGGCGATCGCCGAGGTGGCCGCAGGCGCCGGCGTCCCGAAGCGCGAGGTGTTCGACGCCGTCGTCGCCGCCAAACCGACCCCGTCCGCTCCGTGATCACCGACGTGCGTGGCAGGTCTCGACCCCGGGTCGAGACCCAGGTTTCGCGTGGGTTAACGCCCGCGCGCCGGACCCCCACGGCCGGAAAAGTCGATCTAGCGTTGCGCTACCGACCGCAGGTGGGCGCGTCGGATTTCGAGAGGCTCACGCTCATGGCCATCCGCATCAAGACCAACCCGACCGAGACGACCATCCAGTTCGTCCTTCCCGACGACATCCACGACGGGCCGGTCTCGGCCGTCGGTACCTTCAACGGCTGGCAGCCCGGCGCCCATCGCCTCGTCCGCCGCAGCAACGGCACGCGCAGCGTGACAGTCGCCGTGCCGGCCGGCCAGGAGGTGCGCTTCCGCTACCTCGGCGCGGGCGGCTGCTGGTTCGACGACCCGGAGGCCGACGAGGTCCGAGCCGACGGTTCGCTGCTGCATCTCTAGCCAGGCGCTCGCGCCGTGGCCGCTTCTGAGCCAGGCGCGTCCGACTTACCGCCTGGCCGCGCTCACTAGTCTTATGACGTGAGCAACCACGTTCTGACCGCCGTCGCCTGGCCCTACGCCAACGGCCCGCGGCACATCGGCCACGTCGCCGGCTTCGGCGTCCCGTCCGACGTGTTCAGCCGCTACCAGCGGATGGCCGGCAACAAGGTGCTCATGGTCAGCGGCACCGACGAGCACGGCACCCCGATCCAGGTGCAGGCCGACCGCGAGGGCGTGAGCGCCCGCGAACTCGCCGACCGCTACAACGGAGTGATCGCCCGGGACCTGCAGAAGCTCGGGCTCAGCTACGACCTGTTCACCCGGACCACGACGACCAACCACTACGCCGTCATGCAGGAGATCTTCCTCGGCCTGCTGAAGAACGGGTACGTCTTCCCGCGGACCGAGCTGGGCGCGATCAGCCCGTCGACCGGCCGCACCCTGCCCGACCGCTATATAGAGGGCACCTGCCCGATCTGCGGCTACCCGTCGGCCCGCGGCGACCAGTGCGACAACTGCGGCAACCAGCTCGACCCGGTCGACCTCATCGACCCGAAGGCCGGATCAACGGCGAGACGCCGGCGTTCGTCGAGACCGAGCAGTACTTCCTCGACCTGCCGGCCTTCGCCGAAACGCTCGGCGGTTGGCTGCAGGGCCAGGACGCACTGGCGACCGAACGTGCTGAAGTTCTCGCATGAACCTGCTCGACGACCTCAAGCCGCGCGCGATCACCCGCGACCTCGACTGGGGCGTGCCGGTGCCGCTGGACGGCTGGCGCGACCGTCCGGACAAGAGGATCTACGTCTGGTTCGACGCCGTGATCGGCTACTTGTCCGCCTCGATCGAGTGGGCCAAGCGCACCGGCGATCCGGACGCGTGGCGGCCGTTCTGGCAGTCGCCCGGACGCGCAGGGCTACTACTTCATGGGCAAGGACAACATCGTCTTCCATGCCGAGATCTGGCCGGCCATGTTGTTCGGCTACTCGGGCATCGGCGCGCGCGACGGCGGGCCCGGTTCGCTCGGCGCGCTCGACCGGCCGTTCGAGGTCGTGTCGAGCGAGTTCCTCACGATGGAGGGCCGCAAGTTCTCGTCCTCGCGCAACGTCGTGATCTACGTGGGCGACATGCTGTCGCGCTACGAGCCGGACGCGCTGCGCTACTACCTCTCCGTCGCCGGTCCCGAGAACCAGGACACCGACTTCACCTGGTCGGAATTCGTCCGACGGAACAACGAGGAACTCGTCGCGACGTGGGGCAACTTCGTCAATCGGACGCTGTCGATAGCAATACAT
>CAVTTS010000003.1:0-640022 GCA_963737785.1 uncultured Actinomycetes bacterium
GGTGCGGTTACTTCCAGAGTTGCTGGGTGGCGAGTTCGGCGCCCTTGACGATGTTCTCGTACTTGGTCCAGGCCGCTTGGGCGTGCCAGCGCATGCCGCAGTCGGTGCCGGCGATGACGTTCTCCTTGCCGCAGACGTTGGCGAAGTTGACGATCTGCTCCGCGAT
Organism: uncultured Actinomycetes bacterium; assembly: GCA_963737785.1. Lineage (GTDB taxonomy): Bacteria > Actinomycetota > Actinomycetes > Mycobacteriales > Jatrophihabitantaceae > CAVTTS01. The sequence continues at coordinate 167 of CAVTTS010000003.1, forward strand.
CACCTCAGCGGGTTCGACGACCGGGGTGGTGTGGTCGACGACGCCGGGGATGATGATCTTGTCCTCGGGCCACTTGATGTCATCACGCCACACCTTCCACTCACTGCGGTGGGTGGACTTGCCGGCCTCGATCGAGAACGCCTGCGCGTTGACCTTCAGCATCATCTCGGCGAAGTGCGCCAGCGGCTGCTCGTTGGTGTGCATCCCCGGCCAGCTGCCCCAGCAGACATGGAACCGGACCTGCTCCGGCGGGATACCCGCCAACGCGGCGTTCAGCGCCTCGATCCGCAGCATGATGAACCGCTCATACTCCGCGTCGCTCATCGGCGGGCGGCGGGCCTCTTCCCAGTCATGGCTGATCGCCGGGTCATCGATCTGCAGGATCAGACCGTTGTCGGTAACGGTCTTGAAGATCGGCGCCATCACCTCGGTCAACGCCACCACGAACTCATCGTCGGTCTTGTAGTACTCGTTCCACACGAACTCCTCGAGCCACTCCGGCGCGACGACGCAGTAGAACGCCTCCTTGTCCGGGGCATGCTCAGCCAACGCCTTCTTGAACAACCGAATGTCATTCTCGAACGGCTCGATCGACGTCAACCGCAACGGACCATTCACGACCGTGCGCATCGACATGAGGGGGTTGTTGACGTTGTCGCCCATCATCGTGTCGAACATGTCGCGGTAGAAGTCGGTGTACTTCAGCATGTCCCGGGACAGCCAGCGGACCCGCTCGAGGCTCACCGGCGGCTCGTCCGGGCTGATGGCGAACGGGATCGTCTCGAAGCCCTCGACGAGCTGGAAGATCGGTGCCCGGGCCGATGCCGGCCGGCTCACCGTTCGAGACGATGTCCATCCCGATCTCGACCTGCTTCTTGACCAGCTCGTTGATCTCGTACTCGACGCGGTCGGGCGGGGTGGCCGGTGGGCCCATCGCGAGTTGGCCGCCGTCAGGCATGAACAACTTGCCGGTGTGAGTGGACAGGATGCGGTCGGTACTGCGATTCACAAAGGCCTCGACTTCCAGTTCGGAAAGGGATCCGTTGGTGATCGACGTCACGGAGTCCTGCAACCATAACCAACGCCACTGCAATAGTCGACGGGCAGTTTCCATACCGACCACGCTTGTGTCAGGTTGCGCGGTGCGAGTGCGCGTGGGCGCGGTGGTGGGTCACGAGCGGGGCCCGACCGGCGGCTTCGTGCCCAGGCCTATCGCTGCTCCCGTCATCGCCACCGCGGCGCTTGTCCAGCGTTATGTCGACTGCCGCAACCGCGAGCGCGGCGACGACGAAGCCGAGCGAAACGATCAGTCCGAGCTGTAACGCGGCCGGGTAATCGCCCTGGCTCGAGGCGAGGTGGGAGAAGAAGACCGAGCCGGCGGCCGCGATCCCCAGCGCCGCACCGATGCGCTGACCGGTCTGCAGCAGACCGCCGGCCGTACCCGCGCGTTCGACCGGGACCTCGGAGACGGTCAGGGTCTGGTTCGGCGAGATCACCAGGCCGCTACCGATCCCCGCGATCAGTAACGGGAACGCGATATACCAGCCCGTCCCGTGGCTGGGCGCTTCCCGGATAGCGAACAGGGTGCCCAGCATCCCGATCCCGACCAGGCCGAGGCCGACCGCGACCAGCGGACGACCGAATCGGGTGACGATCCGGCCACCGATAGAGGCCGAGACCCCGCCGCCGACCGCGAAGGGCACGGTCGCCAGGCCGGCCAGCAGGGCCGAATACTTCAGACCGGTCTGCAGATAGAGCGTGAGGACGAAGAAGAGCGGGGTGAAGGCGGCGAAGTACAGGCTGACCATCGAGACGCCGAAGGAGTAGGAGCGCAGCCTGAACAGCGACAGCTCGACCACGGGCTCCTTGCCCTGCCGGCTGTAACGGACCTCCCAGAGGACGAATGCGGTCAGGACGGCCACGGCCACGGGGACCAGCAACCATTTGAGCTGGGTACTCCAGGTCTGCTCCTGGACGAAGGGCAGTAGCAGGACGACGACGCCGATGCCGAGCAGCGCCACCCCGACCGGGTCGTAGTCGTGGTCCGTCTCGTCGTCTGCGTGGGGCCCGGCAGCAGCCGCCACGCGAACGGCATCGCGATCAGTCCGATGGGCAGATTGACGAAGAACACCCAGCGCCACCCGTCGCCGACCCCGACGACCTGTATCAGCAGACCACCGACCAACGGCCCGATCGCGGTCGACAACCCGACGACGGACCCGAACAGCCCGAACGCCTTGCCCCGCTCCTCGCCGCGGAACAACTGTTGGATGGTGGCGCTGATCTGCGGAGTGACCAGGCCGCCGGCGAGTCCCTGGATCAGCCGGGCAATGACCAGCCAGGTGCTGCTCTGGGCCGCACCGCAGGCCGCGCTGGCGAGGGTGAAGAGCCCGACGCCGACCACGAAGACGGTCCGCCGGCCGCGCACGTCGCCCAGCCGTCCGGCCGGGACCAGCACCAGGCCGAAGGTGAGCGCGTAGCCGGAGACCACCCACTGCAGATCACTGCTGGATGCACTGAGCCCGGTGCGGATCGACGGCAGCGCGACATTGACGATCGAGACGTCCAGCAGCACCATGAACCCGCCGACCAGACAGATCGCCAGGGCTTTCCACCGGTTCGGAGCCGCGGACGACTGATCCGATTCGGGCGCCTGCGAGTTGCGCTCGCGCTGGTTGGTGGGCCTGCTCGTCTCGGTCACCCCGCCCTACTACCCCCGGCTGGCCGTCCCTACGCGGAGTGGGTCGCCCCTCACAGCGGCTTGGTAGCTGCTCGGTAGCTGCTCGGTAGCTGCACGGCAGCTGCTCGGTAACATCGGGGAGGGAGGCGATGACGATGCCGGACGAGTTCGATCTGGACCGATTCGTCTCGGCCCAGGACGACCACGCGACGTTCGAGCGGGCGGTCACCGAACTCCGCAGCAGCCGCAAACGATCGCATTGGATGTGGTTCGTCTTCCCGCAGCTCTACGGGCTCGGTCAGAGCGCGACCTCGCTGCGATATGGCATCCGGTCGCTGGACGAGGCGCGCGCCTACCTGAATCACCCGATCCTCGGGCCGCGACTGGTCGAAGCTGCGGACGTCGTGGCCGCGCTCCAGGACGTCACCGCCACCGACGTGTTCGGTGGGGTCGACGCGGTCAAGTTGCACTCGTCGATGACGCTGTTCGCGCGGGCGTCACCTGAGCAGGTGGTGTTCACCGAGGTGCTCGACCACTTCTTCGGTGGACGGCCCGATGCCGCGACGCTGCGCCTGCTTGCGACGGACTAGCGGTGGAGTAACTTGCCGCGTGGAGGCGTGTGGGCGCCTGGTGGCCCCCCCAGTCTTCAAAACTGGTGAAGCCGAGCATCTCGGCTTGGCGGGTTCGATTCCCGTCCGCCTCCGCCGGCGGCCCCGGCCCGCCCGACCGACCGTTAGGACCGAACGACGTGTCCGATCCCCGCCGATCCGTACCGCGCACCGACGCGGTGCTCAGCGACGCCCGGTTGACCGGGTCGATCGGGGCGCTGGGCCGGGAACGGGTCAAGGGTGTCGTCGTCGACGTTCTCGCCCAGGTGCGGTCGGGCGCCGTCGACCCGGGCGAGACGGTACCGGCGGTGATCGCGGAGCTGGCTCGGTTGCGCGGCGCCATGCGGGCCGTCATCAATGCCACCGGGGTGGTGATCCACACCAATCTGGGACGCTCGGCACTGGCTCCCGCGGCGGTCGCGGCCCTGCACGAGGCCGCGGGGTATACCGACGTCGAGTTCGATCTGGGGACGGGTCGGCGCGGGTCGCGCAGCCGGGGGATCGATGACGCCCTGGTGAACGAGTTGCCGGCGGGGTACGCGGCGATGGTCGTCAACAACGGCGCCGCGGCGTTGTTGCTCGCGGCCGTCCACCTCGCCGCCGCGTCCGCTGGTCGTGAGGTGATCGTCAGCCGGGGTGAGCTGATCGAGATCGGCGACGGGTTCCGGCTGCCCGACCTGATCGAGTCGGCCGGCCTGCGACTGCACGAGGTCGGCACCACCAACCGCACCACTCTGAACGACTACCGCTCGGCGTTGGGGCACGAGACCGCGTGCGTGCTCAAGGTGCATCCCGGCAACTTCCGCATTCTCGGATTCACCCGCGGCGTCGACGTCGCTGAGCTGTCCTCGCTCGGGGCGCCGGTGCTGGTCGACACCGGTAGCGGCCTGTTGCGACCGGATCCGCAGCTGCCCGATGAGCCGGACGTGACGTCGGCCCTGCGGGCCGGCGCGACGTTGGTCACGTGCAGCACCGACAAGCTGCTCGGCGGTCCCCAGGGTGGTCTGATCGCCGGCGCGGCCGCCGATGTCGCGGCCGTCCGCCGGCACCCGATGGCCCGAGCGATGCGGGCCGACAAGCTCTCGCTGGCCGCGCTCGAGGCCACCCTGCGCAGCGGATGCCTCGCCGACGACCCGGTACCGCCGCGTCGACCGCGGCTGAACTGCACGCACGAGTGCTCGCGCTCGCCGACCGGCTGCGGAGCTGACGGCGTCGACGCCGACGTCCTCGCCAGTACCGGATCGATCGGCGGCGGCAGCGCGCCGGGCGTCGAGCTGTCCGGGTGGGCGATTTCGCTGCCGCCGGATTACGCCGCGGCGTTGCGCGGCGGCACGCCGCCGGTGATCGGCCGGGTCGAGCATGGTCGCTGCCTGCTCGACCTGCGCTGCGTCGACCCGTCCGCGGATGAAACGGTGGGACGGGCCGTGCTGGCGGTCCACCAAGAGCCGATTCGGCCAGGTTCTGCGCCCTGAGGGCGAAGGACCTTGCCGAATCGAGGGTTCAGCTGGCGCGCTGGAACTTGACGATCTCGTCGAAGCGCCGCTCGGCGACCAGCTGGACGAAGTTCGCGTTGGCGATCTGCAGACGTCCGACGCCGATCATGTCGTAGTCGCCGGCGGCGATCGCTGATGCCACCGCAGCCAGGTCGGCCTCGACCGGCTGCAGTTCGGCCGACTGCTTGTCGAACAGGTCCTGCACGACGTCCGTCGTCAGGCCAACGCTGCCGATACCGAGCACGACCGCGTCCGTCTTCGACTTCACCCAGCCGGCGAACGTCATCTTCGGGTGGATCTCCGGCCATTCCGGCAGCCAGAACCGGCGGGCCGAGACGTTGAAGCAGTCGACACCGGCCTGGCGCAGGTTCAGCAGGAACTCGTCGAGATCGTCGGGGTGCTCGGCGATCTTCGCCTCGTACACCGCCTCTTTGTACTGCGAGAACCGGAACGAGATGACGAAGTCGGGGCCGACCGCAGCGCGGATAGCGGCCACCATCGCGGTGGGGTACCGAGCGCGTTCGGCCAACGTGCTGCCGCCGTACTCGTCGTCGCGCTGGTTCGTTTCGCTCCACAGGAATTGGTCCAGGAAGTAGCCGTGGGCCGCGTGTACCTCGACGCCGTCGGCGCCCAACGCCTTGGCGGTCACGGCCGCGTCGACGTGTGCCTCGAGCAAGTCGTCGAGCTCGGCCTTGGTCGCGGCCCGACCGTTCGTCTCGCCGGCCTTGATCAGTCCGGACGGGCTCAGCGTGTCGTGGGCGGCGTGCGGCGAGTCGGGGTCGACGCGGCGGATCGAACCGGGGTGCCAGAGCTGCATGAAGAACTTGGCGCCGGTGGCCTGGATGGTGCTGATCTTGCGACGCCACACGTCGTGCGAGTCGTCGGTCAGCTGCAGGAAGATGTCGAGCCAGAATCCCGACGGGCGATCGACCGAGGTGCCGCCGCTGATGATCAGCCCGACGCCACCCTCACCGCGCTGGCGCAGGGTCTCGATCATGTCGTCGGTCGGCTTGCAGTCGTCGACGAAGCCGCGCTGCATGGCGGGCATGAAGAATCGGTTGCGCAGCTTGAGTCCGTTGATCTCGATGGGTTCGAACAACGGCGCCAGATCTGAGCTCATGTCGTCGATCCAATCGGTTGGACGGCTTGGTGTGATCCAAGTCTCGAGTCGCCTCGGCGCAACCATAGCTGGGACATTCGAACTAGTCGATGGTGAACGCTCAACCAAGTTCGAGCGACCCGATGGGACTCAGACGACGGAGAAGTCGTCCGGCAGCGTGGCCCGGCCGGTCAACGCGGCGAGCAGCGCCGCCCCGCCGCCGATCGCGGCGGCGGTGCGCGCGGCCAGCGTCAGCGCGCCGACGAGCACGTCGTCCGGCAGCGTGAACGGCTCGTTGATTGCCCTGGCGATGTCGATGCTGTGCACGGCCAACTCGAACGTCCGGGTGTCGAGGTATTCGTGCAGCCGGATGCCCAGGCCGCCGATGACCTGGATAAGGCCGTCGTCGGCCACGGTGACCAGCTCGGTGACGCTGGCGGTGAGTTCGTTGATCGCGCCAACCGGGTCGTCACCAAGATCGCGACCGGCCTGGCGCCCCCGCTCGACGATGGCGGCCGAATCGGCGGTGAGTGCGGCCCGGATGGCGGCGTAGTAGGCGGGGGCGTCCGGCAGGTCCTCATGGTCGGCCGGGACGCGTGAGTAGGTCGCCGTCGTGATCAGCGAGCGGGCCGCGTGGCCGACCAGCGATCGCAGGTCCCAGTCCCCGAGGCCCGGCCCGTCCCAGGCGTCTTCGGGGACTTCGGCGACCAGGGCCTGGAACGCGCGCGCGGCCGAGATGAACGTCGTGACCGGTGTCGGCATGACCCGATTTTTTCACATCGGCCGGCCGGACGACCGGAATTCCCCCTCGGGGCCGGACCGTCTAGATGCGGATTACCGGCGGCCCACCGACGGCAGCGATGACGTCGAAGTCGTCGTCCTGAGTCACGACCGACAGGCTGTTCGCGGCGGCGATCGCGGCGATCCAGAGATCATTGACGTTCGCCGGGCGACCCTCCTCGGCCAGGCTCACTCGTAGACGCGCCCAGTGCGCCGCCGCCGAACTGTCCACCGTCAGTGGCTCGAGAGCAGCGATCGATTCGAGCGTGGACAGACGTCGGGCGCGGATCTGCGTGTTCTTGGCCGCGAGTATTCCGACTTGCAGTTCGGCGATCGTGATGACGCTGACGAACAGCTCGTCCGGCAGCGCCGTCGCGTCATAAGGCCTAGAAGTCTCTCGGGCGATGAGGACGCTCGTATCGAGCAAACCTCGTGCGGGCGCCGTCACGACAGCGGATCGAGATCGTCGGTCGTGTCGCCGACGAGCGTCGCTAATTCATCGCGAAGTGCTGCATCAGCCTGATGTCGCATCAGCACATCCAGCAGGACCGCCTTCGACATCGATAACGGCCGCGACCCGGGTGCCGGCCCATTTCGGCGACGGCTCGCCCGTTGACCGTCACGGTTACGCGCGAACCGTCAGCAACCTGACGCAACACCTCCGCCGTGTGATTGCGGAGATCTCGGGCCGCGACCGTTGCCATGTGCGCAACTGTAGCATTCTGCCACACCTCCCCGGATCGGGCTCAACCCAGCAGCGCGCGCGTCAGCTGAGCAGCCCGGCCCGAGTGGGGGCGAGCTGAACCGGATCCAGGCCGCGGGCCGCCAGATCGGCCGGCAGCCGATCACCGCGCAGTACGGCCGCGCCGAAGCGCGACAGGGCGGGCGATGTCTGGACGCCGTACCCACCCTGACCGCAGTACCAGAAGAAGCCCTCGACGTCGGGGTCGAAACCGACCACCGGCAACCGGTCCGGAGCGAAGGTGCGCAGGCCGCCCCAGGTCGCGTTCACGTGTCGCGAGGTGATCATCGTCAGCTCGTTGACCAGGTCGAAGGCCCGGGCGATCTCGAGTTCGTCGGGCCGGGCGTCCGCAGCCGGGTGCGGTGTCTCGTCCGCCGGCGAGCAGAGGAACTGTCCGGCCTCGGGTTTGATGTAGAACCGCTCGTCGATCTCGATCAGCATCGGGGTCGTCGACGCATCGATGCCGGCCGGCGCCGACAGCGTGAAGATCGAACGACGGTAGGGCGTGATCGCCAGGGGACGGGCGCCGGCCAGCGTCGCGACCTGATCGGCCCACGCGCCGGCTGCGTTCACCAGCACCCGGGCGGTCAGCTGATCGCCACCGGCGTCGGTGATAGACCAGCCACGGCGTCCATAGGTCGCCGCACTCAGACCGCGCGCCGTCGCCACTGTGCCGCCCCGGGCTCGAATACCCCGGATGAATCCTTGGTGCAGCGCGTGCACGTCGATCGCCAAGGAGGTCGTTTCCAGCAGGGCGCTCGTCACTGCGCCCGGACGCAGCAGCGACGGGAGCTCGTCGGCGTCTAGCCAGTGCAGCGCGGGGATGTCGGTCGCCGCCTCGGCGTGGAAGGCGGCCAAGCGCGCGTCATCGTTCTCGGCACTGAAGTACAGCACCGGCAGGGGAGTGGTCACGGTCGCGTCGGTGAAGTCACGGCGGCGGATGTTCGAGGGATCCGCGGCTCGCGGCCGAGAGCGCCCGTACCGGGGCCGCACCGATCGTCTCGACGAAGCTTGCGGCCGAGCGACCGGTCGCGTGATAGGCCAGCTGGCCCTCCTGCTCGAGGATGCATACCGAATGGTGGGCGGCCAGCTCGTACGCGATCGACGCACCGCAGATGCCGCCGCCGACGATCACGATGTCATAGCTCGGCAACGGATCTCCCTCATTTGCTTGGCAGCGTGCGCCTCGATGGATAGCGTAGGTGAGTTGGCCATCTGGATAGGCAGGAGTTGCCGTGCGCGGGCGTCAGGACGGGGACGCCCTCGCGGCACCGCGGGCGGGCTATGACCGCCTGGCCGATCTGGCCGCGCTCGGATCCGTGTGGGACGTCATCGTCATCGGCGGTGGCAACGCCGCGCTGGTCAGTGCGATGACGGCGCGGGATGAGGGCGCGCGAGTGTTGATGCTCGAGTGCGCCGACCCGATCTTCCGGGGTGGCAACAGCCGTCATACCCGCAACATTCGCGTCGTCCACGACGGCTCCGATTCGTGGAACACCGGCCCGTACGACTACGACGAACTCTGGGCGGACCTTTGTGGCGTCGGCACCGGCCCGAGCAACGAGGAGCTGGCCTCGCTCACGGTGACCGAGTCCGAGTCCGTCCCCGCGTGGATGATCGAGCACGGCGCCCAGTTCCAGCCCGCCCTGACCGGCACCCTGCATCTCGGCCGCACGAACAGCTTCTTCCTTGGCGGCGGCAAGGCCCTGCTCAACAACTACTACCGCCAGACCGCGGCCGCCGGGATCCGGGTCGTGTACGAGGCCCGGGTGAGCGAGCTGCACTTCGACGGACCGCACTGCACCGCGCTGACGGTCGATGTCGACGGGACGAGTCACCGCGTGTCGGCCAGCGCGGTGGTGTGTGCCAGCGGCGGCTTCGAGGCCAACATCGAATGGCTGCGCGAATACTGGGGCGATGCGGCGTTGAACTACCTGATCCGGGGTCCGAAGTACAACGACGGGACGGTGCTTCGGCAGTTGCTCGACAACGGCGCCAGCACGGCCGGCGAGGAGCGCGGGTTCCACTCGGTCGCGGTCGACGCGCGCAGCCCCAAGTTCGACGGCGGCATCGCCACCCGCATCGACAGCATTCCGTTCGGGGTCGTGGTCAACGCCGAGTGCCTGCGGTTCTACGACGAGGGTGAGGATGTCTGGCCCAAGCGGTACGCGATCTGGGGCCGCAATATCGCGCTGCAACCGGATCAGATCGCGTACGGACTGTGGGACTCCAAGGTGCAGGGTCGTTTCCTGCCGCCGATGTACGGGGTGCACCGAGCCGACTCGATCCGGGGCGTCGCCGAGTTGTTGGGCATCGACGCCGAGCGCACCGTCGCCACCGTCGATGAGTACAACCGCTACGCGCCCGCCGACGGCGCCGCCCGCTTCGACCCGTCCAAACTCGACGGGGTCGCGACCGACGGCCTGGCGATACCGAAGTCGAACTGGGCGCAGCGCCTGGACTACGCCACCGTATTACGGCATCGCGATGCGCCCGGGCATCACCTTCACCTACCTCGGGGTCGAGGTGAGCCGCGACGCCCGAATCCAGACCGTCGACGGTGGTCAGTTCGCGAACGTGTTCGCCGCGGGCGAGATCATGTCCGGCAACGTCCTCTCGAGCGGTTACCTGGCCGGTTTCGGGATGACCATCGGGACGGTCTGGGGCCGAATCGCCGGCCGGGAGGCGGCTCGCCATGCTCTTCGATGACCTGTTCGTCGAGGCGGAGCGGCAGCTGAACGTCTGCAACTCGTGCCGTTACTGCGAGGGCTACTGCCCGGTCTGGCCGGCGTTGACCCTTCGCACCGAGCTGCCGCCGGCCGAACTGACCCACCTGGCCAACCTGTGCCACGACTGCCGGGACTGCTTCACCGCCTGCATGTACACCGCGCCGCACGAGTTCGACATCAATCCGCCGGCCATCTTCGCGGCGCTGCGCGAACGCACCTATCAGGACTACGTCTGGCCCGGTCGAGCGCCGAGATGGGCGCGCGGCCGGCGAGGCATCCCGATCGCGTTCGGGCTGGTTGCCATCCTGATCGTCGCGCTCGGTCTGTTGATCAGTGGACGGGCGCCGTATGGCAGCACCCGCGGCTCGGCCTACGAACTACTCGAGCACTGGGTGCTGGTGGGCATCGTCGCGGCTCCGGCCGTCTGGAGCGTGCTGGCGCTGCTCCTCGGTGCGCGACGGTACTGGGCCGACACGCACGGTCCGCTGCGCGATCTTGCCCGGGGACGGCTGTGGCTCACCACCCTGGGTCAGGCCGCGCGGCTGACGCACCAGTCCGGCGGCGGCTCGGGATGTGACTACCCGGACGATTCACCGTCGATGGCGCGGCGCGGCTGGCATCACTTCGTGTCCTACGGCTTCGGGTTGACGTTCGTCTCGACGATCTCGGCGGGGGTGTCCGAGTACTTCTTCGGCGATCAGCCGCCGTACGGCTACCTGAGCGTGCCGGTCATCACCGGCACGGTGGGCGGCGTCGCGATGATCGTCGGCTGCGTCGGACTGCTGGCGCTCAAGCGGCGGGCCGACCCGGCTCAGATCACTCCGACGATGCGGGCGGCCGACCACGGTTTCATCGGCGCGCTGCTGGTGCTGTCGGTCACCGGGCTGCTGGTACTGGTGCTGCGGACGACGCCGGCGTTCGCGCCGCTGCTGGTGGTGCACCTGGCGGCCGTCATCGTCTGCTTCGGCATCGCGCCCTACACGAAGTTCGTGCACTGGATCTACCGGCTGCTCGCCATCTACCAGGACAATTTCGAGACCGACAGACTTCGAACGGCGCGCCGCTTGAGCGCCGCCAAAGCTAATTAGGAAGGACCGACGTGCCTGACACAACGCTCCGCTGGGATCCCCACCTCGAGATCGCGCTGCCGGCGCTGACCGGCTCGTGGATCGACGGTGGCTGGGTGGCCGAGGCCGGCGCCGAGGAAGTGGTCGTCGAGGATCCCGCCCTCGGCCGTCCGATCGCCACCCTGGCCGAAGCCGACGCAGCGACCGTCGACCGCGCGGTGTCGGCGGCCCGGACAGCGCTGAACGGACCGTGGGGCAAGACCGATCCGGCCCAGCGCGGCCGGGTGCTCAACGCGATCGCGGTCGCGATCCGGGCCGAGGCCGACACGCTGGCGACGATGGAGAGTGTCGATAGCGGCAAGCCCTTGTCACAAGCTCGAGGTGACGTTGAGGTAGCGGCCCGTTACTTTGAGTATTACGCGGGGATGGCCGACAAGATCCTGGGCGAGACGATCCCGCAGGCGGCCGGCACGTTCGTCTACACGCTACGTGAGCCGATGGGCGTCGTCGCCCACATCACGCCGTGGAACTCGCCGCTGTCGCAGATGACCCGCGGCGTCGCGCCGTCACTCGCGGCCGGCAATACCGTGGTGGTCAAGCCGGCCGAGTCGACGCCGCTGACATCGCTCTACGCGGCTCGCTTGTTCGAGCGGGCCGGGCTACCGGTCGGGGCCTGCAACGTCATCGTCGGCCGCGGCCCGTTCACCGGTAGCGACCTGGTCCGCCATGAGGGCGTCGACCACGTCACCTTCACCGGATCGGTCGCGACCGGGCAGCGAATCCTGGCGCTCGCCGCCGAGCGGATCGTGCCCTGCAACCTCGAACTCGGCGGCAAGTCGCCGACCATCGTGATGGCCGACGCCGACCTCGCGCGCGGCCGCCCGAGCCGGTGCCGCCGCGGTGATCCGCAACTCGGGCCAGTCCTGCTTCGCGACGACCCGGCTGCTGGTGCAGAGCATCGTGCACGACGAGTTCCTCGACCTGCTCAGCGCCGAGATCGGCTCGCTGACGGTCGGGCACGGACTGGATGACCGTGACCTCGGTCCGCTCTCGAGTCAGCGTTCAGCTCGACAAGGTGCTCGGCTACCTCGATTCGGCCGAGGCCGAGGGGGCGATGGTGGTGGCCGGCGGTGGGCGTCCCGATACGGGCATGGACGGCTACTTCCTCAGCCCGACGATCCTGGGTGGGGTGCAGAACTCGATGCGGATCGCGCAGGAAGAGATCTTCGGGCCCGGTGCAGAGTGTGCTCAGCTTCGACAGCGAGGACGAGGCGGTGGCGATCGCCAACGACTCGGTCTACGGGCTCGCCGCCGGTGTATTCACCCGCGACCTGTCGACCGCGCACCGGCTGGCCGCCCGGTTGCAGGCCGGCCAGATCCAGGTCAACCGGTACCCGGCCGGCGGCGTCGATACGCCGTTCGGTGGCTACAAGCGCAGCGGACTGGGCCGCGAGAAGGGCATCGAGGCGCTGCGTGGTTACACCCAGCTCAAGACCGTGATCATGGCGATCTAGTCACGGTTCTAATTCGAGCGGCACGCCGCCGTCACGATCGCCGACGCGTCGGGCTCGTCCCAGAGTTGCCAGCACAATTGCGCCAACTCGTCGGTCTGCGTGGGGCCGATGACGCCGTCGGCCAGGTCGTGCAGCTTCCTGGTCAATTCGTCATCCGACAGTGGACGTTCCTTGCTGCCAAGGGCATGCTCGACATGGTGGTCGAGAACGAATCCACCGTAATAGACGACTCGGATGCGCGCTTCGTCCTTCGCGAAACTGGAATCGGACACCGCCGAGATGCGGTCCCGTAAATTGACCACCCCCGGATCGATGACGGTGGCGTCGTTGAACTGGCTGATTTTCGCGCGGCCATTGAGCAGTGCCAGTGCGACCCAGTGGTAAACGCTGAAGGTTCCTTCGGCGGCGGTGCGCGGAGCCCGCAGTCCGGTCAGGTTCAGGCACTGCGGGTGGACGGTCAGTTCGACCCGTTCGATGAGGTTGGCATCGAATCCGGGGCTCGCGGTCAGCTCCTCGGCCGCGGTGATCGCACCATGGGTGACGATGCCCGACGGGTAGGGCTTGAACGCGTTGTCGACGAGATCCCACCGCTCGCCGAGCCCGTCGACCAGCGCGTCCCAGTTCGCTCGGATCCCGAACATCGCTCCAATGCCGCGTGGACCTTCGAGCGGCTGACTCGAACTGCTCGCGCCCTGTTGGGCCAGGAAGGCGGCTCGTAGACCGGCCTCGCCGCCCCAGGCCGGGATGAAGTTCTTGACCATGTGGCCGTGCGTCTCGCGAGTGCCGCCGGCGCGGGCGGCGGCCACCCCGATCGCGCCGATCAGCTGCTGCTCGTCGAGTCCAAGTACGCGGCCGACCGCCGCGGCCGTCCCCACCGGCCCGGTGATGCCGGTCAAGAACCAGCCCTCGTCTATCTCGGCCGGCGCGACGGCCAGGGCATTGGCCAGTCGGCACTGCAACTCGATCCCGATGACTAACGCGAGAAGGAACTCCTCGCCCCGGATCTGGCGCCGCTCGCTCAGCGCCAGCAGGGCCGACGCGACCGGGCCGGTCGGGTGGATGACTGTCGCCAGATGCGCGTCGTCGAAGTCATAGATCGAGGACGCCACACAGTTGATGAAAGCGGCCGCAACCGTGTCGGTGCGATCGCCGCGTCCGAGCAACCGAGCCGATCCGACCGATCCCGGCGCCTGGTCGATCTGGGCGGCGATCACCGTCTCGACCGGTCCGAGGCGGCTGGCGCTGATCGGATTGCCGATCCAGTTGACCATCGACCGGAGGCCGATGTGCCGGATCTCGGGTGCCAGGTCGGCGGCGTCGTACTCGGCTGCGAATCGGGCAATCGCGCGGGTGAAGTCGCCGGCCATCTCGCTCCTCGTGATCGGGCTGCCTAATCGCAAACTAGCCGGTACCGCGCGTCGACTCAGGTCACGGAGACATGTTCGTAGACAGGCCGCTCATATGTAATCAATTCTGTGGAGCACCGAAACACCGCGGATAGCGGGACGACATCGATGTCGTCGGGCTGCGAGGTCCTAGCTCAAATTCCTATCACCGTGACCGACTAGCCATCGCTCACCGGCACGCTGTCGTGACGCCGGCGAGACGCCGAACCGGCGTTGACCCGAGGGGGTGCGAGACGGGCGGGCTCCGGCCTGTCGATAGCGCTCCGTAATCAGCTAGTCGCTTAGCAATCACGGATGGTGCATAACTACCGATCTTGACCATTTGTCGGCTAACCTGCACTCAGGCGAATCACGCTTAATAGTGATAAAAGATGTTTCCCACGGGGGCGGGGTAAGGCGTGGCGTCTGGTTCGTTGATCGTCGAGGGTGAAGTCCGCGAGCTGATTCGGCAACGGGGCATCAATCCGCTGGCCGAGGTCGAGGCGTCAACCGGCTGATCGACGAGGTCACGGCCGACTATCTCGACCGGTCGGTCAACGCGGCTCTGCCGCCGCTGGGCGATCTGCCCACCCTGGCCCGGACGCTACGAGATTCGGTCTGCGGATTCGGCCCGCTGCAGCCGTTCCTCGACGACACGACGGTCGAAGAGATCTGGATCAATGAGCCCGGCCGGGTCTTCATCGCCCGGCGCGGGCGTTCGGAGTTGACCACCACCATCCTGTCCGGCGATCAAGTGGCCGAACTGGTGGAGCGGATGCTGCGTTCGTCCGGTCGTCGTATTGATATGAGCAGCCCGTTTGTGGACGCCATGTTGCCCGATGGCAGCCGGCTGCACGTCGTCATTCCGCAGATCACCCGTGAGCACGTCGCCGTCAACATCCGCAAGTTCGTGCTCAGCGTGAACTCGTTGGACGCACTGGTCGAGCTTGGGTCTCTCACCGAACAGGCCGCTCGCTTCCTCGAGGCGAGTGTGATCGCCGGCCTCAACCTCTTGGTCGCCGGCGGAACGCAAGCAGGCAAGACCACGATGTTGAACGCCCTCTGCGCGTCGGTCCCCGCGTATGAGCGGGTGATCACGGTCGAGGAGGTTTTCGAGCTTCAGGTGCGATTGCCCGACGTCGTCGGCCTGCAGACCCGACAGGCCAACCTGGAAGGCACTGGCGAGATCACACTGCGGCGACTGGTCAAAGAGGCGCTGCGGATGCGTCCGTCCCGGTTGATCGTCGGCGAGGTGCGGCACGAAGAGTGCCTCGACCTGTTGATCGCATTGAACTCCGGGCTGCCCGGCATGTGCACGGTGCACGCGAACTCGGCCCGTGAAGCGCTGATCAAGATGTGCACGTTGCCGTTACTCGCCGGCGAGAACGTTTCGGCCGCATTCGTCGTACCGACCGTCGCTGCGAGCATCGATCTGGTCGTTCATCTGGGCATGGGGGCCGACGGGCGACGCTCGGTGCGCGAGATCGTGGGCGTAACCGGCCGGGTCGAGGGCGAAACGATAGAGACGTCCGACATCTTCACGACGGTGGGCGGGCGGTTGGCCGCGCGCCGACGGATTTCCGCCGCATCCGGATCGCTACGAACGGGCCGGCATCGATCTGCTGGATGCGCTCGACCATCGTCGCGCCAGCTCCTTCGGCGAGCGCTGAATGGGCGCGCTGCTCGGTCTGACCCTCGGCGTGGGGCTGCTCCTGATCTGGCGCAGTCGGGCGACACCCGTTGCTGCTACGCCGTCACGGACCGCCGGCTGGATCGTTCGACGCGGTGAACTCGTTCGCCAATCCGGCCTGGACGGGTTGGGGTCGCTGCAACTGATGGCGGCCCAGCTGACGTGTTCGATCGTCGCCGGCCTTGTCGTGCTGGCCATCACTCAGGCTGCGACTGTGGCGGTGTGCTTCGCGGTGTTCGGGTTCGCGCTACCCGTGCTCGATGCTTCGACGGCTGCGGCGGCGGCGGCAGGTGGTGCTGCGAGAGCTTTGGCCCGAGGCGATCGACAACCTCGCCTCGGCCGTGCGAGCCGGAATGTCGCTGCCTGAAGGAGTATCGGCCCTGTCAGTACGCGGCCCGGTGCCGTTGCGGGCGCCGTTCGCCCGGTTCAGCGCGGCCCACCGGGCCAGTGGTCGATTCAATGAGTGCCTCGACGGACTCAAGGTTGATCTCGCCGATCCCGTGGCCGATCGGGTCTGCGAAACCCTGCGCGTGGCTCGCGAGGTCGGCGGCTCGGATGTCGGCAGCGTGCTGCGCACCTTGTCCGAGCTGCTGCGCTCCGACGCCCGCACCCGCTCCGAACTCGAGGCGCGACAGAGCTGGATCGTCAACGCCGCTCGGCTCGCGGTCGCGGCGCCCTGGGCGGTATTGCTGCTGCTGAGTTCGCAGGCATCGACCCTGCACGCCTTTGATTCCACCGGAGGCGGCGTGCTGCTCGCCATCGGCGCGGCGACCTGCGTGCTCGCCTATCGCATCATGATGAAGATCGGCGAGTTGCCGGAAGAGCGACGGGTGCTGCGATGAACTCGTTGCTGGGAGGCACGCTACTCGGCGGTCTCGGGGCGGTCGGTGCCATCGTGGCGATTCGCGGACTGCCGGCGCTACGACCCATCCGATTGACCGACCGGTTGGCGCCGTATCTGAGCGACGCGGCTCTAAGTTCCCGACTGGTCGGCCGCGACTCCGACGTCTCGGTGCCCTTCGTGGTGCTTCGGCGACTGCTCGGGCCGGTACTGCTCGGTGCCGTCGGTCGCCTCGATCGCATCGTCGGCGGCGCGCCGTCGGTGCGACGACGATTGCGCGGGCTGGGCCGCGACACCACCGTCGAGGAGTTCCGTATCGAGCAGGTTGTATGGGCCGGCACGGGGCTCCTGGGCGGGCTGCTGCTGACGCTCGCGGTCGAACGGACGCGTGGTGCGATCGACCCGGTTCTGATCGGTCTCGGCGGGCTGGTCGGCCTGGTCGTCGGCATCCTGGCCCGTGATTGGATGCTGACCCGGCAACTGGCCAATCGCGAGGCGGCGATGCTGGCTGAGTTTCCGGTGATCGCGGACCTGTTGGCCCTAGCCGTTACCGCGGGCGAAGCGCCGACGGATGCTCTGGGTCGGGTCTGTCGATTGACATCGGGCGAGCTGACCCGCGATCTCAGCGCTGCAATGAACCGCGCTCGCGCCGGTCAACCGCTGACCAAGTCGCTCACCGAATTGGCCGAAGCGACCACGCTCGAGCCCTTCGCGCGGTTCCTGCAGGGCTTGGTGATCGCAATCGAACGGGGCACACCGTTGGCGGAGGTGTTGCGCTCGCAAGCCATGGACGTGCGCGACGCGGGACAGCGGTCCCTTCTCGAGGCCGGTGGAAAGAAAGAAATTTCGATGATGCTGCCGGTCGTCTTCATGATCTTGCCGGTGACGGTGCTCTTTGCGCTGTACCCAGGTTTGCTCACGCTGGCGACGCTGACCCAATAGACAGCAGTGCCCGATCTCAATGCCTTATATATAGGGGGAATCACAATGCAGTTCCTGACCAATCTGCTCTATGCCGCCGCCGCCCGCTGGCAGCGGTTCAGCGCGATCGATGACCGCGAGCGCGGTGACGTACCCGGCTGGGTCATGGTGACCGTGATGACGGCCATTCTGGTCGTTGCGATCATGGGCGTGTTCGAACCTGAGATCAAAGCCGCCATCACCACCGCGATCAACAATGTCTCCAACAGCGGAACCAATTAGCGGCCGACGGGTCAATCTCCGGCGAGACGGCGACCGGGGGGCGGCCGTCACGGAGTTCGTGATGGTCTCGGTGCTGCTCCTGTTCCTGGCGTTCGCCGTGCTGCAGGTCGCGGTGCTCTTCTACGCTCGCAACATCGTCGCGGCGAGCGCCACCGACGGTGCCCGCTACGCAGCCAGCTCGAACCGCGACGCCAGTGTCGGCGGTACTCGTGCCACCGGCGAGGTTAGGCGGGGGCTGTCGGCCGGCGTGGCTGACGGCGTTCCGTGCACCGGTACACCGGGCTTTGATCCGGCCAGCGGCCTGCAGACGACCGTGGTCCGCTGCGAGGGCCGCATCAAGTCGATCTTTCTGCCGCTCGGGTCGTTCGTGCACATCAGCGTGAGCGCCCACGCGCTGACCGAGCGGCCGTCGTGATCACCACTGCGCGGCGGGTGCTCGCAAGATTGGCCGACGGACGGCGGAGTCGCGGTTTCAACGATGAAGGCAACGCGATCGTCGAGTTCGTCTTCGTCGCTGTGCTGGTCTTCGTCCCGCTGGTGTATCTGATCGTTTCGGTGGCCGTGATCCAACGGGCATCGCTGGCGGTGACCAGTGCGGCCCGCGAGGCCGGCCGGGCGTTCGCGACCGCGGACTCCGACAGCGAGGCGCAGTCCCGAGCGCAGGTTGCCGCACGGTTAGCGCTGGCCGATCAGGGTGACACCGAGGCGATCGACCTGCGCTTCGTGGCCGAGGGAGCTAGTTGTGACGGTCCGCCGGTGACGCCTCAGCTCACCCCGGGCGCGGTGTTCTTGGTCTGCGTCCAGCGTTCGTTCACCTTGCCGGGCGTGCCTAGCGTCCTGGCCGGACACGGCATCACCGTGGTTGGAAAGTATCTGGTCCACATCGACGACTACCGGGTCGCGCCGTGAGCACAGCTCGTACGGCCGGGCCCGGCCAAACGTTGACCCACCACGGCCAGTCCGCGCGCCGAGCGAACCACCTCGAGCGCGGATCGACGATCCCACTGGTTCTTGGTTTGTTCTTGATCGTGCTGATCATGGTCGCTGGATCGGTCGCGGCCGGCGATGCGTTCGTGCAGCAGAACCAACTACAGGACCTGTGTGACGGAGCGGCAGTGGCGGCCGCGGCCAGCGCGGCCGACGTCGACGGTGAGCGTCACTCGAGCGATTCTGACGCTGATCTACTCGCGCTCGGCGCGGTACAGGCCGCCGTGGATGAATATCGCGACCGTGATCCGGCGCGAACGAATGTCACGATGGTGACGGCATTGTCGGCCACGGGTGACTCGGTCGCGGTCAGTTGTTCGCAGACTCGAACGATCGCGCTGGGTTCGTGGTTCGGCTTCGCCAACGGGGTCACCCACCGGGCCACCTCGACCGCACAGGGACGGCTCCGAACGTGAGTCACCCCGGTCGAAATAGCGAAACGGCGGCGCCGACGCTGTTGCCGGCCCCGCCGTTTCGGTGGTTGCTTCAGTACTAGCTGGTAGCGCTGGCGAATTCTTCGAGCAGGCCGGCGGGCAGCCGACCCTTGTCGGCGATCGACCGGCCCTGAGCGCGAGCCCATTCGCGAGCTGCAGCAATGCGCTGCTGCTGATCCCGTCGGCTGCCGGATACCCGACCGGCGGCGGCGGTGGTTCGACGGACGGCCTTCACGGCGCTTTTTGCCGGTGCCTTGCTCGCGGTCGCCTTGACCGCGCGGGCGGGGGCGGCTTTGCTAACCGTCGCCTTGGCCGGTGCTGCGGCTTTTGCCGGTCGGCCGACGCGCTTCGAGGGAGCCTGCTTGGCGGCCCGGCGAACGGGTCGGCGGCGACCCCGAGTGGCGGTGCCGGTGGGCAGTCGGCCGATCAGGGTCAAATGCACTGAGCAGACATCGACTACATGGACGACACCGTCGATCTCGACCTTCAAAACAGCGACGCCGGGCCGACGTGCCTCTTTGTCATCGAGATCGCAATACGCGATCGTTTCTTTCACGGGGTTTACCTCCAGAGAGCTGATGGTTCAGATTAGCCGAAAATTGCCACTTCGGGCGGCAATAGACGCCCCAGCCGCGGCCATTTTTTCTGATCGCGTTGGTCAATTTCAACAATAAAACCACCGGTGAGGCGCCGTCGAATGTGCACGTTGGCCGGTTGGCGTCGGCGCCGCGCGCAACCGGCCGATGCGAACGTTCGAGTCGACCGCGTAACCTCGAGAGCTGTGAGTGACGTAGGTGCGCAACTGAAAGAACTGGCAGCGACGCTGACCACGATCGAGTCCGTCGTCGATCTGCCGAAGTTGCATCGGGACCGGGCCGGGCTGGCCGAGCAGGTGGCCGTCCCGGACCTGTGGAACGACCCGGAAAACGCTCAGCGGGTGACCAGCCAGCTTTCTTATCTCGAGGGCGAGATCCGGCGCATCGAAGATCTGCGCCGCCACCTCGACGACGCGCAAACGCTGTTGGAGCTGGCCGAGTCCGAGGACGACGAGGCCAGTCGGCTCGAGGTCGAAGGCGAGTACATCGGGCTGAAGAAGAGCATCGACGAACTCGAGGTGCGCACCCTGCTCTCGGGCCCGTACGACTCGCGCGACGCGCTGATGACGATCCGGGCCGAGGCCGGTGGGGTCGACGCGGCCGACTGGGCCGAGATGCTGATGCGGATGTATCTGCGCTGGGCCGAGCGGCACAACTTCCCGACCGAGGTGCTCGACACGTCCTACGCCGAAGAGGCCGGCATCAAGTCGGCGACCTTCCGGGTGCACGCGCCGTACGCGTACGGGACGCTGTCGGTCGAGCAGGGCACCCATCGGCTGGTCCGGATCAGCCCGTTCGACAACCAGGGTCGCCGTCAGACCAGCTTCGCCGGCGTCGAGGTGCTGCCCGTCGTCGAGCAGTCCGACCATGTCGAGATCAACGACGACGATCTGCGGGTCGACGTCTACCGTTCCTCGGGCCCCGGCGGCCAGGGCGTCAACACGACCGACTCGGCGGTGCGGATCACCCACCTGCCCACCGGGATCGTGGTCAGTTGCCAGAACGAGCGCAGCCAGATCCAGAACCGGGCCAGCGCGATGGCGGTGCTGCAGGCCAAGCTGCTCGAGCGGCGTCGGCAGGAGGAGCAGGCCCGGATGAACGCGCTCAAGGACGGCGGCTCGAGCTGGGGCAATCAGATGCGCAGCTACGTCCTGCACCCTTACCAGATGGTGAAGGACCTGCGGACCGAGCATGAGGTCGGCAACCCGCAGGCCGTCCTCGACGGTGACATCGACGATTTCATCGAGGCCGGAATTCGGTGGCGGCGCAGCGCCTGAACCTGAGAGCCCGCGATGGCTGATGGTCGCGGATAACCGCGTTTTGTTCTCAGTTGGGTAAAGTGCCTCGTTGTGATCCAGCTCGACAACGTGACCAAGTTCTATCCGGCTAGTGGCCGACCAGCGCTGGACGGCGTGTCGATCATGATCGATAAGGGCGAGTTCGTCTTTTTGATCGGGGCTTCGGGCTCCGGCAAGTCGACTATCCTGCGGCTGATCATGCGCGAGGAACTCGCGAATTCAGGTCGGGTTACGGTCGATGGACGCGATGTCGGCAAGATGCGTCGCGGTCGCGTTCCCGAGTTGCGCCGATCAATGGGCTGCGTTTTTCAGGACTTCCGGCTGCTGCCCAAGAAGTCGGTGTACGACAACGTCGCGTTCGCACTCGAGGTGCTCAACAAGCCGCAGCGCTCGATCCGGCGCACGGTCCCTGAGGTGCTCGACCTGGTGGGCCTCGAAGGCAAGGCCCAACGCATGCCGACCGAGCTGTCGGGTGGTGAGCAGCAGCGGGTCGCCATTGCGCGTGCGTTCGTCAACCGGCCGCTCGTGCTGCTGGCCGACGAGCCGACCGGCAACCTGGACCCTGACACCAGTCAGGGCATCATGGGTCTGCTCGAGCGGATCAATCGCACCGGTACGACCGTCGTCATGGCGACGCACGACAACAACATCGTTGACGCGATGCGGCGCCGAGTCGTCGAACTCGAAACCGGCAAGGTGATCCGCGATCAGTCTCGCGGCGTTTATGGAGTCGGCCGCTGACCGAGTGCCCGGTCCGCCCGGTCTCGCAGTCAGCCCGGCCCGTCCAGTAGTGAGGAATTCATGCGCAGCAATTTTGTGATGTCCGGTGTGGTCGAGGGGTTGCGTCGCAACGTCCTCATGAGCATCGCTCTCATCCTGACTGCTGCGGTCTCGTTGTCCTTCGTTGCGGCCGCGATCCTCACCGGCATCGAGATCAACCGGTTCCGCGACCAGTACCGCGAGAAGCTCGGCGTCAACCTCTATCTGTGCGACCAGATCCAGGACTCGAACTGCCCGGCACCGATCACCGACGCACAGCGGGCCGATCTGGTGGCGAAGCTCAAGAATGACCCGAAGGTGACCTCGTTCACCTACTTCGACAAAGAGGCGGCGTACCAGATCGGTCTGCGCACACTTGATCCCGCCGAAGCCCAGTTCCTGCAGCCGGGTGACCTGCCGGCGTCGTTCACGCTGAAGCTGCAGAACCCGGACCGTGACTACCTCGCGGTGCACGACACCTACGTCAAGGTGCCCGGCGTGGAATCGGTCACCGACGAGGACGAGGCCATCAAGACGATCCTGCAGCTGTTCCGCAGCGCCCTGCTGGCCACCATCGTGGTGGCGGCGATCGTGTTGGCGTCGGCCATCATCCTGATCGCCATCACGATCCAGGTCGCCGCGGCGCAGAGACGCACCGAAACCAGCATCATGCGACTGGTCGGGGCCTCGCGCTGGATGACGCAGCTGCCGTTCATCATCGAGGCGGTGATCGCGGCGGCCATCGGTGGTCTGGCGGCGCTATTCGTGTCGTGGATCGGCAAGTGGTACGTGCTCGACCACGTGTTCTCGAGCGCGGTCAAGCGCAATGTACTGCCCGATGTCAGCCTCAACGATGTCCTCATCGCCGGCGGCATCTCGCTGATCGGCGGTATCGCCATCGCCGCGGTCACCGCCTACATCACCCTGCGGCTTTATGTGAGGCTTTGAGTCATTTAGCTCCGAGCCTCGCTCGCTTCGCGTCGCTCGAGTCTCCGCACTAGCGACGGGCCTACGGCGTACGAGCCTCGCTCGCGGTCGCCCCGTAGGCTTGACGGCATGACCGTCGCCGCGTCCAGCAACCGCCAGACCGGGCGCAAGATGATCGCGCAGAACCGCAAGGCCCGCCACGACTACGCCATCCTCGACACCTTCGAGGCCGGAATCGTGTTGACGGGCTCCGAGGTCAAATCGTTGCGGTTGGGGCGCGCGTCCTTGGTCGACGGCTTCGCGACGATCGACAGTGGTGAGGTCTTCCTGCGCAACGTCCACATTCCCGAGTACTTCCAGGCCAGCTGGACCAATCACGAACCCCGGCGCACCCGCAAGTTGCTGCTGCACCGCGGCGAGATCCTGCGCCTGGTCGGCAAGACGAAAGAGAGCGGCCTGACCCTTGTGCCGCTGTCGCTGTACTTCGACAAGGGCAAGGTAAAGGTCGAGATCGCGCTGGCCAAGGGCAAGCACAGCTACGACAAACGTCAAGACCTCGCTCGCCGCGACGCCGACCGGGACGTCCGCGACGCGCTGGGCCGGCGTAACAAGGGCAGCGATTAACCGCTCACGTCATTCTGCGAACCTGCTCGCGGGCCGCGTCCGCGCGAGCGCGTTCTTCGGCGAACAGAACGCCATATATGAAGGTGTCCTCGCCGCTCTCGCGGGCGGCGCGCAGCAACGACTCAACCGCCTCGGCCGCGACCACGCTGTCCTGGAACTCGCCCAGTACGTCCTGTAGCTTCTTGGACCGTTTGCTCGACCGGCCGCCGCGAACAACCTCGTTGGCGTACCGCGCGCGCTTACCGGCCTTGCGGGCCGAATGCATCTCGGTGTCGGTGCCGCCCGGCTGGGTGGCTCGGATCAAACCCTTGTCCAGCGCGCGGTCGGCGTGGTCCACCGGCTTGGTCAGTGCGGATGCGGGTCGGCGGGCCGCCTTGGTGTACGGCGGGTCGTCGCGCCACTCGCCGATTCTCGCCAGTAGACGCCCGTAGCGTGCGCCCGACTGCGCCGCCAGCAGCCCCGCCCGCGCCGCGGCGAGCTCGGTGGCCAGTCGATCATCGATCGGTCGCTTCGCTTCGTCGGCGATTGTGGACGGAAGCTGGCGCAGATGATCGGCGAACCGGGCCCGCAACACCTCCAGATCGCGGACGGCGCCCAGCGCGCCGGCATACCAAGCCAGCTCGGCCTCGAGTTCGGTCGCGGCCGCCTCGTCGTAGAACCGGCTGAACGTGCGCAGCGTGCTCCGTAACCGACGTGCGGCCACCCGCGTCTGGTGGATCGAGTCGGCGACGTCGCCGCGAATGGCGAAGTGGCCGGCGACCAACACATCGGCCTGCGCGGCGACGTATTGTCCGAGCACCGAACCGGCCGTCGGCCGCTGATCGAGCATCAGTTCGTGGTCGCGACCCGACACCGCCCGAGCCAGTTTCGATCGACTGGTGGACGGGTGGGCACCGGCCTTCAGCAAGGCGCGCCCGATCCGGGTGAGCAACGACTGATCGCCCGCGGTTCCGAGCTCGACCTCGACCTCGCGCCACACAGCGGTGCGCACGAGCGAGCCCAGTGGTATCGCGTGCACCTCGTCGTCGGCCAGTTCGGCGCGGAGCTCACCGGAACCGGTGACCAGCCGGTGCCGAATTCGCGTCACCTCGAGGCGGACGGCCGGTCGCAGCCCACGCCCGTCCAGGAAGGGTTGCAGCAGGGCCAGCATCGCCGGCGGTGGTCGGTGCGCGTCGTCGGTGGGCCAATGCAGCTCGGTTCGAAACCCGTCGCCCGGGACCTTGAGCTGCCAGCCGACGTCGGTCGTGGCGCCGGCCGCCGCTCGCTGGCGAACGGTAAGTCGCGAGCGCAGCAGATCCAGGCTCGAGGTGTCGTAGTAGGTGCTGACGAGCCGCACCGAGTCGATCTCGACCCGACCGTCTTTCCGGCTGAACCGGGCTAGATCAGGTACCTCGAAGCCGCCGGGCAGGTCGAACTTCGTCTCGATTTCCTTGAACGACTCGGGCTGTGGATCGTGGAGGGTCGCGCTCGCCATTGCTCAGTTCTACCGGGTTCAAGTTAACGCCGGCGTCCGGTGTCAAGCTATCCTTGACCGGTTGTGATCAATGGGCCGTTTTCGGTCCCTGGCAGTTCCCACTTGGGGGTGAACGGTTTCGACTCCGGACGTCGAGACAGGAGAAGCGGGCCGAGGATTGCGTTGCTGACCTCGTAAAAAAAGCGACGCAAAAAAAATAAGCGCCGACAACAGTCGCGCCGATTTCGCTCTCGCTGCCTAAGTAGCGTTTGCGGATCTGTCAGTCCGGGTTCGTCACCGACCCGGGTCCTGGCATCATTTAGGTGACTTACCGTAGTCGGCGGTCGCGGCCGACATCGGGAAAACTCACAGCGACTGGGCCCGTCACACCAGCTCGTACGCGTGACTGGTGGGGCCGAGTAGAGGCCTCGCGTACTGCGCCCGGAGAAGTCCTGTTAAAGCGACGGAGGACGCGGGTTCGATTCCCGCCACCTCCACCGATCGCCCGCCACTCCGGCGGGCCGGTTACGCAAATGGGTCGCATCATCGTCCGCCGATGGTGCGGCTCATTGCTTTCCGCGATCGTTTTGTGACCCATATTCGCGCCCTTACCCTTTGTTGCGGGCCGCAACGGTCGGCCTCGCTAATCTGCCAGAACCTGGGCGACACGCCGGTGTATGACCGTTTTCCGCCGCTCGGCTGGGTCGCGCCAGGCAGCGAAGCAGTCGACTTTATTTCGCTAAGAACTCAACTTCGTCGAAGTTCTTGACGCGTTCTAGCTCCCAAGCAATCATGACTTGAGCAACCGTCTGTTTGTCAGACAACTTTGCTCGGCTAGGCGCCGCGCCGACCGCTAGGACGTCAGGTCGGCTCGTGCGAACGAAGGCGAAACCCCGATCGGAACAACGCCGTCCCAGCACGCTCCGTGTATGGGCGGCGATCGACCGAACGGGCATCCACATCCGCATAGCGAGAGGTACCCCGGGTGAAAAGCTCTACAAAAGTGTTGGGAGCGACGTTTCTCGCCGCGACCCTGCTGATCGCAGCGTGTTCGTCGTCGGCGAAGAAGAGTTCGACGACGACCAGTGCCGCTGCGAGCGGCTCGGGTTCGGCGGCGGCAAGCAGCTTGCCGGTGTCGGGCACGATCAAGCTCGGCATCGTCTATGAAGGTGGTGGCGCGCTGCAGGCCGGCTCGCTGGCCTTCAACCACGGCATTGGTGTCGCGGTCGACCAGGCCAATCAGGCCGGCGGCGCGGTCGTCAACGGCAAGCGCTACAACTTCCAGCTCGATGGCTGTAACGACAACGGTGACCAGACCCAGACCACCGGTTGTGTCGACAAGCTCGTCCTCGACAACGGTGACAAGTTCATGTTCGGTGGCCTGGCTGACTTCGGGCCCATCGTGCGTGGTGTCACCGAGGCCAATCAGGCCATTTACTTCAGCAGCGGCACCGCCGTTGGTGCCTTGATGTCGTCGTCGCACTACGTCGTCGACGTCACCCCGGCTGACACGGTGCGTTTCGCGACCGACATCAAGGCCCTTAAGGAAGCGTTCCCGAATGCCAAGAAGGTCGCTTTCATCGGTGATCAGGGTCTGACGTACACCAAGGACATCAACGGCATCAAGCCGCTGCTGAGCGGGATCGGCATGACCGACGTCGACGAGGAGCAGATTCCGGCCAACGTGTCGGACTTCAGCTCGTTCCTGACCAAGGCCAAGTCGTCCAGCCCGGACGTCATCATCTCCTACCTGGCCAGCCCCGGCCCGTTACCAGGTACTGCTGAAGGAGAACCAGACACTGCAGGTGGCCAAGGGCCTCTTGTCGCCGTCCGGTTCCTGCGCCAGCATCTCGATCGGGGCCAACCCGGGCGTCACCGTGGTCAGCAACACCAACATCGGCGCCGCGTTCAGCGGCACGATCCCGGCAAACATCCAGAAGTACATCACCGACTATTACGCCGGTGGTTACACGCCGAACCCGGACCCCTCCATCTCGACCGCGGTCTACGCATACGACGCGGTCGGCTGGTTGGCCCTGGCGATGGCGAAGGCCGGGAGCACGACCGACACCACGGCCATTCTGAAGGCGATGAACTCCATCACCTACGACGGCCTGAACGGCAAGATCACCATGGCCAACAACCAGGAGACCTACGGCCAGGTGTTCTGCACCTCGGTCGACGGCTCGACGAACTACACGTCAGAACTGATCGAGCCGTAACCGATTCCGCAGTAACAAGGTGAGTCGACAGTGCCGCTGGGCAGCGAAAGCTGTGCAGCGGCACTGTCAATTTCGCCCGCTCGAGCCAGATCCGGAAGGGGTACGTAGTCAGCGATGAGCGACACGACCAAGCACATCGGGATCTACCTCTTCGATGGCGTCGAGGAACTCGACGCCGTCGGACCGTGGGAGGTTCTGTCCTACTGGACGCGCAATCATCCTGAGGACGAGTACGAGGTAACCACGCTGTCGGCCGCCGGCGGATCGGTGCACTGCGCCAAGGGCCTGACGATTTCCGCTCACCACCGGTACCTGTGTGCGCCCGCGCTGTCGGTGCTCATTTATCCCGGCGGCCAGGGCACCCGGGCCCAGATCCGCGATGAGGAGCAGCTGGACTGGGTTCGGCGTCAGCGCAGCCAGGTCGCACTGATGACGAGCGTCTGCACCGGATCGCTGGTCTATGCCGCGGCCGGACTACTCAAGGGTCGGCCGGCGACCACCCACTGGAGTGCGCTCGACCTGCTCGCCGAACTCGATCCGAGCATCGATGTGCGCCCCGACGAGCGCTTCGTCGATGACGGCGACGTGATTACCGCAGCCGGAGTGTCGGCCGGCATCGACATGGCCCTGCACCTCATCGTGCGACTGGCCGGCGTGGAGCGCGCCCGCGAAGTCCGGCGCGGCATTCAGTACGACCCGGCTCCGCCGAGTCGCTCGAGGCGCCATTCAGCTCCGCCGGTCTGAGGCGCCATTCAGCTCCGCCGGTCTGAGGCGCCATCCAGCTCCGCCGGTCTGAATCCGCTAGTCGGTGCTCGACCAGACGCGTTCGGCGCCGACCCAGGTCTCGAGCACCTCGATGCGGCGCAAGTCGTCGACCCGGGCGGGATCGGTCGGATCGTCGGCCAGCACCACGAAGTCGGCCAGGTAACCCGTCCGCAGCCGTCCCTTCGTCCGTTCTTCGCCGCTCGCGTACGCCGAGCCGGTCGTATACAGCGCCAGCGCCTCGTCGGCGCTGATGCGCTGCGAGGCGCCGAATGCGATGCCCGTCGGGTCGGTCCGGGTGACGCAACTCTGCATCCCGTACAGCGGCTCGAACGGTCCGCACGGATAGTCCGACGAGCCGGCAACGGCCACATGGGCATCGAGCAGCGATCGGTGGGCGAACATCCGCTCGGCCCGTTCGGCGCCATAGAAGTCACGCAACTTGTCGCCGTGGGTCAGGACATAGTTCGCGAACGGCACCGCGACGATCCCGAGCTGGCGCATTCGTTCGATGATCGTCGCGTCGACGATGCTCGCGTGTTCGATCCGGTGCCGCGTGATCGGGGCGCGGCATGTGTTGCTGCGCCCGGGTCACCGAATCGAGCACCCGGTTGATCGCCCGGTCGCCGTTGGCGTGCACGCACACCCGCCACCCGGCGCCGTGCACGTCCGCGACGATCCCGTCGAGTTGCGCGGCGGTGACCCGTTCGAGTCCGTACCCGCCGTCGGCCAGCGGTTGTTCGACCAAACACGTGCCGCCGCTGACGGCGCCGTCGGCGAATGCCTTGACGCCGCCGATGCGCAGCCGGTCCTCGGGCGCGGCCACCGGATCGTGCGTGCGGAAGTGGTCGAAGTGTTCGTACGCCACCAGCGCATTGACCCGGACCGACAACTGACCGGCGTCGTCCGCCGAACGCAGCAGGCGCCAGGAATCGGGTCCGACCAGCGCATCGCCGACCGAGGTGATTCCGGCGGCGTTCAGCCGGTGCAGGTATTCGACCAGCGCGCCCCGTAGCGCCGCCGGCGATGGGGCGGGGATCACCGGGGTCGCCCGCGTGAACGCGGCGAAGCCGACGTCGTACAAGCGCCTGATCGTGCACGACCCCGTCCAACTCGCCTGATGCGTCGACGCCTAGGGCGCCCCCGCTGGGAGCATCGGCCGCGGTCGACAGCCCCGCCCGGGCGAGCGCCGCACTGTTCAACACGCCCGCGTGCAGGCTCATATGGACGACCAGCACCGGATGCTGCGGGCAGGCCGCGTCAAGATCATCGCGGGTCAGATCGCGACCCCCGTTGCTGCGGAACGGGTCGTAGCCGTAGCCCACGATCCACTCGTCCGGGCGGCGTCGTCCGCGCCCGCTCGCGCAGCCGGGTGGCGACGTCGGCGGTGGTCGCCACCACGTCGGGGGACAGGTCGACCTGCAGGGACTGTTCGGCGCTGATGGTCGGATGCTGGTGCGCGTCGTTGAATCCGGGAACGACGACCGCTGCCCCGAAGTCGTGGACGGGCGCGCCGACGAAGCGTTGCCGCAAGCTCGGCCAGGTCCCCGGTCGCCACGATCCATTCACCCTGCGTCGCGAATGCGGTGACGCTCCCGTCCATCGTGATCACCCGACCAGCGGTGAAGATCTGTACGGGCATGCCCCATATATTAAGGAGCAGCCTTGAGCCCATTCCTCTCGTGATTCGGATGCTCGCATGTATGAACAACTCGGCCGGTTCGGCGTTTTCCGCCGGGGCACCCTGCTCACCCCTGATCTGGCCGCCCGGCTCGAAGCGCTCGGCTACGGCGCGATCTGGATCGGTGGTTCGCCGTCGGGCGACCTGACCATCGTCGAGGACCTGCTCGATGCCACCAGCACGATCACGATCGCGACCGGCATCGTGAACATCTGGAAGGACGACGCCCCGACGGTGGCCGAGTCCTTCCACCGCATCGAGGGCAACCACCCGGGCCGGTTCCTGCTCGGAATCGGTGTCGGGCACCCCGAGGGGATCGGCGAGCGCTACACCAAGCCCTATGCCGCGCTGGTCAGTTATCTGGACGAACTCGACGCGGCCGGTGTGCCGGTCGATCGCCGCGTGCTGGCGGCGCTCGGGCCGCGGGTGCTCAAGCTGTCGGCCGACCGGTCATTGGGCGCGCACCCGTACCTGGTGCCGCCCGAGCACACCCGTCGGGCCCGCGAGATCCTCGGCGATGGAGTGCTGCTGGCGCCCGAGCACAAGGTGGTCGTCGAGGCCGACCCGGTGGCCGCCCGCGCGATCGGACGTCCGGCCGTCGAGACGCCGTACCTCGGCCTGGTGAATTACACCAACAACCTGCGCTCGCTCGGCTTCACCGATGACGACCTCGCCAACGGGGGCAGCGACGAACTCATCGACGCGCTCGTGGCGTACGGGACGCCGGCGGCGATCAAGGACAAGCTGACCGCCCACCTCGAGGCCGGCGCCGATCACGTCTGCATCAACCTGCTCGCCGCGGCCGACGCCGACCCGATCCCCGGATTCACCACGCTCGCCGAGGTCTTGTTCGGCTGAGCACTCGTGGTTACCCGGGTGCCGTCCTGGGAAGATGTGGATATGGCCGACGACTCGGGCACCGACGACGGTGATCTGCTGGCCGCCGTCAACGAGCTCTACGGCCTCGATCCGGCCCAATTCACCGCTCGCCGCAACGCCCTCGCGGCCCGCGCCCGCAAGGCCGGCAACGCCCAGGCGGCGAGTCAGATCGCGGCGTTGCGCCGTCCCACCCGGGCCGCCTGGATCCTGAACCGACTGGCCCGCTCGACCCCGGACCTGGCCGGGGACTTCGCCGGGTTGGGGGAGCAGTTGCGCGAGGCGCACGTGAACCTCGACGGTGCCCAGATCCGCGAACTGAGCAAGCAGCGCCGAACCCTGATCGACCAGACCGCGGCGCACGCGTTCAAGGCGGCCGGGATCCAGCTGCCGACCGCGGCCCTGCGCGAGGACGTCACCGCGACCCTCGGCACGGTGCTGGCCGACCCCGAGATCGCGGCCCGTTTCGCGAGCCGGCACCCTCACCGCCGCCGAGGATCAGTCCAACTTCGGTCCGGCCGGCGCGATACTGGTGTCGGTCCCGAACGCGCCCGAGGCTGACGGAGCCACGAGCAGGTAGAACGGCCAAGCCCTCGCCGGCATCGAAGTCGGTGAAGTCGGTGCGCGAGACCAAGGCCGAGAGTCGGCGGCTGGCCGCACTGGCCCAAGCTGAACGTGAGGTCGAGGCTGCCGAACAGGCGAAGGTCGCGGCCGACGCCACCGCGGCCGAAGCGGTCGAGCTCGCCCGGCATCTGAGTGAACAGTTGGCCGATGCGAAACGGCGCGAGGACGATGCGCTGCTCGACGTTCGCCGGGCCGAGGTCGAACTGCAGAAGGCGAAGCAGAAGGTGGCGAAGGTCAGCCAGAGGTAGCTCAACTGGTTGGCCAAGCGGCTGTGCGGGACGGGCTGGATAGGTCGCCACCGCCGGATGCCGGCTGAACCGACCTACTCGTGCCGACGCGTCTCGAGGAATCGAGCAACCTGCTCGTCGTCGGACGCGGTCCACCGCAGAACGGACCTCGGTTCTATGCGCCGAAGTCGGAGTCGCTTGATCAACCACATGACGCCGAAGCCCAGAGCGCCGACTACCAGGATCATCAGAGTGCCGTTCGGGTCGCGACGATCGGTCATTGTCACTGTATTCGCGTCAACCGACTTCTTCGGTTGCGCCGCGACGGCGATTCGCTCAGGCGATGAGCCCCAACGCCGGCGCGGTCGCGCCGAGCACCTGGGTCGGATCGGCCCCCAGCACCTTGTGCAGCATCTCGGCGTAGATCGTGCGGAAGTCGACCGAGGACTTCAGGTTGCCGTTGTTGAGATCGGTGAGGCTCGGCTGCTCCCCGTAGAACCCGCCGCGGACGGGTACGCCGGCGACGAACACCGGGCCGGCCGAACCGTGGTCGGTGCCCTGCGACGCGTTCGCGGCGACCCGGCGGCCGAACTCGGAATAGACCATCACCACGACTCCCTGCCCGTGCGGATCGGTCGCCATGTCGGCCAGGAAGCCGCTCAGCGCGAAGTCGAGCACGCCGAGCTGGGTCTGCTGGGTGCCCTTCTCGTCGGCGTGCGTGTCGAAGCCGCCGAGGTCGACCGAATAGACGCTGGTCGGCACGCCGGCCTTGATGCAGCGAGCCACGACGTCCAACTGGTCCTTCAGGCTGGACGATCCGCCGGCCGATCCCGGCGGCCGACGGCGGGTCGGTGCCGCCCGCGGTGCTGGCCGGGTCGAGGATCGCCCCGAACGTCGACGCCACCTTGCGCTCGGCCTGGTACGCGGCACAGACCAGTCCCGTCCGTCGTGGTGTCGGCGTGGTCGGTCCGCGCGAACCCGTCCATCGCCGTGCTCATGGCCGCACTCAAGCGGACGAGGCGTGCCCAACGGCAACGCGGCCGCGGTGCACTTCGCTCCGACTGCGAGGGGCGGCAGGACCGAGCCGATGTTGACGGCCCGGATCGGGTCATCGCCGGTGGCGTCCAGCCAGCGACCGATCCAGCCCGGTGTTCGTCGGCTCGGCGGGTGACGCGGTCTGCCAGATGTCCATCGAGCGGAAGTGGCTGAAGTCGGGGTTCGGGTAATCGACGCCGCGCACGATCGCGAGTTGCTTGTTCTGCCAGACCTTGGCCAAGCCGGTCATCGACGGGTTCAGGCCGAGCGCGTCGTCGAGGTGCAGCACGTCGGCCGGGTCGTACGCGAGATCGGGACGGGCCGAGTGGTAGGCCGGGTCGGCGTACGGAATCACGGTATTCAAGCCGTCGTTGCCGCCGTAGAGCGTCACCACGACCAGCACCTTCGAATCGACCGGCCTTGGGCGTCGGCCACAGCGCGTTGCTGCAGCTTGTCCCAGGTCACCCCGATCGAACCGGCGGCGAGAGCAGCGCCGCCGGTGACGCCGGACGCGATCAGGAATCGGCGGCGGGTCACAGCATCCATGTCGCGACCTTTCAGTGAACGAGGTATTCGGGGCTGTTCAGGGCGAGCGCAACGAGCTGAGCCGGATTGCCGACATTCGGGGTGAGAACCGCCGACGTGCGATCCGACCATGAGCCGACGCCCAACAAATAGCCCACCGCATCGAGTCGGCTGCTGCTGGTCGTTTTTGTGATGCTCGAGAGATCGGCGGACTTGGTCAGAGTGGCCGCTGCCTGCATCCGCGCATCAGCCGCCGCGGTCGAGAGCCACGCCTGCCCGGACGGCCAGCCGCTGACGTTCGGCGGATAGAACGGCAGCTGCCCGAGCCCCCGCAGCACCGCGACCAGCTTCTTCGCCGCCGTGTCGTCGGGCACCGGCACCTTGAGCGCGCGCACCGCGCCGATCAGCCAATCGACCGGGTCGATGACGAGCGAGCCCTCGGCGGCCGAGAACGCGGGCGAGGTCAACATCGTGCGGAACAGGGCGCTCAGATCGCGCGTCGCGCCGTAGGCGCTCGTCAATGACGTGAGGACGGACGGGCTGGGCGGCGTGTCCGAGACCAGCTGCCCCCACCACCGCGCGGCCAGATAGCTCGCGGCCGACGGTCGGGCCAGCACCGCGTCGCAGAAACCGGTCTGATCGAGGTTGCCGGTGACACCCAGCACCGTCTTCGAGCCGCTGTCGTGCTGCTTGGCGACCAGGTAGGTGCTGTTATCAGCGCGGATCTTCCACCCGGTCAGCGCCCGCGCGCCCTCGCGTACATCGGTCTCGGTGTAGCCGTCGCCGTGGCCGAGCGCGAAGAGTTCCATGAACTCGCGGGCCAGGTTCTCATTCGGTGCCTGGGCGGTGTTCTTCTCGCCATCGAGCCAATCGAGCATCGCCGCGTCGGTCAGCATCGCCAGCGCCAGTGGCCGGAATTGACCGCGTCCCATCGTGCGCAGGGTCTGGTTCTGCGTACTGAGCCGCGCGGCCACCCGCACCTTGGTCGCCGCGGTCGCGAAGTGGTTGTGCCAGCAGAAGGTGAGCTTCTCGCCGAACGGCTGCGTGACGCTGACCATCCGGCGCACCCACCAGGTCGTCAGCTGACTGAGCTGGTCCTCGAGTTGCTGGTTGTGCGCCTGCCGCTGCGCGGTGGTCGCGCCCGCGGCGAGGGCCGGCACGGCGGCGAAGGTCGGCATCGGCGTCTTCAGCGCGCCCGGATCCTTCGTCGGGTCGGCGGCCAGCAGACTGTTCACGTAGGCGGCGGCGCCCATCCCGAGGGCGGCGTCGACGGCGCTGCCGGTCGCGCCGAACCCGGTCCGGCGCACCAGCCGGGCCATGGCGGTCCACTGCGCCGACTGGCTCATGACGGGATCGGCGCCGAGCTGGTTGACGGTCGTGCGATGCGGTGGCCGATGACGGTGCGGTGGCCTTGGCCGCGACGATCGCGTACGGCCGACAGCGTCGGAGTTGCTGACCGAGCCGGTGATGACGACCGGGTCGCCGACCGCGAACTGTGATTGCCGGCACCGGCGCCTTCGGTGAGCCGAACGCGGTCTGCGGGGTGATCGTCACGGCGACGGTGGCGCCTTTCGCGGTGCGGACGGTCCAGCTCGAGCCGGACTCACTGACGATCGTCGCACGAGTTGCCCGATCGGCGCTTTTGGCCGTTTTGCCAGCTGCACCCGAGGCGCCCGCGGCCGGCGCGACTGCCGCGCCGGTGGACGACGACGACACCCCCGACGCACCGGCCGCGGTCGCAGTCGACGAGCCGCTCGACCGGGTCGCCAGAACCGTGATTCCCAGCGCGATCGCCACGACGGACAACGCGCAGGCCACCAGAGCAACCGAGTTGCGGGCAATGAAGCTGCGGTCGTTGCCCTCGACCGCGGGCGGGAGCGACGGCTCCCAGTCAGCGGTCGGCCCGGCTTCGATCGGATCGATCTGTTCGTCCATAGGGGCAGCCTGCTCGTCCCACGTCTGAACCATGCCAATGAATTGTCAGGATCATGTACGGATCGCGGCTCAATGATGAGATGGACGGCCCGGGTGGCACGACTCGCTTACCGGATCGACCGCCCCGATGGCGGGACCACCAGCGCCGCCGCCAACTGATCGAGCAGCGGTGCCTGTCCCGGGTTGATCTTCGGACGGCCGGCGCTGAATGAGAACCACTCGACCCGATCTATTTCGGGATAGCTGCGAACCCGGCCGGACCCGCGCGGATATTCGAGCTCGAAGGTATTACTGGTGGCGGTAGCGGGGTCGACGTCGCCCTCGACCGCCCACGCGAGCACGCGCTTTCCCCCGGCCAGACGAACCGGCTCGAGTTCGAGGTACGGCCCGGGCGGCGGCGCGGAACCGACCTCTTCCGCGAATTCACGGACCGCCGCCGCGAGCGGATCGGGGTCGAGGGCCGGCTCATACAGGCCTTTGGGAATCGACCACGCGCCCTCGTCCTTGCGGGCGAAGAACGGGCCACCCGGGTGGGCCAGTAGCACCTCGACCGTGTCTTCGCGGCGTCGGTACAGCAGGATTCCGGCGCTCACTGCTGCGGTAGCCATCAGCGGATCGGGCCTCTCGGTCGACGGCTTGAAACGTTAGCGCAGTAGTTTGGAACCGTGGATCGGATCGCGGTCGTCGGGGCCTCGGTCGCCGGTATCTCGGCGGCGCGGGCCCTGCGGCAACTCGGCTTCGACGGCGAGCTGGTGATCATCGGGGACGAGCCGCACGTCCCGTATGACCGTCCGCCGTTGTCGAAGGATTACCTTGCCGGCGAGATGACCGAGTCTCAGCTCGCCCTGCAGTTCGACGGCGAGGACCTCGGTGCCCTCTGGCACCTCGGCGTCAGCGCCACCGGGCTGGACGCATCCACTCGAACGCTGACCCTGTCCAACGGCAGCGAGCTCATCGCCGACGGCATCGTCATCGCCACCGGCGCGCGAGCACGGCAACTGCCCGGCACCTCGGGACGGGCCGGCGTGCACCTGCTGCGCACCCTCGGCGATGCCCGAGTGCTGCGGGCCGAACTGGTCCCTGGGGCAAGGCTCGTGGTCGTCGGGGCCGGCTTCATCGGGGCTGAGGTCGCCTCGACCGCGCAGCGTCTGGGGGTCGACGTCACCGTGGTCGAGGCCGCGCCGACGCCCCTGGTCGCCCAGTTGGGCGCCGAGATGGGGACGCACATCGCCGGCCTGCACGCCGAGCACGGGGTGCGGCTGATCACCGGGACCGCGGTGGCCGAGCTGCAGGGAACCGAACGGGTCACCGGCGTAACGCTTGCCGATGGGCGCACGCTGCCGGCCGACATCGTGGTTGTCGGCATCGGCGTGCTGCCCAATGTCGAATGGCTGGCCGGATCCGGGCTGACCCTCGATGACGGAGTTCGCTGCGACCCGTTCGGCAATACAGGGGTGACGGGAATCGTGGCGGTCGGCGATTGCGCCAGCTGGCTCGATTCACGCAGCGGCGGACATCGGCGGGTGGAGCATTGGACGGCCGCACGTGAGGGTGCGTTGATCGCGGCCGCCAGCCTGCTATCGGGTGGCGAGGACCGCCGCCCCAGCCGCGCCCACTACTTCTGGTCCGACCAGTACGGCCACAGCCTGCGCTTCGCCGGAAGCACCGCCGGCTTCGACCACATCACGATCGAGGCCGGCAGCGTGGCCGAACGGTCCTTCCTGGCCGTCTATCGCCGCGGCGACGAACCGATCGGCGTACTGACCATCGGGCACGACCGTGAGTTCAGCCGTTGGCGCAAGCAGCTCTCTGCGGCGCGTCCGAACTGACCAGGGGAACCGCGATGCCCGCTGACTACGACTTCGTCATCGTCGGCGGGGGGTCGGCCGGTTGCGTACTCGCCAACCGATTGTCCAAGGATTCCGCCAATCGGGTGCTGGTACTCGAGGCCGGTCGCCCCGACTATTCGGCCGATCCCGTGCTGGCCCTGCCGGCGGCGCTCGGCTGGCCGGTCGGCAACCGCTTCTATGACTGGGGATACCGGTCCGAGCCCGAGCCGCAGCTGGGTAACCGCCGTATCGCTCACGCCGGCGGGAAGGTGCTGGGGGGCTCGTCGAGCATCGGCGCGATGGTCTTTCAGCGCGGACACCCGCTCGACTACGAGCGCTGGGCCGGCGATGAGGGCATGCGGGACTGGGACTACGCGCACTGCCTGCCCTACTTCAAGCAGCTTGAGACCTGGCCCCCGCACCGGCCGGCCGGGGCCTTTCGGGGCCACGACGGGCCGCTCACCGTTGAGCCGGCCGCGGAGACGGACCCGCTGTGCGAGGCGTTCCTCGCGGCCGCCGAGCAGGCCGGCTATACCCGCACGGCGGATCTCAACGGGTACCGGCACGACGGATTCGGTCGCTTCGACCGCAACATCGACCGCGGCCGTCGCCAGTCGGCGGCGCGGGCCTACCTGCATCCGGTGATCGACCGTCGCAACCTCGAGGTCCGGACCCGCGTCGACGTCACCCGGGTGCTATTTCAGGGCCGTCGCGCGATCGGTGTCGAGTTCCGGCGGGGCGAAGGTGTGATCGATACCGCCTTCGGGTCGACGGTGATCCTGTGCGCGGGTGCCTTCAACACCCCGCAACTGCTTCAGCTGTCCGGTATCGGCGCGGCGGCGGTGTTGCGGCCACTCGGCATACACGTGATCAGCGATCATCGCGGTGTCGGCGTCGGCCTGCAGGATCAGCTGGAGGTGGCGCTGCGCTATCGCAGTAGCGAGCGCGCCGGCGCGCCGCGTTACCTCAAGCCGCGCAAGCTGGCCCTGATCGGGGCCGAGTGGTTGCTCCTGCACCGCGGACCCGGCGCGACCAATCACGTCGACGGTGGCGGGTTCGTCCGCGGTAGCGGTGAATCGGAGTATCCGGATGTGATGCTCGCCCTGCAGCCGGAGGTCGTCCGCCCGGGGGGTGCGACCGGTGACCACGGTGGTTACCGGTTGCGAATCGCGACGATGCGGACGGCGGCGCGCGGCTCGGTAACGGTGACCAGCACCGATCCCCGAGTGCCGCCCGCGGTGCGTTTCGATCACCTTGCCACCGAGGCCGATCGGGCGGCCTGGACGGACGCGGTGCGACTCGCGCGGCGGATCGGCGAGCAACCGGCTCTCGCATCGTTCACCACCGGGGAGGCATCGCCGGGGCCGGCCGTGGCCAGCGACGCCGAGGTGCTGGCGTGGGTCCGTCGAAGCGCACTGAGCGCGCATCATGCGTGTGGGACGG
The DNA here is from genome assembly GCA_963737785.1 of uncultured Actinomycetes bacterium. Taxonomy (GTDB): domain Bacteria; phylum Actinomycetota; class Actinomycetes; order Mycobacteriales; family Jatrophihabitantaceae; genus CAVTTS01. The sequence goes on from CAVTTS010000003.1 coordinate 38,235, forward strand.
CTCGGCTGGGGGTCGATTCCGGGTCGGTCGTCGACCCGCGCACCATGCGCGTGCACGGGGTCGACGGCCTCTGCGTGGTCGACGCGTCGGTGCTGCCCCGCGCGCCTACCGCCGGCACTTACGCGACCGTGATGATGGTCGCCGAGAAGGCGGCTGACCTGATCCTCGGCAATACGCCATTGCCGCCCGAGCCGGTGGACTATTACCGAAAGGGTGGCGGCTAAGCCCTTCGCCTGCGCTACCGGCCGTCCAGCTGACGGAGCTCAGCCGACGTGCAGCAGCGGCGTGGTCGTGAGCACGATCGAAAGGCTCGAGGTCACCGCGAAGGTGCAACTACTGCGCTGCTGAACGCAGCTGGCGGGCGCTGAGAACCGATCGGTGCCGGTGGTGAGTTGACGGCCGGCGTTGGTGTCGGCCACGGTCAGGATCGCACCTACCGCGACTGAGAACGAGCAGGCCGCGTGCGCCGCGCAGCCCGTTTGGGACCGTCCGGAGATGATCGAGACGGACCGTGCATCCGTCGTCACGGTCATTGCCACCAGTCCGGCCGAGGGTGCCGCCGCCGCTGTCGGAGGTGCGGTGGTCGCGGTCGGCGGCGTCGGTGCGGCCGAGACGACGGGGGGAGCCGCGGCCCCGGCGGCCACGGCGCTGCTCGCCCCGGCGGGCGCGGCGGCACTCGTTGCGACGGTGCTCGGCGGCGCCACCGAAGTCGAGGTAAGTGGTAGCCCGACGGCGGGCTGGCTCGTCTGATGCTTCGACCCGCCGCCCGTCGTCGCCAGCAGCACGACGATCGAACCGAGCGCGAGCAGCAGCACGACCAGCACCGCCAACGGAGCGCCCCAACGTCGACCCGGCACGACGGCGAACGCCGGATCGCTCGGCGGCCAGCCGTTGATCCACTGATCCGAGTCGGCGAGGTCCGGCGGTCGGATCGACGCCGCGGCGGCGGCCCGCAGAATGTCCTCGCGCCAGCGCGCCGTGTCGTAGGCGTTCGCGGTGGTAACCCCGCCGTCGCCGAGCAGAACCCCCGAGCGGCGCGCCTCGTCGATGATGGCCGGCGCGGCGGACCGGGGCACGCCGAGCGCGGCGGCGGCTTCGACCTCGGTGAGCTGGGCCGGCCCGACCAGGGCTAGTGGCAGCAGCTCGCGGTACGCGAGCAGTGCCGGCGCGCCATCAAAGAGCTCGAGGTCGCGGGCCTGGTTGAGCTGGCGGCAGGTGTGCCGGGCGAGCGCGAAGAGCCAGGCCCGCAGCATCGCCGGATTATGTAGCTGGTCCATTCGACTGGCGGCCAGTACGAACACCTGACCCAGGGCTAGCTCAGCGTCGGCCGGGTCGCGCACCAGGCGTTGGCAGAACGACAGCAACGATTCGGCGTAGCGGTCATAGATTGCGTCGCCCGAGGTGACGTCCAGCATCCCCGTACTCAGGTCATCGCCCCCTCAAGCCCCTTTAACCGTTGCGAATTCTCGTCGTCAGGGTAACGGGCGCCCCGCCCGCTCTCGTTCGCCCATCACGATCAGGCCGGCGATCAGCACGTCCAATCCGAAGCGGAACCGCTCGTCGCCGTCACCCTGTGTGAGCGCCCCGGCCATGCTCGTCAGGAGCGGAAATCGATCGCCCGGCAACGCGGCGTAGAACCGCGCGATGTCTTGTGCGTACTGACCCATCTCTTCGTCCGAGAGGCCACGCCCCTCGAACAGGCTGTCCTCGAAGACGCCGGCGATGATGTACAGCGACAGCAGGTCGGCGGCCATGCCTATCACCTTCGGCGGTAGGCCACCCGCCTGCAGCAGGCCCAATATGCCCTCGGCGGCGATCAGGCTCGGCGGCGAGGTCGGAATCCGGCCCAGTCCCGCGAGCGCCACCTGGCTGTTGGTCCGCAGCACATCTCGGATGGCGATGGCGACGTCGCGGACCTGCTGCTGCCACCTGGCGGGGTCGGGGGCCGGGATCGGGACCCGGCCGAGGAGCTCATCGAAGACAAGTTCGAGCAGCTCCTCCTTGTTGGCGACGTGTACATAGAGTGACGCCGCGCCGGTGCCCAATCGCTTAGCCACCAGCCGCATCGACAGACCGTCTACCCCGTCGGTCTTGAGCACGGTGATCGCGGCCGCCACGATCGCTTCCTTCGACAACGCCGGGCGGGGGGTCCGCTCGCGGCGGCCGGGCAGGGTCGGGGCCGGCGGAAAAATTGGGTCGTCGTTGTCGGTGCTTGACGAGACCATGGATTGAATCTACCTTAATGGAACGACGTTCGTAGGAACGAACGCTGTACCGCAACGAAGGATGTCGACGATGGAATCGTCCAGTGATCAACCGATCAGCGCCACACCGGTGTCCGATCAACCCCTGACCAGCCACCCGCGCAAGTGGCTGATCCTCGCCTTGGTGCTGGCGGCCGAGTGCATGGACCTCTTCGACGGCACGATCGTCAACGTGGCCGCGCCGTCGATCCGGCTTGATCTCAACTCCAGCAGCACCGCGCTGCAGTGGATCATCGGCGGGTACGCGCTGAGCTTCGCGGTCGGCATGGTCACCGGCGCCCGACTGGGCGATATCTACGGCCGCAAGCGGCTCTTCGTCATCGGCGCGGTCGGCTTCGTCCTCGCCTCGCTTGCCTGCGGCTTCGCCACCGGGACGCCGATGCTGATCAGCTTCCGGCTGGTGCAGGGATTCGCCGCCGCGCTGCTCATCCCGCAGGGCCTCGGCATCATTCGGGCGACGTTCTCGGCCGAGGAGCTCGGCTCGGCGTTCGGCATCTTCGGCCCGGTCATCGGATTGTCGGCCGTGCTCGGCCCGATCCTCGGCGGCGTGCTGGTCGATGCCGATCTGTGGGGGACGGGCTGGCGGCTGGTGTTCTTCGTCAACCTGCCGCTCGGATTGGTCGCCGCGATCGGCGCCGCCCGGCTGTTCCCCGAATCGAGGGTCCGGCCGGCTCCGTCGCTCGACATCGTCGGCACCGTGCTCGTCGCCGCGTTCGCCGGCCTGCTGATCTACCCGCTGATCCAGGGCCGCGACGCCGGCTGGCCGATCTGGACCTATCTGATGATGGCTGCCGGTGTCCTCGCCCTGATCGCGCTGATCGGGTGGACCCGTGTCCGGCTGCGCCAGGGCCGCGACCCGCTGGTGCTGCCGAGCATCTTCGCCTCGCGCAGTTACAGTGCCGGCCTGGCGATGATCATGGTGTTCTTCGGCGGCATGGTCGGCATGATCCTGGTGCTGACCCTGTTCCTGCAGCTGGGCGAGCATTTCTCGGCCATTCGGGCCGGCCTGACGCTGGCGCCGTTCGCCTTCGGGCTGTCGGTCGGCGCGGGCGTCGGCTCGGCCGTCCTGGTGCCCAAGCTCGGCCGGATCGCGCTGCAGATCGGCGCCGTCGTCATGGCCGGTGGCGTCCTGTGGACCTGGGCCGTCATCAATTCCAACGGGCTGCACACCAGCACCGTCGACCTGATCCCGCCGCAGCTCGTCTTCGGTCTCGGCATCGGCATGCTGGTGGCGCCATTGTTCAACTTCATCCTGGCCGGCGTCGCCGACACCGGCGTCGGCTCGGCCAGCGGGGTGCTCAACGCGGTGCAGCAGCTCGCCGGGGCGATCGGGGTCGCCGTCATCGGCACGATCTTCTTCAGCGAGCTCGGGCACGCGGGCTTTGTTTCGGCGGTGACCCGGTGCTTGGTCATCGAACTGTGCACGGTACCGGTGCTCATCGGGCTGACATTCCTGCTGCCGCAGCACCCGATCGATGAGGCCGAGCTGATCGGGGCGAAGCCAGCGCTAGAGACGCTGCAGATTCAGCCCGAACTCGACGCGCTCGCGACCTGACGCTTGCGCGTGGACGGCCGCACCTGGATGTTGTGCAACAACTCGTGCGTCGCCTCGGTGATCGCGGCGACCGCCTGATCGAACGCTGCCGCGTTGATCTGGGTCGGCGCACGCATGCCGGCGACCTTGCGGACGTACTGCAGGGCGGCGGCCTGCATGTCCTCATCGCTGACGTGCTCGGTGTACGGCGGTCGCAGAGTCTTGATGCTTCGGCACATAACCCCAGCTTAGTTCTGACGTTACGGCCCAGTTGCCCACTACTGGACCCGTGTAGGTGGGCGCCTGGGCCGTAACGTGAACTGAGCGGCGATGATTCGGGCCGTGTCCGGGTCAGGCGGTTCGCCGGCGCGGCGCCAGGATGACGAACTGCGTTGCCTTCGCCACCGGCTCGAGCCAATCCTGTTCATCGAGGGTCGCCGCCATCTCACCGACCGTGCGCATGTTGAGGTACATCACCCGCACGTCGCCGTCGCCCCGCTCGAAACGCTCACGCCAGTTGGCGAAGACCTGACGAGCAGTCGCCTGGTCGAACGGGTTGGCCATGAAGCAGACGATCGGACCGGGCGGCGGAGCGTATTCGAGCACGTCGGTGAGGATGGGTTCCAGTTCGAAACAGAGCTGGGCTGGATTGGTGTATGTGCGGCAGTTGGCGACCGCGGTCTCATGGAGTTTCGGCGCGAACTCCAATCCGACGACAGCCCGGAAGGGGTAGTCGGCCGCCATCAGCATGGCCTTGCCCTTGCCCGATCCGTAGTCGATGAACGTGTACTTCGCATGATCGATGTTGAGCCGGCGGAGTGCGCGGCGCACGAGCGAGGTCCACGTGACCCGGTACAGGCCGTTGCCACGGTCGACATCGGCGGTGGGGACGCCGACGGCGTCGAGCGCCTCGTCGCGAGCGGTCTCAACCTGAAACCGCTCGTCATACCGTTGGTTGAGCCGTTCCTCGACCAGCAGGCGGGATCGGAACAGCTTCCACTTGGCGCGTTGCCGGACTTTCGACACAACTTCACTTTTGTCCAGCAAATCGGTCAACCTGGTTGCTACGTCGGAGCCGCTCGCCACGTATCCTCCTGATATCCCGGTTTGGCCAGGATCGTTAGCCTCGATATGACTGTGTGGGAATATGTTGGCCTAGCCGCTTCGTCCGGTCAAAGCGAACGCACAGTTAATCGAGATGATTTTCTGCATAACGACCGGTACAAGGCCGGCGGGCGGTTTGCTGGGTGGTGGCTGATGGTGCTTGGGTCCCACCGGGTGCGCGCCGGTACGGTCCACGGGTGAGCTCAACGGAAGAGGCCGGCCCGCGTCCGTCCTATGCGGGTGCTCTGCTGCGTTACCGGGTGATGGCCTATGCCACCGGGGTCGCGCTCGTCGTGGCGACGCTGATGCTGATCCTGCAGAAGGTGGCCGACGTGCACGGGATCGCCGGCGTCACCGGTGTGCTGTGGGTGCTGCACGGCTACCTGTTCCTGGTCTACGCCGCGGTCACCCTGCATCTCGGACTCAAGTTGCGCTGGCCGCTGATCCGAGTCGTCCTCATCGTCGCGTGCGGCACGATTCCGCTGATGTCCTTCGTGGCCGAGCGGTACGTGGCCGGTCACGTGGCCGGCGACCTAGCTCGTCGCCGTCGCTGAGCCGCGTCCTTCCCCGTAAGCGCTCACCAGGTCGTCGCGAGCCCGCGCGACGCGGGAGCGGATCGTGCCGATCGGGCAGCCGCAGACGTCGGCGGCCTCGGCGTAGGAGAGACCGATCAGCTGGGTGAGGACGAATGCCTCGCGACGGTCGGGGTCCAGGCCTGCGAGCAGCATCCGCACGGTGGCCGACTCGGCCGGGTCGGGGGCCAGCCCCGTTCGGTACCGGGACTCGTGCTGGTCGCTCGCGGCCGCCGATCGCGCCTGGACGGCCGACCGAACGGCGTCCGCGCAGACCCGGCGAGCGATCGACAGGAGCCAGGTGCGCACCGAAGAACGTCCGGCGAAGCGATGCAATGACCGAAATGCCCGGGCGAAGGTTTCTTGGGTCAGGTCGTCCGCGTCGTTGCGTGAGCCCAAGTGCGCGCACAACCGCCAGACATCAGCCTGGGTCGATCGGACGAAGAAGGCGGCCGCCGCGGCATCACCGTGGCGCGCCCGAAGCGCTGCCGCGGTCAACTCATCCGGCTCGTCCATGTGCCTTGATTCAACTCTCTGCCCAACTCCGGGAACCAATCGGCCACCTCAGCCGACTGTTATGGGCGTGAGCTGGGAACGCGATCGGTGCGGGCGATTCCGCGAGGCCGCGTCCGCGCGCCTGGACGGTGAGCCGATCGGCCTGTCCAGCTCGGTGCTCGAACACCATCTGGGCACCTGCGGTAATTGTGCTGAATGGCTGGCGCAGGCCACCCGGCTGACCCGTATGGCCCGGCTGGCGACGGCCGAGCAGTCCGACCTCAGCCAGCAGATTCTGGATTCGGCCGTACTGCCGGTGAGGCGGGTACTGCGCCGCCGGGCCTGGCTGCGGGCGCTGGTGGCGCTGGCCGGCTTCGTGCAGATCGGACTCAGCCTGCCGTCGATGTTCGGGGACAGTATCGCCATGGCTATGTCGGTGCACGCGACCCACGAGGTTGCCGCATGGAACTGTGCGATCGGCGTCGCCCTGATCGCCGCTGCGCTGCGACCACGCCGAGCAGCGGGCGTCTTCGCCGTGCTGGCCACCTTCGTGGCCGTGCTCGCGCTGCTGAGCGTTCGCGACCTGGCCAGCGGTGCGGTGACCCTCGACCGGCTGGCGACTCACCTCGGGGCGGTCGCCGGGCTGGCGCTCGTCGCCGGTCTCGCCCACGCCGAGCGGGCGCTGCCACCCGAGCGTCCGTCCGTCGCGCTCGGCGACGACCAGCCCGGGCGCGACCGGCTGCGAGGAGCCGCGTGAACTCACGCCAGCGAACCGCGCTCCACACCTCGTCGGGGACCCCTAGGTGAAACGTCTCCTTGCGCTGACCCTGATGATCTGCGGGCTGCTCGGCGGCGGACTGCTCTTCGCTACGTCGGCCTCGGCGCACGCGACCATCGTGGCGACCGATCCGGTGGACGGGTCGCGGCTCAAGGCGGCCCCGACCACGGTGAGCATCACGTTCGACGAACAGGTCGGCCTGGGAACGGTCGGCTACCTGCGGGTGGTCGATCAGACCGGTCGTCGCGTCGACACCGGCACGGCCACCCATCCTGACGGTGACGGAACGAAGGTGCAGGCGACGCTCAAGTCAGGGCTGGGCGATGGCACCTACACCGCCAGCTATCGGGTGATCTCAGCCGACTCGCATCCGGTCGCCGGCGCGCTGCGGTTCGTCGTCGGCGACGGTGCGCTTGCCGCCGGTCCCTCCCTGAGCGGCTCGGCCACCAACGCCGTCACCAGCAAGGTCTTCGACGTGGTACGTGGCCTTGCATTCGGCGCGTTGGCCCTGCTCGGTGGCAGCTGGCTCATTTTCACGGTGTGGCCGGCTGGGCGCGATGACCGCCGGGCTCGTGTTCTCGTCTGGACCGGATGGTGGGGTTCGGTCGGGCTGGGCGTGGCCGAGTTACTCGTTCAGGGTCCCTACTCGGCCGGTACGGGACTGGGTGACATCACCAAGTGGAGTCTGCTCGATGCGACGCTGCACACGGACTATGGCGACGCCCATTCACTGCGGCTGATCGCCCTCGGCGTCATGGCGGTGCCCATCGGGTCGCTGCTGCGGGCGCTGGAGCGGACCAAGACCGGGCTCGAAGAACTCGGTGGCCTGTTGCTGGTCGCGGTCGCGGTCACGTTCGCCGCGAGCGGCCACGCGACATCTGAGAATCCCCGCTGGCTGGCAACGACCAGCGACACACTGCACCTGCTGGCGATGTCGGCGTGGGTCGGCGGGCTGGCTTATCTGCTGATCGCTGTGCTGCCGCGCCGTGAGCCGCAAGAACTGCGCGCGGCGCTGCCGGTCTTCTCGCGGGTGGCCTACGTGAGCGTGGCGACGCTGGCGATCACCGGGACGTATCAGGCGTGGCTCGGTGTCGGCAGCTGGCGGGCCCTCGTCGTCACGACCTATGGCCAGCTGGTGCTGGTGAAGGCCATCGGGTTGATCATGCTGATCGTGATCGGCAACGTGTCGCGTCAACTGGTGTCGCGGCACTGGAGCGTTGCCCGGATCCCGGTGGCATACGCGATGACCGATGCGTCGGTGTCCGCGGTCGAGGTTCCGGCCGAGAGTGACGATGCGACGTACACCGACGAGCCGCCGGAGGATCCGCCGGCCGAGGTGCGGGGCCTGATTCGGGGCGTGTTGGCCGAGGTTGTCATCGCCGCGCTCGTGCTCGGTACCACCGCGGTACTCGTCGCCCAACCGCCCGGAGCAGCGGCGCTGGCCATCGCCGACGAGCGACCGCACACCGTCATCACCGAGCTCGGCAATGGTCGCAGCGCGAAGGTGACGGTCAGCTCGCAGCGCCACGGCGCCGTCAACATCACGGTTACGCCCAGCAGCGGCCCCGCGATCACCACGCTGACCGCGACGGCCGCCCTGGCCGCTAAGGGCTTGGGTCCGATCACCGTCCCATCTGACCAAGAGCGGCTCGGACTACACAGCCAATTCCGTGCTGTTGCCCGCCGCCGGGCGTTGGGCGATAACGCTCAGCGTCACCACATCGCAGTTCGACACAACCGTCGCCGTCGCCACCATCACCCTGCACTGAGAGGTTTCTGAATGCGTCCGCTCGTTCGCCGCTTGGCCATAGTTTGCCTAGGTACCGTCAGCCTCATGTTGGTGGGGACGGCGGCGGCCTGGGCGCACGTCACGGTCGATGCGCCGGGGGCCGTGCGGGGCGGCAGTGATCAGATCATCACCTTCCGGGTGCCCACCGAGAGCGACACCGCCAGCACGAACTCACTGAAGGTGGCGCTGCCGACCAATACCCCGATCGCGTCCGTCCTGGTGCAGCCGATCACCGGGTGGACGTTCAAGGCCACCACCACGAAGCTCGCCACGCCGATCGTCACCGACGACGGCGACATCACCGAAGCGGTCTCTGAGATCGATTGGACGGCCGATTCGGCGGCATCCGCCATCGGGCCGCAGCAGTTCGGTGAATTCACCATCATCGCCGGTCAGCTGCCCGATACCGCGTCCCTGACCTTCAAGGCGATCCAGGGCTACAGCGACGGCACCACCGTGTCGTGGACCGACGTCGAGGCGCCCGGCAGCAAGGCCGAGCTCCAGCACCCGGCGCCGGTGCTGACGCTGGCCGACGCGACGTCATCCGCGAGCGGTGGCTCATCCGACACCAGCGCGATCATCCTGTCGATCATCGCCTTGGTGATCGCGGTTGCCGCAGCCGGTTTCGCGTTCGTGACCCGCGCCCGCACGCACGCGGCAGCCACGTCGGGCGCCCATGCCGCCGAACTCCAGGACGGCCCTTGATGCGCCCTGCGGTCTGGTGGGTCGCCGCGGTGGTCGTCGCGGTGCTCGGCGTGGCCGGGCTGGCGCGCGGGGCCACTCCGCAGACGATCGCCGGTGGCGGCGGTACGACCGGTAGCCCGCCCATCGTGGTCACCGGTGCCTACATCCCGCAGCCGGCGTCGCCCGATGTGGCCGCGGCGTACTTCACGGTCTACAACACCACCGCGGTAGCCGACACGCTGGTGTCGGCGGCCACCGGTGCCGGTCAAGAGGCAACCCTGCACACCGAGACGAACGGCAGCATGACCGATACCCCGAACGGTGTGTTGATCCCGGCGCACAGCAGCGTGCAGTTCAAGCCGACCACCGGGCACGTCATGATCGAGCAGCTGGTGGGCACGCTGCTCCCCGGTCAGACCGTCGATCTCGATCTGACCTTCGCCAATGCCGGCCAGGTGGTCGTCGAGGCGCAGGTCATCGGGATCTACGCCACGCCGCCGACCGGCGTGGCGTCGACGCAAGCCGCAACACCAACCGCTGGAGCCAGCTGATGAAGCGCCGCCGTTTGATCGCCCTCGTCGCCGTCGGAGGGCTGCTCGCGCTGCTGGCCGCGTGCACGTCGTCCGCGGCGAGCAGCACGAAGTCGGGTCTCAATGACAACGCGGGCACGGGTACGTATCAGGGATTCGGTTTGACGCCGGCGCAGCCGCGTCCATCGTTCGTGTTGACCGACACCAGCGGGCAGACCTATTCGTTCGCGACCGCCACCGCCGGCAAGCCGACTTTCCTGTACTTCGGCTACACCCATTGCCCCGATGTCTGCCCGACGACGATGGCCGACATCGGTCAAGCGCTGCAGAACGTGCCAGCGTCCGTCCGGGCGCAGACCCAAGTCGTGTTCGTAACCACTGATGTCGCCAACGACACCGGTCCGGTGATCGCCGCGTGGCTCAAGGCGTTCGACGTGGCGGGCGCGCCGCCGATGATCGGGCTGTACGGGACGCAGGCCCAGATCGACCAGGCCGAGGCGGTCAACCACATCATGCTGGCCAGCGACGGTGGCCAGACCCACTCGGCGACCGTCCTCTTGTATGGGACCGACAACTTCGCGCGGGTCAGCTACGAGCAGTCCGACAATGAATCTGACGCTATGACGCATGATTTGAAGGTCGTCGCCAAGTAGGGCGCGCTAATCTGTGCTGTTTGCGCACCGATTAGAGGAGCTTGCTCGTTGTGAACTTTGACTATGTGCGGCCTTGGCTGGCCGCGGTAGCTCGGCTCGTCCTCGGCGCGTTGTTCCTCTGGTCGGGACTCTCGCGGCTGTCTGACCCGCGCGCAGTGCTGCGCGGTGTCGTGGCCTACGACGCGACCCCGGACTGGCTGTCGCGGGTGATCGCGTTCGGTCTGCCGACGCTCGAACTCTGCATCGCATTGATGCTCATCGTCGGCATTCTGACCCGAATCGCGGCCGCCGTTGCGGGTGTCCTGCAGGTCATCTTCCTGGTCGGGGTGATCGAGCTCGCCGCCCGGGGCATCAAGATCGATGTCGGCGCATTCAGCGCGGGGGGCGTGACCACGCACGCGACCCGGTACCTCTTGTTCGGGCTGTTGAACGTGGTGCTCATCGTGCTCGCCGCCGGCCTCGTCCGGTGGCCGCTCACCCAGCTCAGCGTCGACGAATTCCTCGCGCGGGCCGAATACGTCGAGGTGCCTTCGGCGAAAAGGCTGCGAAGTGAGCAGGGGCGCCGCAAATACGAGGCCGACGTCGCCCAGGCGCGTGCGCACACCCGCGAACGCAATCGCTATGTGATGGCTGGGCTCGTGGTGCCGGTCGTGCTGATCGCCTTCATCGCGGTCGGCGTGCAGGCCAAGCGCGCGAACCCGACGGCCGGTTCGACCGTCACCGCCAGCCACGTCGACGGCGTCTCGATCGGACTGGACACGGCTACGGTCAACGTCGATGTTTTTGAGGACTTCCAGTCGCCGGCCAGCATGAAGCTCGAGCAGTCGCTGGGCGCCGACTTCAACTCGATCGCGGCCACTACCAATCGCCAGGTGCGCTTCCATATGGTCGCGATCTGGGACGCGAGTTCGAACGGCAACCGCTATTCCTCCCGCGCGGCCAACGCTGCGATCTGTGCCTCCGATCTGAGCAGTGGTGCGTTTCGCAAGTACCAGTCGTTTCTGTTCGGTAAGGACGGCAACGGCGCGCAGATCATGCCGGCGATCGGCAGTCATGGGCGTACGGACACATCGCTGATCTCCTACGCCAAGGACGCGCTCGGCATCGGCAATACCGACCTGTCGACGTTCCAGACCTGCGTGCAGTCCGAGGAGCACAAGGGGCTGGTCGAGGCGACCACGCAGAACTTCACCAACCGCGGGTACAGCAATGTGCCGGTCGTTCTGGTAAACGGCGTGAAGCTCAAGACGTTGACGGTCGATGCGCTGAACAAGGCGGTCGCCGCCGCTGCCGTCAAATCGCCGCCGAAACCGGTAGCCAGTTCTTCGGCCAGTGCGTCGGCGACCGCTTCCTCGACCGCCTCGGGTACGGGCTTGCCGTTGGTTCCGGCGTCGTCATCGGCCGTCGTGTCAACACCGGCCACCGCGACAACGTCGCCGTAAGAGGTCCTGGGACCACAGACAAACGAGGGCCGGTGCGCGCTGATGCGCGCACCGGCCCTCGTTTGTGTTGCCGAGCCTGGGGGTTACTTGTTGGCTGCGTCCTTCAGAGCGCTGCCGGCCGAAAACTTGACCGTGTTGGCAGCCTTGATGGTGATCATCTCACCAGTCGCTGGGTTACGTCCTTCACGGGCGGCGCGGTGGCCGACCGAAAGAGCGAAGAATCCAGGCACGCTGACCTTGTCGGCTTTGGCGACTGCGCCTTCGAGGGTGCTCTGCAGGGCACGCAGGACGGCGTCCACGGTCTTCTGCTCCAGCGCCGCTTCGTCGGCGACGGCGGCCACCAGTTCCTTGCGGTTCACGAAATCTCCCTTGATCGATGATGTGTAGCAGCCTCCAGTATGGTCCCTCCACTACGGAAACCCCGTATTCAGGGGGCTCTAATCCTGCGTGGCGGTCTGTTTGGGGCATAAGTCCGGGGTTTAGTGACGGTTCGTCTACCCCGTGCGGCACGGTGTGTAGGATCTTGCTTCGGCTCGGCAAACGTTGCGGGTCGTTTCCAGAGTGATCTGGGGCTGTGGCGCAGCTGGTAGCGCACCACACTGGCAGTGTGGGGGTCAGGGGTTCGAGTCCCCTCAGCTCCACTTTTGGACCCCCGTATTTGCGGGGCTAGAAGCGGATCGAGCCCTACGTGGGTGGCCGTCGAGACGCGCTACTGGAGAAGTCACAAGCCTGTGGGGCTCAATAACCTCGGCCCGCTCGTGTTTGCTGGGTTCGGCATGATTGTCTGGGTGTGGTTCAGCGCCCTGTATGCGGTCTTCCGGATGCTGCTTGCTCTCGTTGTGGCCCGTGGCCGTGGTGAGCCGGCGAAGGATGTCGAGCTGCTGGTGTTGCGTCACGAGGTGGCGGTGTTGCGCAGGCAGGTGGCTCGGCCTCGGCTGGAGCCGATGGATCGGTTCGTGCTGGCGGCGCTTTCGCGGATGCTGCCGCGCGAGCTGTTGCGAGTCAGGATCGTGACGCCGGAGACGCTTCTGCGCTGGCATCGGGGCCTTGTCGCTAGGCATTGGACCTACCCGCCGAAGTCGAAGCCAGCTGGAGGTCGTCCGCGGATAGCGGTCGTCATCAGGGAGTTGGTGATCCGGTTCGCGCGCGAGAATCCGGAGTGGGGTCATCGACGGATCCACGGCGAGCTGGTCGGGCTGGGGTATCGGGTCGCTCCGGCCACGGTCTGGAACATCCTCCGTAAGGCAGGTCTTGACCCGGCGCCTCGACGCACAGGTCCGTCATGGCGGGAGTTCTGCCGCGCCCAGGCGGCGACGATGTTGGCGTGTGACTTCTTCACCGTCGACACGGTCCTGCTGCGGCGGATCTATGTGTTCTTTGTTCTCGAGGTCGGTACCCGGAGGGTCCACATTCTTGGGGTGACGCGGCATCCGACGGGGGAGTGGGTTACCCAGCAGGCCCGCAACTTCATGTACTCACTGGGGGAGCGGGCTGATGGGTTCCGGTTTCTGGTCCGTGATCGCGACACGAAGTTCACTGCGAGCTTCGATGCCGTGTTCGCTGATGCAGATATCGAGGTGCTTCGGAGCCCGCCGCGGGCTCCGAAGGCCAACGCGTATGCCGAGCGGTGGGTCAGCACAATCCGTCGCGAGTGCCTGGACCGGATGCTGATCTTCCATGAGCGGCAACTCGCCAACGTGTTAGCTGAGTACGAGAACCACTACAACAGTCACCGCCCGCATCGCGCACTTGATCAGCACTCGCCGCTGGCGGCTGGCGTGGAGCGGCTACCTCGGGCAGGTGGAGCAGTTCAACGCAGACCGGTGCTTGGCGGGCTGATCAATGAGTACCGACAAGCCGCGTGATTAGCCCGGGCTGAGGTTCTTGAGCCCCACACGCCCGCTTGTACTTGACGGCGTACTGAAGGCAGGGGGCTGCCGCACGTATCGACTCGTCCAACCGTTTGACGATCGGCACCAGCCCGGGCATGAGACGCCCGAACCAGTCCTCGATGTCGGCGTGGCCCGCTGACGGCTTTGGCGGCTTGCGCGCTGAGTTACCTTTAATCGTCTTCGGCAAGCAACAAACCTAGGCCAAGCAGATGGCGATGCGAAGAGTGACGCCGCATTTCTCGCTTCATCGGACACGCGCTGACCGGACTCATCGAGCCGGGGCCCGGCTGCGACTCGCCGGACATTACTTGACAGAATCTTCGTTATCGGCACATCTTTACGTGCGGAAAGATGTACATCTTTCTGGTCGCATGTGGTACCGTGGGTGCATGTCGATCTCTCCGTTGACTCCGGTTTTGCCCAGCGGCGACGCGCGTACCGCGTTGCCGGAGGCGTTGCGGCGTTTCCGGGCCGAGGGCTTGGCCGCCGAACCGGTCATATTCGGCGCCCACCGCAAACCCGAAGCGGTCGTGATCCCGTTCGAGCTGTACGCGCAGCTGTTGCCGGTGATCGAGGACCTGGAGATCGCCCAGCTCGTACGCGAGCGCGCGGCCGCCGGCGAGTCGGTGCCGCTGGCCGACGTGGCGGCGGCCGTAGGGCTCGATCCGGCCGACTACCGCTAGTGCCGCCGCGCAGCCGCCGGCAGCCGAAGCTCGCGCTGCGCGCGCTGCCCGGGTTTCAGGGCGATATCGACGCCCTGCCCGACCTGGCCACCCGCAAGATGGCGCTGGACATGCTCGTGCTCGTGCGCGATGGCAAGATCCGCGGCCGACCACTGGACGACCGAATCAGCACCGGGGACCTCAGCGACTGCTACAAGCTCTACTTCGACCCCGATGGGTCCGGCAAGCCGCGGTTCAGGCTGGTGTACCGCTACACCCCCACCGAGGTCGCTGCCGTCGCGGTGGAAGCGGTCGCTGTTGGCCGCCGGGCGGACCTCGACGCCTACCGCCGCGCGATCGCCAACCTTGACCGGCCGGTTCCGTGAGTCACCACCGAGCGTCGCGGCCTGCTCCGGTACCGGCCGACATGACTCTCGTGCCGACCGGCACTGTTCGCCAGATAGGTTCCGGAACGAAAAAACGCCCCCGGAGGGGCCGTGAGCCGGACGCATGGGCACCGTGACTCTCTATCGTAGAGCGCTCGACTCCGGTGGGGACTGACCCTGACCCGGGACGGTAATCATCCGACCAGAATGATTCCAGCACGATGGAAGTCCTTGACTCTCGATGACAGAGCTTCGGTATCTGATCGAGGTATGACGTCGCTTATCCCTTGCCTTCCACGGCTGGCTCAGGCCCGTCTGCGGACTGGCTTTCGGGTCGTCGCCATGGCAGTCGCTTCGGAGCGGCCGCGTGCAACGGTCGTGCAACACCAGGACCGCAAGCAACCGTCGCAACCAACGTGACCAACCAGGCGGAGGCCCGTAACCAACGGCGCCGAGATCAACCAACGCAGCCAACGCCGGGCGGAAAACGTTGACACGGTAGGGGTCACTGGTTCAATCCCAGTATCGCCCACATAGAAGGCAGCAAATACGGGCCCCGCAGCGATGCGGGGCCCTATTTTGTGCCCTGTGTGACCACTGAACTCAGGTGTAGTGGTCACTGGTCATTTTGGTCGCGGCGCCGGAACAGCTACAGCCCAGCGAATTCCGTGCGCTTCGGTGCTCTGTTGCGCCTTATTCGGCGGGTCGGCCCGCGGCCTCGTCGGCGCCGCGTGCAACAAACGTGCAACACCAGCCCAAGCGCGTGTCGGGGCGCGAGTGCCTGGTGGTGCCGGCCAATGCCGGTGGCGCCGACCGCAGACCGGTAGTTCTGCAGGCCAGCACCATCGAGGCAGGGACGACGGTGGTGTTGCACGTCGGTTGCACCGGCAGGCGCAGTAATGCTTCGGCGAAGCGGAAGGGCCCACGAATGCTGGGGGAGCGGGCACTTACGACTCGGTGAGCTTTACCGGGATGGTGTTTGACTCACTCATCGCGTTCGGTGTTCGGTATTGACCGAACACCGAACTGGGCTGTGTCGACGCGCAACTCCGCCAGGACGCCATCCTCGGCGCCCCGCTCTGGTTCGTCGCCGACCGAGCTGATCGCGCGCTACGCCTCGTCCGCGCTGTTCCCGAAAGCCGAGACGTCCAGATCGGCGATCTGCGCCTCGTCGGCGAGCTACTGCAGGGAGCGTTGGCCGGGTCTTCGCCTTAAGACGGGGACGTCGGGTGCACGCCGCCAACGAGGTGCCGCAATGTCGCGCGTCCGCATCGCGTCGAGGTGATGTCAGGTCAGCCATCGGGCGGCCAATGCCTCGACCCAATCATGAGCCAAACGTGGATCATTGGGTGGGCTATCTACCAAGACGAGCTCGTCGAGCCCGAGGTCGCGTCAGCGCGGCCATGTCCCCAGGTGCCGGGTCCCGAAGCGCCACCGCGCAACGAAGCTGGTCGAAGTCTCGTCCGACCTCGCGGCAGCAGGTTCTGAGAAACGTCAAGCGCTCCAGGACGTCTTGGACGGGTCCGAGATTGAAGCCGTACCAGCCGTCACCACAGGCGGCCACCCGTCGCAGCGCTGAATCTGTGTTGCCGCCGAGGATTATCGGCACGTGGTGGGCATTCACTGGCCTGGGGTTGACTCGAACGTTGTCGAAGTCGACGAACTCTCCATGAAATGAGGCGACGTCATCGCGCCACAGCGCGCGCATCGCCGCGACGTATTCCTCAGTCCGCTTCGCCCGCCCGGCGAAGGGAATTCCGAGGGCGTCGAACTCTTCGCGTGACCAGCCGATACCGACGCCGAGCAGCAGCCGTCCGTGGCTGAGTTGGTCCAGCGTGGCCGCCTGCTTGGCGATGATGACCGGGTTGTGCTCGGCTAGGAGGAGCACGCCGGTGGCCAGTTTGATCGTCGTGCTGGCGGCTGCGGCGAAGCTCAGGGTGATCATCGGGTCGTTCCAGGCGGCCTCGACGGGAACCGCGATGCGTCCGCTGGCTGAGTACGGGTATCGCGAGGCTGATGTCTCGGCGGCGATGACGTGCTCGCCGACCCAGAGCGTTGCGAAGCCACATCGATCGGCGGCCGAGGCCACCGCGTCGATTGTCTCGCGGCCGGCGCCGGTCCCGATTCCCAAAGCATGTAGTCCCACTTGCATAGTCAAGGCCCTCCTCCGGGCAGCCGCCGGGTTAGCGGGCGCTGCCCAAGTTGCGGTCGTGGTCGGCGCCTTCGAGCATGAGCGTTGTCTCCTCGACGCGGATGAAGCGGCCATCGTCGCTGCGCTCTCCGAAGAGGTAGACCTCCTGGATGACCTGGGACCCGTCGCGCTTGGTCACCGTGACAATGTGCCGGTCGGCGTACCGGTTGGCGTCGATGAACTCGTCGAGAACCGTGATCGCAGTCGATTCTGTCAGCGCGCGCAGATGGGCGATGTGTTCAGTGAACTCGTTCCGGTCGCTCCACACACCGTCGGTGCGTTGGCGATAGTCGGGCCGAAATGGCGATCGACTGCGATCTCCAGCGGCAGGTCTTGGTTGTTGAGAGGTCGTCGAGAGCTTGGGCGATGGTCGTCATGCGACGACGCTAGTGAGCGCCCCGGCTGACCGGACTGTGCATTCCTGACAGGTTCGCAATGTTCGTGGGTACTCCCCACGTGGCCGCCATCGACGTAGACTCATTACCGTTTCGAGCCCCTTCGCGCAAGAGAGCGGGAAGATCGATGCGGTGGAACGCGGACCAGCTGAACAGACACTGCGATCGCGTCTAGTCGCGAGGGCAGCCGGTGGCCCTCGCTGTGACTGGAGAGGCGGGGATGGGCAAGTCGTCGCTGCTGGAGGAGGTCGCTGCTCGGGCAGTCGACTTCTCGGTGCTGCGGACCGAATGCTTGCCCTTTAGGGGTCCTCAAGCATTCGCGACAGTGCAACAGCTTGGCGTCGAGATCGACCAATCCACAGGCGGCGGGGCACTCGCGGTGTCGCTGGCCGCTCAGCGCACGCGTGCATTGATCGACGAGCGACTGGCTGAGGGGCCGCTGCTCGTGATGGTCGATGACGTGCAGTGGGCGGACGCGGAGTCTCTGGAGGTATTGCTGGCGGTTATGAGCCGGGCCGAGGCCGAACGGCTGCTCTTGGTGGTGGCCAGCCGACCGCTCGGGCCGGAGCAACACCCGACCTTTCAGCGGTGGCAGAGCCAGGTCCGAAGCACCCAACAGATCGTCCTTAATGGGCTGGGATCTCCCGGCCGCGATCGACCTGCTCCATTCGACGCGACCGGGAATGACCCCCGCCGTTGCGGAAATGCTTTGGGCTCACACGGACGGTAATCCGCTTTACCTACGGTCCCTGGCGCACGACTACGCCGAAGAGGAACTGGCGCATATGCCCGTGCTGCCAGCGCCGACTGACTTCGCGCGGACGATCACGAATCGGCTCAATCGGCTGACGCCGGCCGCCGCTCTGTTGGCCCAATCGGCCGCGGTTCTAGGTGGTGGCTGGAACTCGCTGCGGGACACGGCCGCGGTCGCCCAACTCGACGACGTGGCAACCGCTGTCGACGAGCTGGTAGCCGCCCGCCTCGTCGAGGTCCGCGTGGGCGCTCTCGGGCCCGGTGCTACGCCTAGCCCATGGACTGATTCGGTCGGCCGTGTATCAGAGCATTCCGCTCGAGTGTGTTGCGATCCCTGCATCTGCGGGCGGCGACGATCGTCACCGGAATCGCGGCGGTGTTTGAGCACCGCTTGGCCGCCGCGCTCACCCACGACCAGGCCTTGGCTGACGATCTCGAGGGTCATGCGAACGGGATGCGTGAACAACAGGACTTCGGTGCTGCCGCTCGATTTCTACGTCTGTCCAGCCGGGTGACGCCAGATCCGATCACGCGCGAGCGCCGATGGCTCGACTCGCTCGCCGACAGCGTGGCTGCTGTGGACTACCCACTTGTTCAGAGTGAGCGCGCCGCCGTAGAACAGGCGCAGGACCGACGTCGTCGGGATCTGATCCTTGGTCTGCTGGCGCTGTCCGTTGAGTGGCGACCGCAGGACGCGGTCCGGCTCCTCGAGCCGTGGTCGGGAGCTCAGGCCACCGACCTCAGTCAATATCGCATTGAGGGCATGCTGGCTTGGGCCCGCCTGCTCAGCGACGCGGACGAAGGGGACGTCCGCATCGCCCTGGACCGAGCCGGGGCACTTCCGGCTCCGGACAGGTGGGTTGCGCGGTTCGTGATGCTTGTATCGGCCCAGCTGATCGCCCGGCACAATGCCGACCTGCTCGCGCAACCGGCGCTGGCGACGCTCCCGGCCGACGCGAAACTAGTCGCGATCCCAGCTACTTCCGCGCTGGCATGGCGGGGAACCATTCGTACGGGCTTGGGGCAGTTCGCCGAGGCCATTGCCGATCTCAGCGAGGTGACCGATCGGATTCAGCGAGGAACCGGCGGATTCAGCTCGGGCTGGTACTACGCCGTGCTGGGACGGACGCAATGGTGGGCCGGCGATTGGGTCAGGTCTCGGCTGAGTTTCCAGACCGCCCTCGAGTTGTCCGAGGGCCGGATCCACCCGGTCGTTGTCGCGGCTCTGCCCATGCAGGCGATAGGCGATGGCGATCTGGACCGAGCGGCCGAGCAGCTCGCTGCGGCCCGCGAACTGCTCGACCGTGTTCCCTGGCGAGAAGCGGTCGATCAACTGGTAATCGTCGAGGTGTTGAGAGCGTTCGCGGATGACCGGCCTTCGTCACACCTGCTGGACCGGCTCAGACCCTGGGCACCCGACCTGATGAAGCGGGCTCCGAGCAAGAGCGTCATGTGGCTGGTGCATGTGGCGCTCGCCGGGGTCTGGGCCGGTGAGCTGGCGACGGCGGGTGGGCTGGTAGACTGATCGGCGACCAAACCGCACGTCGCGGCGTGGACCCGCGGCATCTCGGAGTGGATCAAGGGTTTGATCGCCGAGGCCGAAGGTGACGCTCGAGCCGCGGTGAGCCATCTCGGTGCTGCTGCGGCCGCCAATCTGTCTGCGGTCCCGCTCTACAGGGCGCATGTGCTGACCGATCACGCCCGGCTCCTGCACCTTGCCCGGGGCGCGGATGCGGCCCAGCCATCCCTCGCGACCGCGGCCGCGATCTACCGGGCCTCGACGCCCGCGCCTACCTGCTTAAGCTCGACCGACTCCAAAGAGTTCCGACGCCACCGCGGTCCGGCCCGCGCCTCGATCTTTCCGAGCGGGAGCGAGATGTGCTGACTCTCGTGGTCGCCGGCATGAGCTATGCCCAGATCGCGCGGGACCTGTTCATCACACAGCGCACCGTCGGATTTCATGTCGGCAACATCTACGCGAAGAGCAACGTGAAGACCCGGCATCAATTGATCGATCTGACTCGCGCCCAGCCGAGCTTGTTCGGACTGCCCGACGTCAGCTACGCCCTGGCTTGAGCCGACTGGTCGAGCCTGGTGCCCGACTGGCGACCGCGTAGCGGCAAGGACGCGCTCCGTACCAGCGCAGATAGGACTGTTCATTTCTGACAGTCACCGGCGAGCTCGACCCGAGTTGTATTCCTCGATGAAACTGGGGCCCGGGTCCTCCCTGGCTCACGACGCGAGGGCGGTCGGCATGAACTCGAACAAGCTCTTCGTTAGCCTCGTTCCTTGGGTGCTGTTCACGATCATTGCTGGGCACGCCGGGGTCGACTTCGTCGGTTGGGCAGCCGCAGCGGCAGCAGCCGCAACGTTCTTCATCGCGGTCCGCAGCCGGCGCGACCGCACTGTCGACGGTCGCCCAAGCAGCCTCAAGCTCATCGATGTCGCCGGAGTAGTCACATTCGCAGCCTTGACTGTCCTGGCCTTCAGCGGCAGCCATGACCTACGCGAGCACATTGTCGACTACGGGCGGGGAGTCTGCGCGCTGGTTCTCGCCGTCATCATGCTCGGCTCACTCCTGGTCGTCCCCTTCACAGAGCAGTACGCGCGCGAACAGGTCCCACAGGCCTACTGGCATTCGCCGGTGTTCCGCGTCCTCAACTGGCACGTCAGTGCTGCATTCGGCCTTGCCGTGCTGGTGATGGCCGCGAGCCACTTTCTTTCTGGTTGGCTCGAGTCGCGCGGCGACCTCACCACGATCCGCAACGTTGTCCTCAACTGGGCCGTCCCGATCGTCGTGCTTCTCGCCGCGATCAGATATACAGAGCGGCTCAAGGGCGACCGCGCGCCCACCCAACAGGCTGAATGACTCCCGGTTGTCCGGCCTACTTCGCCGGGTAATGCATCGGGCGCCGGGTCCGTGTGAACGATCAGGTCGTGGCGTCGTGCGCTGGTTCATCGGGCCGGGCCAGCGCGTGGCGTGAGACGCCGAAGATCAACCGCAGAATGACGGCGATGAACATGACGTCGAGCAGGATCTGCGAACTCACCAGCAATCGGGCCAGATGTGACTTGGCCGCGATGTCGCCGTAACCGACGGTGCCGAAGGTCGTCACGGTGAAGTACAACGCTCCGGTTCGGTCGAGTGGTTCGGAGAAGCTGGCGGGGTGCAGTCGTGAAACCGTGAGATAGCAGCTGGCGTAGGTGAACAGGAACAGCGCGACTGCGATCACCACTGTCTGCACCGCGTCCAGCTCGGGCAGCCTAGACCGGGAGATGCGCTTGATCTGCCCGTACATCACGAGCCCGAACGCCACGACACCGATCGCCAACCGAGTGACCGCCGCCGTGTCGGCCGAATAGCCGCGAAAGGGGAGCACGAAGTACAGCCCGCCAATGATGACGACACTGGTCGCGGTCCGCATAGAGGCGACGAGAAGTGCCCGCCGACGTTCCCGCGGGGACAACGCCATGATCCGCGACGGCGTGGACTGAAACGGTCGCATCGCTTGGCTCCTTTCGCCCTATTGCCGGATTGAGTTGACCTATGTTCTCGCCGGGACCTGTCCGCAGGACTGTTCATTTCTGACAGTCGCGGGGCGCTAGTTGCGCCCCAGACTTTCCCTGCCGGATCTTCGGCCCTACCCACGGAACGGAAAGGCGCCTCGACATGACGCAGACATCGCCCGCCGCTCACCAACGCTCTCTGCCGGGAGTGCTCGACCGGCTCGGCGAATGGTGCTTCACGCATAGATGGCGAGTTGTCGCCGTGTGGGTCATCATCTTGATCGCCGCCATTGTCGGCATGAAGGCCGCCGACGCGCAGCTGGACAACACCTTCACCATCCCGGGATCGCAGTCACAAAAGGCGCTCGACGTCGTGGCCAAGGAATTCCCCACTGCGAGCGGAACCAGTGCGCAGCTGGTATTTCAAGCCCAGGACGGGACCACGCTGCAGAGCAGCGCGAACGCCGCGGCGGTCAGCGACGTGTTGGCCAAGGCAGCCAAAGCGCCCCAGGTAGCAGCGGTGTTGTCGCCGCAGCAGACCGCAACAGTCACACAGGACGGCAAGACCGCTATCGCCGCCGTGCAGTACACGGTCGCGTCCTCCGGCCTGGACGACGGCAGCCTCGACGCCCTCCAGAACATTGCCAAGGCCAACCAATCAGGCACACTCAAGATCTACGTCGGCGGTCCGGCCTTCTCCAGCTCCTCGGGCGGGTCCAGCTCAACGAGCTGATCGGGATCATCATCGCCCTGATCGTGTTGACCATCGCGCTGTGCTCACTGCTTGCCGCCGGTATGCCACTCATCAGCGCATAGGTGGCGTCGGCGTGGCGATGCTGAGCCTCAAAGCCTTGGCCGGAGTGCTCTCGATCTCCTCGACCGCGGTCACCCTCTCGACAATGATCGGTCTCGCCGTCGGCATCGACTACGCCCTGTTCATCACGTCCCGGCACCGCTCCCAGCTCGCCGGCGGCATGCAACCCAGGGAATCGGCCGGCCTGGCCGTCGGAACAGCCGGCTCAGCGGTCGTGTTTGCCGGCACTACCGTCGTCATCGCCCTCGCCGCGCTCTCGGTCGTCGGCATCCCCTTCCTCACCGTGATGGGGCTGTGCGCAGCCGGCACCGTCATCGTCGCCGTGCTCGTGGCCAACACCCTGCTACCCGCGATCTTCGGCATCGCCGGGCACCACCTGATCCCCAAACCCGGATCGCGCGCAGCCAAGCTGGCAACCCGCACCGCAATGGCGCTGCACGAACCGCCCGGCATGAAGCCGACCCGAGGCGACCGGTGGCTGGCCATGGTCGTCCGTCGACCAGTCGTCGCCATGGTCGTAGCCGCCGGCGTTCTGATCGTGCTCGCCGTCCCGGCCTTCAAACTCGCCCTCTCACTACCCGACAACGGATCGGCCGCCAGCGGAACGACCCAGCGCGCTACGTTCGACGTGATCAGCACGTCGTTTGGACCCGGCTTCAACGGCCCGCTCCTCGTCGTCGCCGACCTCACGGACACGTCAAACCAGTCGGCTGCCCAGCAGCAGGCCGCCTCGATTGTGCCGATGCTCAAGGCGCGACCGGGCGTCGCGGAGGTATCCGCGCCGCGGGTCAGTGCCGACAACAAGTACGCTCTGATCCAGGTCGTGCCCACCACGGCACCTTCAGCGATCGACACCCAGCACTTGGTGACCGATTTGCGCGGGCAAGCCGACACCATCCAAAGCAGAGCAACGTCAAGATCGCGGTGACCGGCAACACGGCCGTCGGCGTGGACGTGGCCCGCAAACTCAGCTCCGCCCTCGTGCCGTTCGGGATCATCGTGGTCGGGCTGTCCCTGCTCCTGCTGCTGGCGGTGTTCCGCTCGCTTGTCGTACCGATCACGGCTGCGATCGGCTTTCTGCTGTCCGTGGCCGCCAGCTTCGGTGCGGTAGTCGCGGTGTTCCAATGGGGCTGGCTCGACAGCGCCGTCGGCTTGTCGAAGACCGGACCGATCGCCTGCTTCCTGCCAATCATCTTGATGGCGGTTTGTTCGGCCTCGCTATGGACTACGAGGTCTTCCTGGTCTCCCGGATCCGCGAGAGCTACACCCGCCTCGGTGATCCCCGGCAAGCGATCGTGGCGGGCGGCGGCGCGGCCGCCCGGGTCGTGGTCGCCGCCGCACTGATCATGGCGTCGATCTTCGCCAGCTACGTCATGTCCGACAGCGCGATTATCAAGCCCATCGCGTTCGCCCTGGCCGTCGGCGTCGCCTGCGATGCGCTGGTTGTCCGCATGACAATAGTGCCCGCCGTCCTCGCGCTCACCGGCAACGCAGCCTGGCGGCTGCCCCGCTGGCTGAACCGGATCCTGCCCAACCTCGATATCGAAGGCGCTTCGCTGCAGAACACCGTGACCACCTCAACCGCGACAGCGCTACCAGCGCACGAGCCCGCCTGATCTCGTCTCAACGGGCTCCCTAGCGGCGGCAGCGGTACCGGTGCCCCCACCATCCGCGGTTCCCGCGGTGATTCACACCTAGGAGGTTGTCTAAATGTCCTCAGATTCGAGCAATGCATATGTCGAGCCGGCACGCCACCGAAGCTAACACATCCTGAGCTGGTTGCTGCGCAAGAAGCACACACTGGCGTCTAAGCGGCGCAGATACGGGCTGCCGGCGCGGATGTTCTGGACCTAATTTGTTCTATGGAAAGCGACGCACGCTCTCGAAGTTCAAAGTCCTGGACTGATCGCCCGCGTGCCCTACCAGTCGTGGGAACAGACTGCCTATATCGCCATTACTCACGTCCACGAGCGCACGGAATGGCGACAACGAATTGACGAGCGAGTGCTGGAAACCCGCGCTCAGCAAGACAACGAACAGTGGCATCTGTTGATCCTGGACGAGCAGATAACGCAGTCTGGCGTCGCGGAAGGGCGCATCAAGTATTTCTGGATTCCACAGCTCATCGCGGTCACCTACTACCAGGTCAGTTGGTTGATGTATGTATTCAAGCCAAAATGGTCCTACCAACTCAACGCTGACTTCGAGGACCACGCCGAACACGAATATGCGCATCTCGTCAGTGAGAACCTGGAGTGGGAAGGCCGACTATTCAAGTCGGCGTTCGAATAGCGATTATGGCTCCTATGACAGTCTCGCCGACGTGTTTCGCCAGATCGGGCATGACGAACGAGTCCACAAGCTTGAGAGTGAAGCGCGCCTCGCAGAGGCGCGCTTTCGCTGACCTCGGACTTGAAGGCACGCGTCCCTTTCTAAGTCTCTAGCTTGGGGAGGATGCGGGCTCCGCCCGGCGCGATGCCAACCTCGTCCTGCTGTGAGGAGACCTCATACGAGCGCCGCATGGGCCCCGCGGTCTAGTCGATCCGGCCGCTCCTGGCGTCACGTCACTGGATGTACATCGCTACGCCAGACAGTCAGCTCGAAGAATGGAACTTCTGGCGCGTCGATAATGCTATACTTACAAGCCAGTAGTTCAGTCTTCACGAGAGTTAGAGGCGTAGCGATGTCTCAGGCTGGGATCAGTGCGGTTGGCCCGCGCCGAGCTCGCTAGCGTCCTCGGTGGTGGTCGCCGATTCGTCCGGCCGCTCGATGTGGAGCGGTCGTTGGATGTGGAAGCTGGCGTGGCCGCGAAGAAGCTGGCCCACTGGGCAGAGCAGGGTTGGCTGCGTCGTGTCCGTCGTGGTCTGGTACATCGGCGTCCCGGTCGACGCGGTCGATCCGGAGAAGTGGTCGGAGGACCCCTTAGTCGTAGCCGCCGAGGTTTGGCCGTGCTACTTCACCGGCTGGACCGCGGCCAACGAATGGGCGCTGAGCGATCAGGTTTTCCGGACGACTGTTCTCAAGAGAACGGCGCGGGTCCGTACCGCTTCTGTGCAGCTGCTGGACCACGACTATCTCGTGAGCTCGGTTGACGAGGTTGACCTGCAGTGGGGTATGAAGACGCAGTGGCGCGCGGACGTCCGGCTGCGGTTCGCCGACGCCGCCCGTACTGTGATCGACATTCTCGACACCCCTAAAATCGGGGGAGGGATGCGCCACGGCGCGGAGATCCTGGCTGCGTATTGCAGTGAGAATGACCCGGCCACGCTCATTGCCTACGGCGACCGGCTGGGGAACCGGGCGGTGTTCAAGCGCCTCGGTTTCTTCGCGGGCGAAGCTCTCGGTCTCGACCTTCCCGACATTGTCGTGGCGTGCCGCGACAGGCTCTCGGCCGGTATTTCCGCTCTCGACCCAGCCGGGCCGCCCGGAGGGCGCATCGTCACCCGATGGAACGTGCGGGCCAACGTGACCATCGGGATTCAGGAACCGTCGTGATCCCGCGCCGTGAGCTGGACGAGTTGCGTACCGTTTGGTTTCTCGATCTTGGCGTCATCGAGAAGGATTACGTTCTGGGCTCGGCTGCTCGCCGGGATCGCCCAGCACGCCGAGCTGGAATCGACCTGGATCTTCAAGGGCGGCACTTGTCTGCGTAAGTGTTACTACGAAACTTTCCGGTTCTCCGAGGACCTCGACTTCACGGTCATCGATGGCGGTCCGGAGGAACCAGATGATCTGCAGCGGATCTTCGGCCAGATAGCCGAGTGGTTGCGCGAGGAGTCTGGCTTCAAGCTGCTGCTCGACGCCAAAGCCTTCGAGCGGCGTCACAACCGGCGCGGCCGTCCGACCACGCAAGGTCGCATCGCCTACCGCGGTCCGAATCCGACGCGCGGTGTCCCGCCGAAGGTCAAATTCGACCTCACGTCCGACGAAGTGCTCACCCAGCGCCCGGAGCTCCGGCCGATCGGGCACCAGTACAGCGACCGGCCGCTGCCCGTGCGTGGCGTCCAGAGTTATCCGATCACCGAACTGTTCGGCGAGAAGTTGCGCGCCCTTGCCGAGCGTTGCCGGCCACGGGACCTGTACGACGTCGTGTATCTCCACCGGCATCCCGACCTAATCGGCCGCGCTTCCGCGGTCGCCGACGTGCTGAGCAGCAAGGCCGCGCATGCCGGGATCGCGGTCCCGACGCTCGCGAGTCTGCAGGAGACACCGTTCAGGACCGAGATCGAGACCGAGTGGGAGAACATGCTGGGCCACCAGCTGCCTCGACCGCTGCCGCCGTTCGCGAGCTTCTGGGCCGCACTGGAAGAAGTCTTCGCCTGGCTGGGCGGCAGACCAACGCAGCAACTGCCACGAGCCCAGTCCGCCGACGTCGATCCGAACGCCCCCGACTGGAGCGCCACCCAACCGATCACTTCCTGGCGCCGGCGAGCGCCGATCCTAGCTCCTGCGTTACGCCGGCGCCAACCGACTAAAGGTCGAGGTCGACTACCGCCCCGAACAAGGGCGCAGCGGCCCTCGCGTAGTAGAGCCCTACTCGCTACGCCGCACCCGAGACGGCAACGTCGTGCTGTTCGTCGTCAACGATCGAGGGTTGCTCCGCACCTACCGTGTCGACCGCATCGCCGGCATTCGACCCACGACCCAAACGTTCGCACCGCGCTACCGCGTGGAGTTCTAACGTCGCGCTCCGGCTGGATGACAGTGGCTCCGCTGTCGGACGATCCGAGCCATATTCCCCGTCCGGGCCGCGACCCAAGTTCGACCGAGCCTGGATCGGCCGCGGCTAGCTACGGCATCGAATGTCATCGGACCAGAAGGTTTCCAGCACGATGGAAGGCCGCGACCACCGGTGGCACAGCTCGGGGCTTGAATCGAGTCATGAGATCAGCGACGCCAGACACGATCGCCCGAGGAGGTGACGTGCAACGGTCGTGCAACACCACACCCGAAAGCAACCGTCGCAACCAACCTGACCAACAGGCGGAGGCGCCGTAACCAACGGGTCCGGGCATCAACCAACGCAGCCAACGCGGGGCGGAAAACGTTGACACGGTAGGGGTCACTGGTTCAATCCCAGTATCGCCCACATAGAAGGCAGCAAATACGGGCCCCGCAGCGATGCGGGGCCCAAAAAAAAAAAAAAAAAAAAAAAAAAAAAAAAAAAAAAAAAAAAAAAAAAAAAAAAAAAAAAAAAAAAAAAAAAAAAAAAAAAAAAAAAAAAAAAAAAAAAAAAAAAAAAAAAAAAAAAAAAAAAAAAAAAAAAAAAAAAAAAAAAAAAAAAAAAAAAAAAAAAAAAAAAAAAAAAAAAAAAAAAAAAAAAAAAAAAAAAAAAAAAAAAAAAAAAAAAAAAAAAAAAAAAAAAAAAAAAAAAAAAAAAAAAAAAAAAAAAAAAAAAAAAAAAAAAAAAAAAAAAAAAAAAAAAAAAAAAAAAAAAAAAAAAAAAAAAAAAAAAAAACACCTCTCTAGAGGGCCCGTATTCCGGGTAATTGATCGGTTCGGAGTGCGGCCGCGGTGTCGCCGGCAGCGCCGCTAGTCCGCAAAATGTCCGCAAGAAGTCCGCGGCCGGTCCTCGAGACGGCGTCCAGACGGTCGGCGAAGACATCGAGATCGGCATCGAACAGGTCGGCTCGCCGCCGTATGGCGCAGCTCGTGGGGGAGGCCCGGCTAACCGATCGAGGCTGCTGCGCGGTCGAACCAGTACCGGCGGACACCTCGATTCCGCAGCGCCGCGCCTCGGGTCGTGGTGAAGAACAGTTCCTCGTGAGCGCGGCCGCTGACCAGGCGCTGGAGATCCTCGACCTCGGCCGTGAGCAGGTCCTCGACCTCAGGATCGGGTCCACCTCTCGTCGTGCGTCGAATCCGATCCGGAGTGTCGGATCGTGAGAGGTAACGATGGCGATCGCCAGTCAGGCCTCCCGCGCGCGATATGTCGCCGACGCGTCTGTGCGCGACCGCTCCGAACCGGCGCGCGTCAGTCGCTCCTGAACTTCGACAGCTTGCACCTGGATCGCCGGCAGGTGCGGCGCGTTTCTCTCAGCAGCGTATGAGCTGGCCGTAACCGCTTCGACGGGACCAATGACCCTGCCGGCGCAGCGAGCCGCTTGTAATGCTGCGTTGACAGACCCGCTGACTGTCCTGCCGCCCGAAGACCCGGAATTCCTACATCAAGGAGGTGTCCGCCGTGGTCGACCTGCCGCTAGTCCAAGCCGGATCCCAACAATCGCTGGCGACAGGATTGCTCGGGGGGCATGCCCATTTCATCCACTGGGGCGTGCTCCAGATATCGCTCGCAAACCTGACCGTCATCGCGGCAATGATCATTGTCTTCGCCCTCGCGGTTACCCTCCAGCTCCCCTACCGCGATGGTCGGCCCGCGCAGTCGAAAGTTGACTCCGATGACCATGCCTGACGTCACCGATCGGTCCAGCTGGACCGTGCGGCTGCGCAGCCGGCGACGCGCATCGTCCCGCCGGGCAGATGCTGCCCGATCGCCAACCCGCCTATGTGCAGTCGTGGATCTACGTATTCGGGGTGGCCTCGCTGGCCGCCTTCCTCTACGTCCTCGCCTCCGGCGTCGTGCTCGCGTCAAGGGCGCGACCTGGTGGCACATGTCCTCCGACCGGGCCACTTCGTGAACTCGACGCACCTGTGGAGTGTCGAGCTGTTCTTCGCCTTCATGGTCATCCACCTGTGGGGCAAGTTCTTCATGGCCGCCTGGCGCGGGCAAGCGGGCGCCTGACCTGGATGACCGGGGCGGTCGCGTTCATCGGGTCGATCGGTACCGCGTTCACCGGCTATCTCGTCGCAGACGAACTTCGACTCGCAGTGGATCTCGACCCAGGCGAAGGACGGGCTGAACTCCGTCGGCGTCGGCGCCGAGTTCAACGTGCTCAACACCGGCCAGATGCTGCTGTGGCACGTCGATGCTGCTTCCCGCTGGTGGTCGGCGTCCTCGTCATCATGCACGTGATGCTGGTTCGACGCCACGGCGTCGTGCCACCGTTCGACGCGATGCCGCCGGCGACGCCTCGCCGGACACGAAGCCGCGGTCACGACGCACGATGCCGCGTCGGACCGGCGCGAGACGACGCCCGACGCCCACCTATTCCCGACGCGGCCCTACGACCTCGTCAAGGAGTTCACGTCGCGCTCGCTCGTCGTCGGCCTGCTGAGTCGTGGTGCTGGCGGCCGTGTTCTCCTCACCGACGACAAGCCCGCTGAGTCTGCGGCGCGTGGGCGAAGGCGGCGCCCAACGACGTCGTCGCGACCGCGACCGCCGAGCTCGCCGGGACCAGCACGGGCGGCTACGGCGCCCCGTACAACACCGCGTCGCCCGGCCAGCGATCGGTCCCCTCGATCTGCAGCGGTGGGCCGGCGTCCGCATCCCGGTGAACAGCGCGCGGGATCTCGTCATCGCGCCGCTGGAGTCCGTCACCGACAACGCGACCTCACGGTCGGCCCTCAGGCACTGGCAGCCGCGTCACGCGGCACCCGGGCGCTGGGCGAGCGCTACGCCGACGCGCTGGCGGCGTCGCCGGAGGGCGAGCCGGCAAGGTCGCGGCCGGCTCGTACGGACCTGTCCCGCAACTCGCCATGAGCCTTTCTGGCTTCGCCCGGAGCGGCTCGCTGGAGGGGCTGCTGACGCCGCGCACGACGTTCTTCGTCCTCGATGAGACCAAGCCACTCCTGCTGCTCGCCGACGGGGCCTACCTCGAGGACCAGGCTCGCGTGGATCATCTCGGCGGCGACCAGTGGGGCATGATGAACGAGACGGGCAACTACCCGGGTCAGCCGTGGCTGTGGCTGTACACCTTCTGGTACCAGGTGAAGCCGTTCTCGACGTCGGACAACGCGGATGCCTGGTGTGGGGGCTCATGATGGTGCTCACGCCGGGTTCGTGCTGGTTCCGTATCTCCTGGCCTTCGATCGCTCCCCCGCCACCTCGGCGTCCACCGGCTCATCTGGCGGGCTCCGCTGGACGAGTCGATTCGCAGGGCCTCAGCGCAAACTGCGTAGTCCGTTGCCGAGAGTTGCGCCGTCGATTGGATTGATGGCGCCGAGGTTTGGTCTCGCAGCGCGAAAGAGTTTATGCGGCGACGCGTCCGGACTCACCAGGAGTGATTCCTTGCGCTTGTATCGGATGCCGCCGGAGGCATTCATAGACCTATCAGGGGCTGCGTCGTTCGACGAACTGCGCGCCATTTCGGAGATGAAGTGTCTGGGTTTCGGCGGCGCTACCTCCGTTTGTCGGTCAGGCCCGAAAGGTGGGGGCGACGAACTGTCGGCCGTCGTCACGGGGCCGCAAATCGACGGCAATGAGCAGGGCGAATCTGAATGGCGTTCGGGCCTGGGCTAGTCAGAACGTCTTCCAGGTCGCGGATCGAGGTCGAATTGCGGGCCCGGCTCCAGTCCTTGAGCACGACGCGAGTGACCGTACATGGGCCAGGCCGCTGTACCTGGGCCGGCGAGATCGGTTACCGCTGCAGCGGAGGCGTCTAGCGGGCTTGCTGGCACGAGGCGACCGCGCAGCGGAAATGCTATGGGCGTTCGGCGGAGTCGTACGACATGCGGATTCGTGAAGCATGAACCCGATCAGTTTCTACTGGAAGCCCGCGGGCCGCCGATGATCCACCCGACGGCCACGCGCTACGCAGCTGGAGAGCAGGACTCTTCCATGACCGATCGTGTACGCCAGATACTGGCGGGCGCGCCGGCACACCCAGTCGGAACGTATCGATACAGCCTCGGGTACGTGCTGCTCAGCGCTGTCTTGGCGTACGCCGCCGCGTCGTCGTCCGCGCAACTGGTGCGCGAAGTCGTGCTCGGGCCGCTCGGCTTCTCGCGAACCACGATCGGCGAACCAGGGCGAGGTCCGGTCGGCGCGGGCTACCGCCACGGCGAGCCGATCCCCGGCATGCGCCACCGACACCATGTCCGGCACCGGCGACATCTGGTCCACTGCGAGTGACCTGGCTCGCTTCGTCCGAGCCCTCCACACCGGAAACCTGCTGCCGGACTCGGTCCAGCCCCTCCTTCATCAGCGTGAAGTGGCCGCGCCGTTAACACCCCAACAGTCGCGTATCGAGATCGACAGTCGGTCAGCTGGTCGTGAGCCGGGTCGCTCCGTAGTAGACGTTCTGGAAGTCGGCGAGTCGGACGACTTGCACGTTTTCGCCTTCCTCGGGGGCGGACACGGCCAAGCCGTCGCCGATGTAAAGCTCGACGTGGTGGATATCCGTGTAGAGGAACACGAGATCGCCGGGTTTCAGATCGGCTTCGGAGACGTGGGCGCCGTAGGCATATTGCGCGGCCGCGAAATGGGGGAGTGAAACGCCGACGCTCGCCCAGGCGGCCATGGTGAGGCCAGAGCAGTCGTAGGCAGCCGGGCCGGCCGCGGCAAAGACATAGGGCTTACCGACCTGGGCCAACGCGAACGTGACGACTTTCCGCGCGGCCGCGTTCGGCGCGGGCACTGCGAGCGCCGTGGCCAGTTCGGCTTGGGTCGGGGCGTGCCGGTTGAGGTACGTCTGACGTTGGCTGATCGTCAGGGTGGCCAGGATGTTGCTGAAAGTCGCGGTTTGGGCGTCGAGGTTGGCGCGTTGGGCGGCAACGGCGTCAAGGGTGGCGTGTGCTTCTCGTAGCCGGCGTGCCGCGGTCTGTTGAGCTTTCTCACTGGCCGTCGCGGCAGCGCGCAGCCGGGCCAGAGTCGCATTGCGCTTGTCGGCGAGCAGGTCGCTGCTGGCGAGGGCGTCGACGTAGGTTTGCGGGCTCGTGCTGGTGAACAGTGCGGCGGCGGATGTGAACGGCGACTGTGTCTCGTAGTCGGCCGTGATTTGTGCGGCCAGGCCCGAGCGCGCGGTTTGATAGATGGCCCGCGCGTGCTCCGCGTCAAGCTGCGCCGCCGCGGTCTGCGCGTTTTCTACGCTGACTGTGATGAGTGCCGCGTCGTACTGTTCGGTGAGGGACTCGGTCTGGTTGGCCAGCGTGTCCAGCGTGGTGGTGACGGTCGCTGCGGTCGGCGTTGGCGGGGCGGGTGCGGCTGCGGCAGCGTGCAATCCGGTCATCACCACGACGGCGACTATCGCTGCGATCGGTGCGGGATAGCGGACGAGACGAGCGAGGTTGGCACGAGTCGACGCCACGATTCGGCGGAACTCCGATCTTCCGTTGCCCGCCTACCGGGTTAGCTGACGGGTTCGGGCTGGAAGTGGCCCTACGGGATCGGCTGGTGGCGTAGTGCGTGCCGCAGATCCTGATTCACCCCGGTGGGGACTCTGGTGGTGGGTCCTCGGTTCGCGTCCGGTCTCGGTGTGTGTGACGACCGGAATGATGCGATTCGGCGGTGACCTGCCGTGGTCCGCGGGGGCGGCCCTGACGCCGGTAGGTCGGGTCGAGGCTACTAGCTTCGGGCGTTGGCGACCAACAGGCCCCGCCTCGACGGCCCGCCAATCTGGACACGCGTCTGCGGGGCATCCCGATTGTGTGATGACGTCCGCGGCGCAGCTGCGGGTGCGGTTGGCTGATTTGGAGTTGGGGTGGCCGTCGTTCCCAACCCGCCGGCCTAGTCGCCAGGCTTGACGACGATTCTCGGGACTCATCCACAACGCGTAGCACCGGCCGCTGAACCGATGGACACATCGCGAGCACCGCGGCGTGTTATTCATGTGGGATCTCGTCGAGCCGCAACGCCGCGCGCGGACACGCGCGGATCGCCCGCTTGACGGCCCGCCGATCCTGGGACTCGCGGGGGTGGCCGATCACCCGCGCGAAGCCCCACTCGTCGGTGCTGATCACGTTCGGCGCCATACGGCTGCAGACTCCGATTCCGTCGCATCGTGTGGGATCGACGACAACGCGCGGTGCCGATGCTCGGTGTCTCAATGCGTACCCGCCGTCGGGATCGGATAGAAGTTCAGCTGCGCGTCCTCAGAGATGCAAGAGCCTCGGCGGTGCCGGGTGATCTCGTCGTCGAAGATTCGCAGTGCCGACATCGCCATCGTTGTCGTCGCATCCGGATGGTGACACGCACCGCGTCCAGTGAGTTGATCGGCGAGATCGGAAACGCGGTCACGGATGCCGCGGGTGGTTCGTCGCGGGCGGGCCAGGACCGCGAACTCGGCGGCGAGCGTCGGAAGTCCGAACGTGCACGGCCCGCACTGGCGACCGCGACTGGCTGAGAGGTAGGCAAGCACCTGCGCCGTCGCGGCAAGACCACATGCCCCCGTCAGCAGTGGCAAGATCACGCCGGCCCCGAGTGCCGGAGTCGTGACCGCTGCATCGAGATGAGCACGGTCCATCCAGACACCTCCGAAGCCCCCGATCAATACCGCCGCGGGTCGCTCGCCAGCCTCGGCGTCGACGAGCTCGCCGACTTCTTCCGGCTCGACATCGGCAACCGTCCGCCCCGCGGCTGTCGCGACGGTGACGAGTACGGCCGATGTCGAGGCCGCCTCAGAACGGGCCACCAGTGCCAGCCTGGCGAGGGACTCGACGTTGTGCACCAGGGTCGGTAGACCGTCGAGCCCGGCGATAGCGAGAGGACGCGAACGGAACTGGGGGAGCGCCGGACCGCCGCTCAGGAAGTTGACGATCGAGCTTGCCTCGCCGCTGAGGTAGCCTGCCGGCCCGACCTGGACCTCTATTGCCGACTCCCGTCCGGATCGCGCTGCGCGTTCCTGCAACGCTGCGGCAACTGCGCGGGCGTGCGTGCCGTCGTGGACCCACAGGATCGCTCGTCGGGCGCGGACCGCTCGAGCCGCCAGCAGCAGGCCGTCGATGACGAGGTGCGGCCGAGCCGTGAGAAGCGCCGCGTCCTTGGCTGCGGCCGGTTCACTCTCACTGCCGTTCGCGATCACGATCGCAGCGCCGCCCGCCTCGATGGCGGCTCGCCACTTCGCCGCCATCGGGAACCAGGCGCCGCCCCGCCCCCGAAGGTCAGCGGACTGCACGATTGAGCGAAGTTGCATGCTGTTGACATCGGGAAGGGATCCGTAGCAATTCTCATGGTCGGAGAGCCGATGCCCGTCATCAGTCGCGGGAATGTGATCGACCGGATATCGCCGGGGGGTGGTGAACAGTGCCGACGACCTGGACGCGTGAGCGACTAGGCGCAGGTTGCGTGTCGGTCGGGCCAAGTCGGCCCGCTCTGCGTTGCTCATCGCCGTGCCGCACGGCGGTGATCGCGGATGCCCGGGCTCACGTAGCGCGTGAACGCGAGTGACGTCACGAGGAGGGCCGAACCGAAGTACAACGCGCGCAGCGCCGGGGTGTCGGTGCCGGCGAGAACGGCGTGCGCCCACGTGAGGACCAGCGAGACGACCGCGACTTTGTGCAAAGGCCACCAGGCGCGAGCTGGCAAACGCCCGGCCAGGGCGGCCGTCGCGACGAGAGTGATCATGAGCCACGCAGCGATGACGCCGAGGCCGACCGCGTCGGGGCGGTAGGTGGACCGGAACGGGATCAACGCGCCCCTGACCCCGACGCCCGCGAAGCGGTCGGCCACGATGGCGAGAACGTGCGTTGCGACGAGGACCAGGGTCAGGCTCGCGAGCGTGGCGTGGCCACGCATCCGGCGGCGGGCCGACAGCCAGCGCATCCGCACCCGCCAGGGATGCGCGAGGCCGAGGCCGGTCAGTACAACGATCACGAGCACGACGTACGCCGCGATGCCTGACGCCCGACTCAGCAGCCAGAGCGTCGTGTGGCGACCCGACAGTCGAGCCAGTCCTTCAACGACCAACGTGACCGTCAAAGCCACGCTGCCGACGAGCGTGGCGCCGCGGACCATCCGCGAGGTCGAGGCACTCGCGCTCATACGCGAGGTCATCGGGCGTCCCAGAGCAGGTAGGGCTCGATGGCCGAGCTGAACGCGACGTGCTGATCGTCGGTGATCCACAGCGCTGGAACCGCGCGCGAGAGCGCGGCGATGCCATCGCGGCCGGAAAGGAAGAGGACTTTGGCGACCACTTCCGCCCACGCCGGATCAGCGGCCACGACGGTGACCGACACCAGGCCCATCCCTCCGGGCTTGCCGGTCGCGGGGTCGATGAGGTGATGCGCCGGCCGGCCCGCGACCATCCAGTTCCGCGTCGCCATCGACGACGTCGCGCAGGCGAGATCGCGCAGGCCGAGCACGGCCGCGGGACGTCCCGGGGTGAGTGGATTTTCGATGCCGACCTGCCAGCCGGGGGGCGACGGACCGTCGCCCCCCAGCCAGCAGTCGCCACCGGCTTCGATCAGCAGGCCGCCGTCGATAGGACCGACCGCTTCCGCCGCCCACCGCACCGCCAATCCTTTGGCGATGCCGCCGAGATCGACCGGCCGGTCGCCGACCTGGACCGCCTGGTGCTCATCGTCGAACCGGGGCCGCCAGCTCGACTCGGAGCGCCCGCGGACGGTCACGCCGGGCGCGAGAACCATTCGGCCCCGCCCGAACGGCTGAGTGCGGTCGTAGCCGAGCGCCAACAGGTCCGACAGCACTCGCGGATCGAATCGACCGCTGGTGCACTCATGCGCATCGGCTGCTTCGCGCAGTGCCGCGAAGCAGCGCGGCCCCACCTGGCACCAGGAGCTTCCGGCGCGGTTCGCCAGCATCAGCGAGCTGGCGGGGTCGAACCTGGTGCACTCGCGCTCGACATCGACGAAGACTCGTTCGACGGCGGCGATAACGTCGGACGGGGCGACGGCGGAGGTCCGCACCGCCACGTCGCCGGCCATCGCCCGAAACCCTCCCGCATGGAACGCGTCGTGCGTACCGATCGTCACGGGGTCATTTCGGTGCGCTCGATGCCTTCGTGGTCGTCTGAACCGGCGGTGGAGCCGACGATGACGATGCCTTGGTCGGGGCTGGTGCGCTGGTTCGCGCCGCCGTCGGGGCCGTACTCGCCACCTTGGTGGTTCCGGCCGCCGTTGGGCCTGTCGTGGCGCCGCGCGCCGGTATGGAAGCGTGATTGGACGAGCCGGGCGCGCTCGGTGTTCCGCTCGCCAGCGCGGGCGCAGGGGTGTCGGTGTTCGAGCTAGACGGCGGAATTCCGATCCGCTGCTGCAGGACGGCCAGCCGCTGCGAGAGTTCGTTCACCTCGGCTTGGGTGAGGTCGGCGGATTTCTGCGTCGAGGCGATGGACTGCGCGAGCTGCTCGTCAATCGGGGCGGTTACCGCAGATGTTGTGGACGGGCTGGTGTCCACTGCCCACACGCTCGCCGCGCAGAAGACCGCGGCGACGCACGGCGTCGCGATGAGCGCCGCGCTCCAAGGTCCGCGGCGCAGAATTCGATCAGTCATCGGGGGATCCGTCATCGCTCGGGGGCGTTGTTTGGGTGCGCCCAGTCGGGGGGTCCGAGGTCGGCGGTGACGTCGGTCTGACCGATGGCGTCCGTGCTGCGATCGACGGTGCTGTCGAACGGCTTCGGCGCGACGGCGCCGGTGCATCGCTGGTCGCGATCGGCGGTTTGATCGGAGTCAGGCCGGCTGTGCTTTCGGCTTTGGTCGGAAGGACCGTCGTGTCACGGGCAGGTGCCGGTACCCCCGCCTCGAGATCGGTGATTGTCGCCCGCAAGGTGGTCAACTGTTCAGCTTCGTCAGCCAGAACAGATCGGACCTTGTCGAGTTCGGACCGCCGCGAGTCCGGCACCGTTCCGGAAACGAGATTGCCGGACGAAGAGCTGCCCTGTCGCGCCAGCGCCAGGCCGGCGCTCGTCGTAAGAAGAATCGCGACGCCGCCCGCAGCGGTCGTCCGCAACACCCTGTGCACCGTTCGGCTCCGCTCGATCTGGTTGACGCCCGCAAAGTAGTAATCGTCGGAGAGGAGCGCCGGGTTACCGTCGACGAAGACTTGCTCTCTCTTAGCGCGCACGTTCCAATAGCACGATGCCGGGCAAGATCACCGAGGCGATGGTGCGGGCCGCCACGCGTGGTGAACCAGATGCTCTGCGCGCGATCTATGAGTCGTTGTCGCCGCTGGTCAACGGATATCTCATCGCTAAGGGCGTTCCGGACGCCGAAGCGGTCACGAGTGATGTGTTCCTCGCGGTCCTTCCGCGCCTTTCGGAGCTGCGGGGTGGGCCCGCGGAGTTGCGAACCTTTGTGATGTCGATCGCACACGCTCGTATGGTCGACGAGCATCGGCGACGGGCCCGCCGACCCGAGTGGTTGCCGTATGAACCCGAGGACGATCACCGCGTCGTCGCGCCAGCCGAGGACACTGTGATCAGCACGGTCGGCCTTGACGAGATTGTGATCGCACTTCGCCGACTACCGTCTGAACAGAGCACGGTGATTGCGCTGCGATTCGTTGCTGACCTGTCGCTCGACGAGGTTGCCGATATCACTGGACGCACCGTCGGTGCTGTGAAACAACTCCAGCGGCGCGGATTGCTGGCCCTGCGCGCATTGCTGGAAGCGTCGGAGGTAACTCCATGACCGAGTCGAGCGATTACTTGGGTGAGACGACTGGGGGGTCGATGGGCGCGCGCGGAGCGGCTGCCGACGAGGTGTTCGATTCGAACGTCGCGGCGGCGGCTGACCTCGTGCGTGCCTTGCGTGAACTCAGCGCGCGCGAAGCCCCCGCGCCGTCGCCGCAGCTCGAGGTCCTGCTCGCAAACGGCGTTCCGGTGTTGGCCGCCCGGCGTCGGCGCCGCATCGCGGCGAGCGTCGCACTGGGGGGTGCCTTGAGTGTCGCCGTGACCGGAGTCGCTGCGGCAACCGATAGCCTCCCCGGACAATCACACGACGTGATCACGCGGATCATTCACAACTACGCGCCCTTCGGTGATGGGCACCCGGCGCCGCCAGCCACACCGGCCGGATCGTCTGCATCGACGTCCCCGGCCGCCACCGGCGGTAGCGGTAGAACCGTTCCGATCAGGTCCGGTACCTCGGGATCGGGTTCCCGCACAAGCGATGGCGAATTGCCGTCTGGGAGTTCACCCCGGCCGCAGGACTCTTCCACGCAGCCCGGAGACGACGCGTCGTCCGCACCGCGATCCCGCGAGCCTGACGATGGCACAGACTCGGCCACACCGGTTCACCACGCGCCCTCGCCGCGACCGTCACCCAGCGGAACCAGAAGCCGAAGCGACGACTGACGTTCAGTGATATCTGTGCAATGGGCCGTCGATTATTAAGAGCGATTGACTCGACCACGTCGCCAGCAATGGGTAGTGAGAATTCAGACGATAAGCAGAGCGAAACGCGGTCGCACTGCGGCATCCTGATTCGGCGACCCGATCGTTCAGCTCTGGGCGCGGGCACCGAGCGAGCACCCGACGCAGGTGTGCCCGAGCACACGGTCGGGGCTGCTTCGGTGGTGCCGAGCCCGGCTGCAATAGGTAGTGCGCTGCCGGCAGCGGCGCCGAGGATGAACGTGATCAGCAGTGCGCCGAGGGCGGCGACCGGTCGTGGCCCAGGGACCGATGTGCGCGACCCTGACGCCGCCGCGGCGCTCGTGAGCGCCGCAATGGATGAATACGGGCGGTCGGACAGCATCGTCATCAACGCCGGCATCGGCATGTACGGAGGCATCCTCGACCTCACCAACGATGACCTGCAGACGATGATGCGCACCAACATCGAAGGCACCGTGTGGGCAGCCCGCGCCGCCGTCGCCCACTTCCGTGCCGCGGGTTCCGGCGACATCGTGATCGTCGCCTCCGTCGCCGGGCTACGAGGTGGGGCCGATGAGGCCGTGTATGCCGCGACGAAGTTCGCCCAGGTCGGCCTCGCCGGCGCTCTGGACCGTGAGGTCCGGACCGACGGCATCCGAGTTACCGCGATCTGCCC
The DNA here is from genome assembly GCA_963737785.1 of uncultured Actinomycetes bacterium. Taxonomy (GTDB): domain Bacteria; phylum Actinomycetota; class Actinomycetes; order Mycobacteriales; family Jatrophihabitantaceae; genus CAVTTS01. Next base: position 77,460 of record CAVTTS010000003.1, read on the forward strand.
CGCGGGGGTCGAGACCGAGTTCGCCATCGGAGCCGGCCGCACGGCGGGCGATCCATCCTTGGCCGACTACCTCCGTCCCGAAGACGTCGCGCATGCCATCACCACCGTGCTGCAACAACCCCGTCGAGTCCGCACCACCCAATGGCAACTGTGGAGCATGGGACAAGGCAGCTGAGCGGCAAGCAAACGTCTGCGACATCGGGTGGGACGCACTTAGTCCAGCCACTGGCCGGGCCGAACCGGATTCATGTGCGCCAGATGAGTCGGTGCACACCGAGGTGGCGCGGCAAAGACCGCAGGCCGGGGATGTAGGGGACGAGGACGAAGATCAACGTGAGTATGGCCATCAGGCCCCAGACGAGGGCATCGGCGTTGCCGGAGGTGGAGAAGGGTTTGACCTGGTACCAACAGGTGTAGAGCCACATCCAGGGTTGGCCGGGGTAGTTGCCGGTCTCGTTCATCATTCCCCATTGATCGCCGCCGTGATGGTCGGCGCGAGCGAGCTCCTCAAGGTAGGCCCCGTCGGCCAGGAGCAGCAGGGGCTTGGTCTCATTGCTGACGTAGAAGGTGCTCGATGAGGTGAGTAAGCCTTCCAGACCGCCGGTGTCGGCGAGCGTGAGGAAGCTACTCGCGAGGACGGGGACGGGTCCGTAGCTGCCTGTCGCCACCTTGGCGGGGTCGCCGTCGGGCACCGTGGCGAGGGCTTCGGAGTAGGTGCTCGCCCAACTGGTCTGCTGATCGCACCGCCGCGAGCAGCACGGTCAGCGCGCCAATCACGACGAGGGCGACGACGAACTCTTCGACCAGGTCATAGGGGCGGGTCGGGAACAGGTGCGAATCAGGCGTCGCGTCTCGGTGCTGCCACCGTGACGTGGTGGCGGTCATGCGATCGGCTTCAGCGTCGGTGCCGGGCGACGGTCACCGGCGTCGGGGGCGACGAGGCGGGTGTTGCGTCCATTGGGCGTGTTCGGGCCGCTACAGGTCCGGGTGGGATCGCGTCGAACGGCGGAATGACCAGGTGAGGTTGACAACGCTGCATGGCTTGTAACCCACACGACGCCGAGAGCCCGGTGCTCGACGTCCTATCAGCAAGCGAGGGCACGGCGCCCTATGCCGATGCGAAGACAGGGCGCCGTCCCGATCAGCCTTTGACGTCGAGTCGGCGTCGCGACGTGCTTCCGTCGCGGTCTCCGTCGCTGTCGATCGGCGCTGATGCTTGCGCAGCGGCCTTCGCCGCTGGTTGAGCTTGGCGCAAGGCCTGGGCGTAGTGCGCTGTCGCCGCGGACCCTACTGCGGAAATAGTCATGTCTTCCCTCCCTTCAGGGATCGAAGTGTTCGTGCCGTTAGCTTCGGCCCGCCGTTCGTCCACCTGAGGTTGAGGCAGCGATGCAGACAGAACGCAGAGGCGTGGCGGATTGTGCGGCGGGAGCGAAGCTGAGACTTGGATGCACCAGTGCACGCCGGCCCGCGTAGCAGCGATCGAGCATCAGAGGCACGGAGTTCGTCGACCACAGGATCAGCACGTTCGGGTGGTCATTCGCGGGCGGTCGCCTCTTGGTACCCGTCGCGCCCGACGCCCGCAACCGTCCTGTTGGCGGGCGCAACGCTACGGTGCCGCCGGTGGCATCACGAGGGCTCGCACGACAGCCGATCGATCGGTCGTGATTCCGTCGATTCCGATCTTGCGAAGCTGGGCCGCGCGGGCCGTGTCGTTTACCGTCCACGCGACGATGTGCCGCACTTTCTCGTGTAAGGCGCACACCGTGTCGGCGGTGGCAAGTGAATGCCGAAGGGAAACCGCGAAATCGTCTACGGGAGGACTCGTGAGTGCCTGCTCAAGTTCTCGGCGAGAGGAAACAGTGCGCCAGGTACGAAATCCGTGCTGCCGGAACGTGGTCAGATCGTGCAACGATCCCGTGCTGATCTGCACCCGAGACTTGTCCAAGTCGAGCCGAACTAAAGCGTCGTTCAACGCGACGCGTCTGCGGCGATAGATTTCCTTCAGATCGAGCACGACATCGCATCCGTCCGGGACGGCGGCGAAGGCCTCCCGAAGCAGTCGGCGGCCACCATAGCTGCGCGACGGCTTGAGCTTCCACCCATCGTTCTCCAGCCAGCCGGGGATCCGCAGCGCCGGTAGGAAGTGCGACACCACCGGCTCACCCCCGGGACCCAGTCGCACGTCGAGCTCGAAACAGGACGCGCCCGAATCGACCAAGAGTTGGGCCAGTACCTGCGTGTCCGGTGCGCGATGGACGTTGAGGATCATGCGCGGAGAAGCTCGTCGGCCTGTTTCGGCGTTGCTGTTCCGGCCCGGTCGCCACACCATTGAAGTCGACCCAAATGGCCAGCGCGACGACGCCCTCTCACAGAGCAAGGGTACGGGATCCGCGACTCCCGTCACGTTGCCGAGGCGATCGGTGGTGGCGTCGATATCCATCCGGCGTTAACGGTCTTGCCGGTCAAACGGGTCGCGAACGATCAGCTCGCTGGGGTTGATCTCTCGGTTGTCGGGATTCCGATCACCCCCGGCACGTTGCTCACTACGATCAGGTCGGGTCGTGAGGCATCCGAGGATGCCGTGGACGCCGTGGTGGGTTGGGCATGCCACCAGTGTCCGATGACGCGCACGCGCGCGCCGCTATCCAGAGACACGTCTTGCACCGCGATGGCGCAGTGAACGCAGCCACGAGCGCCGATCATCGGACGCGGGAGGAGCGCAGGCGAGACCGCCGGCGCACGCGGTATGCGCGAGAAGGAAGCCAGCTGTCGGTGACGGGTGAAAGCTGACCCTGTATCGACGGGTGGAAACGGACCCTCACCACTGGGCTTTGGCGTAGTCCTTGAGGAAGCAGCCATACAGATCGACGCCGAGTTCGCCTTGGACGATCGGGTCGTACACGCGTGCGGCACCGTCGACGAGGTCGAGCGGGGCGTGGAAACCCGCTTCGGCCAGCCGGACCTTGGTGTAGTGCGGGCGCTCGTCCGTGATCCAGCCGGTGTCGACCGCGGTCATCAGGATCCGGTCTGAGAACAACTCGGTGGCGCTGGTGCGGGTCAGCATGTTGAGCGCCGCCTTGGCCATGTTGGTGTGCGGATGGCCGGGACCTTTGTAGCCGCGGTTGAAGATGCCCTCCATGGCCGAGACGTTGACGATGTACGTGCGTCGGGCTGAACTCGCGGCAAGTGAGGCCCGCAGCCGGCTGATGAGGATGAATGGCGCCACCGAGTTACACAGCTGCACCTCCAGCATCTCGAGCGGGTCGATGGCGTCCACGTGCTGCGTCCAGCTGTTGATGCGGTGCAGGTCCGGCACCAAGCCGCCGGCATCGATGCCGCCGCCGTCGGCGCGCACCGGGGCCGAACCCGCGACCAGCGCGAGCCGCGACAACTCCGAGCCCCGCTCGATCCGATCTCGGCCGTGTCCGGCGAGCCGGTCAGGCCCGTGCGGATGCGGTGTGGTCGACAGTGATCCGGCGAGGGCGGACGGGTGAGCGTCGGAGATGTGGTCGAACGTGAGCACCTCAGGCAGCGGACCGGCGGGGAGTGGATCGTGCTCGGCGGCGGCCAGCGGACCGTATGCGCCCGGCGAACGACGGACGGTCTGGGCCGCGTTGTTGATCAGAATGTCCAGCGGGCCGGCGGCCCCGGCTGACTCGGCGAGCGCGACGACCTGCGCCGGGTCGCGCAGGTCGATGCCGACGATGCACAGGCGGTCGAGCCAGTCGGCGCTGTCGGGCATCGCGCGGAACCGGCGGATGGCGTCATTCGGGAAGCGGGTGGTGATCGTCGTGTGCGCGCCGTCGCGGAGCAGGCGGAGTGCGATGTACATGCCGATCTTGGCGCGCCCCCCGGTGAGGAGTGCGCGACGGCCGCTCAGGTCGGTGCGCGCGGTGCGCTTGGCGTGGTTGGTCGCCGCGCAGCTCGGGCACAGTTGGTGGTAGAACGCGTCGACGTCCGTGTAGTCGGACTTGCAGATGTAGCACGCACGCGGGCGTATGTAGACGCCGGCCAGCGCGCCAGTTGCGCTCGAGGCGAGGGGGATACCCGCGGTTTCGTCGTCGACTCGGCTGGACGAGCCGGTCGCGGTCGCATGGACAACGGCGCGGTCGGCGGCATTGACCGCCTCGCGACGCTCGTCGCGCCTGGCTTTCTTCACCGCCTTGAAGATGCGTCCGGTGGCTCGGCGAACCGCGATGGCGTCGGGATGCTCCGGCGGTAGCTCCTCGACCGCCCGCAGCACGGCTAGACAGGCGGCGAGATCGGCGGCGTCGATGCCACGGTTGTCAGGTGAATCCACGATGCCACAGTATTCGGACGGCGAGATCGCGGCGTCAGGACCGGTAGATGGCCCGGGCGACGTTGCTCATGTACCCCCTGGGTCATCTCGTCGTGGGACCAGTGGCCAGTGCCGTCGATGGCGAGTTCGTGGACGTGACCGTCGGAGTGGTGATGGTGTCGTCGTCGGGGAAGTTCGGATCGTAGAGACGCACCACGAGAGCCGAGCCGTCGAGCGCGTAGCCGATACCCAAGCGAGATCGAGGTTGGCCGGGGTTCGTCTTCACGCCCAGATCCCCGCCTCGAGGTAGCGGATGTCGCTCGAACGTACGATGGCTCGACTCCGGACGCGATGGACCGGTGCGTGCGATTGGAGCTGGTGTGGCGACGGTGCCGACGCGGATCGACGTTGTGGAGACGCTCATCCGGCTGCGGGCGGCGGCGACGCCCGCCGCGGTCGCGATCATCCGGGACGACGGGGCGGAGCTGACCTACGCCGACCTCGACGAGCAGGCGAACCGCATTGCCCAGGTGCTGCTCGCTGCCGGCATCGGTATCGGCGAACGCGTTGCCTTCATGGGCGAGAACTCCGCCGAGCAGCTGGCTTGCCTCTTCGGCGCGGCCAAGGCGGGCGCGGTCACCGTTGCCGTCAACTTCCGGCTCAGCCCGTCCGAGGTCGACTACATCCTGCGCGACGCCCGCCCCGGGATTCTCGTCCTTGGACGGGGTTATGAGGGACTCACCACCACCGGTCGCACGGCCGGCGTCGAGCGAATCGTGACGGTCGTGCCGACCGAAGGCGCCGAGGCGTATGCGGAGTGGGTGGCCGGCGGCGCTGCCACGGACCCGGGCCTGACCAGGGATCGCGACGCGACGGCACTGATCATGTACTCCTCCGGCACGACCGGACGGCCGAAAGGCGTCGAGCAGGCCGGCCGGGGACTCGGCATGTGCGTGCACGCGCTGACCGATCACATGAACATGCGCGAGGGATCAGTCGCTCTGATCGGGGGACCGTTCTTCCACATCGGCGGGCTCGCGCTCGCGCTGATCGCGCTACGTTCCGGTGCGACCCTCTTGCTGAAGCGCTACGCGTCCCCGGCCGAGATGGTCGACATTCTGCAGACCTACCGCGTTTCGCACACGGGCGCCGTACCGTCACTGATCCAGTTCATGCTGGCCGAGCCGCAGGCCCGGACAGGTGACTGGACTGCGCTGGAGATGTTCAGTTACGGCGCATCCCCGATCCCGGAGTCGGTCCTGCGCGAGGCGACAGAGGTCTTCGGCTGCGGCTTCGTGCAGAGCTACGGGCTGACCGAGTCGACGGGGGTGATCACGGTCCTCGCGCCGGACGACCATTTCGCCAGTGGCGACGAACCGGCCCGCCTGACCTCGGTGGGCCGTGCCGCGGCCGGGACGCAGATCAAGATCGTCGACACGACAAGCCTGGAGACCTTGCCGGACGGGCACCGCGGCGAGGTATGGATCAAGGGCGACGGCGTGATGAACCGCTACTGGGACAACCCGCAGGCGACGCGGGAGGCGATCGTCGACGGGTGGTTGCGGACCGGCGACATCGGCTCGCTCGACTCCGGGTTTCTGTATCTGCACGACCGGCTCAAGCACACGATCGTCAGCGGTGGTGAGAACGTCTATCCGGCCGAGGTCGAGGCCGTCATGACCGAGCATCCGGGCATCGCCCAGGTCGCGGTCATCGGGGTACCGCACGCCAAGTGGGGCGAGGTGCCGTTTGCCGTCGCCGTCCACACACCGAGTTCCACGGCGTCCGAACGGGAGATCATCGACTGGACCCGTGAGCGGCTGGCGCACTACAAGGTGCCGACGACTGTGGCGTTCGTCGACGAATTACCCATGAACGCAACGGGAAAGGTCAACAAGACGGCACTGCGGGCTCAGTTCGGCTGAGTGCGCAGAATCGTTCGCTGACGGTCGCGTGCTCCGTTGCCCCCCGTCGGCGAGCGCGGGGTCAGCTGTCCGGATGACCGGACGCGGCGAAACGTCGCAGCAGCGTATTTCCCTGCCATAGATCCTTGGATCCGTCCGGCCGGAACACGATCGTCGTCCCGTCCGCCTGGTCCATGACGACGTCGGTCGACGGATGCCAGCTGCGGGGCGGCTCGAACCACTGGGCCAGGACCTGGCCGTTCGGAGCGATACGCGTCCAGGCCCCGGTCGGTTCGTAGACGTCCCGGACGCCGTCCGGGTAGTAGGTGGTCGTTCGTCCGTGCCAGTCGACCATCGTGTGCGGGGCCGCCGGAAGGGCGCCATGCGTGTGTGCACTCGAACCGGTCGGTGGGCCGATCCGTCGGGGTGGGCCGCCGACCTGAGCCGGCAGTCGCACGACGGTGACGTCGGGGTCGTCCATGGTGGTCGAGCCGGTGGGTTGAGTCGACGCCCCGTCCGAGCCCGTGCTGTTCGACGGGCTGTAAACCGTTGTCGAGCCGTACGAACCGTCGTCGGTGGTGATGTTCGGCGCAGTGGTGCCGTCGATGGTTGTCACCGGCGCAGGACGACCGGTGTCGCTGTTCGGTGCCGGTCCGTCGCCCGATGTCGGCGCGTTCGTCGAACCGGCGGATCCATTGCCGGTGCTGATCGAGCCGTCCGGGCCCGGCTCGGGAGGGTCGGTGACGGTGGACCCGCCCTCGTTGAAGGTGGTCGTGGTGGTGGATCCGTCGGGGTTGGTGGTGGTGCTGCTGTTGAGGTCGGCGCTGGTGGTGGTGGTGGTGCCGTCGGGGTTGGTGACGGTGGAGGCGCCGTCGGGGGTGGTGTGGGCGGTGGTGCCGTCGGGGTAGGTGGTGGTGTTGGAGCCGTCGGGGTAGGTGTTGGTGGTGGTTGCGCCGTCGCTGCTGGTGGTGGTGGTGATGGATTCGCCGTTGACGGTGGTGGTGACGGAGCCGTCGGGGTTGATGGTGGCGGAGGATCCGTCGGCGCTGGTGGTGGCGATGGGGGTTCCGGTGGGGTCGTAGGAGACGCTGTCGCCGGTGGCGTTTCCGACGGTGGAGGATCCGTCGGGGTCGGTGAGTGTGGTGGTGCCGTCGCCGTATTGGGTGATGGTGGATCCGTCGGGGGTCGTGGTGGTGACGGAGGTTGATCCGTCGGCGCCGGTGAACCGGGTCGTGGTCGTGTCCCCGCTGACTGACGTGACGTCCCCGTCCGCGCTTTCTACGCGGGTTGTCCCGTCGGGGTAGGTCGTGGTGTTGGAGCCGTCGGGGTTGGCGGTCGAGGTCGTCGTCCAACCGTCGTCGTCGGTCGAGGTGGTCGACCCGTCGGGGTTGGTCACGGTGGTGGTCGTCGGGCCGTCGCCGCTCACGATCACGGTCTGGCCGTCGTTGCTGGTGACGATCGTTTCGCCGTCGGGGGTCGTTTCGGTGGTGGAGCCGGTGGGTCCGGGTGTGGTGATGGTCGTGGTGCCGTCGGGGGTGGTGATGGTGACGGTGCCGTTGGGGTTGTTGACGCCGAAGGATCCGTCGGGGCTGGTGGTGGTGACGGGGGAGCCGTTGGGGTCGTAGAGGGTGTTTGTTCCGGTGGGGTCGGTGACGGAGGAGCTTCCGTTGGGGCTGGTCACGGTGGTGGTGCCGTCGTCGGTGTAGGTGGTGGTGGATCCGTCGGGGTTGGTCGTGGTGGTTGAGGTGGCTCCGTCGGAGTTGGTGTAGGTGCTGATGGTGCCGTCGGAGTTGGTGGTGGTGTTGGAGCCGTCGGCGTTGGTGGTGGTGGTGGATCCGTCGGGGTTGGTGGTGGTGCTGCTGTTGAGGTCGGCGCTGGTGGTGGTGGTGGTGCCGTCGGGGTTGGTGACGGTGGAGGCGCCGTCGGGGGTGGTGTGGGCGGTGGTGCCGTCGGGGTAGGTGGTGGTGTTGGAGCCGTCGGGGTAGGTGTTGGTGGTGGTTGCGCCGTCGCTGCTGGTGGTGGTGGTGATGGATTCGCCGTTGACGGTGGTGGTGACGGAGCCGTCGGGGTTGATGGTGGCGGAGGATCCGTCGGCGCTGGTGGTGGCGATGGGGGTTCCGGTGGGGTCGTAGGAGACGCTGTCGCCGGTGGCGTTTCCGACGGTGGAGGATCCGTCGGGGTCGGTGAGTGTGGTGGTGCCGTCGCCGTATTGGGTGATGGTGGATCCGTCGGGGGTCGTGGTGGTGACGGAGGTTGATCCGTCGGCGCCGGTGAACCGGGTCGTGGTCGTGTCCCCGCTGACTGACGTGACGTCCCCGTCCGCACTGGTGACACTCGTCGCGCCGTCGGGGGACGTGACGGTCTGAGAGCTGCTGCCGTCCGGAGCCGTGTTCGTCGTGGTGGTGGTCCCGTCGTTGTTAGCCCGGGTGTTCGTGCTGGAGCCGTCGCTGTTGGTGGTGGTGGTCGATCCATCGGTATTCGACGTCGTCGTCGTGGTGGTCGTTCCGTCGTCGTTCGTGGTGGTGGTGCTGCTGCGTCGATGTGCCGTCGGGGTAGGTGCTCGTCGTTGTACGAGTGGGTCCGTCCGTGGTCGTCGTCAGCGATTGCGACCCGTCGGTCGTGCTGACGGTGGTGGTGGAGCCGAGGTTGTTGGTCGTGGATGTCGTGGTGCCCTCGGGGTTGGTGGTGATGGTTGATCCATCGCCGACGGTGGTGGAGGTCGAGCCGTCGTTGTAGGTGGTTGTGACGGATGTGTCGCCGTCGCTGGTCGTGGTGACCGACGTGGGTCCATCGGTGGTCGTCGTGCTCGAAGAACCGTCGGAGTTGGTGACGGTCTGCGAGCTGCTTCCGTCCGGGTTGGTCGACGATGAGGTGGATCCGCCGTCGCTGTAGATGGACGTTGTCGTGGTCGAGCCGTCCGGAGCGCTATTCGTGGTGATTGTGGTTCCGTCGTTGTTCACGCGGGTGTTGGTGCTCGAGCCGTCGCTGTTGGCGGTGGTGGTCGATCCATCGGTATTCGACGTCGTCGTGGTGGTCGTTCCGTCGTCGTTCGTGGTCGTCGTGCTGCTGCTCGATGTGCCGTCCGGGAAGGTGCTGGTCGTCGCACGGGTAGGCCCGTCGGTCGTCGTGGTCAGCGACTGCGACCCGTCGGCGTTGGTCGTCGTCGTGGTCGAGCCGAGGTTGTTCGAGGCCGTTGTAGTGCCGTCGGGATTGGCGGTGATGGTTGATCCATCGCCGAGCGTGGTGGACGTGGATCCGTCGTTGTAGATGGTCGTGACCGAGGCGCCGCCATCGCTGCTGGTCGTGACAGACGTCGGCCCGTCAGTCGTTGTCGTGCTGGAGGAACCGTCGGGGTAGGTGATGGTCTGCGAGCTGCTGCCGTCCGGATTGGTGGTCGTCGAACTCGACCCGCCGTCGTTGTAGTTCGTTGTCGTCGTGGTCGAGCCGCCGTCGTCGCCTCCGCCTCCGTCGCCTCCGCCGCCGCTCATGGCGCCGAGCGCGCCGGCCATACTCGCCGCTCCGCCGGCCGTGCCGACCACCGGCGCGATCGAGTTGTTGCTGGTCGCGCAGCTCAAGCAGGTGTGCAGCACCATCAGGAACATGCTCATGACGCACCTCGATCGCTTCGGTCGGCGGGACGGCGTTGGAACGCCGCGAGTTGTCGGGCTCGGGTCGCGGCGACGGACGGCCGCAGCACCAGCCCGAACTTCATCGCGGCGACCGGACCGATCGCCTTGCGTTCGCACCACAGGACGAAGCCGCCGCCGGAGAACAGGAGGATGTTGGACAGGTAGCCGTTCAAGGTCAGCACGCTGAGCAGACTGACGAGCGGCGGCGTGCCGTTGGGGCCGGCGGAGATGTCCAGGTAGTCGGTGACGGCGTGCTCGACGATGACCTCGATGATCACGAGTGGCGCCAGCCGAGCGATGCGCGGAAAGCGAGTGCGATACAACACGGCGATCGCCAGCGCGAGCCCGATGAGGGTCGACCAGACGAGGTGACCGTCCTGGGCGTAGGCAAGGCCTCCGGCGGCGTGGATCCTCTCCTCGGTCGGAAAGAGCAGCGAGAACGGGGGGTTGGACCCGAACTGCGGGCTGAACCCGCGACCGTACTGAGTGTCTTCGTAGAGCGCGTACCCGCCGCCGCACCAGGCACCGAGCAACGCGATGTCGATCGCGGACGGCCGGGCCGCCTTGGCTCGGGCCGCCAGCGCGACGATCAGCACGAGCGGCAGCGATCGGACGACTTCCTCGTCGATGGGATTCCAGATGACGGGTCCGAGGATGCTGTGGGCGCCGGCCGCCTCGATGATCGGGCGCCCGATCATCCGAGCCAGAACCGAAACGCCGAGGTAGCCGGTCAGGCCCGTCCCGACGAAGGCTCGCCAACTCAGCGTGCGGACGGGACTGGCCACGACGGTCAACAACGCCAGTGTCAACCCGATGGAACTCAGGTCGTTCACGAACGGTTGCGCACCGCCGGTACGGGTCGCCACCGGAAGCGCGAAGATCAGTACGGTTGCAGACACGGCCAGGCCGACGGTCGAGACGATGACGCTGATTCGCCTACGTGCGAGCGGTGTCGCCGACCGAGCGGTGACCGCGAGCAACACGCGAAGCCCGATACCGGCGGCGAGCAGGGCGATGATCGCGGCCAGGTTCTCGGGCAACAAGCCGAACTGTCTGACGACGACGGCGCCAACGGTCAGGGCGATGCACGCCGCGCCCGCCGCGATGAGGCCGATATTCGCGACGTTGCGGTGCGGTGCGGCGGCCATCGCGCCCGTCTGGTGCTCCCGCGGCCCACTGGGCCGGGCCGTTGACGAAACGGCCGTCATGGATCGGCTGGGTCATGGTGTCTTTCCCTCGTCGGGTGCCTTGAGTAGGGCGCGAGTGCCCGACCACGACGCGGTGCCGGAGAAGGCCGCGTCGTCGTGTGTATTGCTGTCGAACGACGGTAGGAAGCTCGCGGACAGGTGGACGCAGTCGACCGCTTTCAGTTGCAAATGCTGCGAGTCGGTGCCGGTGTTGTCGATCGGTTCCTGGGCGATCGAGCCGCCCACGTTCACCCGGGCGGTGCCCGTCATGTTCCATTGCGCCGCGAGAACCACGTCGTCCGTCGAGCCGGACGCGGAGCCGGTGGCGCGTACGTCGAGGCTCACCGACGAGCCCGTTTCGCCGCGGGCGCTGCCAGTCGCGTGGAAGGCCATCGACCAGGTTCCCGACGTCACGCGTCCGTCGGCGATGCTCAGCTGCATCGTGCCTGACCCGGCGGTGATCGCGTAGATGCCCGCCGCCGCGCCCTGGCCGGCACCCGTCACCTGCAACTCGATCGGTCCGCCCCACGTTCCGCTGAGGCAGTCGCGCGCCGCTGTCGGGCTGACCGTTGCTGGTGCCCCGCGGCTCGCCATGGTGGGTCGGATGCCGACGGGTGCGGCCCGGGACGAGCAGGCCGTCAACGCCGCGAGGGCAACCGCCGCCGCGGCGACGATCCCGTACTGGTTGTTCATCGTCCTGGCCTTCCTCGTTGTTCGTGGGCGATTGCGATCGCGCTACGCGAGCTTCGATGCGACGAGGCGGGCGATCGCCTCGGCCTCGGCGCAGGTGTCGGCTGCGACGGTGAGGTTCAGGTACCCGATGGTGGCGTCGACCGTTCCGGATGACGGCAACCCGGGTTGCGTGTCGGTCTGGCAGATGGCCTGGCTGCCGACGCCGGTGATCGAGACCGGGGCGCCGACCTCGCGTGCGGTGTTCGACGTCTTGGCGTCCTCGAAGAGGCGTTGAGCGTCCGACGTACAAAGCGACGCGGACTGGGTCGGTGCGTACGCGCATCGCCCGCCGATCTCGATGTTGATAGTGAGCAGATCGGTCGTGCCGTCGGCGGGGTTCGACTGACACGATTGGCTGGCCTGCGACGACATCTGCGACACGAGCGCCGGGTACTGGCTGCCCAGCACCTGATCTATCTGCGCGCGGCTCAGGAAGTTGCAGTCGGCGGGGACGCTTGTGGATCTGGCGACGCCGGCTATCGACGTTTTGGACGCCGGCGCGCCGCTGGTCAGGACGGTCCCGCTGCTGCATGCCGCCAGGGCGAGCGCCGCGACGACAGTCGCGAATGCGTGACAATATTTGGTGCCGCTCATGTGTCGCTCCGCTACATCACTCGTCTTCGATGATCAGCGGCTGGGACGCAGTCGATGCTTGCGCGGGCGCCCTGATCGGTACGAAGAGAAGATTCGTCGAACCGCGGGTGCCGCGCGTCGGCTGCGAGGCTGATGTTCGCTGCGGGCGTCCTCCCGCAGGAGGACTACATCGCGGGCGCGCCAAGTCCCGTGATCAAGAGGGAGTTGTCGTCGCCCTGGCGACAGCTACTTCCTGATGATCACGGGGGCGGTCGTCGTCCGGCGCCCGTTCAGAGGGGGAGTCGGTAGACGGTGAATGACGAGTCGTCGGTGACGCTGTCGTACAGGCGCCGGGCGACGACGTTGTCGGTCTTGGTCTGCCAGTACACCCGGACGCAGCCCAATTCGCGGGCGTGCGCGGCGACCGCCTCGATGAGCGCCCGTCCGACGCCCTGACCGCGAGCCTCCGGCGCCGTGAAGAGGTCCTGCAGGTAGCAGACGTCGGCGGAGCTGGTGCTCGGGTGCTCGAGGAAGTGCACGATCCCGACGAGGCGACCGTCCAGCTTGGCCACTCGGGCGTGCAGCCGATCGTCGCGAGTGAACTCGGCCCAGGCACGGTCATACGTCGCGGGTGGCTCGCTGCGCTCGTAGAAGGCGATGTAGGCGCGGAACAAGCTTTCCCATGCGGGGCGATCAGCGGGTTCGGGCCGGGTCACCGTGAGCACGCCGAGAGGGTAGCGAGGCCGATCACCTCAGGTCTCAGCCACCACTGGACGGCCACCGCGGAACAGGGACGCGAGGGCGGCGAGCAGCGCGAGCGCGGCGGCGAAGGCGAAGACGACGACCAGACCGGAGTGGAACGGGCCGGAGATCAGGTCGGGGAAGAACTCCCGTCCGGTGAGCGAGTTCCGCTGGGCAGTCGTCAGCGTCGACAGCACGCCGCTGGGTTGCAGCAGGTGCTGGATCGGGTTGACGCCCAGCTGGGCCGCGAACAGTGACGACACCGGCGGAAGCGAGCCGACCTGGGCGGCGACGGATGGCGGGACGCCCTGTTGCCGCAGGCCGGTGGTCAGGGTGTGCGGCAGGCTGCTGGCCAGCCCGGCGATCATCAGCGAGAAGAACACCGCGATCGACACGGCGGTGCCGGAGTTCTGGAAGGTGGCCCGCATGCCGGAGGCGACGCCGCGCTGGCGGGCGGGGACACTGCCCATGATGGACGAGGAGTTCGGCGAGACGAACATCCCGGAGGCGATCCCGTTGACCGTGATCAGCACCGCGAAGATCCAGTAGGAGAAGTCGACCGGGACGAGCATGAGCCCGACGAAGCTGGCGCCGAACAGCAGCGCGCCGACCGTGGCCAGGCCGCGGGAGCCGATCCGGTCGGACAGATAACCCGAGACCGGCCCGGCGGCGAGGAAGCCGGCCGTGAGCGGGAGCATGAAGATGCCGGCCCACAGCGGGGTGTCGCTGTAGTCGTAGCCGTGCAGCGGCAGCCAGATGCCCTGCAGCCAGATGATCAGCATGAACTGCATGCCGCCGCGGCCGATCGGAGATGAACAGGCCGGCCAGGTTGCCGGCGGTGAAGGCCCGGATGCGGAACAGGCTGAGTTGGATCATCGGGGCCGCGATCCGGTTCTCGATGAGCACGAACGCGACGAGCAGCCGCGAGACCGCCGATCGATCAGGGCGATGACCAGCGGACTCGTCCAGCCCATGGTGTGCCCGCCGTAGGGCTGCAGCCCGTAGGTGGTCGCGACCAGGACCGCGCTGAGACCGACGGCGAAGGTGACGTTGCCCCACCAGTCGATGCGACCGGGGTGGCGTTCGCCGTTGTCGCGCAGCGTGCGGTAGGCCCAGACGGTGAAGAAGACGCCGACGGGGACGTTGACCCAGAACACCGCCCGCCAGTCCATCGGCGGCCAGCAGGCCGCCGGCGACCAGGCCGATGAACTGGCCGGCCAGCCCGGCGACCTGGTTGATGCCCAGCGCGAAGCCGCGCTGGTCCTCGGGGAAGGCGTCGGTGAGGATGGCGGCCGAATTGGCCTGCAGCATCGACCCGCCGGTCGCTTGCAGCAGCCGCCAGCCGATCAGCCACATCGCCGCGTGGGCGCCGCTCGAACGGGTCGAAGGACAGCAGGATCGAGGCGACGGTGAACACGGCGAACCCGCCGTTGTAGATCCGGACCCGGCCGAACATGTCACCGAGCCGGCCGACCGTGACGACGAGGACGGCCTGCACCAGCCGGTAGCCCATGATCATCCACAGCAGATAGGCGATGTTGCCCGGCGCCAGCGGGTCGAGGTGGATGCCGTTGAAGATCGCCGGCAAGCGCGATCAGCACGATCGAGCCGTCCAGCGCGGACATGAACACCGCGGCCGTCGTGTTGGTCAGCGCCGTCCACTTGTAGCGATCGCCGGCCGCCGGGGCGGATCGTCCGCGGTTGTCTGCCAACGCGCCGGCCATCGCTGTTCTCCTTCGTCGTCGGTCGGCCCGCGAGCGAGGGCCGCCCGCGCGGCTAGATAGCTGCTGGGCGAGCCGTTCGATCAAGTGCGCGGCGCCGCCAGGCGTTTCAGCTCGGCCGGGCTGAACCCGGCGTCCAACGCGACCGCCATGTGCTGGCTGCGGGTGCTGCGGGTGAGCCTAGCAGCGTCAGTCCGTCGCGGGTGACCGACAGCACCACCCGCCGGCCGTCGGCGGGGTCGCGGTCGCGCCGCACCAGCCCCCGCTCGGCCAGCGCGCGCGACCGTCGTGCCCATCGACTGCGGGCTGATCTGGGCCGCCCGCGCCAGCTCGGCGGAGGTCGCCGGACCATCGCGATCCAGCCGGGCCAGAGCCGCCCGCTCCGGCATGGTCAGCGCGTCGTCGGCCGGCAGCTGTCGAACCCGCCGCACCAGCCGACCGACGCCGGCCAACAGGGCGTCGGCTACGTCGGCCGGATTCGGAGCATCCGCCATATCATCAGTCTATCTGATCAATTTAACTTACTAATCAGAGGAAGGGTCGACCGTCAGCAGCTGGCGGCCCGCATCATCAGGTAGTCCCGTTCGCGTGCGCTGTTCGTCCGCGCGGCCGCGATGCGGTACTCGCGGCCGGCCGCGTCGATGTCGCCGGCCGCTTCGAGCAGGTGGGCGCGGACGGCGTGCAGCCGATGGCTGTCGAGCTCCAGCCCGTCGATCAGTGCGAGCCCGGCCTGCGGCCCATCGACCATGGCGATCGCGACCGCGCGGTTGAGCGTGACGACCGGGTTGCCGGTCATTCGCTCGAGCAGCCCGTAGAGGGCCGCGATCTCAGCCCAGCGGGTCTGGGTATGCGACGCCGCCTCATCGTGCAGGCCGGCGATCGAGGCGAGCAGCTGGTATTCGCCGACCTCGCGCCGCTTGAGCGCGCCGGTGAGCACGACCATGCCCTCGGTGATGCGGGCGCGATCCCAACGATCGCGCGCCTGCTCGGCGAGCGGGACGAGTTCACCGTGGGGACCGGTGCGGGCCGGGCGGCGGGCATCCGTGAGCAGCATGAGGGCGAGTAACCCGGCGACCTCGGCGTCGTCCGGCAGCTGCGCGTGCAGCAGCCGAGTGAGCCGGATCGCCTCGGCGGACAGGTCGACGCGCGCGAGATCAGGGCCGCTGCTGCTCGCATAACCCTCGTTGAACAGCAGGTACAGGGCCTCCCGGACGGAGCGGATCCGGGTCGACGGGTCGTCGGGCAACGCGAACCGCTCGCCGCGCAGCTTCGCCTTCGCCCGGCTGATCCGCTGCGCCATCGTGGCCTCGGGAACGAGATAGGCGGCCGCGATCTCGCGGGTCGAGAGTCCGGCCACCGCTCGCAGCATCAACGGGATCGCCAGCGTCGGCGACAGCGCGTCGTGGCAGCACAGCAAGAACAGCACGAGCGAGTCGTCGCTGCTCGCGGCGTCGCCGCCGACGTCGAGCAGCCGGGCCGTGTCCTCGCGTCGTCGACGTGCCTCGCGGCTGCGTACCTCGTCGATCAGGCGTCGGCATGCGACGGTGACGAGCCAACCCAGCGGATTCGTCGGAAGGGTGGTGGTCCATTCGATCGACGCGGCGAGCAGCGCTTCCTGCACGGCGTCCTCGGCGTCCGCGAAGTCTCCACAGCGCCGGGCGACGGCGCCGACGGCCTGCGGTGCCAGCTGGCGCAGCAGGTCCTCGACGTCGCTGGTGCTCACATCTCTGGGTCGGGCGCGCCGAGCACCTGGCGTACCTCGATCTGCTGCTGGATGGCGACGCCCCCCGGACCGGGCGCGGCACTCGACTGCGCGGCGATCTCGATGGCGCGCTCGAGCGTGTCGACGTCCACCATCCGGTAGCCGGCGAGCAACTCCTTCGACTCGGGGTAGGGGCCGTCGATGACCTTCGGCGCGTTGACCCCGTCGGACACCACGAACTTGGCCGCATCGGGGCCGGCCAATCCCTGCGCGTCGACCAGTTCGCCGCGGGCGAGCAGCTCGGCATTGAGCGTGTGCTGGAACTCGATGTGGGCCTTCACATCAGCCGGATCCCATTCGTGCATGGGCCGACAGCCCTCGAGTTCGACCCCGCCGTAGGCCTGCAGCAGCATGAATCTCATGTCGTCATCCTCACCTCTGGTCGGCGCTTCTCGCCGCCCGCAACCCTAGGTCGAAGCTGACTCGACGATCTCGACATCATCGTCGACGTGGGTTGGCACCATCGCAGAGTGGTCGAGTATCAAGATCCAGCGTGGCGCGGCCGTTGCGATCGTCGCTAGGTGACCCGGCGGACCCGGTTCCACCACATCGACAGCGCGACCGCCAGCGCGACCAGGACACCACCGATACCGGCGAACGTGTCGGCGAGATCGACGTGCTTGTGCGCCACCGTGATCGAACTCGGCAGGTCCTTGAGCGCCTTCTGCAGTTGGCCGGCGTCGACGGCCCGGTAGTAGCGGCCGCCGGTGTGCGGACGCGACCTCCTTCAGCGCCGCCTCGTCGATGATCAGCGGGTTGACCCCGCCGTCGCGGCCGCCGCCGAACCCGAACGCCGCCGAATCCACCGCCGAAGCCGCCGAAGGCGCCGTTGGGGCCGCCGGCGATCTGCGAGCTGTCGCAGACCATCGGCGACGGCGTCGTGGTGCCGAAGCCGATCGTGTAGACCCGGATGTGCGCGATCGGCGGCCTGCTGCGCGGCGGTCTTCGGGTCGACGCCCTGCGTGTTCGCGCCGTCGGTGAGCACGACGATCGTCGCCGCCGCGTAACCGGACCCGCTGTTGGCGCTCGACCTTCGCGCCGGTCGGCGGCACCGACGGATCGATCGCCGCGATGCGCGTCGATCGACGTCAGGATCGCCTCGCCGATCGCGGTGCCGCGCGAGGTCTGCAGCGTCTTCATCGCGGCCAACAACTTGCTGGTGTCCGTGGTCGGCGGAACGAGCTCGGCGGCCACGCCGGCGAACGCGACGAGACCCATCCGCGTGCCGTGCGCCTGCGAGTTGATGAAGTTCGTCGCCGCCTTCTCGGCGGCGGTGATGCGGTTCGGGGCGACGTCGGTCGAGCACATCGACCCGGACACGTCCAGCGCAAGCATGATCGTCGTCGAGTTCGTCGACACCGCCTCGTTCGCCTGCGGACGAGCGGCCCCGATGCCGAGCACGGCCAGGCCGAGGATCAGCAGGGCGGCCGGGATCCGACGGCGCCACAGCGTCCGTCCGGGCAGCGCCTGGCGGACCAGGACCGCCGACGTCACCCGCACGGCCGCCCGCCGCCGCCGACGGCGCGACCACCAGGCGAAGCCGAGTACGAGCCGGAATCGCGGTCAGGGCGAGAAGTGCCCACGGCCAGTCGAAGGACATCAGACGATCCTTCCGGTGCGCCGGACGGTGAGGAGCGATCCGACGCCCAGCAGCAGGACGGCCAGCGCCGTGAACGCACCGGCCAGCGGCAGCGACTCGGTGATGCGTCGTCAGGCGCAGATTGATCGTCGAGGCGATCCCGTCGAGCTGGGCGGTGTCGGACGCGGGGTGGTACGAGCCGCCCGTCGTCTTGGCGATGTTCGTGAGGTTGTCGGCGTTGAGCGTCGTCTCGATCTTGTAGCCGTCGACGTCGACGGTTGCGCCGTTCGTGGTGCCGACCCCGACGGTCTCGATGTGGACCCCGGCCGTCTGCGCGGCGGTGGCCGCCGCGTTCGTGGCGTCGGCGTTGCCGTCGTCGCCTCCGTCGCCGAACAGCACGATGGTCGCCGAACCCCAGTAACCGATGGAGGGGACGGTTCCGTCCGGACCCGATCGCAACCTTCTTGCCCGTGATCGCCGAGAGCGAGGTCAGGATCGCGGCCGACAACGATGTGCCGCCGGCGATCTTCAGGCGGTTGATCGCCGCCGTGGCCTGGGTGTGGTCGGCGCTCGGCTCGTAGGTCGTGAGCGCGCCGGTCTGATAGGCGACGACACCGATGTCGACGCTGGCGGGTTGCGCGGTCACGAACGTGTCCGCGGCCTTCTGCGCGGCGGCGAGCCGGCTCGGTGCCACGTCGGTCGCGGACATGCTGTTCGACACGTCCATCGCGATGATCACCGTGCCGGCGGCCCGCGTCACCGGGACCGACGCCGCCGGGCCGGCGACGGCTACGGCCAGCGCGACGAGCCCGGCGATGCTCAGCCACAGACCGAGCGGGTGCCGGCCGCGTCGGACGTCGGCGGCGACACCCGCGCGCGACCAGTGCCGCGTGCCGGCGACGGGACGTGACGACCGCACCGACCACGAGCGCCGCGACCACGATCGCGCCGAGCACGAGCCAGCCGGGCGAGGTGATGCTCACGCGCGCCGCCACCGCGTGCTGGCCACGACATCGACGAGCGCCTCGACCACGTCCCGGTCGGTGTCGATGCGATGCAGCGGCACGTTCGCGCGGCGCATCCGGTCCGCGAGCCGGTCGTCGCGCTCCTGGACGCCGGCGCGGTAGCGGGCCCGGAAGAGCGGGTCGCTCGAGTCGACGATCAGTTGCTCGCCCGTCTCGGCGTCCTGGACGACGATCAGGCCCGCGTCGGGCAGCTCGTCGTCGGCGCGGTCCAGCACGCGCAGGGCGACGACCTCATGGCGATGGGTCAGCCGGGCCAACTGCCGATCCCATTCACCCGTGCCGATCAGGTCGGAGATCACGATGATCAATGACCGCCGCCGCGCCATCGTGGCCGTCGCCTCGAGCATCGCGCCGAAGTCCGTGGTGTGCGCGGCCGGCGCCGTCGCGCTCGCCCGGTCGAGTTCGAGGCCGATCCGTAACGCGTGGGCGCGCCCGGTCCCGGTCGGCACGATCCGGGCGGTGTCGCCGTCGTGGATCACCGCGCCGACGCGGTTACCGCCTCGGCCGAACAACCGGGCCAGGACGAGGGTGAGCTCGACGAGCACGTCGTGCTTGCCGCGCCCGGGCGTCCCGACCGCCATCGAGGCCGATCGGTCGAGCACCAGCCACACGGTCAGGTCACGATCCTCGGTGAACTGCCGCACCTGCACGTTGTTGAGCCGCGCGGTCGCGTTCCAGTCGATGTGCCGGGCGTCGTCGGTCTCGACGTACTCGCGCAGGCCCGCGAAGTCCATCCCCGAACCGCGGTAAGGCGTTCGGTAATTGCCCTGGATCCGGCCGTCGACACGCCGAAGCACCCGCCATTCGAGGCGGAGCAGCAGTCGGTCGGGCGCGGTCGTCATGGGTTCAGCGGCTCTGCAGGACAACCTCGGGCATCCGGACGGCCTTCAGTACGCCGGTGATGACGGTGTCGGGGTCGATGTCGTCGGCGAGCGCCTCGTACGAGAGCACGACCCGATGGCGCAGCACGTCCAGCGCCAGGTCGGCGACGTCCTGCGGCAGCACGTAGTCACGGCCGCGCAGGAACGCGAGCGCTCGTCCGCCCAGGAGCAGCGCGATCGACGCGCGCGGGCTGGCCCCGTAGGTGACGTAGCGGTCGAGCTGCCCGAGTCCGACCGTCCCCGGTGCGCGGGTGGCCGTCACGAGCCGGACGGCGTAGTCGATCACCGCCGGATCGGCGTAGACCTGCGCGACCTGAGCCTGCATCCGGACCAGATCCTCCGGTTGCAGGATCGCCTGCGGACCGGCACCGGGGTGCAGCGCGCGTTCGACGATGGCGTGTTCCTCGGGCACCGTCGGATAGCGGACGACGACCTTGAGCATGAAGCGGTCGACCTGGGCTTCCGGCAGCGGGTACGTGCCCTCGGACTCGATCGGGTTCTGCGTCGCCATCACGAGGAACGGGCTCGGCACGGCGAACGTCTCGCGCCCGATCGTCACCTGTCGTTCCTGCATGACCTCGAGTAGCGCGCTCTGCACCTTCGCGGGCGCGCGATTGATCTCGTCCGCCAGCAGCAGGTTCGTGAAGACGGGGCCGCGGGACGTTTCGAATTCACCGGTGTGCTGGCGATAGACGCGCGTGCCGGTCAGGTCGGCGGGCACCAGATCGGGAGTGAACTGGATGCGCTGGAACTGCCCGCCGATCGCCCCGGCCAGCGACTTCACCGCCAGGGTCTTGGCCAGGCCCGGGACGCCCTCGACGAGCAGGTGCCCGCCGGACAGCAACCCGATCGCCATCCGTTCGAGCAGGACGTCCTGGCCGACGATCGTGCGCTTGACCTCGAACAGCACCTGCTCGAACGGGTTCGGGTTACCTGTCGTCATCGGGCATCCTTCGGGACGAGTGGCGATTGCCGGACTGGGTCGGTCATATCTGGGGGCCGCTTCCGCTTCCGCTGGCGCCGCCACCGACGGCCGCGCCGATCGGTTCGGCGAATGCGATGCCGGCGAAAGCGTCCTCGCCGCCGGGGTTCACGATCGAGACGACGATGCCGATGACGTTCCCCTTGGCATCGAGCAGCGGGCCGCCGGAGCTGCCCGGATTCACCGACGCGTCGAACTGGATCAGCCCGGTGAACTGGCCGTTGTCGGTCTTGGCCGTCCGGTTCAGTCCCGCGACGACGCCGGTCGAGACGCTGTACGTGAGCCCGAGCGGGTTTCCGATGGCGACGACCTGGGCTCCGACGCTCGCGCCGCCGCCGATCGTGGCCGCGATGACCGGCTGCGGCAGGGTCGCCGGGGTGAGGATCGCGATGTCGGTCGTCGGGTCCGATGAGGCGACCGACGCGGTGGACGTCGTGCCGTCGGCGAAGACGATCGTGATGGCACTGCCGTCGGCGATGACGTGGTTGGCGGTGATCACGGCGCCGGCCGTCGTCGCGATGACGCCGGTCCCGAGCGCGCCGTCCGCCGTCCGGATAACCGCGACGGACGGCCCGACCTGCTGGTAGATATCGCTGACCGTCGGGGACTTGGTGCTGGTCGGCGAGGCAGACGCGGTGGCGGTCGCCGTGGCTTTCGACGCGGAATCGCCCCGGGTAGCCAGTAGGGCCACCACAACGACCAGTGCCACGATGACCACGCCGGCTCCGATGAGCGCGGACGACGGGCGGCGCCGTTCGGGCGTCTCGTCAACGTCGGCACCCGCGCTCATGACGGCACCTTACGGATCACCCCTGTGTGTGTCATGGGTGTCCGGGCCGCGGTTGTTCCGATTCGCCCGGAAGAGCGACGGTCCGTTGGTTGTTGGCTCAATCATGAAGCGCATTGGTTTCCTGTCATTCGGCCACTGGACGGCGTCGCCCCACTCGCAGACGCGATCCGCCTCGGACGTGTTGCTGCAGTCGATCGACCTCGCCGTCGCGGCCGAGGAGCTCGGTGCGGACGGCGCGTACTTCCGCGTCCATCACTTCGCCAATCAGCTTTCGTCGCCGTTCCCACTGCTCGCGGCGGTTGGCGCGCGGACAAGCCGGATCGAGATCGGGACGGGCGTCATCGACATGCGCTACGAGAACCCGCTCTACATGGCCGAAGACGCCGGTTCCGCCGATCTGATCTCGGGCGGCCGATTGCAGCTGGGCATCAGCCGAGGATCGCCCGAGCAGGTCATCGACGGCTTCCGGTACTTCGGCTACGTCCCGTCCGAGGGATCCGACGCGGCCGAGATGGCCCGCGAACACACTCGGGTCTTCCTCGACGTGATCAGCGGGGCCGGCTTCGCCGAGCCGAATCCCCGTCCGATGTTCGCCAATCCGCCCGGCCTGCTGCGGATCGAACCGCATTCCGAAGGACTGCGTGATCGCATCTGGTGGGGGGCCGGTACCCGCCAGACCGCGGAGTGGACCGCCGAGCAGGGCCTGAACCTGATGAGCTCGACGTTGCTCGCCGAAGACACCGGCGTGCCGTTCCACCAGCTGCAGGCCGAGCAGATCGAGCGCTTCCGCAAGGCGTGGAGCGACGCCGGGCATGTACGCGAACCGCGAGTCTCGGTCAGCCGCAGCATCTTCCCGATCGTCAACGATGTCGACCGGGCCTACTTCGGCCGCGACGTCCGCTCGCAGGACCAGGTCGGTTTCCTGGACGGCGGGCAGGCGCGCTTCGGCAAGACCTACGCCGGTGAACCAGACCGACTCATCGAAGAGCTGGCCCAGGACGAGGCGATCGCCGCGGCCGACACGCTGCTGCTGACCATCCCCAACCAGCTCGGCGTGGACTACTGCGCCCACGTCCTGGAATCGCTGTTGACCGACGTCGCGCCGGCGCTCGGTTGGCGCTGACCGGCCGCGGCGCGGTCGTCACACAGTGAACGACGCGGGCCCGACTCGCGGTTCGAGCGCGGCCGCCAGTTCGGCCAGCGCATCGGTGGCCGCCGCGAGTTGGTTGATGCTCTCGGGCGACAGCTCGGCCAATCGCTCGGTGAGCAGTCTCGTGCGGTCGTCGAGCAGCTTCTCGCGCCGCTTGAGGCCCTTGCGACTCGCAATGACGTCGACCGCGCGGCGATCGGTCGGCGAGGCCTGACGCCGGACCAGACCGGCCACTTCCAGCTTGCCGACGACGCGCGACAGCATCGTCGGGTTGATGCCGTCGCGGGTCGCGAGCTCGCCCAATCCGATGGGGCCGTGGTTGACGATCGAGATGAGAACGGATGTCTCGGTGCTGGTCAGCCCGCCGATCGAGACCTGCCGGTCGATCCGTCGCGCGATACGGATCAGAGTCGATCGAAGCGCCTCGGCGAGATCGGTGTTCGTCGCTGTCGTCACTGGCTCGTCCTGTCTGACGCGGATGTTCGACCGGACCGGGATCGGCCGCCTACCTCGGATCGTTTCACCAGGCGCCCCGATGTTCGGGGACCATGAGCAGGACGGGAATCGTGGCGAGCATGACGACGGCCAGAGCGATGAACATCAGCGCCTGGACGTGTCCCGGGTCGCTGCTGCGCGCGACGAACGACGCGGCCACGGCGAGCCCCGTGATGCCGCCCGCTTGACGGAACATGCCGCGCAGCCCACTGATCGACGCGGCGTTCTCGGGAGCGAGTTGCATCGTCGCATTGTTGGTCGCCGGCATCGCCACGCCGGTGCCGATTCCCGTGATGCCGGCCGCGATGGCCAGCCAGGTGTACGGCGGCACCCCGTGCGGGGCGGTCGCGATCATGATCATTCCGGCCGCCGTGAGCAGGAACCCGAGGATCATGGGCGAGCGATAACCCGTGCGGCGCAAGGCGAAGGCGGCCGCCGCGGCGACGACGATCATGCCCACCGCCCGCGCCGTCAACAGGGTGCCGGCCGAGAGCGCCCGCAGGTGGTAGCGATCCTGCGCATACAACGGGACGAGCGCGCCCAGCCCGATCACGGCCGCCCCCAGGATGAAGTTGATGTAGTTCATCAGCGCGAAATTGCGGGCCTTCATCAGCCTCAGCGGTATCAGCGGGTGCGGGGCTCGACCACTGTGCCGGACGAAGGCCACCAGCAAACCGAGCCCGACCAGGAGTGGCAGCACGAACAGGGGCGACGTCGGTGACGCGCCACCGGTGCCCAGGTAGCTGATCGCGGCCATGACGCCCAACAGACCGGCGCCGACCTGCACGATCCCGACGATGTCGAGGCTGTGCTGCTCGCGCGGGGCCGAACTCGGAACGAACGCCATCGCCAGGACGAGCAGCACCGCGCCGATCGGAATGTTCACCAGGAAGATCGCCCGCCACGACCAGTAGGTGACGAAGATGCCGCCGAGGATCGGCCCGGCGATCGCTCCGATCGGGAAGATGCTGGCGAACATGCCGAGGGCGCGGTCCCGGTCGGGGCCGAACGCGTCCGACACGATCCCGGTCGCCGACGGCATGAACGCGCCGCCGCCGATCGACTGCACCCCGCGCAGCGCCACGAGCTCGTAGATGTTGGTCGACAGCCCACAGCACAATGACGCGACCGTGAAGATCACGATCGAGATGAGGAGGAGGCGCTTGCGTCCGTACATGTCGCTCAGCGAGCCGGCGATAGGCATCACCAGGATCTGGCCGAGCGCGTAGATCGTGATCGTCCAACTGCTCCAATTGACCGCGGCGTGCAGATCCCGCTGCAGCGTCGCGAGGGCCGTCGACACGATCGTCTGGTCGAGCGACGCCATCAGCAGGGCGATCGAAGTCACGCCGAAGATCAGGTAGCGGCGCGGCGAGACTTCAGCGGTATCGACGGCCGCCTCGGCGACCGGATCATGCGAGAGCTCGACCGGCTTCACAGGCGGGATCCTACGCTGCGTATCGGCAAGCAAGTATTCCGAAGTGGCCCGCGCGACACGATCGTCGTACTCTGATGCTTGCCGACACGCAATTAAATGATGTCGGCCCGTATCGAGAAAATGGTGTGACGAAAGTGGGCCGAAGTCGATGACGCTCGGCCGAGCCACCTTCTCGTCGCTGTCGATCCGTAACTATCGACTGTTCTTTCTCGGCCAGCTGGTGTCGATGAGCGGCACGTGGATGCAGACGGTCGCCCAATCCGTACTCGTGTTGCAGCTCAGTCACTCCGGCACCACGCTCGGTCTGACCATCGGTGCACGGTTCGCCCCACTGTTCCTGTTCGGCCCGCTCGGTGGCGTGCTCGCCGACCGTTCGAACAAGCGTCGGATCCTGTACGTCACGCAGGTGTTGTCGGGTGTCCTGGCGCTGATCTTCGGCCTGCTCACCGGGGCCGGTGAGATGCGGATCTGGATCGTCTACGTCCTCGCTGTCGCGCTCGGCTTCGTCGGAGTCTTCGACATGCCGGCGCGCCAGGCGTTCATTCCCGAGCTGGTGCCATCCGAGCAGGTCCGCAATGCCGTGACGCTGAACTCGGTCAGCGCCAACGTGGCCCGCGTTCTCGGAGCCGCGTTGGGCGGTGGCATAGCCTCGGCGTTGGGCCTGTCACTGTGCTTCGATCTCAACGCGTTGTCGTTCGCCGCCGTGGTCGTAACGCTCGCGCTGATGAACGCCGACCAGATCTCGGCCGTCCCGGCCCGTCCCCGCCAACGGGGTGAACTACGAGCCGGCCTCGCGTACGTCCGATCGCGATCGGAGCTGCTCGTCCCGCTGATCATGGTGGCCGTCGTCGGGACGCTCGCCTGGGAGTTCCAGGTCAGCCTGCCGCTCATCGCCACCGGCACGTTCGGGGGTGACGCGGCGACCTTCGGCGCGATGATGGCCGCGATGGGGGCGGGCGCGGTCGTCGGTGGCCTCGTCTCGGCGTCGCGTCGGGTCATCGGCCCGACCGCGCTGTCGGTCGCCGCCGTCGGCTGGGGCGTCGCGATCACCGCGGCGGCGCTGGCGCCGACCCGCCCGCTCGAGTACGCGGCGCTGCTGTTCGTCGGGTACGGCAGCATCACCTTCAACTCGCTGGCCAAGACGACCCTGCAGCTCGCCGCCGCACCGGAGATGCGCGGGCGGGTGATGGCTCTGTGGGGACTGGCCTGGCAGGGTTCGACGCCCATCGGTGGACCCATCATCGGGTTCGTGGCGGCGCAGTTCGGACCGCGCTGGGGCCTGCTGATCGGGGGGTTGCCGACGATCATGATCGGCCTGGCGGCCTGGCCGGTGTTGTCTCGCCCGCGACCGGCCGCACCGGGATCTCAGGGACCCGATCCGGCCGAGTCGCGCGCGGGCGATTCGGCGTTCAGCCCGGCGGCAGGGCCAGGTCGCCGGTCTCGATGACGTCGTGTGCGATGTCGTGCAGTTTGCGATGACGATGCTGGCTGGCGATCCGGAGGACGTCGAAGGCCTGGTCGGCGGTGAGCAGGTGTCGACTCATGATGATGCCGATCGCTATCCCGATCTCGCGGTTGGTGGCCAGGGCCTTCTCGAGGTGCTCGACCCGGGTGCGCGCCTCCGCGGCCGAGAAGACGCTGCCCGCGTGCGTCGCGAGTAACACCGCGACGGTCTCGTCATTGCCGTCGAACGCGTCAGTGCGGGTCGAGTACAGGTTGAGGCCGGCGCGCTGCTCGGTGTTCTCGAGGAACAGGCGCACCGAGAGCATGCTCAGGATTCCCGTCCGCTCGGCCGCCTCACGACCGAACTCCGGCCACCGGCTCTGGGCGCG
Source organism: uncultured Actinomycetes bacterium (assembly GCA_963737785.1). Classification (GTDB taxonomy): domain Bacteria; phylum Actinomycetota; class Actinomycetes; order Mycobacteriales; family Jatrophihabitantaceae; genus CAVTTS01. Next base: position 104,160 of record CAVTTS010000003.1, read on the forward strand.
CAGGTCGCCGGTGCGGAACACCGCGTTCTCGAGGACCGCGTCCACGCATGGTCCCGCTCCGAGCCGGTACTGGATCAGGTCGACGCTCAGCGCCCGGTCGCTCGTCCGGCCGACCGTCTCCCAGCGTCCGTCGTGCCCACGGGTGACGGCGGCGTCCTGCGCGCTCGGAACGACCCTCAACGCGATTCGGGTCAGCGCCGCGAACCGGTCCGGCAGCGTGGGCTGCTCGGCGAGCTGCGTGCCGAGCTCGGCGAAGGCCACGGCAAGCTGAAGGTATGCCTCATCGGCAGACATTGGAAACGCCTCGGCCAAATAGGTCGCAGGCTGGCCAAAGACGGCGGAGATGCCACGACGGGCGATGGGTGCTGGTTCACCCGAGGCGAATGCTACCGATGGAACTGCTCGGCGAGGGTACGGGCGGAGATCGATTCGCTGAACCGCCGCGTGGCTGACGTTTTTCGGGTCGCGAGGCAACCGGGGATAGTGGTCCTGGTCGCACCCGTCGCTATCAATCGAGGCTCACATGCAACTCCCTGACGCTCTCATCGCTCTGCTCCGCGAGCCGAGCCCGTGTTACGTCGCGACGTTGATGCCCGACGGCTCGCCGCAGATGACCCAGACCTGGGTCGACACGGATGGCGAGCACGTGCTGATCAACACCGTGCAGGGCTTCCAGAAGGATCGCAACGTCCAGCGAGATCCGCGCGTCGCCCTGAATATCTCCGACCGCGCCAACCCGTCCCGATACTTCGAGGTGCGCGGGCGGGTGACGTCCTCGACGACGCACGGGGCGGCCGACCACATCGAGTCCCTGGCCCAGCGGTATCTGGGTGGCCCGTACCCCTGGTACGGCGGACGCGATCAGGCGCGCCTGATCCTCACGGTCACGGTCGACAAGGTTCGCTCGATGGGTTGACCTGCGACTTACCAGGCCGACTGCCCAGGCCCACTGACCACGCCTTCTGATCAGGCAAGACGGGCGGCGGACGGTGCCGACGAGCACCGTCCGCCGCGATCCCGCGTACTGCGCCACATGGCCGACCAGTGGACAGTGAATTCCCCGATGCTCTCGATCTCAAACCTCCGCGGAAGGCGAGCGGTCGAGCCAGGCCAGCGGGCCGGCGAGTTCCACCGTCAATGCGTTGATCAGGAACGCCGTCAGCCGACGCTCCGAGCGGTCGAGGCCGACCGGCCCGCGCGGCGTCCGGCGGGGCCACAGTTCGCCGAACCCGTCCTCGACGTATGAGTGGGTCACCGCCGGGTGGACGTAATGCTCGCGGGCCACGGTGCGGGTGTTGCCCAGCCGGTCCGCGGCCGCGTCGACGGCTTCGATCGCCAAGTGCTCGCGCGCGGCGGGGTCAGCCGGCGGGGCCCGTCGGTCGAGATGGGCGAACGCCGTCGATGTGCCGAGCCACGTGCGGAAGTCCTTCGCCGTCACGTGCGTCCCGGTGATGTCGGTCAGCAGCTCGTTGACCGCCGCCGCGTCGATCGGTGTGGAGTCGACGGTGAACAGTCGACGGCCCCGGCGACCGGCCAGCTCGGCGAGCACAGCGGCAATCGGTCGATCGGTTACCGACAAGGTCGCGCGCTTGCCCGACTTGGCCGGGAAATCAAGGGTGATCGAGGCGCCGCGCACCGACACATGACGCTTCGTCAGCGTGCTCAGTCCATAGCTGTCGTTCTCGTCCGCGTACGTCTCGCCGCCGATGCGGATCGCGGTGAGGTCGATGAGTCGCACCATCACGGCCAGTACGCGATCGCGATCGACGGTCCGGCGACGGAGCTGGGTGTCGACGTGCCGCCGCACGGCGGGCAGGTGCTCGGCAAAGGTGATCAGGCGATAGAAATTGAGACGATCGCGCAGTTCGCGCCAGCGATCGTGGTAGATGTACTGGCGGCGTCCGCGATCGTCGTTGCCGACGGCCAGGATGTGGCCGTGCGAGTTCTCGCTGATCCATACGTCGTTCCAGGCCGGCGGGATCACGAGGGCGGCGATCCGTCGCTTGCGGGCCGGGTCGGCGATCGGTCGTCCGTGGGAATCCCGATACGTGAATCCCTTCCCGTGCCGGCGTCGGGTCGTTGCCGGCGCATCGACGTCGACGTACGTGAGACCGGCGGCCGCGGCGCATCGACGCGCGTCCGCGTACAGCGCCTCGATCTGCTGACCGGCCTCGCGCGCGGACATGGCTCGGGCCGTCACGGCGGCGCTGTACCCGCCGCCCGCCGCGGTCAAACGACACGCTGATTGCCGGGGCGCGTGGACGGGTAGGCCCGGACCGATCCAACGAGCTGGATGGGAGTGATCACGGTGTGCCGACTGTTCGGCCTGCACGCGGGCGAGCCGACCTCGCGACGTTCTGGCTGCTGGACGCTCCCGACAGCCTGGCCGAGCAGAGTCGCCGCGAACCGGACGGCGCCGGGATCGGCACTTCGACCCGTCCGGTCGACCCGTGGTCGCCAAGCAACCGATCGCGGCCTGGCAGGACACCGACTTCGCGACGGAGGCGCGCGACGTCCGGAGCCGGACGTTCGTGGCGCACGTGCGGTACGCCAGCACCGGAGCTCGAACCGTGGCGAACACACACCCCTTCGCGCAGGACGGTCGGCTGTTCGCGCACAACGGTGCGTTCGCCGCGCTCGATCGTCTTGACGAACGGTTGCGCGAACTGGATGTGATGGACCTCGTCCAGGGGCAGACCGACAGCGAGCGGCTGTTCGCGCTGATTACCGGCGAGACGCGTGCCGCGGACGGGGACGTCGGGGCCGGCCTGACGACCGCGGTCGGGTGGGTCGCGGCCGAGTTGCCGGTGTTTGCCTTGAATCTCATCGTCGCGACCGATGATCGGCTGTGGGCGCTGCGCTACCCCGAGACCCACGAGCTGTGGCTGCTCGACCGGAACGCGGACTCGGGCGGCGGGGCGCTCGACGCGACCAGCAGCCGCATCCACGTCCGCTCCGATGACCTGGGCTCGCGTCCCTGTGTCGTCATCGCCAGCGAGCGGATGGACGACGACCCGCTCTGGCGTTTGCTGGAGCCCGGCGAGCTCATCGCCGTCGGGCCGGACCTTGACGTGACCAGCTCGCTGCCGCTGCCGGCCGCGCCGCGACACCGGCTCACCGCTGACCAGCTGGGCCCGGCCGGTTGAGATCACCCGCCATTGGGAAGCACGCAGGTGTGTCGCTCGCGGGGGGTCATTCGTGCTGACCGTATTGGTCGTTGTCGTCATCGTTCTCGTGGCAGCTGCCGCGATCATCGCGGCGCTGGTGCTGTCGGCGTGGTGGTGGGTGCTGGCGGTCGTCCTGATCCTCGTCGCGCTGGTCGCGGTGTACGACGTGACGCAGCGGCGGCACTCGGTGCTGCGCAACTACCCGGTGGTCGGCCATCTGCGCTATCTGCTGGAGAAGGCCCGACCGGAACTCCAGCAGTACTTCATCGAGCGCAACTACGACGGCCGCCCGTACGACCGCGACACCCGCATCGGTGATCTACGAGCGGGCCAAGGGCATCCACGGCGAGCAGGCCTTCGGCACCGAGCGCGAGGTCAACGAGGTCGGCTACGAGTGGCTGCTGCACTCCGTCGGCGCCGCGGGAGCCGCCCGAAGGACCAGCCGCGGGTCCGGGTCGGCGGTCCGGACTGCACGCAGCCGTACGAGATGGCGTTGCTGAACGTCTCGGCGATGAGCTTCGGCGCGCTGTCGGCCAACGCGCTGCGCGCGCTGAACGCCGGCGCGGCGCGGGGCGGTTTCGCGCACGACACCGGCGAGGGCGGCCTGACCGAAGTACCACCTCGAGAACGGCGGCGACCTGATCTGGGAGCTCGGCAGCGGCTACTTCGGCGCCCGGACCAAGGACGGCGACTTCGACCCCGAGATGTTCCGCGACAAGGCGGCCCATCCGCAGGTCAAGTGCGTGTCGCTGAAGCTGAGCCAGGGCGCCAAGCCCGGCATCGGCGGGGTGCTGCCGGCCGCGAAGGTCACCAAGGAGATCGCCGACGCCCGCGGCGTGCCGCAGGGCGAGAAGTGCGTCAGCCCGGCCGCGCACAAGGTGTTCTCGCACCCCGCGCGAGCTGGTGCAGTTCGTCGCCCGGATGCGGGAGCTGGCCGACGGCAAGCCGGTCGGCTTCAAGCTCTGCGTCGGCTACCGGCACGAGCTGCTGGCGATCTGCAAGGCGATGGTGGCCGAGCAGATCACCCCGGACTTCATCGTCATCGACGGCTCCGAGGGCGGGACCGGCGCGGCGCCGCTGGAGTACGAGGACCACGTCGGCACCCCGCTGACCGACGGGCTGATCATGATGCACAACGCGCTGGTCGGCACCGGTCTGCGGGACCGGATCAAGCTCGGCGCGAGCGGCAAGGTGTCCACCGGCACCGACATCGTCAAGCGCCTGATCCAGGGCGCCGACTACACGAACGCGGCCCGGGCGATGATGATGGCGGTCGGCTGCATCCAGGCCCAGAAGTGCCACACCAACGAGTGCCCGGTCGGCGTCGCCACCCAGGACCCGCGCCGGGCCCGCGCCCTGGACGTCGCCGACAAGACCGAACGGGTGTTGCGCTACCAGCAGGCCACCGTCGCCCAGGCCCAGCAGATGATCGCCTCGCTGGGGCTGTCCGGCCCGCACGAGCTGCACCCGGCGATGCTGATGCGCCGGATCGACCACGTCCACACCGACAGCTACGCCGAGCTGTACGACTGGCTCGCACCCAGGCAGCTGCTCGCCGAGCCGCCCGCGGACTGGGCCGCCGACTGGGCGGCGGCCAGCCCCGACACATTCCTGCGCGTCTGAGTCCTGACTTCGATAGGAGACCGTGGACCTGATGCCGACCGTCGCCGAAATGATCGTCACCGCGCTCGCCGAGCAGGGCGTCCGCACCGTGTGGGGCGTGGTCGGCGACGCGCTCAACCCGGTCACCGACGCGATCCGCCGCGAGGATCGGATCGAATGGATCGGCGTCCGCCACGAGGAGGTCGCGGCGTTCGCGGCCGGCGCGCAGGCCCAGCTGTCCGGCACGATCGGCGTCTGCATGGGCACCGTCGGCCCGGGCTCGATCCACCTGCTCAACGGGCTCTACGACGCGAAGAAGTCGCACGCCCCGGTGCTGGCGATCTGCGGTCAGGTTCCGCTGGAGGAGCTGGGCACCGACTACTTCCAGGAGGTCGACAACGACCTGCTGTTCCAGGACGTCGCGGTGTTCACCCGCACGATCACCTCGCCGGCGCAGGCGACGACCTTGCTCGAACAAGCGCTGTCCAGGCGGCGCTCAACGCGCCCGGGCGTCGCGGTGCTGACGCTGCCCGGCGACGTCGGGGGCCTCGACCTGCCCAAGCACGCCGAGCCGCCGCGCTTCGTCGACGCGCACCCGCCGACCGTCCCGGACGCCGGCGGCGCTGCGGCCGGGCCGCCGAGCTGATCGACGCGGCCGTCACGGTGACGATGCTGGTCGGGCATCGGCGCCCGCGACGCCCGCGCCGAGGTGCTCGCTCTGGCCGAGCACCTCAGCGCGCCGATGGTGCTCACCATCAAGGCGAAGGAGCGCCTCGAGTTCGACAACCCTTACCAGGTCGGCCAGTCGCGGGCTGATCGGCAACCCGGCGGCGTCCCGAGCGCGTTCGACGGCGGCGACGTCCTGCTGATGGTCGGCACCGACTTCCCGTACCGCGAGTGGTATCCGACCGGGCAAGACCGTGATCCAGATCGACGCCCGGGCCGAGCACCTCGGCCGGCGGACGCCGATCACGCTGGGCCTGGTCGGGCACTGCGCCCCGACGCTCGACCGCCCTGCGCGGCTCGGCTCGCGGCCAAGACCGGAGACCGCACCACCTCGACGCGGCCCGGTCGCACTACGAGAGCTGGGTCGCACCGCCAGCACGCGCTCACCGATCCCGACCACGACCACGAGCCTGATCGGCCGGGTGCAGAAGCACTTCGACAACCCCGACGAGCGCATCCGCCCGGAGCTGCTCGCCCAGGCCATCGACACGCACGCCGCGCCGGACGCGGTCTTCACCACCGACACCGGCATGTCGACCGTGTGGCTGTCGCGGTTCGTCACGATGTCGGACCGGCGCGCGCTGCTCGGCTCGTTCAACCTGGGCTCGATGGCCAACGCGATGCCGCAGGCGCTCGGCGCCGCCGCGCTCGACCGCGTCGCGGCAGGTCATCGCGTTCTGCGGCGACGGTGGGTCTGTCGATGCTGCTCGGCGATCTGATCACCGCGGTGAGCCACGAGCTGCCGGTCAAGCTGATCGTCTTCAACAACGGCCGGCTCGGCATGGTCAAGCTCGAGCAGGAACAGGTCGGCCTGCCCGAATTCGGCACCGTCGCTGGCCAACCCGGACTTCGCCGCGGTGGCGCGAGCGATCGGCCTGCACGCGGTCCGCGTCGAGGACCCCGCTGATGTCGACGCGGCGGTGCGCGACGCGCTGGCCCACGCCGGGGCCGGTGCTCGCTCGACGTCGTCACCAACCCGGACGAGATCTCGGTGCCGGGCAAGGTCAAGGTCGATCAGGGCTGGGGTTTCGCCATCGCCAAGATCCAGGAGAATCTGCTGTCCGAAGGCGACCGTAGCTAGTCGCTCAGGCTGATCGACAGGAGGAACGGACAGTTAGCGCTCTCGTGGGTAGATCGATCCGGGCGATCCCGCATCTGCACGCGCATCACGTCCCGACCCACGTCGCGATCACCGCCGGGCTGGCTCTGCTGTCGGCCGCGGCCTTCGCAGTTGCGACGGTCGCCCAGCAACGCGCGGCGTCGACCGTCTCCGACCACGACGCCCGCAACGGCCGCCTGATCGGGCAACTCGTGCGCGATCCGCAGTGGTGGAGCGGCACCGCCGGCAACGCGGCCGGCTACGTGCTGCAGGCCGTCGCGCTGGCGTTCGGATCCCTGTTGGTCGTGCAACCGCTGCTGGTCACTTCGTTGCTGTTCGCGCTGCCGCTCGGCGCGCGCCTGGCCCACCGACGACTGCCCGCGTCCGTCTGGCTCTGGGGACTACTGCTCGCCGTGTCGCTGACGCTCTTCGTCACGCTCGGCAACCCGAACAACGGGGTGAGCGAGGGATCTCATCGCGGGTGGCTACTCGTCGCCGTCGTCCTGCTTCCGCTGCTGGCGGCCTGCCTCGTCGCCGCGAGCCGCACGACGACCGCCGCCCGGGCGAGCCTGCTCGCGATCGCGACGGGAATTCTGGCCGGTGTCCTCGCCGTCCTCACCAAGGCGGTCGTCGGGCTCATCGGCAACGGGCCGGTCGCGGTGGTGACCTCGTGGCAGACGTACGGCCTGATCGTCATCGGCGTTGGGGGCACGTACCTTCAGCAGCTGTCGTTCCAGGCCGGCGCCCTGCAGGCGTCGCTGCCGGTGATCACGGTGCTCGAGCCGCTCGTCGCGGCGGTGCTCGGCGTGACCCTGTTGCACGAGCAGATTCGCGCGAGCGGCGCGCGGTTCGTCCTGCTGATCGTCGCCGTCGTGGCGATGGTGGTCGCGACAGCCGCCCTGGCCCGCGGACGCGCGAGTATCGAGGTCAGCGAGACCGAGCAGCGCGAAGCGGTGCGCACCTAGCTCCGGCGGGATGGTTCGTCCCGTCGACGAGTCAGGTACGCGATCTCGGCCGTGTTGCCCGCGAGCTCGATCGCTCGGTCGTACGCCGCGCGCGACTCGTCACGGCGGTCGAGCCGGCGCAGCAGGTCCGCTCGGGTCGCGTGGTAGGCGTGATAGCCGTCCAATGACGCGGCCAGTCTGTTCACCATCGCCAGGGCCACCTCCGGCCCGTCGAGCTGAGCGACCGCGACGCTGCGGTTGAGCACCACGATCGGTGAAGGATCCAGACGCAGGAGTTGGTCGTAAAGTGCCACGATCTGCGACCAGTCCGTGTCGCGGACGTCGGCGGCGGAAGTGTGCACGGCGTTGATCGCCGCGAGGATCTGGTAGCGACCCGGCGGCGTCCCGGCCGCGGCCACCCTGAGGCGTTCGCGGACGAGCTCATGCCCTTCGACGATCAGGCCGGCATCCCACTCGGCGCGGTCCTGCTCGTCGAGGGTGATCAGCTCGCCGTCCGGCGAGACCCGAGTGGGACGGCGAGCCTCGATCAGCAACATCAGGGCCAGCAGCCCGACCACCTCGCCGTCGTCGGGCAGCAGGATGTGGATCAGTCGGGTGAGTCGGATCGCTTCGGTGGTGAGCTCGTGCCGGATCGGATCCGTGTCGGGGCCGGTCGCCAGGTACCCCTCGTTGAACACGAGGAAGAGGACGGCCAGCACGCCGGAGATGCGGCCGGGAAGATCGTCGGCAGACGGTACGCGATACGGGATGCGCGCCGCCTTGATCTTGGCCTTGGCCCGCGTGATCCGCTGGCCCATGGCCGATTCCTGGACGAGGAAGGCGCGGGCGATCTCGGGCACGGTCAGGCCCGCGACCATGCGCAGCGTCAAGGCGACCCGGGTGTCCATCGCGAGCGCCGGGTGGCAGCAGGTGAAGATCAGTCGGAGCCGGGCGTCCTCGACGGCGCCGAGCGGCTCGAGGGGATCGTCGGCGTACAACGTCAGCGCCTCCTTCTGCTTGCCCTCGCGCTTGCTCTCGCGCCGGATTCGATCGATGGCCTTGCGCGTCGCCGTCGTGGTCAGCCACGCGCCCGGATTCGGGGGGACGCCGTCGTGCGGCCATCGCTCGACGGCGCCGGCGAACGCCTCTGCCGCGGCCTCCTCGGCGAGATCAAGATCGCCGAACCGCCGCGTCAGCGTGGCGATCAGCCGAGCCCACTCCTCGCGGTGGGCCCGGGTGATCGCCTGGGCGACATCGACATCGCTCAAAGGAACGGTCGCACCTCGATCTTGCGATTGCAGGCCTTCGACCCGTCGACGGCGAGCCGTAGCGCAACGTCAAGATCGGGTGCCTCGATGATCCAGAAGCCGGCGAGGTACTCCTTCGTCTCGACGAACGGCCCGTCGCTGAAGATCGGTTCGGCGCCCCGGTTGTCGACGACGGTGCCCGGTTCGGGCGAGCCGAGGCCACCGGCGAACACCCAGTGACCCTCGGTCTGCAGCCGCACGTTGAACACGTCGATGGCCGCGGCTTCGGTGGGGGTGGCGAGCCCGGTGCCGTCGTCAATCACGGAAATCAGGTACTGCATCTCGGCTCATCTCCTCTGGTTGGGCGGCGTCTCGGTGAATGCCGCTCACCTGTGCAACGAACGTCCCGACCCGGATCCGACACTCGCCCCGGACTTTCGTCCGGCCCGCCTCTGCAGGCCGTCGTCTGTGTGATCGGACCAACTTAGCGGCGCGGTTGCCTCACTAGACTTCGGCGCCATGAGCACGCTGATCGGGCTGGTGCATCCGGGCGAGATGGGCACCGCGGTCGGAAAGGCGCTCGTCGCTGCCGGCCGCCGCGTCGCGTGGGCGTCGGCGGGTCGTAGCGGCCCGACCGTCCGGCGCGCCGATGCCGCGGGCCTGCTCGATCTGGGGACGCTGCCGGCGCTGGCCGAACAGTGCGACGTCGTGGTGTCGGTCTGCCCACCGCACGCGGCTCTCGACGTTGCGGCGCAGTTCCGCGGCTTCCCGGGCGTGTACGTCGACGCCAACGCGATCAGCCCGGCCGAGTCGCTCGCGGTGGCCGAGGTCGTCGGGAGCGCGGCCCGCTTCGTCGACGGGTCGATCATCGGCGGGCCGCCGCCGGAGTCCGGGGGAGCCCGGCTCTATCTGGCCGGTGCGGCCGCCGAGGGGGTGGCCGAGCTGTTTGCCGGCGACGGTGCCTCGCGGGTCGGTTCCTTCCGGATTGTGGTGCTCCCCGGCGATGTTCCGGCGGCGTCCGCGCTGAAGATGACGTACGCGGCATGGACGAAGATCTCGAGCGCGCTGCTTCTCGCGACGAGCGCAGCCGCGGAGCAACTGCACGTCGCCGACGCGCTGACCGACGAATGGGCGAACAGCCAACCGCAGCTCGCTCAGCGGCTGCAGAGGGCCCGACGCTCCGCCGAGCTGAAGGGCTGGCGGTGGGTCGGCGAGATGGAACAGATCGCGGCCACCTTCGCCGCCCTGGGCCTGCCGAGCGGTTTCGGTGAGGCGGCCGCCCGGATGTACAGCGACTTCGACCGTCCGGAGCCCGACCTCGACTGACCGCCGTCGGGATCGGCGGGCGGTGACCGCGTGTCGTCCGGTTGGTGAGTCGCGTCGATCGCTAGGATCGAACGCGTGTTCGTCTCAGAATGGCGGGTCGGCCTCGACGACGCCCAGCTCACCGCGGCGCACCACGGCGACTCGCCCCTGGTGATCGTCGCCGGCGCCGGTACCGGCAAGACCCGCACACTCACGAGCCGGGTGGCCGCGCTGATCGAACGGGGAGTGGCTCCGCAACGCATCCTGCTGCTCACGTTCACGCGTCGGGCCGCCGCCGACATGATCGCTCGAGCCGCCACGATGTGCGGCGACCGGAGTGCCGCCCGGCTCGTCAACGGCGGGACGTTCCACGCGATCGCCCACCGCCTCGTCGCCGAACACGCCGAGCAGTTGGGCCTGGCCGCAGTCTCGGTGCTCGACCAGAGTGATGTCGTCGACCTGATCGACCTGATGCGCGAGGAGCACGGCCTCACCGGATCGCGAGCCCGCTTCCCGACCGCGCAGGTGATCGCCGACGTCTACTCGAAGGCGGTCAATACCGGCACGCCGATTCGTGACGTCATCGCTGCGCACTTCCCCGTCTGCGGGCCGCACGTCGACCGCATCATCGACCTGTTGCGCGCGTTCGTGATCCGCAAGCGATCGGGTGGCCTGCTCGACTTCGACGACCTGCTGCTCGCGTGGAAGCAACTGCTCACCGACGATGTCATCGCCGCGACGCTGCGATCGCGGTGGGACCACGTACTCGTCGACGAGTACCAGGACGTCAACCAGATCCAGGTCGACATCGTCGCCGCGTTACGGCCCGGTGGCCTCGGCCTGACCGTCGTCGGCGACGACGCGCAGGCCGTCTACGGCTTCCGGGGCGCGCGCAGCTCGCATCTGCTCGACGTGGCTCATACATGGCCGGCCGCCACGACCGTGCGGCTCGAACGGAACTTCCGTTCGCTGCAGCCGTTGCTCGATCTCGCGAACGTCGTCCGTCCGGGCGACGGCGAGCACCGCCTCGTCCTGCACGCCGACCGTTGTGGCGTGGGCGTCCGTCCGCGACTGCTGCGCTGCTACGACTCGGCCGCGGAGGCGGTCGCGGTCGCGGACTCGATCCTGGCCGCTCACGAGGACGGCGTGCCGCTGCGCGAACAGGCCGTGCTCGCCCGGACGACGAGCCACTGCCGCGACGTCGAGGCCGAACTGACCGTGCGGCGAATTCCATACATCAAGTACGGCGGACTGCGTTTCGTCGAGACCGCGCACGTCAAGGATTTCATCGCCGCCCTGCGGCTGGCGACCAATCCGCGCGACGAGGTGGCCTGGTTCCGGTTGCTCGGCCTGCATCGCGACATCGGCAAGGCGCGCGCCCGGACCCTGCTGCCGTTGCTGCTCGACGCGGACGCGATGGATCTCGACGCGGTTGTCGCGGCGGCGCCCGAGCGCAGCCGTCCCGCGCTGAAGGGCACGCTGGCCAACATCGCGGCCGCGCGGTCCGAACCGAGAATCGTCGATCAGGTCGACACATGCATCGGGCTGCTGCAGCCACTGGTGCGGGCGCACTACAGCGATCACGCACTACGCCTCGACGACCTCGATAGGTTGGCCGCGGCGGCTCGGTCCGATCGCGACCTGCCCGGTTTCGTCGCGGGGCTCACCCTCGATCCGGCATCGAAGACCACTGACTACGCCCAACCGCCGCACGTCGACGACGATTTCGTCACGGTGTCGACCGTGCATTCCGCGAAGGGGTTGGAGTGGTCACACGTCCATGTGATCCACGCTCTCGACGGCGCATTCCCGTCCGACATGGCGCTGCACGAGGACGACGGCCTCGAGGAGGAGCAGCGGTTGTTCTACGTCGCGCTGACCCGGGCGCGCGATCGACTGTCGATCTACGTGCCGCTGCGGATGCATGTTCAGGCCGGCACGCATCACGACCGGCACGTGTACGCGCAGACGAGCCGATTCCTCACGACCGAGGCGCTCGCGATGCTCGACACCGAGGACGACGTGATCGGGCAGCCACCGAAGCGAGCACCGTCCGAACTGCCCAAGATCGCCCTGCCGACGTTGGACATTCTCTTCGCCTGACTGCTCGGTGCGCCTTCTGCTGTCCATGAGGGCCGGCGCCCGCCGAGCTGCACCAGAAGCCCGGCCCCGTGCTGGATCTTGATATCTGTGCGACGCCATGACGTCGCATGCATATCGGCGTCGCGGGGCTACGGCGCGAAGGCGTCCGGACGCGAGAGCCCGCCGAGGATCGCAATCGGGATCGGTCAGAGCCTCGAAGACGATGTGCGTTGGAGCCGGCTGGGTGCGCTTCGGCGGCCGATCTCGATCATTCGCCGAGGACGATGTCGAAGCGCGCGCGGGTCCAGGTCGGGCTGTCGATGACCCGGCCGTCGGGGGTGGGTTCCGTGCGGGCCGCGCGGGCGAAGTCGACGACGAGCGACTGGCGAATGCCGAACACGCTGTCGTGCCCGAGTTCATCGCCGGCCACGAAGACGTGCGTGGTGAGCGTCCGCAGCCCCGCGTGACTGACCATGAAGTGCAGGTGCGGGGCGCGCATCGGCGATCGCCGGGTGGCCGCGAGCAGCTCGCCGACCGGACCGTCGGCCGGTATCGGGTACGGCGTCGGCGTCAATGCCCAGAACCGGTAGCCCCCGGCGGCGTCGGTGAACAGATGCCCGCGGGCGGCGGTGCGATCGTCGGCGTACTGGACGTCGTACAAGCCGTCGTCGTCCGCTTCCCAGACCTCGACGCGCGCCCCCGCGACGCGACGACCGGACGGGTCGCGGACGAACCCCTCGACCCAGCACGGCTCGCCCGGCGCGCCGTTCGCGATGTCGTCACCGAGCTCGATCCGGGGGGAGCCCTCGACGAAGAACGGGCCGACGACCGTCCCCTCGGTCACCCGTCCCGTCGGATCGTCGTTGACGATGATGGTCTGCATCGACGCGCCCAGGACGTCGGACAGCAGGATGAATTCCTGCCGCCGCTCGTCGGTGATGTGCCCGGCCCGGGTGAGGAAGTCGATCGCCCTCCGCCACTCGTCCTCGGTCAGGCGAACCTCGCGGATCAGCGCGTGCAGGTGCTCGACGACCGCGCTGAGCACGGTGCGCAGCCGCGCGTCGGGGGTGTCGGCCAAGCTGGCCAGCACCTCGGCGGTGAGGCCGCTCTCGCGGGCGGCCTGCTCGTCGCTCACGCCGAGTCGCGGACGATCCGGCAGTCGGCGGACGTGAACTCCGGCTCGCCGATCTGTTCGGCCGTCCGATCGACGAACCCCTGCATGAAGCACATGAACCGGAAGACGTCCGTGAAGTTCGTGGCCACGCCGACCGAGATCCGGATCGCGGCGACGAGGCGGTCGTACTCGGCGAGCAGTTGCTCGCGTAGTTCGAGGAACGACACCGGTTCGGCCCGCTCGAACCACGGCTGCATCTGGTCGGCGGTCAGACCGTGCGCGACCTCGCCGGCGCCCGGATTGCAGAAACAGCCCGTGCGCAGCGAGATGTTGACGCCGTTGGCCAGCTCCTCGACCCGCCGGTCGTCGACGGGCCGCCCGTCGCGGTCGTGCATCGTGAACGTGATCGTGCCGCCCCGGGCGATCGGGTCGCGCGGTCCGTGGACGTGGACGAGCGGTTCGCCGCTCGAATGCCGCAGGCCGCCGAGGGCATCGAGCAGCCAGGCGGTCAGCACGCCGACGCGGGTGTGGATCGCGTCGAGTCCGACCCGGCGGACGTGGTCGAGCCCGGTCACCACCGCCGGCAGGTTCAGGTAGTCGACGGTGCCGTCCTCGAACGCGGCCTCGTCACGGTGCAAGTAGTGCCCGTCGCCGCGGACCGACGCGATCGTGATCGTCCCGCCGGCGAACCACGGGCGGGCGAGGCGCTCGAACCGGTCGCGGCGCAGCAGCAGGGCGCCCACCCCGGTCGGGTAGCCGAAGATCTTGTAGAACGACAACGTCACGAAGTCCGGACGGGTCGCCGACACATCCAGCCGGTTGGACGGAACGAACGCCGCCGCATCGAGCAACACGTCCCACCCGCGATCGTGCGCCGAGCCGATCAGGTCGAGCGGATGCTGGACACCCGAGAAGTTCGACTGGGCCGGGAACGCCAGCAGGTTCCGGGCGGTGGGATCGGCGGTCGCCAGCGTGCGGTCCAAGGCGTCGCGGTCGATGCGCAGCTCCGGCGCGACGACCGGGACATACTCGACCCGGGCCCCCTTGCGCCGGGCGAATTCTCGGATGCCGTTGACCGAGTTGTGGTTGTCGGCCGTGAGCGCGAACGCGCCGCCGGGTTCGAAGCGGTAGGCCTCACCGACCAGCCGCAGCGCCGCGCTCGCGTTGGCGGTGAAGATGCAGAAGTACTCGTCGGGCGCGGCGTTGAAGAAGTCGAGGATCGCCCGCCGGGCGCCCTGGACCAGCTCGGTCGTCGCCAGCGAGGTCGGGTTGTTCGAATGCGGGTTGCCGAGCACGCGCGACTGCAGCAGCGCCGCGTGGGCGTCGATCTGGCTGGCCGCGTGCAGGCCGCCACCGGTGTAGTCGAGATAGACCTGGTCGGTGTCGTCGAGACGGCCGTACTCCTTGGCCCGCAGCTGCGCGAAGGACCCGTCCGGGTCGAACGTCGGATACGACTCGGTGAACGCGCGTTCGGCCGCGCCGAGCCCGGCGAGCTCGTACGGCGCAGTGGTCGGCACCCACCCAGTATCCGCCGGAGCCGGGCCGCCGCGTCAGTGCCTGGCGCGCAGCGGCAACCAGACCGCCAGGCCCATCAGCGCCAGCGCCAGCGGGAAGTGGATCACTTCGAGCACCTCGTGATGAACGACCAGGCCGCCGATGAACGCCTCGAGGCCGACCAGCACCACGAGCCCGGCACTGCCGATGACCAGGTCGCGGCGGCCGCGCAGGCGCCAGAGGGCGAAGGCGAACGCGAGGACCGCCAGCAGCAGGGTGAGGTCGGCTCCGCGCGCATGGACCTGCACCCAGTGACGGTCGTTCGCCTGGCCGGAGCGGATGAAGAGCCCAGCCCATACGCCCTGCAGCAGGATCGCGATCGTGGCGAGCCCGACCAGCGCGCTGAATATGCGATTGGGCTGCCTCGTGATCTCCGACGTCGTCATCCGAACGTCCCTTCTGCTCGACCGGTCAGTGGGTGGTGCCCGCGGCCAGGTGGGCCGCCGGGTCGTACGCCGTCAGAAACTCGTTGCGGAACGAGTCCATCGACCAGAGCGGGGCCAGTGGATTCGGCCGCAGGCCGGGTTGCCAATTCCAGGACGAGATCTGATTCAACACCGTCGGGTCGTGCGCGATGATCGCGATCGGCACCTGGTGGTTCGCCCCTTCGCCGCTGACGGTGGTGTTCGGTTGGTGATCGCCGAGCATGACCATGACCAGGTTCGGATCGTTCGAAGTCGTGATGAACGAGATCAGCGACTCGAGCGAGTACTGGATCGACTGCCCATACAGCTCCTGGACGTGAGTATCGCTCTGCCAGACGATGCTCGGCGGGAGCCCCTGCGCCGGCATGGCGTCGTAGATCGAACCGTCCCCGACCTGACTCGGGTCGACCATGTGCGGCAGGGGCGTCCAGGGGGTGTGGGACGAGACCAGGTCGATCTCGGCCATCACTGGTGCGTGGCCGGGCTGCAGCTCGTTGTGCTCAAAGGCGGTCATCGTGTACTGGTCGGGCACCGCCGCGTAGCTGAACTTCGGGCCCGCGTAGCCGACGTTGTGCTCGTTGTACTCGTGGTCGTAGTGGTAGAACGACGTCCCCTGCGGCCACGGGCCGGCGTCGGACGGGACGTCGCTGACCGTCCGCCAGCCGGCCTTCTTGAACGCATCGCTGAGCGTGAACCGCTTGCTGGCGACGAGCTGGTCGTAGCGCTGCTGGTTGTCGACCCAGAGCCCGGACTGCAGCGTCGAGTGGGCCAACCAGCTGATCCCGCCGAAGGTCGGCGAGGTCAGCCAGGCGCTGCGGGCATCGAAGCCGGCCGCGGCGAGCGTCTTCGTTCCGGACGCCAGCACGGCATCGACCCCGGGGGCGAACTGCGTGCCCTGCACGGCGACCTGTCCGTAGCTCTCGACGAACACGAACAGGACGTCCTTGCCGCGCAGACCGGTGAGCAGACTGGACGCCGGCAGCTGGGCGTACGAATCGTGCGACACGAGCGTCGATTGGAACTTCTGCTGATCGGTCAGGGCCTGATGGGTGTCGCGGACCTGGTCGACGGCGAGCGTCGCCGTACTCCGCGACGCGAACGGAGAACCGCCGACGAACTGGATCCCGAACGCGGCGCTGATCACCCACACGGTCGCGAGGGCGGCAATCACCCGAGCTGACGTACGCCGGTTGCGCGCGGTCACAGCGGTCAGCTCGATCATCGACACCGTCACCGCCGCGACGATCGCCACAGACATCACGACGGCGCCGACGACGACGACGTTCGTCCAGTTCGAACCGACCGAATCGCGCAGGACGCCGATCGCCGGCCGCAGGCTGCTCCAGTCGATGACGAGGTTGAACCGCCGGTCGAGCTCCTCGTTGTAGCCGATGTCGAGAATGTTGACGAGAGCGAGCAGCCCGACCAGAACGCCGAGCACCGCGGCGAACGCGATCCGTCCCCGACGGGGCAGGACCAGGGCCACCGCAACGATCGCGAGGCCCTCGATCGGGATGCGGACGAACGCCCCGGGCGTCACGCGATCAAGGCGACCGGGCGCCACGAGCGCGCACCACACGACCACGAAGGCCGACGCGATCAGGGTGCGGCGGACGATCACTCGCATCGGACGGCGGCGCGGTCCGGACAGTGCCGCCGCCGACGGCGAGTCGTCAGACATGGGCCAGCCGAACCGCACGGGGGCGAGCAGTGTCGCGGTTCGGTTCGCGCCACAACCACAGCCACCAGACCTCGCGGGCGAACGACTCGACGAGCACCGCCAGTCCGAGGGCGACCGCGGCGGCGGTGAGCGGGCCGGGCCGGGTGATCGCGGCGGTGAGGGCGATGCCCTGGAACGCGGCGACCACCTTGCACCAGTAGCGGGGCGGCGCCGACGCCCGCAGCCACGGATAGATCCATTGCGCGCCGATCAGCAGATACCGCGCGGCGCCGATGGCCAGTACCCACGGACCGAACGAGCGGGCGACGTCAGCGCTGAGCACGAGGATGAGGTAGGCGTCGATCTCCATGTCGAAGCGCGCGCCCAGGGTCGACGCCGTGCCGGTGCGCCGAGCGACCCGACCATCGACGGCATCCAGTACGAGGGCGACCGCGGCACCGGTCACGAGCACCGGGACGGACGAATGACCGCTGAACGAGGTGATCACCAGCGCCGTCACGCCGGCCACCAGGACCGCACGCAGGAGGGTCACCCGGTCGGCCGGCCCGAGCGTCACGGAGTGCTTCGCGCGCAAGGCCCGGTCGAGCAACGCGCCCGTCCCGACCGCCGTCGCCAGCCCGGCCAACCCGCCGAGCGCGTTCACGTCGTCGGCGAGCGTGAGGCCGGCCAGCATCGCGACGGCGGTAACGAGCCCGACCATCGGACCGGTCCGAACCGTTCGCACCGCGCCTCCGTATATCCGTGCGGGAGCTGCCACAACCCACGTGGTGTACACCAGACCACACGACCCGCGCGACCATGTGGTTCAACGGATCCAGCCGAGTCGGACGGGGGGAGTCGTGGTGGAGCGGGTCGCGCGCGCGTTCTGGATGACGCGGCCGGGACACGGCGAGATCCGAACCGCGCCGTTGCCCGAACCGGGCCCCGGCGACGTTCGGGTGCGAACCATCGCCACCGGGATCAGCCGCGGTACCGAGGCCCTCGTCTGGCGCGGCGGCGTGCCCGCCGGCCAGTACGCGCAAATGCGCGCACCGTTCCAGGAGGGCGAGTTCCCGGGCCCGGTCAAGTACGGCTACTTGAACGTCGGGGTGGTCGAGGCCGGGCCGCCGCGGCTGGCCGGGCGCCGGGTGTTCTGCCTCTACCCGCACCAGACCGCGTACGTCGTCCCGGCGTCGTCCGTCATCCCGGTACCGGACGAGGTGCCGTCGACCCGAGCCGTGCTGGCCGGCACGGTCGAGACGGCGGTCAACGCACTCTGGGACGCTCCGCCGCTAGTCGGTGATCGCGTGGCGGTCGTCGGAGCCGGCATGGTCGGCTGCTGCGTCGCGCGCCTGCTGGCCGGGTTCCCGGCTGTCGACGTCACGCTCGTCGACGTGGATGCCGCCCGAGCGCCGATCGCCGCGGCGCTGGGCGTGAGTTTCGCGCAGCCCGGCGCCGTCACCGGCGGGCGCGACCTGGTCGTCCACACGAGTGCCACGGCCGACGGCCTGCAGGCGTCGCTGGAACTGCTCGCGCCGGAGGGGACGGTGCTCGACCTCAGCTGGTACGGCGACTCCGATGTGACGTTGTCGCTCGGCGGGTCGTTCCATTCCCACCGGCTCGCGATCCGTGCGAGTCAGGTGGGTCGGGTGGCCCCGGCCCGACGAGGCTCGCGAACGACGGGTGACCGGCTGGCACTGGCGCTGGAGCTGCTGCGGGATCCGGCCTTCGACGCGCTGCTGACCGGACCGACCCCGTTCGCCGAGCTGCCCGTGGTCATGGGCCAGGTCGCCGGCGGGCGCGACCTGTGCCGCACGATCAGCTAGAGAGCCGACGACGGCGCCACCGGCATCGTCCGCGACGAAGGGTGACCGTCATGTTCAGCGTGACCGTTCGCGACCACATGATGGTCGCCCACAGTTTCCGCGGCGAGGTGTTCGGCCCCGCGCAGCGGTTGCACGGTGCCACGTTCGTCGTCGATGCCACGTTCCGCCGAGTCGAACTCGACCCGGAGGGGATCGTGGTCGACATCGGTCAGGCGGCCGCCCAGCTGCACGCGATCCTGGCCGAGCTGAACTACCGCAACCTCGACGACCTGGCCACGTTCCACCGCGTGAACACCTCGACCGAGCTGCTCGCGCGGTACATCGCGGACCGGCTCGCCGATCGCATCAACGGCGGCGCGTTCGGCCCGAACGCGCAGGACCTCGTCGGGCTGATCGTGACCTTGCACGAATCGCACATCGCCTGGGCGAGTTACGAGCGCTCGCTGCCGTGACGGTCGTCGAGGCGTTCGTCCCGGCCGGCATCGACGACCGGACGCGGCCGAGCGGGGGCAACACCTACGACCGGCAGGTCCTCGACGGTCTCGCCGCTGCCGGCTGGACGGTCCGCGAGCACGCGGTGGCCGGTTCGTGGCCCACGCCCGAGGCGGGCGATCATCGAGCGCTGGCCGAACGGCTCGACGTCGTTCCCGACGGGTCCGCGGTACTGATCGACGGTCTGATCGCCTCGGCGGCTCCGGGACTCGTGGCGTCCGCGGGCCGGCTGCGGCTGGTCGTCCTTGTCCATCTGCCCCTCACGCTCGATCGGTCCCTCGGCCCGGGGGGCGGCTCCCCGGGCGGCGCCCGGCGCGACGCCCGGACCGACATCCGGACGACGGAGGCGGCCGTTTTCGCCGCGGCGGCCGCGGTGATCACTCCGAGTGCGTGGACGCGCGATGCGGTGATCAGGCTGTACGGCCTCGATCGGCGGTGCGTCCACGTCGCGGAGCCGGGCGTCGCGGCCGCCGAGGCGGCGATGACCAGCGCCGCGGGCGGAGCCTTGCTGTGCGTCGGGGCGGTGACGGCCCAGAAGGGTCACGACGTGTTGCTCGCGGCCCTCGCCGGGCTGGACGTCGGCGGCTGGTCGTGTACGTGCGTCGGTTCGGTCGAACGGGAACCGGCATTCGTCGATCGGCTGCGCCGGCGGGCCACGGAGGCGGGCATCGCCGACCGCATCCGGTTCACCGGAGCGCTGACGGGACGCCCGCTCGCCGAGGCCTTCGCCGCCGCCGACGTGCTCGTGCATCCCTCCCGGGGCGAGACCTACGGCCTCGTGGTCACCGAGGCGCTGGCCCGCGGGCTGCCGGTGATCGCCTCGGCCGTCGGCGGCCTGCCCGAAGCGTTGGGCCGGGCGGACGACGGTGCCGTGCCCGGTCTGCTCGTGACGCCCGGCGCCGTGCCGGCCTGGCGATCCGCGCTCGGCGACTGGCTGAGCGACGGGCGGCTGCGCCGGGAAGTGACCCGGTCGGCACGGGCCCGCCGGTCGAACCTGCGGTCCTGGGCGGCGACGTCCGGCGACGTCGCGGACGTCATTCGGGCAGTTGCTGGTCGACCGCTGTGAACCAGCTCTACGGTTGCATGCGTACTTCTCGAAGAGGTGGCCGACGAGGAGGTTGCGGATGAGCACGGCGGCTGTGCGGTGGGGACGGCGAGCAGGCGGCCTGGCCGTGCTCGGTGTGGTCGTCGCGCGCGTCGGCACCGGGCCGTTCCGCACCGGGCTGCGGTCGATCGACGTCGGCGCGGTGGTCGCGGCGGTGCTGATCACGGCCGTCACCACCGTCGCCTCGGCCTGGCGGTGGCGGATCGTCGCGCGCGGACTCGGCATCGACCTGCCCCTCGGGTCCGCGGTCGCCGCGTACTACCGCTCGCAGTTCCTGAACGCCACCCTGCCGCTCGGCGTGCTCGGCGATGTCGACCGGGCGGTGCGCAGCGGTCGCACGACCGGCGACGTCGGCCGCGGGATCCGTGCCGTCGTGTGGGAACGGACGGCCGGTCAGGTGGTGCAGGCCAGCCTCGCCTCGATCGTGTTGGTGGCGGTCGATTCCCCGCTGCATAAGGGGATTCCGCTCGTCGTCATCGGCGTCGTGATTGGCATCGGGACCGCCCTGATCGCGGCGTCGGCCGTCCTCGGCGACCACGTGCCGCGCTTCGTCGCGCGCGTCCGGGCCGACGGACGCGCCGGCTTGCTCGCGCGTTCCGCCTGGCCGCGGGTCGTCCTCGCGTCGACGCTGGTCGTCGTCGGGCACGTCGCCGTATTCGTTGTCGCCGCGCGCGGAATCGGGTCGTTCGGCTTGGCGACCCTGCTGCCGCTGGCCCTGATCGTGCTGCTCGCGTCGGCGATCCCGCTCAACATCGCCGGGTGGGGCCCGCGCGAGGGGGTTGCCGCCTGGGCGTTCGCGGCCGCCGGCCTCGGATCCGGCGTGGGCGTGGCCACCGCGACCGCGTTCGGCCTGCTCGCCCTCATCGGAGTATCGCCCGGCGCCGTCGTCCTGCTGTGGGGCCGCCGCCGGGCCGCTCTGCCGACTCCCACCCGCTGTCGACTCCCACCGTGTCGACTCCCACTGTGCGACTCGTCGACGCCCACCGTGTCGCCGCGCCCGCTCGTCGGGGCGGTGCGCCGTGGCTGACCGACCGTACGTCCTGCTCAGCTGCGGCATGTCGATGGACGGCTACCTCGACGGCGCGACCGTCAAGCGGCTGCCGATGTCGAACGACGCCGACTTCGACCGGGTCGACGCCGTACGGGCCTCGTGTGACGCGATCATGGTCGGGGCGAACACGATCCGCAACGACAACCCCCGCCTACTCGTCCGGTCGGCGATCCGACGGGCCGACCGGGTCGCGTGCGGTCGGCCGTCCTCGCCGCTCAAGGTCACCGTCACGGCCGGCGCCGACCTGGGGGCCACCGCCGACTTCTTCGCAAGCGGGGACGGCGAGAAGATCGTCTACTGCGCGACACCCGCGGTCGCCCTCGCCCGCGCGCGGCTGGCCGACGTCGCCACCGTTGTCGACGGTGGCCGGCCGGTCGAGCTCCGCGCGGTCTGCGAGGACCTGTCGTCGCGCGGCGTGAATCGGCTCATGGTCGAGGGAGGCGGTCGCCTGCACACCCAGTTCCTGACCGGCGACCTGGTCGACGAGCTCCAACTCGTCGTCGCGCCGTTCTTCGTCGGCGACTCGCGGGCCTGTCGGTTCGTAGGCGATGGTGACTACCCGTGGACTGCGCACCGGCGGGCGACACTTGCCGAGGTCCGCCAGATCGGTGATGTGGTGCTGCTGCGCTACGCGCTTTCGCCCCGGTTCGGCGAGGCCGCGGAATCGAGTCAAGTTATGACGGGATATCCGTCATAACTTGACTCGATTTCCGCCGGCGCGGCTCAGGTCGAGCGCGACATCGACGATCATGTCCTCCTGGCCGCCGACCAGCTTGCGCCGCCCGACCTCGACGAGGATGTCGCGGGTGTCGACGCCGTACGTGACCGCGGCCCGCTCGGCGTGACGCAGGAAACTCGAATACACACCCGCGTAGCCGAGCGTCAACGTTTCGCGGTCGACCTGCACGGGCCGGTCCAGCAACGGTCGAACCAGGTCGTCCGCCGCGTCCTGGAGGGCGAACAGGTCGCAGCCGTGCGCCCAACCGTTGAGGTCGGCGACCGCGACGAACGGCTCGAGCGGGCAGTTGCCGGCCCCAGCGCCGATGCCGGCCAGTGAGGCATCGACGCGAGTGACGCCGTTCTCGACAGCGACGACCGAGTTAGCGACGGCCAGCGAGAGGTTCTGGTGGGCGTGGATGCCGATCTGGGTCGTGTCGTCGAGCACGTCGCGGTAGGCGCGGACGCGATCGCGGACTCCGTCCATGGTCAGCCGACCACCCGAGTCGGTGACGTACACGCACTGCGCGCCGTAGGACTCCATCAACTTGGCCTGCTCCGCGAGCGCGGCCGGTTCGACGAGATGGCTCATCATCAGGAACCCCGACACGTCCAGGCCCAGTTCGCGCGCCGTCGCGATGTGCTGCGCGGCCACGTCGGCCTCGGACGCGTGGGTGGCGACGCGCACCGACCGCACGCCCAGAGCGTGCGCCCGCGTCAGGTCGTGGATGGTGCCGATGCCCGGTAACAGCAACGTCGTCAGCCGGGCCCGCGTGACCACCTCGGCGGCCGCGGCGATCCACTCGTCGTCGGTGTGGGCACCGGTGCCGTAGGTCATCGAGGCCCCGGCGAGGCCGTCGCCGTGCGCGACCTCGATCGCGTCGACGCCGGCCGCATCCAGGGCGGCGGCGATCGCGGTGAGCTGCGTGATGCTGTAGCGATGTCGAACGGCGTGCATCCCGTCCCGCAGCGTCACGTCCTGGATGTACAGCCGGGTCGTCACGACCGCACCAGTCCGGCGGTCTCGCGGGCCGCGAGCGCCTCGCCGACGCGCAGGGCAGCCGACGTCATGATGTCGAGATTCCCCGCGTAGGACGGCAGATAGTGCGCCGCGCCCTCGACCTCGAGGAACACGCTGATCTGCGTATGGGTGCGCCCGTCCCGGTCGGGCACGAGGGTGACCACCGAGTCGTCGGCATCGAGATCCGCGAATTGCACGCGCTGCTTGAGTCGATAGCCGGGCACGTATTCGGCGACCGACTCGACCATGCGCTCGACCGCGTCGGTGACGTTCGCGCGGCCGTCCGGGTCGAGCCGATCGGTCAGGCAGATGACGGTGTCGCGCATGACGAGTGGGGGCTCGGCGGGATTGAGCACGATGATTGCCTTACCACGCCGGGCTCCGCCGACCTGTTCGATCGCCGCGCGGGTCGTCTCGGTGAACTCGTCGATGTTCGCTCGGGTTCCGGGACCGGCCGACTTCGACGCGATCGACGCCACGATCTCGGCCCAGTGCACCGGCGTGATCGCGGCGATCGCCGCGACCACCGGGATCGTGGCCTGGCCACCGCACGTCACCATGTTCACGTTCGGCGCGTCAAGGTGATCGCCGAGATTGACGGCCGGGACGACGTACGGCCCGATCGCGGCCGGGGTCAGGTCGACGAATCGCTTGCCCGTGAGCGCGGCCGCGTTGGCGTGGTGCGCGGCGGCCGATGTCGCGTCGAAGACGATCCGGATCTCGTCGAAGCCGGGCATCGCGATGAGTCCGGCAACGCCGTCCGGGGTCGTCGCGACGCCGAGCCGGGCCGCCCGGGCCAGGCCGTCGGACGCGGCGTCGATGCCGACCATCGCGGCGACCTCCAGCGTTTCCGACAGCCGCAGGATCTTGATCATCAGGTCGGTGCCGATGTTGCCCGACCCGATGATCGCCACTTTCGTCCTCGTCATACGGATTCCTGGCTGACGTGGTCGGCGCCGACCGGGAAGGTCGTCCCGATGCCCATGCCGGTGATCCACTCGGGCACCGGTTCGTAACTCGTCCACACCAGCGGCGCACCGACGGCCGCGTGGCCGACCAGCCAGGCCCGGATCTCGTGACCGCCGGTGCCGGCCAGCTTTTCGAGACCGTCGTGGCCGAGCTGGCTGATCGGATCGAGATCGGTCGACTCGAGCTGGCGAAGGAACCAGTTGTCCCAGGACGAGTTGACGGGCGCCTCCGGGTTGCCGCCCATCGCCCGCACCCGCGGCTCGCGCGCGGCCGCGAACGCCTGGGCGTCCTGCGGCCCGTGGATCAGCGCGGCCGGCGGTGGCCGGTAACTGACGGCGTCGCGCGGGTCGTTGGACGGTAGCCAGTGCGACAAGCCGCCGCTGGCCAGGACGAGCACGCGGTCCGGGCCGTCCGCGCGACGCACGGCCCGTCCGAGCGACAGCCCGAGCTGGACGCACCGCTCCAGGCTCGGAAGCGGGGGGGCGGCCGTGTTGATGACCAGCGGTACCAGGGGGATTCGATGCTCGCCGGTGACCATCTCGTAGCCCTGGACGATCGCCGTGGTCGACGGTCAGCGAGTACGACAGCGCCACGTCGAACCCGTCCTCGGTCAGCCCGCCTAGATCGACCCAGGCGAGTCCGCGTCCACCGGCAGGGGCCGGCCGTGCTGCCGAAGTCTCCGAACCCGACGGCCTCCTCGACACCGAGCACGAACGGCGGCATGACATCGTAGAAGTTCGCGTGAAAGTGGTCGGGCCCGATGACGACGATGGCGTCCGGCGCCAGCGCCCGCACCGTCTCGGCGACCCGCGCCGGCGTCGGCCAGAAACGTCGCGCCCGGGTCGACGCGGACTGCGGCGGCAGCAGCGTCGCGAACGGAGAGTGCGACATCCCGACGAATCCGAGGATCTCGCTCATGACGGGTCCTTCTCGTCGCGCAGGAAGGCGCGGTGCGCCTGCGAGGAACTGCGTCGACCTTCTCCCACTGCGGCCAGTGCCCGGCGTCCTCGATCACGTGCAGCCGAGCGTCGGGCAGCCAGTCGAGCAGCAGTTGCGGCCTCGTCCAACCCGCCGGTCGGATCGTGGTCGGTCCAGAGCAGCAGGGTCGGCGCGGCGACCTTCGCGACCCAGGACGGGTCCCAGCTGAAGTCCGCGCGAATGACCGGGTCCTGAAGCACCAGCGTGTTCGTGATCGCCGTGACGAAACCGGGCCGGCTGTAGACCGTCCGGCGCAGGTTCACGAGCTCGTCGGTGACCATCGTCTTGTCGTGGAACAGGAACTCGACGCGTCGGCGGACGGTCGCGTCGCTCGGGTCCAGAACCGCGGCCATCGTGCTGTCGCGCATCCGGGCCATCACCGCGGGCTTGTTCGCGATGTTGCCGGGCGTGTTCAGGACGAGCCGGTCGACGCGGTCGGGATGGTGCGCAGCGGTCCAGGCCGTGACCCAGCCGCCGAGAGATTCACCGGACAGATGCGGCACGATCGAGGCCGAGCGCGTCCATCAGTCCGACGAGATGGTCGGACAGCACGTCGATCGTGTAGGGCCGGTCGGGCAGATCCGACCAGCCGTGGCCGACCATGTCGTACGCCGTGACGTGGAAATCCTCGGCCAGCCCGGCGATATCTCGCGCGTAGGCCTCGAGGTGCCCACCGGTGCCGTGCAGCAGCACCAACTCGGGGCCGGCGCCCGCCTGCAGCACCCGAGTGCTAACGCCGCCGACGTCGACGTGACGCAGCTGGTGGTCGACGTCGCCGAGTTCGCCCCAGATACTGACGTGGGCTGGGCAGGTCGGTCATGGGTACTCCTCGAATCGGGCGCGGGCCTCGGCCATGGTGGCCAGACCCGCGCTCTGGCGGCGCGACACGCCGAGGGCGGCGAGCAACCGCGAGTTCTCGATGGTCAGGAATTCGACCGGGTCGGTCGTCGAGTCGTTGTAGTGGCGATGCCAGGTCCATGGCGGCGTGTAGACGAAGTCGCCGGTCGACCAGGTCACCGTCTCATCCTCGACCTCGCTGTGGCCGTCGCCGCTGATGACGAAGTGGACGGTCTCGTGATGGTGGCGCTGCATGTCCGACGAGAGACCGGCCGGGATCACCTGTCGGAAGATCTCGAACGTCACGGTCGGCAGCCGCCCGGCGATCGAGAGCTCGGTCGGGTTGTGCACCTGGTCGGCCGGCAATCGTTCGAGCTCGTCGGCGTGCACGACGACGGGCCGGCCGCTGCCGGGCCGCACCACGTCGGTGATGCCCGGCCAGGAAACCGGCCATGGTCGAATCCGCTCACCAGGATGTTCTCCGTCCGCCCGCCGTCGACCGTGAAGACGGTGCCGTTGATGTAGCTCGCCGCGTCGGAGGCCAGGAAGGCGATTGCAGCAGCGATCTCGTCGGGTCGGGCCGGGCGACCGGCCGGAACGTCCGCGCATCGGCCGCGTCGAGGTCCTCGTACGCGATGCCCGCCGCGGCGGCCCGGTTGCCGGATGATCTGCCGCCGGCGCTCGGTGTCGGTGGCGCCAGGCGCGACGCAGTTCACCGTGACCCCCTGCGTCGGCGTATTCGCGCGCCAGCAGCTTGACCGCGCTGGTGATCGCTGAGCGCAGGACCACCGAGGCGGCCAGATCGGGCTGCGGCTGCCGCACCGCCGTCGAGGTCACGACGATCACCCGGCCGAAGCCGTTGGTCGCCATCGCGGCAGCGCGAGTCGGGCCAGCCGCAGAGGGCCGAGCACCAGCAACTCGAAGGCGGTGCGCCAGGCGTCGTCGTCGAGGTCGAGGATCCGCCCGGGCGGTGGACCGCCGGCGTTCAGGACGAGGACATCGAGCGCGCTCGAACCGGCGCTCGGCGTCGTCCTCGGACGTCGCGGCGGCCGTCCGGGTCGGTGACGTCGCCTGACATCGCCACGCGGCGCCGAGTCGCCTGCGAGCTGCCTCGCGGTCACGAGGTCGGCCTCGGTCCGGCCGGTGATCATGACGCCGCAACCCGTGCGAGCCAGGTGCGACGCGCGTGGCCCGGCCGATGCCGCTGCGCACCGCCGCCGACCAGCGCTGTTCGGTGGTGATCGATCGACCTCCTGTCTACGATGCCGCCGTGTTCGGCCAGCCTGCCGTCCAGCGGCGCAGTCACCAACGATGAGTCCCAGTGAGCGGGACAGCGACGGGCCGGATCCGGCGGGATCGTCGGTGGACTCGATCGAGCCGCCGCGATTCTCGGCGCATTCGACGCGACACATCGCGAGCTGACGCTGGCGGCGCTGGTCCGCCGATCGGGCCTGCCGCGCTCGACAACCCACCGAACCGCCGACCGGATGTTGCGGCTCGGCTGGCTCGACAAGCCCGACGAGCACTACCGGATCGGCAACCGGCTGTTCGAGATCTCCGGTCTCGCGCCGATCCGCCACGAGCTGCGCGAGGCGGTGCTGCCCTTCCTGCAGGACCTGTACAACGCGACGCACACCGCGGTCCAGCTCGGCGTCCTCGACGGCCACAGGTGCTGATCGTCGAGAAGATCAGCGGCCATCGGCCGATGCCGATGCTGTCGCAGGTCGGGGGGACCATCCCGACCCACTGCTCGGGCCTCGGCCGCGCGATCATGGCCTATTCGCGGGCCACGATCGCGATGCGGTCCTGGCGGCCGGTCTGGTCGCCCGGACGCCCCGGACGATCACCAATCCCGATGTGCTGCGCCGTGAGCTGGCGGCGATCCCCGATCGCGGCTGGGCGGTCGACCGCGAGGAGGGCAACATCGGCGTCACGCTGTGTCGCGGCGCCGATCTTCGGTCCGCTGGGTGGCGTCGTCGCGGCGCTCTCGGTGACGGGCCCGACGCGGTCGTGCGTCCCGACCGGGTCGGACCCGCGGTACGTTTGGCGGCGGCCGCGGCGTCGCGGGCCTACTCGACCGTCGCTGATCCGGTGCCGGCTGGGCCAACATGTGGTCCCACTCAGCGGGACACGCGGTTGGTGGACGCAGCCGATCTTGATCGCCAAGCTGTGAGCCACGCATACGGCGGCCCGACCGGGCGCCGCGAGAGCGAGGGAGGACACATGACGGTCGGCGGCGGGTACATGCTTCCCTCGCGCAAGGGGCAGGCGATCGCCGGCGATCGGAATCGAGCATCACGAAGAAGACGGACGGCGAATCGACGCATGATGCGTATTCACTGTTCGAGTACGCCATCCCGGCCGGCGTCAACGGGCCGCCGCCGCACGTCCACACCCGCGAGGACGAGTCGTTCATCTGCCTGGCCGGTCGGCTGGAGGTCATCCTCGGCGACGAGCAGTTCGAGCTCGAGCTCGGCGATTACCTGTTCCTGCCGCGCGATGTCATGCACGCCTTCCGCAACCCGTTCGACGAGGAGGCGAGGGTCATCTCGGTCGTCTCGCCGGCCGGGCTCGAGAAGTACTACCAGGCGCTGGCCGACATGCCGCCCGGGCCGAAGGACACTCGCGTCATGCAGGGGATCATGGCCGAGTTCGGCATCGAGCTGCGGATCCCGGCCGAAAGTCAGTGAGCGCCGCGGCCAATCGGATCGCGGTCGTCGGGGCCGGTGCGCCGGGACTGTGACCGCGAAGGTGCTCAAGCAGCGCCGGACATGACGTCACGGTCTTCGAGAAGTCACCGGACGTCGGCGGGGTCTGGAGCTCCACTCGCCGCTATCCCGGCGTCCCGACCCAAGCCCGCGCGACACCTACTCGCTGTCGGACTACCCGATGCCGGGGTCGTACCCGGAGTGGCCGAGCGGTGAGCAGGTGCAGGCCTACTTCGCCGGCTACGCCGCGGAGTTCGGCGTCGACCGGCTGTGTCGCCTGGACACGGAGGTCGGCGCTCGCGTCCCTCGGCAAGGCGGGTGGAGCGTCACCAGCCGCCCGCGCGGTGCGCCGCGGTCCTCGACGGAGACGTACGACGTCGTGGTGATCGCCAACGGTGTGTTCTGCGAGCCCCTGGTCCGGACCTCCCGGGCCGGGCCGAGTTCAGGCCGCCGGGGGCCGGCTCAGCCCGGCGACGGAGTCCACGACGTCGAGGAGGCGCGGGGGCGCGACGTGGTCGTGCTCGGCTACGGCAAGACCGCCTGCGATGTCGCGATCGCGATCAGCGGGGTCCGGCGCAAGCGACCGTGTTGCCCGGCAGATGCTGTGGAAGGTCCGCAGAAGGTCCGCGGCGTCGTCAACTTCAAGTTCCTGTTGCTGACCCGGATGGGGGAGTCGCTGTTCCGATACCGTACCTGCGGGGACTCGGAGAAGTTCCTGCACGGCCCGGGAAATCGGGATGCGCCGGCGCCATGCTGAACTCGGTCGGCTCGATGTCGGTGCAGCCAGTACAAGCTCAAGCAACTCGAGCTGGCGCCGACCGGGACGATGGAGGACATCGTCCAGGGTGCGATCGGGCTCGTCTCGCGACGGGTTCTACGAGGCGGTCGGCGAGGGCCGGATCGACGTCCACCGTGATCGGTCCGTGACCCGCCTGCTCGCCGAGAAGGGGTCGCCCGGCGCCGAACTCGAGACGGCACCATCGTGCCGGCCGATCTGGTCGTGGCCGCAACCGGATTCACGCAGGGCGTGCCGTTCCTGAGACCGACGTGAGCCGCCGAGCTGTTCGACGAGCGCGGCAATTTCATGCTCTACCGCCAGGTGCTGCCGATCGACGTGCCGGACCTGTACTTCGCCGGGTACAACTCCTCGTTCTTCAGCCCGCTCAATGCCGAGATCGCAGCGGTGTGGATCGCCGCTCACCTGGCCGGTGAGCCGTGGCGGCCCCGGATGCGGGCCGAGATGCGGCAGGCGGTGGCGGATCGGTTGGCCTTCCTGGACGTCGCGATCGGCGGACACCACTGCCAGGCACGAAGATCATCCCGTTCTCCTTGCACAACGTCGACGAAGTGCTCGACGACCTCGACCTGAACATCTCGGCCCGTACGCGCGCCAATCACTGGCTCAATCCGATCCAGCCGCGGGCGTATCGGAAGGTGACGGCGCAGCTCGCCGAGCGGTTGTCCGGCGGGGGCGCCGACGTTCGTCCTTCGTAAGGACCGCCCGGCAACACTTTCCCGGGCCCTCCCGTTCTACAGACGTGACCAACATCAAGGATCCAGCGCCGGTCGTGAAGACCGACGAGCAATGGCGGGCCGAGCTGAGCCCCGCCGAGTACGCCGTGCTTCGCCAGGCCGCCACCGAAGCGTCCGTTCGTCGGCGAGTACACCGACAACCACCGCACCGGCGTGTACGACTGCCGGGCCTGCGGCGCCGAGCTGTTCCGCAGCGACGCCAAGTTCGACTCGCACTGCGGCTGGCCGAGCTTCTTCACCCCGCTCGCCGGCGACAAGGTGATCGAGATCGAGGACCGCAGCCTGGGCATCCGTCCGCACCGAGGTCGTCTGCGCCAACTGCCACAGTCACCTCGGCCACGTGTTCGCCGGCGAGGGCTACGGCACGCCCGACCGACCTGCGGTACTGCATCAACTCGATTTCGATGACGATTCGACGAGCAAGGAGACGCGAAATGAGCGCAAACGACCGAGACGGCGATCCTCGCCGGTGGCTGCTTCTGGGGCTTGCAGGAACTGATCCGCAAGCGGCCCGGCGTGCTCTCGACCCGCGTCGGCTACACCGGCGGCGGACGTGCGCGAACGCGACCTACCGCAACCACGGCACGTCATGCCGAGGCGGTCGAGATCGTCTTCGACCCGGCCCGGAGACGTCGTACCGCGACCTGTTCGAGTTCTTCTTCCAGGTGCACGATCCGTCGACGAAGAACCGGCAGGGCAACGACATCGGCTCGAGCTACCGCTCGGCGATCTTCTACACCAGCGACGAGCAGAAGCGGGTTGCCGAGGACACGATCGCCGACGTCGACGCATCGGGTCTTGTGGCCCGGCAAGGTGGTCACCGAGGTCGAGCCCGCCGGTCCGTTCTGGCAGGCCGAGGCCGAGCACCAGGACTACCTGCAGAAGTACCCGTACGGGTACACCTGCCACTTCGTCCGGCCCGGGGTGGAAGCTGCCGCGTCGAAGTGAGGCCGTCGGCGCGTAAAGCGCCGGGCCGGTAAAGGTCAGCCACGAAGCCGCGACGAGTTGATCGTCGCGGCTTCGCCGGTTTCGCGGCCGGTGTCTGATCCGGTCGGATTCCGGGTATCAGCTCGGCAACCACCGAGGAGGAGCCTCAGCATGACCAACACTTCCGAATCGCAGGAGCCGGAGCGCCGGCGGCGAATATCGACCCGTCAGATCATCGGCCTGATCTTCGTCGTCCTGTTCATCGTTTTCCTGCTCGAGAACACGGCGAAGGTCCAGATCCGCTTCGTCGGTCCCCGCGTCCACGCGCCCCTCTACCTGGCGTTGATCATCGCGGCGGTGCTCGGCGCGCTCGCCACGCTGTTCATCCAGCACCGGCGCGCCCGTCGGTGAGGTCAGTCGGCCGGCTGCAGGACGAACCACACACTCTTGCCGCGGCCGGCTGGCACCGGGTGGACGCCCCACCGGGTGGCCAACGTGCTGACGATGTGCAGGCCCCGTCCGTGCGGACTGTCGACGGGCGGGACCGAGGGTTGCGGCCCGGGCAGCGTGGCGCCGTTATCGGTGACGACGACGGTGATCACGCCGCCGTCGACCCGCACCGACAACGTGACGGCGGGCGCGCCGTGTTGGACGGCGTTGGTGACGAGTTCGCTCGTCATGAGGAGGGCGTCGTCGATCGTTTCGGCCGACAACAGGGAGGCTTCGGCGAGCGTGCGCAGGTGACGGCGGGCCAGCGCGGGCGCCTCGAGCGAGGGCGGCAACGTCACCACCCAACCGCCGTCGGTCATCGTGCCCCCATCCCGCCAGCATGTCACTACGAGCGGCGGGTCAGAAGAACATCGCTAGCCGAACGTGAATGAATATGCCGCGAGGCCGGGCGAAAGGGTCACGGTCAACGTGCGACGGCTCGACGTGCTGCCGGATACGAGCGTGTAGATGTCGGGGGCGCCCGACACCGGATAGCTGGTCGTGCGCCCGTCGACGGTCGCCGTGATCGTCCCGGTGCCCCCGACGTCGAGATACACATCGTCCGCATCGAAGTTCAATCGGATGCCGGCATTCGCCTTCGCAGTCAGGGATTCGTCGTCCACGGTCCAGGTGCCCGTGAGTTCGAACTCGTCGGCCGGAGCGTTCGACGGGTACGAGTACGAGTGCGTGCCGTTCTGGAGGTCGGCGGGACCGACGTACGTGTTCGCGCGCGCCGACCCGAGGTACGTCTCGGGCGTCTGGCTCTGGTCGGTCGGGCGTCGTGTCGGGGACGTCCGTCGCGGCAGGCAGGGTCGCGCCCGGATTCGCGGCAGTGAGCAGTTGGCGGATCAGAGCTTCGGTGCCCGCGTAGTCGCCCTCGCCGATCGACACGTGCCGGACCAATCCGGTCGCGTCGATGAGGTACTCGGCCGGCCATGAGTCGTTGCTGAAGTTGTTCCAGGTCGTGTAGTTGTTGTCGATCGCGACCGGATACGTGATGTGCAATCGGTCGGCTCCGGCACGCACGTTGCTGGCGACGTGCTCGAACGCGTATTCCGGCGTGTGGACGCCGACGACCTCGAAGCCGAGCGATTGGTAGGCCGAATACCACGCCTCGACATGAGGGATCGCGCGTTGGCAGTTGATGCACGAGTAGGCCCAGAAATCGACGAGCACAACCTTGCCCTGCAGCGAGCCGGCCGTCAGCGCCGCGCCGCCCGGCGTGTTGATCCACTGCTGGATGCCCGAGATCTGCGGGGACTTGCCGCAGTTCTGCAGCGTCGAGGCAGGTTCCTGCCCGCAGTCCTGCAGCGACTCGCTCTGGCCGGGGTCGAGTTCCTTCGCGGCGCCCTTGCTGTTCAAGGCCTTGTTGAGGCCCGAGGTGTAGTCGGGGACGGTTCGCTGCAGGGCGTCCGTGACGTTGAAGGTCAGAGCGACGGCCAGCCCGATCACGACCAGGCCCGCAACCACCCGGACGCTGCGCTGGCGGGTTCGGAAGGCCGCGACCCGATGGGCCACCTGTCGCCCGGCCAATGCGAAGCCCAGGAGCGGGATCGCCGTGCCGATCGCGAACGCGACGGTGAGGGCGACCGTGCGCAACCCGATCTTGCCGGTGGCGCCAGCGACCGTGATGGCGGCCAGCACCGGGCCGGCGCACGGCACGTAGACCGCCCCCAGGGCGAGACCGAGGACGAAGCCGCCTCGCTCACCCGACACCCGGCGCTGCCCGATGCGGGCGAACGGCTTCTCCAGGACGTCCTGCACCCGCGGGAACATCATGGCGATGCCGAGCAGGACGAGCACCGTGAGGCCGGTCCATCGGATGATGTCCTTGGGCAGCGGTAGCGCGCTGAGCGCCAGCGTTCCGAGCAAGGTGAACACGCTGAAGCTGATCGCGAGACCGGCGACGATGAGGTACGGCCGCGCGCGACTCGGCTCGCTCGACTGGGCGCGTCGACCCTGTTTGGTCGCCGCCTGCCGGGGCACCGGACGGGCGCGGGTGTTCTGGACACCGCTGGACAGGAAGACGACCGGCAACACCGGCAGCACGCACGGCGAGATGCCGGTGATCAGGCCTCCGACAAGCCCGATCAGGATCAGAGTGAGCAAGACGACCTCCGCTGCGGAGTGGTCGTCGGCGGCCGACCTCCGGCGAAAGCATAGGTGGCCTGACGCAGGAACCAGCTGTGTTCGAGCGGCACTGTCAGCACTCGGTAATACTCGCTTTCGGCGGCCCAACCTCGTATGCGCTGCTGCGCCGCCAGAAGCGATCTGACAGCATCCGGCGATGCGCCCACCTTGGCTCGATGGTTACGTGGCCGACCCGCGCCACGGCCCGCTGCCGGCCGCCCTGCTGTTGCTGTCGGTGGCGACCGGCCTCGTAGACGCCGTCAGCATCCTGAGCCTGGGCCGCGTCTTCGTCGCGAACATGACCGGCAACATCGTCTTCATCGGCTTCGCCCTGGCGCGTGCCCCGGGCTTCTCGCTAGTGGCGTCGGTGATCGCGCTGGCCGGATTTCTCGTCGGTGCGGCCATCGGCGGGGCGGCGATCACCCGGTTCGGGTCTCACCGCGGCCGGTTGTTGCGCAATGTCGCCGCGGCCGAGGTCGTGCTCTTGGCGATGGCCGGGGCCGTCGTGGCCGTCGCCGGCGCGCCGTTCGGTGACGGCGTGCGCGATGTGACCGTGGCGCTCGCCGCCATCGCGTTCGGCCTGCAGAACGCCGCGGCCCGCAAGCTGGCCGTGCCGGACGTGACGACGACGGTGCTGACGATGACCCTGACCGGTGTCGCGGCTGACCTGCGCGGCCGGAACCGGCCGGTCGCGGTGCGCCGGCTGATCGCCGTTGTCGCAATGCTGCTCGGCGCGTTCGGGGGAGCCGAACTCGTGCTGCACGTCGCCGCCGCGGCCGGGCTGTTCACCGCGGCCGGCGTCGTGGCCGTGGTCGTCGTGATCACGACGCTGGCCAGTCGGACGCCGGCGCCGTGGCAGGCGGACGCCCGGTGATCACCCTGATCGATCCGCCCGCCCTGATCGCGCCGACCGCGCGGGTCCGCACGTCCTACCTCGTCGGCGAGCAGGCCGATTGCCTCGTGCGCGGTACGCCGACCGACTGGCTCGGCGCGGCCAGCGAGGATTTCGGCGCATTCGTGGCCGCGCGCCGGGGCGTGCGCCGCCGGTGGGGCGTGCCGTCGACGGTGTACTGGTACGTGTCGGGCGAGTTCTATCTGGGGACCCTGGTCGTCCGCCACGAGCTGACGCCCGAACTGAGCGACATCGGCGGACACATCGGCTACCACGTGGTCGCGCCGTGGCGGCGGCAGGGCCACGCGACGCGCATGCTGGCCGCCGGATTGGTCGAATGCCGCCGGCTGGGGCTGGACCGGGTGCTCGTGACGTGTTCGCACGGCAACGAGCCGTCGCGGCGGGTGATCCTCGCGAACGGCGGGGTGGCCGATGCCCCGATCGGGGACGAGGACCGCTTCTGGATCACGCTCGACGCGCCGCCGCGGACCGGCTGAGGGCCGATACCGCCACATCTCGAATTGGTAACGACTCACACAAATCTAAAGCTCGCCTTGACAGTTAACTCACACGCAGGAGAGTCTGTTATTCCAGAGCCCCGGCAGAACCCCCCGACTGCCGGGGCTCTCGCACGTTCGCAGGTGCGCCGGTCAGGACGGATCGGGCTCGGATCCGGCGATGAACGCCTTCAGCGCCTCGATCGAATCGGCGTCGGGGGACGCGGCCTGGCGGTTGGCCTGCTGGAGCTCGCGGTAGACCTCTTCGCGGTGGACGTCGACCGATCGCGGCGCGTCGATACCGATCCGCACCGAGTCGCCACGTACCTCGACGACCGTCACGACGATGTCGTCGCCGATGACGACGCTCTCGCCGACACGTCGGGTCAGGATCAGCACGAAGGCTCCGGTGGGCTCGGACGGTGACTGTCGAGGCTCAGGTTATCCGCCGGACGCCGCCTGTAGGGGAGCGCGTAGGGGTAGCGAGTCGTCGGCCAGCACGATCTGCATCGCCCGATGGTCGATTCGGGGCCAGCACGAGCGGCGCCAGCAGGTTCGCGGTGGCGGTGCGGATCGAGCCCGTGACACTCAGGATGACCAGCACGGTCAGCTCCTCGCCGTCGGCGTCGAGGGGCGCGACGGCCGCCTCGTCGACCTCTGGGGCGATAGTCCGGGAAGAACGGCGCCGGCGGAGCGACGACGAAGCGCAGTCCGGATGTGCGGGTCGACACGAGCGTCCACAGCGCCCGGGTCTGCTCCAGCGGCGACAGGGTGAAACGCGGTCTCGTCGTCGAATCCGAGGATCGGCGTCGACGAACTCGATCAGGTTGTCCTGATCGACCGTCGTGGCCGCGCTCACTTCAGGTAGTCCAGCAACGAGGTCTGCCGGATGCTGGCGGTGGTCTGCAGGGCGGCCTGGTAGGCGATGTTGGCCGACGAGACCTGGACCGCCATGTCGGCGACGTCGACGTCCTGGATTGACGACAGCTGGGTGGTCGATCTGCAGCGAGGCGTTGCTGGCGTCGTCTGCACGGTCTGAATCCTCTGGTAAGTGGCACCGGCCTGCGCCTGCTGCGTGCTCAGCGTGGTCATCGCCGCGTCGAGATTGCGTCAGGTCGCCCGACAGCGCCGACGGGTTGGTGCGCAGGTCGGTCGAGATCGTGGCTCAGCACGTCGAACAGGTTGCTGCCGTTCGAGCCGAAGACGGTGGGCCCGGTCTGGTTGACCTGGACGGTGTCGTTGTCGCCGACGGTCCGGGTGACCGAGCCGGTCGTCGCCGACATAGGCGCCGGTGGAGTCGAAGGCGGTCGTGCCGGCGGTGGTGCCGCCGAAGATCGGCCGGCCCTCGTAGGTGGTGTTGGCCGGTCGAGAGCATGCGCCTGGCGCAGCTGATCGACCTGTTGGCGATCGCGGTCATCGCCGACGTGTCGTTCGTGCCGGTGTTCAGGCCCTTGCAGCGACGAGCGTGCGGGCGCTCTGCGCCTGGTTCATCACCGAGGTCAGCGTGCTCGTCGACCGTGGTCAGCCAGCCGATGCCCGTCGGCTGCGTTGGCCTGGTACTGGTTCTCGCGCTTGAGCTGGCCGCGCAGGTCCAGCGCCTGGACGGTGCCGGCCGGGTCGTCGGACGGCTTGGTGATCTGGCGCCCGGACGAGAGCTGGCTCTGCAGCGCCGTGACGGCGTGACGAGCTCGCCTGCGAGCGCGGCGAGCGAGCCGAGTGGAGCTGTTGAGCGTTCGGTGATGCGCGGCATGGTCACAGGCCGGCCCTTCCGGTGTGGTTGATCAGGGTGTCGAGGGTCTCGTCGACCGTGGTGAGCACCCGCGAGGACGGCCTGGTAGGCGCGCTGGTAGGTCAGCAGGTTGGTGACCTCGTCGTCGTAGCTGACGCCGGATGCGGATGCCTGCATCGAGTCGACGCTGCTGGTGACCGAGTCCTGGACCGTCGCCTGCTGGGTGGCCCTGCGCTGGCGCTGCCGAGCGACGCGACCATGGTGCGGTAGGCCGCGTCCGCGCCCGGTCGTCGACGTGCCGAGGGCGGCGAGCTGCAGGGCGACCCCGGCGTCGAGGTTGCCGCCGGCGAGGCCGTCGCGGATGCCGCGACCTTGTTCGGGTCGGTGATCGCGACCGCGATCGTCGCGGCGGTGGTGCCGGTGAAGAAGCGCCGCCGGCGTTGCCGTTCAGGTCGTAGCCGGTCGGATGGCACGCTGTTGACGCTCGTCGCCAGCGCCGCTGGCGACGCCGTCGAGCTGGCTCTGGTAGTTCGGCAGGGTCGTGGTGAGCGCTTCGGACTGGGCCTTGGCCTGCCGCCGGTCAGCGTCACCGCCGGTGCCGCCGACGGTCACGTTGTTCGAGCGCGTCGACGCCGACGGTGGCCGCGGTCGACGCCCGAGACCAGCGTCTGGCCGCCCATCGTCACGGTCGACCGTGCCGTCGGTCTGCATGCTGCGCTGGCGCGCCGCCGAGGTCGGCCAGCTGGCTGAGCAGCTGTCGCGCTGGTCCTGCAGGCTCGCGGTCGGCGCGCCGGTCGCCTGGGCGACCGCGATCTGCGCGTTCAGCTGTCGCGACGAGCGGTGGCGGCGGTGTTGATCTGGGTCACCGACGCGCTCAGCGCCGGCTGGCGTGCTCGGCGGCAGCTGGGTCAGCGCGGTGCTGCGGCGAGTTGAGCGTGTCGGTGACGGTGCTGGCCTGCGCCAGCAGCGCGCTGCGGGCGGCGCCGTCGCCGGGGTTGTTGGCCACGGTCGACCAGTCGTTCCAGAACGTGTTCAGCTGCTCGGTCAGGCCGGTGTCGCTCGGCTCGTTGAAGTTGCGTCTCGATCTTGGACAGGGTGGTCGACTGGCGTCGAGGTAGCCGCTGGGCCGTGCTCGGTGCGGGCCGGGCGTCGATGACGGGTCGTTGAGCCGGCTCGACGCCGGCACGGTGACCGAGCCGCCGCCCTTCGGCTGCGGGTCGCGTAGATCGTCGGAACGCCGCTGGACCGGGCCGGTCGCGCGTCAGGTCGACCCGCTCGCGGGTGTAGCCCGCGGTGTCGGCGTTGGCGATGTTCTGGCCGGTGATCTGCATGCCGTAGCTCTGGGCGGCGAGCGGCCGCGGCGGCATTGGTCAGGCCGGAGAAGCTGGTCATCGCTCAGGCCTGCTCGTCCAGCCGGCCGGGACGGCCGATGCCCGCGCGGTCGCGCCGCTGGCGTCGTAGGTGCCGACGGACGCGCTGAGCGACGAGCAGGGTCTCGCGGACCGAGCGGGCGCCGGCGTCGAGCAGGCCGGCGGTTCTCGTCGGCCGCGTCGTGCGATCTCGGCGACCAGGTCGAGCAGCGCGCGCGGTGCTCGACAGGATGCGTCGCCCACGGCTCGCGGCGCGCGGCCGCGATCTCGGCCAGGGTGCGTCGGCGCGGCAGGCCCAGCCGTCGGCCAGGGCGTCGGATCTCGAGGCTGCGCAGCACCTCGGTGCCGCGCAGCAGCTCCAGAGCGCGGCCTCGACCTCACCGTTGGCGTCGGCCAGCCAGCGGGTCTGCCCGGCCTCGACGACCAGCTGCTCGTCGAACGAGCTTGAAGAGCACCGTGCTCGACGGCTTCGCGCTCGCGCCACAGGACGATCGCGAACCTCGGCGAAGTCGCCGCGTCCGCTGTCCATCACGCTCACCAGTCCTCGTTCACTCAGCCCAGCTCGTCGCCGCGCCTCCATCCGTCCTCCATCGGCCCGGACCGCCTGATCTGAGCGCACGTCACTCGTCGCCGCACCTGGCGAAGCTGAGTCGACTCGCCAAGCTGAAGCGTCGGCGGCTGATCTTGCGACACACGGATTCAGATGGCGGTAGTCCGCTCGCAAACGTGCGACACGGTCACACACTGAGAACATGACACAGAGTTTACAGAAACTTGCGTCAGGCTGGCGCGAGGGTCGGTAGCCGCTACGTTGCCAGCACGAAAAACCACACACGATTTAACGTCCGCAGCTCAGGCACACGATCCAACGCGTGACGACGGGGGTCGCCAAGAAGGTCGCTCACGCTAGCACGGCAGTGAAACGCACTCGGAGGCCCCATGTCACAGTCAGCAGCCCCGCGATCGACACCGGCCCGCTTCACCCCGCAGCCGCACCGACGCACGACGCCGCTCGCGCGCCAAGGCC
The DNA here is from genome assembly GCA_963737785.1 of uncultured Actinomycetes bacterium. Lineage (GTDB taxonomy): Bacteria > Actinomycetota > Actinomycetes > Mycobacteriales > Jatrophihabitantaceae > CAVTTS01. The sequence continues at coordinate 143,383 of CAVTTS010000003.1, forward strand.
GTCGAGAAGCTGGTCACCGAGAACCTCGCCGCTGGTCGGCCACCTCGTTCGCGAGATGCTGGCCAAGGTGCCCGCCCACGTGAGCCGCGACGAGCTGACCTCGGCCGGCATGATGGCCCTGGTCGTCAGCGCGCAGAGCTTCGACGCGTCGCGCGGCGTTCCGTTCGCCCGCTTCGCCGCGATCCGCATCCGCGGCGCGATGATGGACGAGCTGCGCGGCATGGACTGGGCCGCCCGCTCGGTCCGCAGGCCGGGCCCGCGAGGTCGAGACCGTCCGCTCCCAGCTGTGCGGTCGCGCCTGGGCCGCACGCCGCGCACCGACGAGGTCGCCGCGGCCATGGGCGTCGAGCGTCTCCGAGCTGGACAGCGCTCGACGCCGACCTGCGCCCGCGCCAGCGTGCTGAGCCTGCAGGGCTTCGCGCCCGAGACCGGCGCCGAGCTGGTGCCCGACTCGTCGGCCGGCCCCGAGTCGCTGATCCTGCACCGCGAGCAGCTGGGCTACCTGCACGACGCGATCGCCGAGCTGCCCGAGCGGCTGCGCTTGGTCGTCACCGCTTACTTCTTCCACCAGCGCCAGATGACCGACATCGCGGCCGAGCTCGGCGTCACCGAGTCGCGCGGTCTCGCAGCTGCGGGCCGAGGCGATGCGCATGCTCAAGGACGGCATGGCCGCCCAGAGCGAGACCGACCGCCGCGTCCAGGCCGGCCCGGGCCGCGCCGCGGCGTCCCGGGCGGCCTACTGCCGCGCCGTCGCCGAGCGCAGCACGCTGACCGGCCGCCTGGCGATGTCCACGGCTCGCGGCGACGTCGTCGTCTCGATGAGCCGCGCGCAGATTGCTTAGCGAAGTCGACAGAAAGTATTCGGCGGACTACTCAAGTGGGGCTAGCGACCGCCGATTCATAAGTTGCCGACCCACGGACGGGTCGGCCGGGCAAGTCAGCCCAACAACGTCAAGACTCAACTAATCATGGAGGAATCACAATGAGTCTCGTCATCAACACCAACGTTTCGGCGCTCAACGCGTACCAGAACCTCAACAACAACCAGAGCATGATGAGCGACGCGATCGAGAAGCTCTCGAGCGGTCTGCGCATCAACAAGGCGGCCGACGACGCCGCTGGTCTGTCGATCAGCCAGGGCCTGACCTCGCAGATCAACGGCCTCACCCAGGCCGTCAGCAACGCCCAGGACGGCACGGACGTCGCCCAGATCGCCGACGGCGCTCTCGGTACCGTCGCAGCAGATCCTGCAGCGCATGCGCACCCTCGTCGTGCAGGCCGGTAACACGGGTACTCAGGACGCGTCGTCGCTCGCGGCGATCGGCTCTGAGATCACCTCGCTGAACTCGGAGCTGACCAACGTCTCGACGCAGACCAAGTACGGCTCGACGGCTCTGCTCGACGGCACGCTACAACAAGCAACTTCCAGGTCGGCGCCAACGGCGGCGACACCATCGCTCTCGACCTGACCGACGATCAACGTCTCGGCAGTGGCCTGAACCTCCGGCGCCTACACGGCGGCCGCGGTCGACCCGGCGTCGGGCCTCGACATCACCCAGACCCGGCGCCACCGGCACCGGCCAGGCCGGCTACACCAGCACGCCAGGCGTCGCAGGACCTCGCCAACGATCGACGCCGCCATCACGCACGGTCTCGGACGCGCGGTCGACATCGGTGCCACCGAGAACCAGCTCAGCTACACCACGAGCAACCTGCAGACGGCGATCACGAACGTCACCGCTTCCCGGTCGAACCTGACCGACGCCGACCTGGCCACCGAGGTCACCTCGATGACCCAGGCGCAGATCCTGACCCAGGCTGCGACCTCGGTGCTGGCTCAGGCCAACTCGGCCCCGCAGGCGATCCTGAAGCTGCTGCAGTAAGGCACTCAGTAGTCGGTACTTCATAGGGCGGGTTAGCACCCGCTGCGCCCGCCCTATGAAGGCCGACCAGAGGCGAGCGATGAATCGATCAGGAGAGAAGCGATGACCACTTCAGCATCTCCGGCCTGGTGTCCGGTATCGACACCAGCTCCTTGATCGATCAGCTCATGACCGCTGCCGCGGCGCCTCAGACGGCTCTGCAGAACCAGGTCACGACCGATCAGAGCCAGCTCAGCGCCTATCAAGCGGTCAACACCAAACTCGCCGCCGTTTCCACGGCCGCGCAGGCGTTGTCCCAGGCCGGCACCTGGAACGCGACGACGGCTACGTCGTCGAATTCTTCAGTCGTCGCTACAGGTAGTACGAGTGCCCAACCCGGTTCCTTTACTACCTTCTCCGTCCTCAAGGTCGCCACTGCACAAGTCACCACAGTGGCCCTGACGGGTGCGACCGTCGCCGATCCCAGTGCCGGGATCGATGTGGTCGGAGCCGACGGAACTAGTCATCACATCGATATTTCCGACGGTACCGCGGCGACTGTCATGTCCGCCGTGAACGGTGCCGGTCTGGGACTTCGCGCCTCTTTGATCAATACCGACAGTGGTCAGCTTCTTCAGTTCTCTTCAACCGGCACGGGCACCTCGGCCGGATTCACGATCAACGGGCTCAGCAGCACCCCGCAGACGCTCGTCGCCGCACAGGACGCCCAGATTTCCGTGGGTGATCCGGCGGCCGGCGGCTACACCGTGTCGAGCTCGACGAACACCTTCAGCAATGCCATCACCGGCGTGTCATTCACGGTGAGCGCGCCCGCGACCAACGTCACCATCTCGGTGGCGTCGGACCAGACCAGCATCAGCAACTCGGTGCAGGCCCTGGTCACGGCGGTCAACAGCGCGCTCACCGAGATGCAGGTCGACGCCGCCCAGGGCGGCGCGGTGGCCGGCGACACCACGCTGCACACGATCCAGCAGAAGTTGCTGGGGTTGGTCAGCGCCGGAACGAGCACCGGCGGCAGCTTCTCGACCTACGGCGTGAGTCTCACGTCGTTGGGCCAATTGACTTTCGACTCCGACGCCTTCACCACGGCGTTCAACGCCGACCCGACCGGCACGCAGACGGCGATCAGCGCACTCGCGACCTCGACCGATTCGGTCGCGACCGGCGCCACCGATCCCAACACCGGGACGGTCACCCAGCTCATCAATGCCGAGAACGACGACGTCACCAACTTGAACAGCCAGATCGCCGACTGGACGACCCGGCTCGCCGATCAGAAAACCGCACTGCAGGCGAAGTACGCGGCGATGGAGGGCGCGCTCTCGAAGTTGAAGTCCGAGTCGAGCTACCTGAGTTCGATCTTCAACAGCAGTTCCAGCTCGTCGTCGACCTCGTCCTCGAGCTCGTCTCGTCGTCGACCGGCTGAGCTCGTCCTTGATCTGACGCATGTCCCGATACCTAGACCCAGTTACCTCCCAATTACCCTTCCTAGACCCAGTTACCCAGACCCGCACCACCCAGACCGGATCGAGAGGAGGTGCAGCAATGAGCAACGAAGCCGCCCGCGCGCGTTACCTGGCCGACAAGGTCAACACCGCGACGCCCGCCCAACTGATCGTGATGCTGTACGACCGCCTCGCGCTCGACATCGAGGTTGCCGCGGTCGCGCAGGCCAAGGGTGATCACCTCGCCGCGTCCGCCCCGCTGCTGCACGGACAGCGGATCGTGACCGAACTGCTTGTCACTCTCGACACCTCGGTGTGGACCGGTGCCGATGACCTCGCGTCGCTGTACGCCTACATCCTGCAAGGCCTGATGATGGCCAAGGCGCACCCCGACGAGTCCAAGCTGCGCGCCCTCGGCATCATCGTCGCCGACCTGCGGTTCGCGTGGAGCGGAGCCGCCGCCCAGCTCAGCGCCGCGTCCACCGCGGCCGCGGTCGACCGCCGTCCGGCCGCCGCCGGAGCCTGGGTCGGCTGAGCCGTGCCCGATCCGTCGCCCACCTGGGAAGAAGTCCTGGCCTCGTTCGAAGCAAACGCCGTCGCCGCTGAAGCTTTGATCGCGGGCGACACCACTGTCGCCCCCGCCGCCGTCTCCTACGACGTGTGGCAACTCGGCCTGCCGCCCCTGCCGGATGAGTTGCGAGTGCGCGCCGGCGCCATCCACCGTCGCCAGGAAGAGCTCGCCGACAAGCTCCGGATGGCGATGCGCAGCGTGCGTCAGCAGGAGTCGCTGCTCGACGGCCAGGCGCCGGCCCGTCGCCCGGTGTTCATGGATCAGCGTCTGTGATCATCTGCGCGCTGTGTAGCGCGCAAGTCCACAGCCAGTAACGCTCAACTCCACCCAGCGTGAGTCGATCATGACGGTGAGCGAGGAATAGCTCACAACGTCGCCACGGATGGCGAAGCCTTTCGCACCACGGAGGTTTCCCTCAGTGCTGAACGACGTCACGTCGCTCGCCCTGTCGACGGCCCTTTCGGCCCTCTCGCAACAGCAGCGCGTCAACGCGAACAACATCGCCAACCTCGAGACGCCCGGCTTCCAGGCCAGCCGCGTCTCCTTCGAAGACAGCCTGCGGTCAGCTGTCGCGTCCGGAAACCCGACCTCGGCAAAGGTGTCGGTCACGCCGTCCGGTGACGCCTCCGGCGTCAACGGCAACAACGTCAGCCTGAACGAAGAGATCGTCGACGCGCAGAAGAGCAATACGCAGTACCAGCTGCTCACCACCGCGATCTCGGCGAAGTTCGACCTGATCAGCGACGCGATCAAGGGCGGCGCGTGACATGTTCGATGCGATGAACGCCGCCGGCACCGGCATGGCGACCTACCAGCAGTGGATCGACGCGCTGTCGAACAACATCGCGAATGTCGACGACGTCTCGCCGACTTCGGGCAGCGCCTTCCAGGCCGAGTACGTCAACGCCCAGGCGATCCAGCAGGGTCAGGACAGCTCCGGCGGCGGCGTGAAGGTCGCCCAGATCGAATACAGCAGCGCGGCGGGCCGGGTCACCTACGACCCCACGAATCCGGTCGCGGACGCGAAGGGCTACGTCCGGCTGCCCGACATCGACATGGGCGAGCAGATGGGCAACCTGATCATGGCCCAGCGGGCCTTCCAAGCGAACGCGTCGGTCGTCGGCCGCGTGCAGGACACCTACCAGGCCGCCATCGACATCGGTAAGAAGGCCTGATCCCCGTGACCATTCCGGCGATCGCCGCAGTCAGCGGCCTGTCCCAGCTCAGCTCCGTCTCGTCCGGTACGCAAGCGGCGGCGAGCACCGCGAGCGCGGGCGGAACCGACTTCGCGTCCGTCCTCTCCAAGGGCCTCGACAGCCTGCAGGCGACCCAGAGCACCGCCGACAACCTGGCCGTGAAGGCCGCGACCGGTGACCTCACCGACATCTCGCAGTACACCATCGCCGCCACTCAGGCGTCCTTGGCCACCCAACTCGCCTCGACGTTGAGCACCAAGGCCGTCGAGTCGTTCAACCAGATCATGGGGATGCAGGCGTGAAAGAGCGCGTCATGTCGCTGGGCCGTCGGGCCGGCAAAGACTTCATGGCCTTCTCGGCGGGCCAGAAGATCGTCACGGTCGCGACGCTGCTGGCGATCGTCGTGGGCGGCTACCTGTTCTCGAAGTGGACGTCGCAGGTGACGTACGCGCCGCTCTACACGAACCTCGCCGCGAGCGACGCCAGCGCGATCGTCGACAAGCTCAACTCGGCCAAGGAGCCCTACCAGCTTTCGCAGGGCGGCACCGAGATCCTCGTGCCGCAGAAGGACGTCTACAACCTGCGCCTGACGATGAGCTCGGCCGGGCTGCCCAGCTCCGGCCAGTCCGGCTTCAGCCTGCTCGACCACGAGGGTGTGACGACCTCGGAGTTCGTCGAGCATGTCGACTACCAGCAGGCCCTCGAAGGCGAACTCGACAACACGATCGCCGCCATCAAGGGTGTGCAGACCGCCCAGGTCAACCTGGCCATTCCGACCGACAGCGTCTTCGCCGACGACACCCAGAAGACGACGGCGGCCGTGCTGCTGACCCTCGACCAGGGCACGTCGCTCACGTCCGACCAGATCCGGTCGGTCGTCAACCTCGTGTCGTCGAGCGTGCCGGGCCTCTCGGCCAACGACGTCAGCGTCTCGGATTCCACCGGCAAGGTGCTGGCCGCCGCCGGGACGGGGATCACCGACAGCTCGGGCGGGCTCACCTCGCAAACCGAGGCCGCGCAGGCCTACGACAACCAGGTCAGCTCGAACGTCCAGCAGATGCTCGACCGGGTGCTCGGGGTCGGTCACTCGTCCGTCACGGTCAACGCGCAGCTGAATTTCGACAGTGCCTCGTCGAGTTCGCACCTCTACACGTACGCGTCGGGCGTCCCGCCGCTCGCCGAGTCCAGCCAGGGCGAGGTGTACGGCAGCGCCGCGCCCGCCGGGGCCGGCGGCGTGGTGGGCGCGGGGTCGCCCGTGGGGAGTGTCATCAACACCACCGGCTTCACCACCGCCGCCTCGACCGGCGCGGGCGGAGGCACCAGCACGAGTACGTCGGGCAACTACTCGAACATCTCGGTCACCCAGAACAACGCGGTCGGCACGATCGACACGAACACCGTCGTGGCGCCCGGCGGCGTCAAGCAGCTCGGCGTCTCGGTGGTCGTCGACAAATCGGCCGCCAACTCGATCGACCCGACCGAGCTGCGCAGCCTCGTCTCGTCCGCGGTCGGCCTCAACACCCAGCGGGGCGACTCGCTCGCGATTGCCACGCTGCCGTTCGACACGACGTCGGCGAAGCAGGCCGCCGCTGCGGCGGCCGCGGCCAAGAAGGCCGACGCGTCCGCCGCGAGCTCGGCGCAGCTGACCTCGCTGATCAAGACCGGCGGCGCCCTCGTCCTCGTACTCGTCGTCATCATCTTCACCGCGCTGGCCAGCAAGCGGCGCCGGGCTGCCGACGACGTTTCGCCCGCGGACGAGCTCGATCAGTTCCTCGCGACCCTGCGCGAGACGACGCCGGTCGACGGCGTCCCGGTCGAGCCTGCGATGCGGACCGCCACGGCACCGACCGCGGTCAACACCGAGCTGCACCGCCGCGCGGTGACCGAACTCGCCGACGACCAACCGGACGACATGGCGCGACTGTTGCGCAACTGGATGAACACGAAGGGCGCCTGAGATGACCGAGATGCTGGCCCTGCCGCAGATCCCGGCCGGCGCGGCGAACCTTGCGCCCGCCGGCGACGTGCTGCTCGGCATCAGCGGATTCCGCAAGGCCGCGATCCTGATGATGCAGATCGGCCGGGCCGAGTCCGCGCGGGTGCTGGGCAGCCTCACCGACCGCGAGCTCGAGGACCTCAGCGCCGAGGTGGCCCGCATGGGCGAGGTCCCGGCCGAGGTCTCGGCGGCGGTGCTCGCCGAGTTCGCCGAGATGATGGGCGCCGGTCCCGGAGCGGTCACGCGTGGTGGCATGGACAACGCGCGCGAACTGCTGGTCGCGTCCGTCGGCGAGCGCCGCGCGGCCGAGATCCTCGACCGGGTCGCCGAGCACATGGTCGACGTCCCGTTCAGCTTTCTGGTGCACGCCGATCCGCGCCAGATCGTGTCGTACATCAGCGACGAGCACCCGCAGACGATCGCTCTCGTCCTCGCGCACGTGCCGGCGATCCTCGCCTCGCAGGTCCTGGCCGGGCTGCCCGGCGACATCCGCGCCGACGTCGCGCACCGGATCGCCGTCATGGACCGCACGTCGCCCGAGGTGATCCGCCACGTCGAGGCCAGCCTGCAGCGCCGCCTTTCGAGCCTGCTCGCCCCGAACGAACTGTCGACCGTCGGCGGGGTCCTGCCACTCGTCGAGATCATCAACCGGGCCGACCGCGGCACCGAGAAGCTGATCCTCGAAGGCCTCGAACAGCGCGATCCCGCGCTGGCCGAGCAGGTTCGCAGCCGGATGTTCATGTTCGAGGACCTGATCGCCCTGGACGACCGGGCCGTGCAGCTCGTCGTCCGCCAGGTCGAGATCAACGAGCTCGCGACCGCACTCAAGGGCGTGTCCGACAACGTTCGCGACAAGGTCATCAACAACATGTCCGAACGCGCCGCCCTGGACCTCGTCGACGAGATCGACGTTCTCGGACCGGTGCGTCTGAACGTCGTCGAGTCGGCCCAGGCCAGCGTCGTCCGCATCATCCGGTCGCTCGAAGAGGCCGGCCAGATCGTGATCCGCCGTGGTGACGAGGATGAGTTCGTTGCCTGAGCCGCTTCTCGCCCGCCCGTTCGCGTACGAGGAGGTCCGCGACCGGACCCCCACCGAGTGGCAACCGGCCTTCGAGCTGAGCAGCCGGGTCACCGTGCCCGAATCGATGATCGAGCCGGCTCGGGCCGAGGCCCAGGCCGCCGGCTACGCGGCCGGGTGGGCCCAGGGCGTCAGCGACGCCCGGGCCAGCATGCTCGCCGACGTCGAGCAGGCGCGCGTCCGGGCCGCCGAGATCGAGCAGCAGCGCGTCGCCGCGGTGACCCGCGGCCTCACCGCGCTCGACCGCGCGGTGAGCGAGTTCGAGTCGCGGGCGGTGCCGACCGTCGAGCGAATCGAGGACACCGTCGTCGAGATGGCCGTCGCCATCGCCGAAGCCGTCCTCGGGCACGAGCTGCGCCGCCGCAACGATCGCATGATCATCACCGCGCTCGCCCGCATCCTCGAGCTGGCTCCAGCCAATGAGGCCGTGACCGTCCGGCTGTCGCCCGAGGACCACGAGGTGCTCAATGCCTCCGACGCGATGGCCAGCCTCGGTTCAGCGCGCCGGATCGAGCTGGTGGTCGCGCCGGAGCTGAGCCCGGGCGACGCGATCGCCGTGTGCGGAGCGACCGAGATCGACGGGCGCATCCAGCCGGCCCTGGAGCGAATCCGAGACGTCCTCGCCTCGGACGATGTGCGCGAGCGGCGGGCAGCTCGATGAGCATGTCCGTCCTGCTCCCGCCGCCGTTCGACCAGCGGGTCGACGCGGTGGCCGAAGCGGCCGCTCCCCAGATCCGTGGACATCTGATCGGCGTCCGCGGACTCTCGATCATGGTGCGCGGACTGCACGCCCGCATCGGCGACCTGATCGAGATCGGTCCGCAGCGCCGACCGGCCGAGGTGGTCGCCGTCGACGGCGACACCGTGAGTGCGTTGCCGCTCGGGCCGATGGATGGCATCGGTAACGGCGATCGTCGCCGTCGCTACCGGCAGCCCCTTGCGGATCGCCGTCGGCGCGGCCCTGCGGGGCCGGATCCTCGACGGCCTCGGCCGCCCGATCGACGGACTGGGAACGCCGGCCGGGCTTGAACGGGTCAGCGTCGAGATGGATCCGCCGCCGGCGCTCGACCGTCAGATGGTCGATGTCGCCATGGGCGTCGGGGTGCGCGCGATCGACACCCTGATCCCGGTGGGACGCGGCCAGCGGGTCGGCATCTTCGCCGGCTCCGGCGTCGGCAAGTCCAGCCTGCTGTCGATGATCACGCGTGGGACGTCCGCGCAGCTCACGGTCGTCGCACTGATCGGCGAGCGTGGCCGTGAGGTCAAGGAGTTCCTGGAGCACAGCCTCGGGGCCGAAGGACTGCGCAACGCGATCGTCGTCGTTGCCACATCCGACCAGCCGCCGATGGTCCGGTTGCGCGCCGCTTTCGTCGCCACGCGGATCGCCGAGTGGTTCCGGGACGGCGGCCAGGACGTGCTGCTGCTTATGGACAGCATCACCCGGTTGGCGATGGCGCAGCGCGAGATCGGCCTCTCGGTCGGCGAACCCCCCGCGACCCGCGGCTACCCGCCATCGGTGTTCGCGATGCTGCCGCGGTTGCTCGAACGCACCGGTGGCGCGCTGACCGGATCGATCACCGCGATGTACACCGTGCTCGTCGAGGGCGACGACCACTCGGAGCCGATCGCCGACACGGCCCGCTCCATCCTGGACGGGCACATCGTCCTCGATCGCCGGCTGGCGACGGCCGGACACTTCCCGACCATCGACGTCCTCGAGTCCGTGTCGCGCGTGTCGAACGCCGTGACGACCGGGGAGCAGCGGGCGACGGCCCGCGCGGCCCGGCAGCTGCTGGCCGCGCGCAAGGACGTCCGCGAGCTCGTCGAGATCGGCGCGTACGTCGCCGGCACCAACCCGCGCGCCGATCGGGCCCTCGCCCTGTGGCCGCAGCTCGAAACATTCCTGCAGCAGGAGATCGACGAGATCACCGACCCGCGTGCCGCCTGGGATCGCCTGGCGTCGATCGTCGGCGAGGGCGCGTCATGAGCCGGGCCTGGGTCTCGAACCTGCTGCGCGCCCGTCAGGTGCAGGAGGACGTCGCGCACGAACGTCTGGCGCAGGCCGCCGCATCGCCGAGGACGCCGAGCGGATCGTGACGGCGCAGAACGACCGGATCACGGCGATGATCGCGAAGACGTCCCCCGACTCGACGGTCGCGTTCATCGCGGCTGCGTCCGCGCGCCAGGCCGCGGCCGCCACCTGGGCGAGCGCTCGCCGTGTTCACGGCGTCGCCGAGGACCAGGTCACCGTCAGCTCGACCGCCGCGGTCTCGGCTGCTCGCCAGCGCCGCAGCGTCGAGAAGCTCGCGGAACGCGACGAGGCGGCCGAGCGGCTGCGCACCGCGACCGCGGCGCAGAACGAGCTGGACGACATCGGCGCGCGTCGCGCACGACGGCGGTCGGACGCATGACCGACACGATGTCCGCGATCCTGCCGATCGGCCCGGTCGACGACGGAATCTCCGGCGTGATGGCCCGGATCGCGGCGATCCAGACGCAGTTGACCGCGGCGGTCGCGAAGGCGACCGGCGCCACCGTGACGACCTCCAACTCGACCGCCGGCACGACGAGCGCGGGTGGCTTCTCGACCGCGCTGAGTGATGCGCAGGCCGACACGAGCACGCAGAACCCGGTTGGCACGGTGAACGGCGTGACGTACTCGGAGAAAGCTGCGAACGTCACCGGCTCCGACGTCGTTGCCGACGCCGAGACATACCTCGGTGTGCCGTACGTCTACGCCGGCAACGGCCGTTCGGGAATCGACTGCTCGGGCCTGGTGCAGGAGACGTACAAGGACCTCGGGATGGCGCTGCCGCGCATCAGCTGGCAGCAGCAGAAGGTCGGCACCCCGGTCGCGTCGCTGGCCGACGCCCGCCCCGGCGACGTCCTCGTACTTCGGCAACCCCGCGTATCACGTGGCGATCTACCTCGGCGACAACAAGATGATCGAGGCGCCCCAGCCCGGCGAGAAGGTCAAGATCGCCACCGTGTCACCGGCCCCGGCGGGGATCCGGCGGATCGTCGGCAACGGCACGGATTCGGTGAGCGACACGACCGCGGCCGCTACGTCCACCGACGCGGCGTCGAGCGTGACCTCGACAACGTCGCTGCCCAGCGGAGTCGGGGCCTACGCCGCTACGTTCAAGGCCGACGAGGCCCGCTACGGATTGCCGACGAACCTGCTCGCCGCGGTCGCGCACGTCGAGTCGGGCGGGAACCCGAGCGCGGTCAGCAAGGCCGGCGCAGAAGGGCTCATGCAGCTCATGCCCGGCACCGCCAAGAGCCTCGGCGTCGACCCGCTCAACCCCACCCAGGCGATCGACGGCGCGGCTCGAATGCTGTCCGGATTGCTGCAGAAATATCACGGCTCACTCACTCTGGCCCTCGCTGCCTATAACGCGGGCCCCGGAGCTGTCGACAAGTACAAGGGGGTCCCTCCGTATCCGGAGACCCAGGCCTACGTAGTGAAGGTCCAGCGCGCGATGACAGGTGGCTCATGACGACAACCACGAACGCGGCGACGTCGCCGTCGGTACTCCCCATCGATCCGTCCTCGGCCGCGACGACCGGGACGCGCCCGGAGGAGTCGTCGGACGACGGACGGCACTTCGCCGACCACCTGCGCGCGCTGTCCCTCGTCTCGTCGGGCGACGCCGCGACCGACTCCGCGAACGACTCCGCGACGGCGACGGCATCCGCCTCGACCTCCACCCGCGGTCGCCGTGGGGGAGCGCACTCGGCGACCTCGTCGGTCGACGCCACGGACGCCGCGCAGACGGCCGCCGCCCAACTCGCCGGCGGAACGCTGGCTGCCCTGCTCGCGGGCCGGCCGGCAACGGCGGCTCCGACGCTGCGCACCATCACTGACATCGCCGCGGCGGTCGCGGCCGGCGCGGTCTCCTCATCGGCCGCCGCAACCGGCTCCGACAGCACCGTCGGACCGTCGACGCCGGCCACCGACGGGTCGTCGGCGCTCTCGACCGCGTCGCTCGGTACCGCCTCGGCGCGCCCCGCGCTCGCGCTCGTCCCGATGGTCGCGGGCGGCGCCGCGGACGCGACCCGCTCCTCACGCCCGACCGACTCGGGCCGGCTCGTCTCGGTCGACCCGGCCGGCCGCGCCGCCCGCCACGGTTCCTCGACCGAGTCCGTCAGCGTGTCGGACCTGCTCGCCCGCGCGACGGAACTGGCGGACGCCAAGAACGGATCCGCCCGCGTCCCGTCGATGACCGACGCGTCGGTCAGGTGGAGCACCGCGACAATGAACGGCTCGGGCACGCTGAGCTCGTCGGCGACGCTGAGCACCCCGGCCACCCTGAGCACGCCGGACACGATCGGCCCGGCCGCGGCTGTGCCCGCGGTGATCCTGCCCGCGATCACGCTGCCGCCCGTCACGTTCCCGTACGTCAGCCTGCCCTCCCTCGTGATCCCGTCCGTGGCCGTCGACACCCCGACCTACGTTCCCGGCTCGACCACCGCGGCGCCGGTCGCCTCGGCCGCGGCCGTTACGTCCGACCTCGCGGGCGCCGTCGTCGCGCCGCACGCCCGTTCGTCGCACCCGACCAGCGGGGCTGTCGACGACTGGGGCACCACGACCGTCCACGCGTCGCCGACCGATCCCGGCACCGCCGCCGCCGCCAGCGCGACCGTGACCGCCCCGCTGACGACCGACGCGGTGTTCGCCGTCCCCGCCCCGGTGACGACGGCCTCGTCCGGTGGACCGGCCGTGCACGAGCAGCTCTCCACCGCGCTGACTCCGCTGCGCACCGCGTCGGACGGCCTGCACGCGCTCACCGTTCGGCTGCACCCCGCTGACCTCGGTCCCGTGGTCGTCGTCGCCAACCTCGAGCGCGGAAACGTCACCGTCGAACTGACCAGCTCGAACGACGCCGCCCACCAGGCCCTGGCGGCGGCGCTGCCCGACCTGCACCGCGACCTGCAGGCCGCGGGCTTCCAATCCGTCGCCGTCTCGATGGCCGGGCTGAGCGCCGACTCGAACAGCGCCGGTGCCGGGACGGGCGCGGGTGCCGGTAGCCGCGAGCGCTCGGCGGCCTCGTCGGCCTCGCGCGGCGCGCACCGCGTGTCCTCGATCGGTTCCCACTCGCGGACGACCGCCACCACGGCCGTCCGCAGCACGGCCGTCGACGCCGCCCTGGACCGGTGGCTGTGACGTCCGCACCTCGAGCTCCCATCACCAACGTCCCATCGACCCTGGAGTCGCTATGACCACCCCGATCACCGCAACCGGAGTCGTCACGACGACGGTTCCCGCCTCGTCGGTCGGCTCGACCGCCGACCAGTCGCAGCTGTCGTCGCAGCAGTTCCTGCAGCTGCTCGTCGCGCAGCTGCAGTACCAGGACCCGTCGAACCCGGTCGACAACGCGACGTTGATGAACGAGACGGCGACGCTGAACCAGATCCAGACCATGCAGCAGCTCGCCACGGCCAGCACAAGTCAGATGGCGGCCGAGGAGCAGCAGACGGCCACCAACATGGTGGGCAAGACGGTCACGTACCTCGACTCGTCGAACAACACCCAGAGCGGCTACGTCTCGGCCGCCACCATCTCGGGCACCAGCCCGACCCTCACCGTCGGCGGCCAGAGCATTGCGCTGTCGTCGGTTCAGCAGGTCCTCGCGACCGGCAGCAGCGCGACGCCTTAAACCGTCGACGTCGCAAACCCTCGACTCACCAGTACGTCCCGACGTCGGTACCCCCGCCGCCGCCGGTCGATCTCGAAGGAGTACCCCCCATGCTTCGCTCGCTCTTCTCGGGCATCTCGGGCCTGCGCGCCCACCAGCAGATGCTCGACATCACGTCCGGCAACATCGCCAACGTCAACACCACCGGCTACAAGGCCAACTCGACCGAGTTCGAGGAGACGTTGAGCCAGACGATCGCCGGCGCCGGTGCGCCGACGGCCACCCAGGGCGGCACGAACGCCACCCAGATCGGTCTCGGCGTGCAGTTCGCCGGCACCGCGACGAACATGGGCCAGGGCTCGTTCGAGGCCACCGGCAAGCCGACCGACATGCTCATCAGCGGCGACGGCTTCTTCGTGATCTCGAACGGCGGCTCGCAGGAGTACACCCGCGCCGGCAACTTCTCGCTCGACGCCGGCGGCCACCTGGTCACGCCGGACGGCTCGATCGTGCAGAGCGCGGCGGGCGGCAACCTCGACCTCTCGGCGCTGTCGAGCGGCACGTACGTGTCGTGGACGGTCGACGCCAGCGGCGACATCAATGCGGTGGACGCATCCGGCGCCACGACGAACCTCGGGACCATCGCCGTCGCGACGTTCCCCAACGCCGGCGGCCTGGCCCGCGTCGGTGACACGAACTTCCAGGCGACCTCGAACTCCGGCGCAGCGTCGATCGGCACGGCCGGGACGGGCTCGCGAGGCACCGTCGCGACGGGCTATCTCGAGATGTCCAACGTCGATCTGTCGACCGAGCTGACCAACATGATCATCGCTGAGCGGGGCTTCCAGGCGAACTCCCGCGTCATCACCACCTCGGACGAGATCCTGCAGACCCTCGTCAACATGCACAGCTGACCTACGGGCGGTGACGGCTCAGTTATCAGCCGTCACCGCCGATATATCAGACAACACGGGCCCACGGATGGGCCTCGTGCAACACACCAGGATGGTTACGTTGATACTTCTGAGCAGGTTGGGCGGCGAGGATTTCGCCCTGAACCCCGACCTAATAGAGCGCGCCGAGGCGACGCCGGACACGGTCGTCACGCTCGTCGGCGGCAACAAGTACGTCATTCGTCAGTCGCTCGACGAGCTGATCGATCTGATCTGCCTCAACCGGGCGCGAGTGATCGCGACCGCCGAACGTATCGGCGCGCACGCGCAGACCGCCCCGGAGATCACCACCCGGGCGTCGCGTTTCGCTGCTCGTAGTCGCGAGGCCGGCCCGTCGTCCGTCGTCCCGCTGCACCCGCTGGAGGGATGATGGATCCGGCCCTGCTGATCGGCCTCTTCGCGACCCTCGGCGCGATCTTCGGATCGATCATCCTCGAGGGTGGCGACCCGATGGCGATCATCGTCATCCCGTCCCTCGTTCTCGTGTTCGGCGGAACGTTCGGCGCCGCGATCGCGGGCGGTGTGCTGAGCGACATGAAGGCGCTGCCCAAGCACATGATCCGCGCCGTCACCGCCAAGCAGGTCAAGGCGGACGCAGTCGTCGAGACGCTCATCCAGCTGGCCGAGATGGCCCGCCGCGAAGGCATCCTGTCGCTCGAGAGCGCAGGTCAGCTCGGTCGAGGACGACTTCCTGCGTCGCGGCCTGCAGATGGCCGTCGACGGCATCGACCCGGAAGAGGTCGGCGAGATCCTGGGCGCCGAGGTCGACACGAAGCGCACGGGCGACAAGGCCGCGTCGAAGATCTTCGCGGACATGGGCGGCTACGCCCCGACCATCGGCATCATCGGAACCGTTCTCGGTCTGATCCACGTTCTGGGCAACCTGAGCGAGCCGACCAAGCTCGGCGCCGAGATCGCCGGCGCGTTCGTCGCGACGCTGTGGGGGGTCATGAGCGCGAACGTGTTCTGGCTGCCGATGTCGAACCGCCTCAAGCGCGTCAGCGACCTCGAGTGCGAGCAGATGGAACTCACCATCGAAGGCATTCTCGCCATCCAGGCCGGCTCGAACCCGCGCCTGCTCGCCCAGAAGCTGCAGAGCCTGTTGCCGGCTGAGAACGCGAAGCGTGAGGCAGCCTGATGTCCGGGAAGGCCCGCGGTCGCCGTAAGCGGACACGGCGGCGGCCATGATGAGGAGCACGGCGGCGGTGAGCGCTGGCTGGTGACGTACGCCGACATGCTGACGCTGCTGCTGGTGCTGTTCATCGTCCTGTACGCGATGTCGGTCGTCGACACGACCAAGTTCGTCCAACTGCGGACGGGCCTGGCCGCCGTCTTCAACCCGGGAGCGAGCGCGATCGCGAATGACAGCGGCGCGATCACGTCGTCGGACCAGGGCGGTTCGGCGTCGAGCCAGGACGTCAACCCGCAGCTGATGCCGAGCCCGGCCGCGAGCTCGATCCTCGACCAGCAGGTCGAATCGGCGGTGCTCGCGCAGCAGCGTGCCCAACAGCAGGATCAGGCCGACCGCGTGCAGACCCAGGTCGACTCGTTCGACCAGATCGAGAAAGAGATCACGACCGCGCTCGCAGCCAAGGGACTCAGCGGCTCGGCGCAGTTCAGCATCGACGACCGGGGCCTGGTGATCACCATCGTCACCAACACGCTGGTGTTCGGCGGCAACAGCGCCGAGCTGCTGCCCGGTGGCGACGCGATCCTCAACGTCGTCGTCCCGCCGCTACTGAAGTTCCCCAACAGCGTCGAGGTCGACGGGCACACGAACCAGCAGAACGTCAGCACCTATCCGTACCCGAGCGGGTGGGAACTGTCGACGGCCCGGGCCAGCGCAGTCGTGCGCTACCTGATCAGTGCCTTCGGCTTTCCCGCGTCCCGCCTCTCAGCGGTCGGCTACTCCGATCAACGACCGCTGTACCCGCCGAGCGATCCCCGCTCGATCACGTTGAACCGCCGGGTGGACATCGTCGTCCTCTCGACACTGAGCGCCGCCGATCGGGCGCTCCTGCCGACCGTCGCCGGTTCGGCAAGCAAGTAACCACAACCAACCACACCGTTGGTCGCGCCCGCGGCCAGCACCGAGTGATCGCTACCGCGATCAGTGCCGAAATGAGCTAGGAGAACCTGTCATGGCCACAGAGCCCACGCCCCGCGTGGCCGCCAACGGCCGCCCGGTGAGCAAGGTCGGGCCGGCCAAGGATGCCGAGTCGACCGACAAGAAGGGCGGTAAGGACGGCGCCGCGAAGAAGGGCGGCAAGAAGAAGCTGATCATCATCATGCTGGTCGTTCTGCTCGGTGGCGGTGGCGGCGCGTACTTCATGCTCGGCAAGAAGCCGGCCAAGCCCGGCCCGCCGAAGCCCGGAGTCATCATCGCGATGACCGACACGACCCTGAACCTGGCCGACGGTCACTTCCTGAAGATCAAGCTCGCCCTGCAGACCATCGTCGGCGCGCCCGCGGATCTCGACACCAGCAAGGCGTCGGACCTGATGATCGCCGAGTTCACCAACCAGCCGATCGCGGCGCTGTCGACCGACGCCGGCCGCGAAAAGATGAAGGACGACCTGCTCAAGAAGATCGAGGCGGCCTATCCGAAGCAGATCATGGACCTCTACTACACCGACTTCGTCATGCAATAACGCAGCGCGATCGGCGCTCTTCGGACAGATCACGCAGAGCGATCGACCTCTCACGTCGTCACGGCCAGGTGACGCCTAATGTGCGCCGAGTAACGGCCGATGGGCTCGGTGTGGCAGCCAGTCGAGCTCAGATGCGACGCGGACCGGACGGTGCGCGGCGCGGTGCCGTGCTCGATCCGGCGGTAGACACCGAGGTCGTCCTGTACGACTTCCGGCGCCCCACGAAGATGGCGCGCGACCACGTCCGGGTGCTGCAGATGAGCCTCGACACGTTCGCCCGTCGCCTCGGCACGTTGCTGACGAGCCAGCTGCGGGTGCTCTGCACGTTCAACCTGCTCGCGATCGAGCAGCAGACGTACGAGGAGTACATCGGGGGTCTCGCGACGCCGACGCTCCTCGCGCCCTTCACGACGAAGCCGCTCACCGGTACGTCCGTCCTCGAGTTCTCGGTCGGCACCGCGCTGTCGTGCGTCGACCACCTGCTCGGCGGCCCCGGTGGCACCCAGCCATCCCGAACGCTGACGGACATCGAGAGCGTCCTGATGCGCGGGCTGATCGAGCAGATGCTCGGCGTCCTGCGCTACGGGCTCGAGCCGGTCGCCGCGATCGAGACCGAGCTCGCCAACCTCGACTTCAACCCGCCGTTCCTGCAGGCCTCCGGCGCGACCGACATGATGATCATCACGTCCTTCGAGAGCCGCATCGGCGAAGCCTCTGGCGTCTTCACCCTCTGCCTGCCCTTCGCATCGTTCTTCCCGCGGCTGCAGATGCGCGGCGCTCAGCGTCAACTGTCCGCCGGCGAGCAGCTCAGCGCCCGCAACTCGGCCCGCCAGGTGCGCGAGAACCTCGGCGACGTCGCGCTCGAGCTCGCTCTGCAGTTCGACCCCGTCCGCTTGAGCCCGGCCCAGATCGCCGAACTCGCGCCCGGTGACCTCATTGCTCTTCCGCATCGGGTGACGGCGCCGCTGTCTCTTCGGTGCGGCGATGCCACCTACACCAAAGCCATCGTCGGCCGCGAGGGCACCCGGCTCGCCGGCCTCGTCGTCGACAACAGCCTGGAGAAATAAACGTGACCGAATTCGTGACCGACCTGTCGGCCACCGTTGTCGCCCACCTTCGGGCCGCCGCGGAAGCACTCATCGCGGTCCTGCCGGCCGGCGAGCCACTCGTCGTCGGCGAGGCCGGGCGGACCGTCGATCCGATCGACGGCCAGGCCCTCACCGTCCGCTTCTCGGGCGCGGTCTCGGGCGAACTCGTGCTCGTCGTCGACCGGCCGGTCGTCGACGCGCTCGCGCAGTCGCCGCTCGGGCCGCTCGAACTGGCCCACGCGCTCAAGCCGGCGCTCGACGCCGCGGCGGCCGCCTTGGGCCGGGTCGCGCTGGGCCCCGTGCAGGAGCTTTCGGCCGGTCCGGCCCTCGACACCGTCCTCGCCCGTCCGGGCGCGCTCGTCGTCCCGCTGCGGGCCGACTCGACCGTCCGCGGCGCCGTGGCGATCGCGCTGACCGACGTCCCCTCCGGGTCGCCCGGCGGGCCGCGCACCGGCAGCCTGTCGGAGCGAGCGGGCATGGAGTTGCTGCGCTCGGTCGAGATGGACGTGACGGCCGAGCTCGGCCGGACCCGCATGACCCTCAACGAACTGCTGTCGTTGGCCGACGGTGCCGTCATCGAACTCGACCGCGCGGCCGGCGCCCCGGCTGATCTGCTCGTCAATGGTCGGCTCATCGCCCGCGGCGAGGTCGTCGTCATAGACGAGAACTTCGGCCTGCGGATCACCGAGATCGTTTCGGGCGACCACTGAACCGATGGGAACTGTCGAGACCATCGGACGGGCGCTGCTCTCGCTCGCACTCGTCCTGGGCGTCATGTGGGCGCTGGGCCGGTGGGCCAAGGGCCGCAATCGCGGACGGAGCAAGAACCGCGACGTCCTGACCGTGATGGCCCGTCAGCAGCTCTCCCGCAACGCGTCGGTCGCGATCGTCAAGGTCGTGGATCGGGCGCTCATCGTCGGAATCACCGACGGCCAGATCAGCCTGCTCGGTGACGCCGACCTCGAGGCCGTCGAAGCCTTCTCGGCGCCGACGGAATCCGGCTCCGCCCGCACGAAGATCAAGGTCGACGCCGCTGTCGCCGACGCGGCCGATCGCCCGGCCGTCGCGGTGTCGAAGGCGCGCACATCCGCGTTGCAAGGCTCGGCATTGTCGCCGGGCACCTGGACCCAGGCCCTCGATGCGCTCCGCGAGCGCACCACCCGGCGCTAGGCGGATCGATCATGCTGCTCGCGCGCCACTGGCGCCGCTGGACCGTGCTCGCGATCGCGGTGTTCGGCTCGCTCGTCTGGATGTTCGCGCTCACCGGTAGCGCCCGGGCCGCGACCGTAGCGGCGCCCGCCGCTGTCCCCGCTGTAACGGCGACCTCGGCGGCCACTCCGACCGCGGGGAGCGGACCCATCGCTCCGACCGCGCCGACCGCTCCGGTCTCACCGTCGACCGGCGACGGTTCGGTGTCGGTCGACGTCGGCGGCAAGCCGAGCACGTCCATCTCGATCATGCTGCTGTTGACGGTTGTCTCGGTCGCGCCGTCGCTGCTCCTGCTGATGACCAGCTTCACGAAGATCTTCGTGGTGCTCTCGATCACGCGCAACGCCCTTGGCCTGACCAGCGTCCCTCCGAACCAGGTGCTGGCCGGACTGTCACTGTTCATCAGCATGTTCGTGATGGGCCCGGTGTTCTCGAAGGTCAACAGCGAGGGCATCCAGCCCTACTTGTCGGGCAAGAAGACGCAGAGCGCCGCCTTCCACGACGGCATCGCCCCGCTGAAGACGTTCATGCTGCAGCACACGCGTACGGACGAGATCGCGTTGATGTTGCGGGCCGGCCACCTGCCGAATCCCGAGCACGCGACGGACGTGGGCCTGCCGACGCTGATCCCCGCGTTCGTGCTGTCCGAACTGCGCTCGGCGATGATCATCGGCTTCGTCGTCTACATCCCGTTCCTCATCATCGACATGGTCGTCTCGTCGTCGCTGATGTCGCTCGGCATGATGATGCTCCCGCCGGTCAGCGTGTCGCTGCCGTTCAAGCTGCTGCTCTTCGTGCTCGTCGACGGCTGGGGCATGGTCGTCAGCTCGCTCGTCGCGAGCTATCACACCGGTTAGCCACGGTCGCCGCTCGCGTTTCCCGTCCGTTCCCAGCAAGCCGTTGGTCCTGAGCACACCGAGAGGAGGTCCCGATGACCGACACCGCGATCGTCCATCTGGGCCTCCAGGTCATGATGATCACGTTCGAACTCGCGGCGCCGACCCTGATCACCGCGCTCGCGATCGGCCTGCTCGTGTCGATGTTCCAATCGGCGACGCAGATCCAGGAATTCACCCTGTCGTTCGTGCCGAAGGTGCTCGGCATCGGGATCGTCCTGCTGATCTCGGGCCGCTGGATGATGCACTCGATGGAGACGTTCACGACGCACCTGTTCGCGCAGATCCCCAGCCTCCTCAGCTGATCGTCCGATGAACTTCACCTTCAGCTCGGCGACGCTGATCACCCTGTTGCTGTGCATGGCCCGGATCCTGGCCTGGATGTCGATCTCACCGCCGTTCGCGACGTCGGGTCTGCCGAAGTCGGTGAAGCCGGCGGTGGCCGTCGGTCTCGCGCTGGTCGTCACCCCGCTCGCATCGAAGCACGTGCCGTCGAGTGACATCGCCTCGCTCGCCTCGAGCCTGCTCGAGAATGTCGTCATCGGGGCCGCGTTGGGCTTCGGGACGCGCCTGATCTTCACGGCCATCGAGGCGGCCGGCAGCCTGATCGATCTGTTCGGCGGGTTCTCGCTGGCCTTCGCGCTCGACCCGCTGTCGCAGAACAACAACTCGGTGTTCGGCCGGTTCTACGGACTGCTCGCGACGACGTTGCTGTTCGTGACGCAGGCCCATCTGCTGATAATCCAGGGCTTTCTGCGGACGTTTCAGACGGTGCCGCTCAACGGGCATCTGGATCTGGCCCGCCTCGGCCAGAACCTCATCCCGTCGATGAGCAACATGTTCCTCGCCGCGATCCAGATCGCCGGGCCGCTCATTGTGGTGCTGGTCATCGCCGATATGGCGATGGGCCTGCTCAACCGGATCGCTCCGCAGCTGAACGTGTTCTCGATCAGCTTCCCGCTCAAGATCATGCTGACCTTCGCCCTGGTCGGGCTCGGGTTCACGCTGCTGCCGCGCACGGTCGAGGAGCTCGCCGAGCACGCTGTGGACTTCGTCGGATCGGTGACGGTCTAATGCCTGACAAGCCATCCGGCGAACGGACCGAGAAGGCCACCCCGCGCCGGCTGAAGCAGGCCCGGCGGGAGGGCCAGATCGGCAACACTCCGGAGATCGGCTCGTGGGCCGGTCTGCTCGTCGCGACGTTCATCATTCCGCGCGTCATCACCGGACTGATCACGGCCGCGTCGACGGCACTCGTCCAGGGCGGCGCGGTCATCCAGACGCCCGACCCGGCTCGGGCGCTCGGGATCGCGAAGACGGCGTTCATGCAGGCGGCCGAGGCGTTCGCCCCGCTCGTGCTGCTCGTCCTCGGGGTCGGTGTCGGTTCGGTCGTGCTGCAGGGCGGCTTCGCGTTGGCGCCGAAACTGCTGGCCCCCAAGATGTCACGGCTGAACCCGTTCCAAGGTCTCAAGCGCATGTTCGGCGCGCACGGCGCGTGGATGTTGGTGAAGTCTCTGATCAAGACCGCCGTCCTCGGCGCGGTCGTGTATGTGTCGCTGCGGCCGCTCGCGCCGACGTTGGCCGCGTCCGGTTCGCTGCCCGTGTCGAACATCGTCAAGGTCGGGTCCGACGCAATCCTGAACCTCATGCGGTGGTGTGCGGGAGCGGGTCTGGCGATGGCGATCGCGGACCTCATCGTCGTGCGGCGCCGGAACAACAAGAGCCTGAAGATGTCCAAGCACGAGATCCGCGAGGAGATGAAGTCCAGCGAGGGCAATCCGCAGCTGCGCGGAGCGATCCGGTCGCGGGCGATTGCCATCAGCCGCAATCGCATGCTCGCCGACGTCGCGCAGGCCGACGTCGTCATCGTGAACCCGACGCACGTCGCCGTCGCGCTGCGTTACGAGCCGGGCAAGGGCGCGCCGCGCGTCGTGGCCAAGGGCGGCGACCACCTCGCGGCGCGCATCCGGGAGATCGCGCAACGCTCACGCATCCCGCTGGTCGAGGACATCGCTCTCGCCCGCACGCTGTACCAGGTCGTGGACGTCGGCCGGGAGATTCCGGGCGACCTGTTCGAGGGGGTCGCGCGCGTGCTCGCCTTCATCATGACGCTGAAGACGCGCGGTTCCGTGGCCGGCACCCACAAGGTCCGGCAGCTCGTCCGTCGTTGATCGAAGGCTCGTCGTGTTCAAGTCGGTGCCGGTTCGGACGATGTCGAAGACAGATGACCTATGCCTAGACACCGCCGATTCGTACTCATTGTTGCCGGAGCGCTGATCAGCGCTGCCGGCTTCACGGCCGTCCCCACGGCGGGGGCCGCACCGACCCCGAGCGCGTCGCCGACTCCGAGTTCGTCCGCGACCCCCGGCGCCACCCCGCTGCCGACGGCGGCGATCTCGTCGGCGTCCGCTGCGCAGAAGTCGGCGGCGGCCCAGGTCGCGACGCTCACCCAGCAGATCGACGCGGCCCAGGTCGCCATCGCCAAGGCCGACGCCGACTCCCAGTTCGCCGAGCAGCAGTACGCGCTCGCCGTCCAGAAACTCTCCGATGCCCGCATCGCCGAAGCCAAGGCGCTGATGGCCGAGACGCAGGCGCGCGCCATCGCGAGCGCGGCCCACCAGCAGCTGATCGGTGCGCTCGTCCGCTCCTACCAGGGCGGCACCTCGACCACGACGTCGGCGCTGCTCATCTCACCTGACCCCGAGTCGGCCGTGACCGCGATCGACGAGGCCCAGCTGCTCGGCAAGCGCCGCGCGCAGGTGACATCGGCGAGTCAGTCCAGCGAGGAGAACCTCGCCGCGGCCGAATTCACGACGAGGCAGTCGCTGGCCGCCCAGGACGCGGCGACCTCCGACGCGACGAACGCCTTGGCCGCCGCGCGCAATGCCGACGACCAGGCCCAGGCGGCGCTGGCGACGCTCCAGGCCGAGCTGGCCGCCGCCCAGGCAAGTGAGGAGCAGGCCGCGGCCGCGCTCGCGTACGCGCAGTTCGGCGGGACGACCGATGACAGCGCGGTCGATCAGGCCGCACTCATGGCTGCGTACAAGGCGAAGGCGGCCCAGGTCGCCGCACTGCCGTTGGCGCCGTCCACGGGAACCTGGACGCCCCAGATCGGCCAGTCGGTCGTCAACCGCGCCCTGCAATGGCTCGGGTTGCCGTACTCGTTCGCCGGAGGCAACCTGGCCGGTCCGACGCTGGGCGTCAACTCCGGCGGCGGCGGTGAGCACGACGGCAGCATCGTCGGCTTCGACTGCTCCGGGCTGGCGCTCTACTCGTGGGGGCCGTACACGTCGCTGATCCACTTCGCCGCGACGCAGTACCAGACCGCCGGTCACCTGCACCCGGCCGTGGCCGACCTGCTGCCCGGCGACCTGGTGTTCTGGTCCGGCGACGGCACGGCCTCGGGCATCGGACACGTCGCGATCTACGTCGGCGACGGCAACGTGATCCAGGCGCCGGAGTCGGGCGACGTCGTCAAGATCACGCCGCTCGCGCACGTCGAGTCCGGCTACTTCGGGGCGACCCGCCCGCTCACCTGACCGACGTCCGGTTGGATCGGCGCGCGGTAGGCCTTCCACCGCGGACACGACCGTGGTTACAGTGCGCACGTCCACGCTGGTCGGTCGAACCGCTCAAAGGTGAGTGCTCCCGTGCTGATGCGACATGTGCTCCTCCGACGTACCGCGATCGCGTTCGTGGCCACCTCTCTCGCCCTGGCGACCGGGGCGACGGGAACCGCCGGCGCCACGCCCGCCCATCGTCCGTCCGCCCGAACCTATGTGGCGCTCGGGGATTCCTACGCGGCCGGCTACGGCCTGCCCAGCCCGGCGCTGCCGACGCGGCCGGCCTATCCCGGGTGCGCCCAGACGTCGCTCGACTATCCGCATCAGCTGGCGGCGCGCCTGCGCCTGTCGCTGACCGACGCGACGTGCAGCGGCGCGACGACGGCCGACTTCTTCGCCCCGCAGAACACGCCCGGGCCGCATCCGCCCGCACAGCTCGACGTCGTGAAGGCCGTCCAGCCCGACCTGGTCACCGTGACCATCGGCGGCAACGACTTCGGGTTCACCCCGATCGCCGAGGCCTGCCTCGCCGCGACGAAGAGCGGCCCGTTGCTGCTGCACCCGACGTTCGCGAACTGCAAGTCGTACTTCGCGTCGGCGGCGGGCGCCGGAGAGAATCCCGTGGTCCGGCTCGCGACCGTCGGCGCGAACGTGCGCGCCGCGCTCGCCGCCGTCCACCGCGCGGCACCCCACGCCAAGGTGCTCGTGATCGCGTACCCGGCGATCTCGCCCGACGCGCGGAACACGCCCGCGGTGGGTTGTTTCACCGCGAACGCGATTCCGCCGGCCGTGGTGGGCGGGATTCCGCTGGCCTCGGCGTTCCCGTTCACCGATGTCGACACGCCGTACCTGTCGTCGATCCAGGCCGCGCTCGATCGTGAGATCGCGAGCGCCGCTCGAGCGACGCACTCGGCCTACGCCGACATCCTCGCCAGCTCCCTGCGACACTCGGCCTGTTCACCGGAGAGCACGCGCTGGGTCGAGCCGTTCCTGCCCGGCGGCGGCGGTACGAACGTGCTGCATCCGTCTCTGGCCGGCGCGGCCGCGATGGCGGCGCGGCTCACACCGCTCGCGGCCCTACTGCTCTGCCGCTTTCCGTTTGCCTGATCGAACGTCGTCTACGGGGGAATCTCATGGCTAGTCGGTTCATTTCCGCGGTCGGCGCCTGCCTGATGGCCGGCAGCGCGCTGGCTCCGACGGCCGCGGTGGCGGTGGTCCCGGCCGCGCTGGCCGCGTCGATCCACCTCACCGCCGGTGTCGAACACGCCGGCGCCAAGAGCGACCGGCCGCTCACCACGGCGCAGTGCGAAGCGCAGTTCCAGATCGCCTGCTACGGCCCGGGCAGATCCAGCAGGCGTACGACCTGCCGGCGCTCTACGCGCAGCGGCGTGGACGGGCCGGGGCCAGACGATCGTCATCGTCGACCCGTTCGGTTCGCCGACGATCGCGCACGATCTGGCCGTCTTCGACAAGGCCTACGGGCTGCCCGCACCGCCGTCGCTGCGCGAGATCCAGCCGGCCGGCGCCCTGCCGCCCTACACGGCGCACCGACGATCAGATCGGCTGGGCCGGGGAGACCACTCTCGACGTCGAGTACGCGCACACGATCGCGCCGGGGGCCAACATCCTGCTCGTCGAGACGCCGGTGTCCGAGGACGAAGGCACCAGCGGATTCCCCGAGATCGTGACGGCCGAGAAGTACGTCATCGACCATCACCTCGGCGGGGTGATCAGCCAGAGCTTCAGCGCAACCGAGGAGACCTTCCCGACCCGTCAATCGCTGCTCAACCTGCGCGGCGCGTACACCGACGCGGCGGCCAAGGGCGTCACCGTGCTCGCCGCGTCGGGCGACAGCGGCGCCGCGGACGTCAGGGCGGACGGCAGCACCTACTACCTGCACCCGGTGACGTCCTGGCCCGACAGCGACCCGCTCGTCACGGGCATCGGTGGCACGCAGCTGCACCTCGACGCGACGGGGCGGCACACCGCGGCCGACAGCGTGTGGAACGACACCTACGACGTCGCGACGCAGCAGTACATCTTCGGCGAGGCCGGCCCGAATCCGCTGGCCGGCGGCGGCGGCATGTCGACGATCTTCCAGCGACCGGCCTACCAGCACGGCGTCCGCGCCGTCGTCGGCAAGTCAGCGCGGCGTGCCGGACATCTCGATGAGCGGCGCCTGCAACGGGGCGGTGAACACTCTACCAGAGCCTGCCGGGAGGCCCGGAAGCTGGGAACCGACATGTGGGACGAGCGAGGCGACGCCGCTGTTCGCGGGCATCGTGGCGCTGGCCGATCAGGTCGCCGGCCACCCGCTCGGGCTGATCAACCCGGCGCTCTACGCCTTGTCGCCAGCGGGCGCCCAGGCGTCGTCGACGTGACGAAGGGCAACACCACGGTGTCCTTCGAGCAGGGCGGCGCACTACACACCGTCGTCGGGGGGACGGCCCGGCCGGGCTACGACATCGCCTCCGGCGTCGGCACGATCGACGCCCGGTGGTTCGTGCCCGAGCTCGCGCGACTGAGCTGATCGAGCCGTTCGCCGCTGCCATTTCGTGATCGAATAGTTTCCGGGTCCGAGTACACAGCGTGCGGACTCGTACGCGCACCGCCCTCAAGTCTTGATCATCCCTGCCGACTGGAACGATGCCAGGACGGCGCAGCTTCACCCCGAAGGATCGGGTCCCGATTCGGTCCTATTCGATGGAGCTTCGCTCGTTGAACACGCGCAGCCTGAGCCAGTACGCCGTGCCAATCGGCGTCGTCGGCATCATCATGATGATGGTGGTGCCGGTCCCGGCTGCGCTGCTGGACTTCCTGATCGCCATGAACATCACGGCGGCGCTGGTCATCGTGCTGGTCAGCATGTACGTCAAGCGCCCCCTCGACTTCTCCAGCTTCCCGTCGCTGCTGCTCGTTGCGACCCTGTTCCGGCTGGCCCTGAACATCTCGGCGACCCGGCTCGTGCTGTCGCGACGGCTACGCCGGCCAGGTGATCAACGCGTTCGGCCACTTCGTCATCGGCGGCTCGCTGGTCATCGGCCTGGTGATCTTCGCGATCCTGCTGGTGATCCAGTTCGTCGTCATCACCAACGGTGCCGGGCGCGTCGCCGAGGTCGGGGCCCGCTTCACCCTCGACGCCATGCCCGGCAAGCAGATGGCGATCGACGCCGACCTGAACTCCGGCCTGATCGACGACAAGCAGGCCCGCGTCCGCCGCGCCGAGGTCGCCGCCGAGGCCGACTTCTACGGCTCGATGGACGGTGCGTCGAAGTTCGTCAAGGGCGACGCGATCGCCGCCATCATCATCACCGTCATCAACCTCGTCGGCGGCCTGGCGCTCGGCATCCTGCAGCACCACCTGAGCTTCGCGCAGGCCCTGTCGACGTACAGCCTGCTGAGCATCGGCGACGGCCTCGTCTCGCAGATCCCGGCGCTGCTGCTGTCGGTCGTCACCGGCCTCATCGTGACGCGTGCGAGCGGCACCGACGACCTCGGCTCGACCGTCGCGCGTCAGCTCGGCAGTCACCGTCGGGCGCTGCAGATCGCGGGGGCCGCGGCGCTGGCGCTGTGCATCGTCCCGGGTCTGCCGAAGCTGCCGTTCCTCATGGTGGGCGGCCCTGCTCTTCGTGGCCGTGTCGCGGCTGCCGAAGGACAACGCGGCCACCGACGCCGACGGGGCGGCCGAAGTACCGGTGGTATCGCTCGACACGCCCGAGCGCGATCATGGCCGACCTGATCGTCGACCCGCTCGAGTTGGCCCTCGCCGGCGACATGATCGACCTCGTCGAAGGGCCCCGCGGCGACCTGCTCGACCGCGTTCGCGCGTTGCGCCGCAAGCTCGCGCTCGACCTCGGTGTGGTGATGCCGCCGGTGCGCACGCGCGACAACCTCGACCTGCCCCTGGCCACATACAGCGTCCGCATCAACGGAGTCGAGGTCGCGCGCGGCACAGGCTCCGTCCGGTTGCGTGCTGGCCATCGGCGACGGGCTGGCCGGCCTGCCCGGCCGGCCGGGCGCGAACCGGTCTTCGGCCTCGACGGCAAGTGGATCGCGCTCGAGCTCGAGGCGCAGGCCGAGATGCTCGGCGCGACCGTCGTCGACCGCACGTCGGTCATCATCACGCACCTGTCCGAGATCGTCCGAACGCACGCCAGCCGCCTGCTCGGCCGCGAAGATGTCGCCGCGCTGACCCAGTCGGTCAAGCGCACACATCCGGTCGTCGTCGAAGACCTCACGCCGGCACTGCTGAACCTCGGCGAGATCCAGCGCGTGCTGCACGCGTTGCTCGACGAGGGCGCGCCGATCCGCGACCTGGTCCGCATCTACGAAGCGCTGTCGGTGGCCGCCAAGGGCGGTACGGATCCGGATCGGCTGCATCGAGGCGGCGCGCGCGGCGATCGGCCCGGCGATCACCGCGCAGTACATCGTGGACGGACGGCTCGATGCGCTGACGATCGACCCGCGGATGCAGCAGACGCTGATCGAATGGTGTCCGTCCGACCGAGGGCGGCGCGCAGCTGGTCGTGAACCCGGCGCTCGCCGAGATCGATGGTCACGGACGTCCAGCGTCAGTACCAGGCGCTGACCGACGAAGGCCGCAAGCCCGTGCTGGTCTGCCCGGCCGGCCTGCGGTTGCCGCTTCGGCGGCTGATCCGGATCGCGGTGCCCGAGCTGCCGATCCTGTCCTATGTCGAACTGTCTGGGACGAACGCCCAGATCGAATCAGCGGGGGTGATCACCGATGTCCGAGACACTGTTCATTGAGGGTCCGACGACCGACGCCGTCATCGCCGACATCCGCAACACGTACGGCACCGCGGTCGAGATCCAGTCGGTCAAGCGGAGCCGCACCGGCGGAGTGCTCGGCTTCTTCAGCCGCGAGTCGGTCGGCGTGTCGTTTCGCGTGAACGACCCGATCGACGAAGCCGACCGGCTGCGCGCCGACTTCGATCCGCCCTCCCTGGCCGATCTCGTCGGTGAGGCGGACGGGGCGGACGGCCCACGGGCGGCAGTCGCGGCCAGTGCCACGCGGACCCCGCCGCCGCGCACGGTAGCGCCGCCGGTGGTCGCGATGGGCCGGGATCTGATGGCCGGGCCGGCGCGCCCGACCAACCCTCGTCCGGTGCCCGCGACGGCCTTCGCTTCGAATGCCGTCAGTGCGGGCGCCCGGACCCCGGCGGCCGCGTTGGTGGCTGACCGAGCTGACCTGGTCGACACAGTCGAGATCGTCGACGGAACCGATGTGGCCGACCGGGCCGTCACGGCCGTTGCGTCGCGGCCGAACGAGTCGGCGCTGGCCGACGCCGTCGGCGGCCCCGAGTTCGCCGAGCTGTTGAGCGCACTGGCCGCGGGATCCACCGCGACGGCGTCGCCGATGACTCCGCTCGATCTGCTGGCCGACGACGAGAACGCCGCCGGTCTATACACGGTCCCGACTCGGACCCCCCGAACTCCGGCACGTCGCAGCGAAGTGACCTCGCGCGAAGCGACAGTGACACCGGCGCGTACGGAACACGCGCCGCCGGCTCGCGCAGGATCAGCGGCGCTCGATCGCCTCGCGATGCTGACTGACCTGCGCACCCTTGGCGTGCCGGTATCGATGAATCCGCAGCGCGGACAATCGAGCCTGTACGCCGCGATTGAGGAGATCGTCGACGAGCTTCCGACCGCGCCGCAGCTGCCGATGCGTGCCGGTGACATCGTCGTCGTGACGGGCTCCGGCGAGCAGGTGCGTGCGGGCGCGATCGCACTCGCGATGCGCATGCACCTGCCGCCGGGCTCCGTCTGGTTCGCCGGGGGACCGGCGGGCAGCGATCACCGGGTCGACGGCCCGGCCGACGCGGCCCGCAAGGCCAAGGAGTTCCGGACGAGCGACCTGCCCTCGATCGTTGTAGTACCGCTGTTCGGGCCGTCGCCCGGCGACAGCGGCTATGGCTGGACCGCGCAGATGCTGGCCGCCCTGCAGCCGACCGCGGTCTGGGCCGCGGTCGATGCCGGCCGCAAGACCGAGGACCTGACGGCTGAGCTGTCCGGTCTGGGCACGATCGACGCGCTGCTGGTCACGAATGCGGCCCGCACCGCGAGTCCGGCGACCGTGTGGGATCTCGAGATCCCGGTCGCGATGCTCGACGGACGGCCGGCCACCCGCGGAACCTGGGCGGGTCTGTTGTTCGATGCGCTGCGACGGGCCGGGGGAAAGTGATGTTCCGACCCTCCGTGCTGCTGCTCGCGGCCGTCATGAGCGGCCGGGCCATCTATCTGGCCCTGGTCGCGGGATCGATCCCGATCGTCAATGCCGTCATCTGGTTTCTCGTTGCGCTGCCGGTGTCGGCGGTCGTTCTCGCGGTTCTCCGGTCGCAGTTCGACAGCCATCGCCGTCGCGAGCGGGCCAAGATGCGGGAGGTGTTGGCGAACGCCCAGCGTCAGTAATTCCTTCGCCCCACCCCGTGGTGTCCGGGATGATGTCTTAGGACATAATTTGAAATGCGCACCGTAACAGCCTGATCGCAGAAAGTGTCGGGTTTTGCTTCATTTCTGACATTGCCAGTCGATCACTACGGGTAGACGCCGGGTAACCCTCAGCGTCGCCCCACCAGTGGACCTCTCGGCGATCCGGAGAAGGAGCACGACCTATGTACAAGCGATTCCTGGCTGTCCTTTTTTGCTTGACCATGATCTTCTGCGGAACAGCATCCGCTAGCGCGAAGTCGGCTCCGCCGCCGCCCATCAACAAGATCAATGCGCTGTACAACTCGACCGTTCCCGCGTGGGAACGCGCCGCCCTGGCCGGTCACTACACCCTCGCCTATAACGACCCGCGGGTCCGCTGCGGAACCGGCTGCACCGGCTTCGTGTCGGCCGGACAGGTCGAGTCGTCCTTCCTGCCGTCGTTCTTCCGTCTCTCGACGCGCAACCAGCGCGACGGTATCGCTCACGAGGCGGCGCATGCCTACGGATTCCTCTATCTGCAAAGGTATTCAGCCGCCAGCTGGGCACCTGCCACCAACTGGCAGGCCTCATTCGACGCTATGGACCGATCGATGGTCCGCACCTATGACGGTGAAGCGTTTGCCACTTGCGTTGTCGCCGCGGAGGTCGATCGCAATTGGCGTCCAGCCCAGGTTCGCAAGGTGTGTCCTGTCGCCCTTGCGCACTGGGTCATCGCGCAGATCAACCACTAGCGCGAGTAAGCACGCCGGCCGGTCCTCGCTGAGGGCCGGCCGGCGTCGGCATGATCTACGTCACCCGGGTCGGCGGAACGTCGTCGCGGTCGCCGTGTCGGCTCGCGCGACATCGCCGGTCACGCGCAGCCGGAGGCGGCTCACAGCTACCGCAGAGTAATCAGCTCACGCCGCCGCAGCGCGATTCACTGGACTGATCGCTACCGGTGGTGATCGACCGTAACCAAGTCGACGGATCGCGTGGGCCACTCGGACGCGTCAATCGACAAGCTCGCGCGGAACCGTCGCGTGGAGCCCGGGCCAACGAACGCAAGATTTCCTGGCGAGTCTCTGGCATACCGAACCAACTCATGTTAGTTTTACATGTGTAAGATGCGTGTTAGTGAAATGGCGGTCACGATGCGCGTGACGAGCATTCTCAAGTGAGGAATTCGCCCAGTGCCCCCCGCAACCATCTCAGCGATCTCGTCGCCCTCACCTGCCGGTAGGGCGCGCCTGGACGTCGACGACGCCTCCGCGCTGACCGCCGCACTGCACGAATTCCTGATGGCCGGCGAACGGTTCCGGCACGTCGCCGCCGCCCGCCTGCGCCTGGGCGTCACCGACGCCGTGGCGTTGGGCTGCCTGAGCGTGCGGGGTCCGATGACCGCCGGCGAACTGGCTGAGGCGCTCTCACTGACGCCGGGCACGATCACCGCCTTGCTCGATCGGTTGGCTTCCGCGGGCCTGGCCCGCCGCGCCGCGGACGCCGGCGACCGCCGTCGCGTCCTCGTGATGCTGACCGACGAGGGCCGCGAGGCCGCTGCGAGCATCGAGGAATGGATGCGCAGCGCCGTCAGCGGCGTCTTCGAACGACTGCCGTCCGACAGCACCTCCTTGCTGGCCAACCTGGCCGAGGCCCTGCGCAGCGACATCCCGGCCTGACCCTCGACGAGCCCGGGCCTTCGCGCATGACGGTCTTCGAGCGGATCGCATAGTAAGATTTCGGGCGGCCCTCGATCGTCGAATCGGGTCGAGGGTACGAAACCGATGTCCGGGCCGGGCGGCACTCGCAACTGGCCCCGACTTCGTCCGTCTCCGAAAGGCCAGCGTATGCAGACGAACACGGTTGCCGCCGAAGCGAGCGCGAGCATTCTCGCCGTGGGGTACGCCAAGATCACCCTTGATGACGAGGACGCGGCCCGCCTGCACCTCGCCCTCAAGGAAAGTCAGAACTTCTTCTCGACGCCTCCCGCGTTCAAGCATGCGCACGCGAGCTCGGACTACAACCACGGCTACCGTCCGCTGGGCCAGGAGTACTCGGTCTCGCCCGACCGGCCCGACATGAACGAGTGCTTCACCCTGTGGTCGACCCGGACCGATCTGATCCCGGACGCGCACGAGATCGATGCGATCACCGGTGCCCTGCTGGCCTGGCGCGCCGTGCTGATGCCGCTGCTCGACGAGATCTTCACGAACCTGGCGAAGCACTTCGGCAGCGACCTGCCGACGAACTACCAGGCCGCGTCGTACATGCAGGTCAACAACTACGTCGTCACACCGCCCGATCGCGACCTCCTGCAGGACAAGCACGAGGACGGTCACATGGTGACGATCCATCACGCGACGGCGCCGGGCCTCGAGATCTGGCCGGACAGCGAGCTCACGACCCTCGACACCGGGCCGAACGACATCCTGATCATGCCGGGCTCGGTGCTCACGACAATGAGCGGCGGCGAGCTGCCGCCGCTGTATCACCAGGTCCGCAACCTCGGGCTCACCGATCGCCAGGCGCTGATGTACTTCGTGAACCCCGAGCTGAGCGCGCCGCTCTACGCGTGGACCGACGCCAGCGACGAGCCGTTCGACGTGCGCGACGAGGTCCGCAACAACCCGGGAATGTTCGGTCTGCCGGTCGTTCCGGAGCTCTAACCGCTACTGGTTCAACGAGGCCGACGCCGGCGACAGCGTCGGCCTCGTCGCTGCCGGGATCTGTCCGAGCGCGAACCATACGACCAAGACGATCAGCACGACGACGATGGCCATCACCACTACGTGGCCATGCCCGTTCGAGCTCGCGTGTCGCGCCATGGTTCGACCACTCTAAGAGAAGCCTGGACGATTGTCTTTCGCCCGTGTCGTACCGTGGGGTGATGACTTCGCCGGACGTCCGGGTGCGCTTCAGGGCGCTGGACGCCGTGCGGGAGCGGGTTCTTCGTTGGCCCGGTGGGCATCTGATCTGGCGCGTCGGCATCGGCGTGACGGGGTTCCTCGTCATCGCCGTCGGCATCGTCTTGCTGCCGCTGCCCGGTCCCGGGTGGGTCATCATCTTTTTGGGTCTGGGCCTTTGGGCCACCGAGTTCACCTGGGCCGCCCGGCTGCTGGACCACGCCAAGCGCTTCGTCTCGATCTGGACGAACTGGATCAAGGCGCGACCACGGTGGTTGCAGGCGCTCATCGTCCTGGTCGGCCTGGCGTTCACCGCGGCCGTCGTGATCGGCGTCTGGTACGTGATCTGAGGACGTGATCTGGGCGGGGGAGCGTCCGTCCGAGCCGTGTATTCTTGCGACGCTTCGCGAACTGCGAAGGGCGATTAGCTCAGCGGGAGAGCACTGCCTTCACACGGCAGGGGTCACTGGTTCGATCCCAGTATCGCCCACCACCTTAACCCCCGGGATTTGCTCGGCTCCACGCGGTTCGGTCCCGGCACGTGCCACACACGTGCCACTACCGACTGAAGGAGTCAACATGGCGGAGGTACGAGAGACGATCGGCGGCCTGACCCGCGAGCAGTGGGCCGACCGCTACGAACGGTGGAACGAGCCGAGGCAGCCGCAGCGGAGGCGCCCGGGACGGGTGCCCCTACTGGCGCGTCGAGCGCGGCTCCCACCACTGGAACGACGCTGGAGTCGGTGAGCACGCCGAGTTCATGTTCACCCGCAACCACCACGACCTGCCCGACGAGGCGGCCACCATCGCCACCCTGCCACGGCCTACCGCCCGCGTGACATGCCCGTTAAGCTAAATATATGGCGCGCCGCGGCTACGTGATGGTTGAGCGCGCACCTGGACCGGAGTGCCGCCGACCCGGGCCGCAGTCGCATGGGCAGCGATCAAGGGGCCGTGGCGATGGGTGTTCTACCTGGCGTATGCCGTGTTCACATTGTTGAGCTTCGACGACCGGTTGACCACGGTTGGCGCGACCGTGATCGCGTGCGGCGCATTGGACATGGCATCGAAGCAGTACAAGGCGTACCGGGCGCGCTCCGCGGCGCCGGACGAGCCAGCGCTGGCCTCATCAGGTCCCGAATGACGACAGCCGTGAGACAAATGTGGGAGCGGCGGACGTACGTCGGCACCCGCGTGACCGTTGCCCTGTTCATCGTGGCCAGCATCGCCGCTGCCCGGCTCGGGCGGCCCGTCTGGCTCGTCGCCATCGCGGCGACCCTGCTCGTGCTTGCCGTCGGCTGCGTGATGGCCAACCGCGTTCTGTGGTTCCAGGGCCGCCGTCTGCATCGACCCGCCTCGGGATCTCGCCGTTGATCGTTCTTGACAGGCTGATGCCGCCGACGACGAATCAATGGCTCCTTATCCGGCTCGTGCTCGTGGCACTCGTCGTGTGCCCGACCGCCACAGTGGTTGTCCACAAATGGTTCGGATGGTCATGGGCAAGGGCCGTCACGATCGACCTCGTGCTCGGTGCCGTCTCCATCGTCACGACGTACCGACAGGGGCTGCTGCAGGAATAGGTGGCAGTTTGGGTTAGGCCGCCTGGGTGGTGCCTCGCTCGTGACGAACCGCTGTGGCGGGTACATCAGTGCGTGTTCGCAGTGCTCGCGCTGGAGTCCGAGCCGGTGGACCCGCGGCTATGACCCGCCCAGTCGGTGTGATCGATGGCGATGGCACGCTGCCACCCGGCTATGCGCGTCCGCATGCGTCCGAGGAGGCGCGCGTGATCGCCGAGCGCGGGTTCGTCCTTCGGGTACAGGTCGGCTCTGGCGTGCATGGAACATCGATCTCGGGGCAAGACGATCGCGACGAGATGGGGATCCGCCTCGAGCCGCCCGAATAGTCACCGGCCTAGCCCGTGATCCCACCGGGACGGATCTGGCGCTGGCGACCTGGACGTAGTCATCTACTCGGCTCGGAAGTGGTGCCGATTCGCGCTTGCCGGCAATCTGATCCGCGGGCCGTTGGGCTCTGTTCGCTTCTTGGGGCCAAGCGGTTTACTGATGCTATGCACAGGCACTGGGGCCTCGCTCTCGGCGTGCTGGTGCTGCTCGCGACGGGATGCTCGTCAAGTACCAAGGCGTCGAGTGCCCGAGCGACTGAGACAACGGTGACCAGCGCTCAGGTCGGGGCCTTAACCTCAGGCGAGACTCTCTGGGTCTCGGGCACACTCGCAACCAAGTTGAGCGCCCAATGGTGTATCCGCGATGTTGCCACGACAATCTGCGCCCCGCCTTCGGCCCACCTGGAAGGCGAGCAGATGCCGGCCAGCTTCCACACTGGGGTGAGCGTGCGCGGCCAACTGAGCGGCGGAACTCCACTGCCCACGTGGACAGCAATCGTCGAGCACGTCGGTTGACGGCGTCGAAGCTCGCTGGCGCGACAAGCCTCTCGCGTCCATGTTGGCCGTATGGCCGCGACCTCAGCCCTCGTGCTCGACGTCCTCACCGGGACGTACGTCGACGTGGTGCCGAGTGCGACTGGACGCCCGTCGATGCCCGAACCGCCGTAGGGGGCGACGCCGACCGGTGCGTCGACGGCGTTGGGCCGGAACGACACGCCACCCGCGACACCGAACCTGAGGTCGACGGGTCGGTTAAGGCGGACGACGTCGGCGTCGTCGAGTTCTCCGATGCGATTCGTCGAGTTTGTTCGTCGAACCGTCGTGATCTTGTCGACCATCAGTCTGCGTCGCGCGGACTTGACGCTCGTCACTGGCGTCGCTTCGATGACGAGGCGGGACAGCGGCGGGTCGGACGATTGCCCGAGCACTCAGCCTGACTGATTCCGCGCAGGCTCTCGATCTGTTTGGCCGGTTCTACGTCCGGGCGGCTCACGATGAGGACTCAACTCGTCCTCGAAGACATCATGATCGAGTCCGACGTCGAACGGTGACTTCGCCGCCGAAGAACACCTGGATTTCGACGGCCTGGCCGTCGCGGACGGTGATGATCTCGACGTTGCGGTGTCGCGCTCCGGTGCGCAGTTCGTACTCGTAGGCAATGACGACGTTGTGTTCGTCCAGTTCAGCGGCGTACATCAGCGTCTGGCTGGTGAGCCGGTCGGCGGTCGGGAAGCATTGGTCCAAATACGCGCGTCGATCGATGTGATCGTCCTGGGGACTGGTGAAGGTCAGCTCGTCGGCGAGCAGCATCTCGGCCCGAGTGCGATCTTGGTCGAGGTACGCCTGCAGCAGGTCGCGCGCGACCTGGACGTTGGACTCGTTCGGGGGACTCATCGCGAGAGTCGCCGGTTGCCGTTCATCTCCGGTGTCTACCCGGTGCGGCGGCCGGGCGAACATGAGTCCGTGCGCACCGGCAGGCGGCTACCGCGCTCCCAGCGCGGCCACCGTTTTCGCGGCCGCGCCGGCGGCGATGCGGGTGGCCTGTTCGAGGTTCGCGCCGCGGGCGAGTTTCGCGGCGAGCGTTCCGACGAACGCGTCGCCGGCGCCCGTCGTGTCGTGGACCTCATACGCGGCGACGGCCGGGACGAGCAACGCGTTGGTGCGGGTGGCGACGGCCGCGCCCTGACTGCCGAGGGTCACGATCACTGATTTCGCCCCGGTGGCCGCGCAGACGAGTTGGGCCAGTTCGATGCCCGCGACCGGCTCGGCAACTTCGGCCAACTGCGCGGCTTCGTGTTCGTTGACGACTAGCGGGTCGGCCTCGGCCAGCGTCTCGGGCTGCAGCTCGACGACCGGGGCGTTGTTGAGGATGAATCGCGTCGAGCGCGCGCGAGATTGTCGGGCGGCTTCGTCGATGCAGGCCGGGGCGACTTCCGTCTGGCCGACGATCACGCGGGCGGGGGCCAGCTGATCCAGCGCCGCTGGAATGTCGGACGGTTGCAACGAGCCGTTGGCGCCCGGGACGACGACGATGGAGTTCTCGCCGTCCGGGGTGACCGTGATGAGCGCGACTCCGGTGGGTCGTTCGCGGGTGACGCCGACGGCGGTGATGTCGACCCGCGCACGAGTGAGCGCCGCGACCTGGTGCTGGCCGTCGGTGTCGTCACCGACCAGGCCGATCAAGGCGGTGCTGGCGCCGGCCCGGGCGGCGGCCACGGCTTGGTTTGCGGCCTTGCCGCCGCTGCGGTGGAAGAACGCCCGACCGAGCACAGTCTCGCCCGGGGCCGGGCGGCGATCGAGAGTGGCGACGAGATCGGCGTTGATGGCGCCGATGACGACAACGTCCAGGGGCGTACTCATGGGTCGGCCACCGGGGCCGGTCGGCGGACGGGCATGCTGACCAACCTAGGCCCCGTCGCGAAGGCGACCGACCTAGAGTGGCGACATGTTCAATGATGCCGCGCGTGCCCTGCTCGGATCCAACGCGATCGCCCAGCTCATCACGCTCAATGTCGACGGCAGCCCGCAGGTGAGTGGCGTGTGGGTCGGGCTCGACGGCGATGAGCTGGTGGTTGCGTCGCTGCCCAAACGCATCAAGGTGCGCAACGTCGAGCGCGATCCGCGGGTGGCGCTGGTCGTGCAGTCGCCGACGAAGAGCTCGCGCGGGCTCGACGAGTACCTCGTCGTGCACGGGACGGCGCGCATCACCGAAGGTGGCGGGCCCGAGCTCCTGCAGGAACTGGCCGGCGTTTACATGGGCCCGGACGTCGTGTTCCCGGGTCCGGGTGCGCCGCCCGGGTACATCTTCCACATCACGCCCGAGAAGATCGTCGGCGAGGGCGACTGGTCGAGCTAGCCGGAAGGACTGATCATGCCCGTCATCGAGGTGACCGACCTTCGCAAGGTCTACGGCGAGCGAACCGTCGTCGACGGCGTCACGTTCTCGGTCGAACCGGGGGAGATCTTCGGCATTCTCGGCCCCAACGGGGCGGGCAAGACGACCACCGTCGAGTGTGTCGGAGGCCTTCGGCAGCGCGACGGCGGGCGCATCGCTGTCGCGGGAATGGACCCCGCGAAAGAAGGAGCGGCGTTCCGCGAGGTGCTGGGCATCCAGCTCCAAGAGGCGCGGTTGCCCGACAAGATGCGGGTGATCGAAGCGCTGACCCTCTACGCCAGCTTCTATCCGCACCCGCACGATCCGAACGAGCTGCTCGAACGCCTCGGCATCGTCGAGCAGCGCAGCGCCTACTTCGGCAAGCTCTCGGGCGGTCAGAAGCAGCGGCTGTCGGTGGCCCTGGCCCTGATCGGCAACCCGAGGATCGCGATCCTCGACGAGCTGACGACCGGGCTCGACCCGGCGGCCCGGCGCGATGTGTGGGATCTGCTGAAAGATCTGCGGGGCACCGGCGTCACCCTGCTGTTGGTCTCGCACTTCATGGAAGAGGCCGAGCAGTTGTGCGACCGGGTCATCGTCATCGACCACGGTCGCGTCATCGCCGCAGACACACCGGAGGGGCTGGCGGCCAGCGTGCAGGCCGACCAGCGGATGAGCTTCGTTCCGTCGGTCTCGTTCGATCACGCCGTGCTTCGCGCGCTGGCGGACGTGCATTCGGTCGACTGCCTCGACGATCGCGTCGTCGTCACCGGGACCGACAACGTCGCCAGCGCGGTCATCATCGCCTTACACGAACGGGACATCTCCGTAGGCCGGCTGCGTGTCGACCAGCCCAGTCTCGACGACGCCTTCGTCGCGTTGACCACCAATCACGAAACCGAGCCCTCGCCGGATGAAAGGGGCGAGTGATGAGCACCTCCGCAACCGATCCCCTGGTCGCCCCGGATCGTCGGTCCGCGATCAACTGGCGCGCAGCCCGCGCGATGCTCGTCAGCGAGCGAAGACTGCTGCTGCGCAACCCGGGAGTCGTGATCTGGACGGCGATCCTGCCGGTGGCCGCCTCGATCGTCCTCGGCTCTATTCCGGCCGTGCGGGCGCCGTCCGCGAGTCTCGACGGACTGAGTTTCTTCCAGATCTATCAGCCGATTCTCGTCTTTTTCGCGCTGACGTTGCTGGCCCTGCAAGCGCTGCCCGACGTGCTGACCCGCTACCGGGAGATGGGCGTACTCAAGCGGTTGCGGACAACGCCGGTCTCGCCGGCGCTGCTCTTGTTCGCCCAGTTGGCGCTCATTCTCTCGGTCGCGATCGTCTGCATGGTGCTGATGGTGGCCGGGCCACCGCTCGGGGGCGCACCCTGGCCGCGCAACCTCGGCGCATTCGTGATCTCGTACCTGCTCGGCGCTTGGGCCCTGCTCGGGCTCGGCATGGTGATCGCCAGCCTCTTCCACAACGCCAAGGTCGCGTCCGGCTTCGGATCGTTCCTGTTCTTCGTGATGCAGTTCTTCGCCGGACTGTGGGTGCAGCGGCCCAACATGCCCACCTGGCTTCGTGACATCTCCGACTTCACACCCAGCGGGGCCGCGGTGCAGGCGTTGACGGACGCCAGCGTCGGGCAGTGGCCCCGCCTGCTGTATTTCGTCGTGCTGGCCGTGTGGGGAGTGCTGACGACGCGACTCGCGTTGCGCTTCTTCAGCTGGGAGTAATCGCCGGCGCGGGGGGAGCCGGGGCAGCCGCCACGGGCAGAAGTTGGTGGCGGACGATGGCGACCACAGTCCGCGCGCCGATACCGCCGACGAGCAGGCTGATGACGGTGACCGTCGACCACTCGTAGGCCACGTAGCCCGTCGGACGCGTGTCCTGCAGCCAGTGCAGGCCGGCGGTGGCGACGGCCGCCCAACTGAACGTGAAGGCCCAGAAACTCGGCAGGAACTTCAATCGCAGGTAGACCGGCAACAGGCGCAGCTGGGCCAGCACCATCAGAACCCCGTAGCCGGCGAGGAATGCCGACACGGTGTCGACCTGGTCGCCGTGCTGGGCGAAGTAGGCCAAGCTTGCCACCGCGGCCGGAGCGACCTCGATCGCCAGCGTCGGCACCAACGGCGTCGGCAACATCGGTTGGAAGAACAAGCGGCCGAGGATCAGCGACCCGACCACCAACCAGGAGATGATGCCGAATCCGAACAAGGCCTCGGCCAGACGGGCCTGTCCGACGACGGCCGCCGCGATCGACGCGACCAGACCACCCGCAACAGTCGGCAGAAAGTAGCCGGGGTGGATCTTCGCGAAGTCGAGGGGCCGGTAGATCCACTGGCCGGTGAACCACGAACCCAGCCCGACGGTCAGCGCGACGAACACATCGACGAGCGCTCGGCCGACCGCCGGCGCGTGCGGGAAGATCCCTTCGGCGCCCCAGAGGATCGGCGTGATGAACACGAGCGATACGAACGGGCTGGCGATCGGATCCAGTAGATCGCCGATGATCCGCTCGTGGTGCGACAGCGCGTGCCGGGCGTACGCGCCGACGAGTAACAACCAGACGGCGGCGGACGCGGCCAGCAGCACGTTCCCGACGACGACGGTCACGCGGTGGTAGTCGGACAACGTCAGCCAGCTTCCGGCCAATCCGGCCAGTCCGAATGGGATTCCGAAAAAGTTGAGCGGGATTCGCGGGTTGGCCATGTCCCCAATATGGACCACGTTGATCACAGGGATAGGGTCGGCTGCCGAGGTGGAACGCAGGTCGGGAGACCAGATGACGAGTGCGGCTGCGGGCGCGAACAAGAACCTGGTGCTCACCGCGATGATCTTCGCGGTGGCGATGACGTTCATCGATCAGACGATCGTGTCGATCGCGGTACCGCAGATCCAGCACGAATTGGGCCTGACGAGTACGGGCATCCAGTGGGCGGTGAACGCGTACCTGCTCACCCTGGCCGCGCTGTTCGCCTTCGGCGGCCGGCTGTCGGACACGGTCGGTCACACGAAGATGGTGATCGTCGGCGTCGTCGTGTTCGCGGCCGCCTCAGGACTGTGCGGACTGACGCCGAAGGGCAGCATCGCCGAGGCCTGGATCGTTGCGTTCCGGGCCGTTCAGGGCGTCGGCGGCGCGATCATGTATCCGGCCTCGCTCGCCATCGTCGTCAACACTTTCCCCTTGCGCGAGCGCGGGCAGGCGCTCGCCAAGTTCTTCGGAATCGCCGGTGGACTGACGGCGGTCGGCCCGCTCGTCGGCGGCTACCTGACCGAATGGACGTGGCGGGCCATCTTCTGGATCAACATTCCGGTTGCACTCATCGCGCTCGTCCTGATCTGGCGGTCGAAGCCGGTCACCGAGCACCGGCCGGCCCGGATGGACTACCGCGGCGCAGTGCTCATCGCTGCGGCGGCCGGGCTGAGCGTGTTCGGGTTCCAGCAGGCCAACATCTGGGGCTGGTCCAATCCGGTGATTGGCATCTGCATCGCGGTCGGACTGGTGCTGTTCGTCGTCTTCTATCGAGTCGAGAAGCGGCACCGCCTCCCCGTTGATCGAGGTCGACATTTTCAAGATCCGCGCGTTCCTCGTCGAGAATCTCGTCCTCGGCGTGTCGATGCTGGTGTTCGTCCCGGTGTTCTTCTTCGCCAGCGAGTACGCCCAGATCTCACTGGGCGACAGCGCGCAGGAGCGCTGGGCTGTTCCTGCTGTACCTGTTCATCGGCTTCGTGATCGCGGCCCAGATCGGCGGCCGCATGCTCGACCGCGTCGGCGCGAAACGGCCGGTCGTACTCGGGCTGCGCGATCAGCGCGGTCGGCTTCGGGCTGTGGGCCGGCAGCGTCACCAAGCTGCAGCCTGAGCTCGCAGATCTGGTACATCATGATCGCCGGCTTCGGACTCGGGATGATGCTCGGCCCGTCCAGCACTGATGCGGTGAACCGCGCGTCGCGACTGTCCTACGGCGAGGCGACCGGCATCACCCAGACCGTTCGGAACTACGCCGCGAGCCTCGGCCTCGCCGTGCTCGGCACGATCCAGGTGTCGGTGTTCCGGTCGCACCTGTCGAGCTCGCTGGTCGCGCAGGGCGCGCCAACGTCCGTCGCCGACAAGACGGCCGCGTCGATCGCGCAGGCCGGGCAGGCCAGCGGCAGCGCGACCAAGTCGATCCCGCACTTCGTCAGCGTCGACTTCGCGCACGCGACCCAGGTCGTGCTGTATCTGCATGTGCGGCATCATGGCGTTCGCCGGGCTGATCGGCGTTCGAGGTCTGCGCCGCGGAGTGCAGGAGGACCGGTCGGAGCCGGACGGGTTGGAGCGCGCGAGCGGGACGGCGCTCGCCTCGTGAGCAACCAGCCACGGTGGGCGACCGCGTTCGTCACGGCGAAGGTGCTCGCGGCCTTCCTCGGGTTCAGCGCGCTGGTTACCGAAATCGCGACCCTGGGGGCCGAACACCGTTTCAACTCGGCCGACTTCTTCAGCTACTTCACCGTCGAGGCGAACACGCTGGCTGTGATCAGTCTCGCGTTGGGCGGCTTCGCGTTCGCCACGGATACGACCAGTCGCTGGCTCGATCTGTTCCGGGGAGCCGTAACCCTCTACATGACAACGACGATCCTGGTCTTCATCGTGTTGTTGTCGGGCTATCCGTCGAAAGAGCTCACCGCGGTGCCCTGGGACAACACCGTGCTGCACTACCTGATGCCGATCGTCATCATCCTGGACTGGCTGATCGCGCCACCGGTCCGCACGATCGCGTTTCGCACCGCCGTGGTCTGGCTCGCGTATCCGCTGGCGTACCTCTTCTACAGCCTGATTCGCGGCCACTTCACCCACTGGTACCCGTACCCGTTCGTGGACCCCAGCCACCACGGCTACCTCGGCGTGATCATCACGTCGGTGGTCATCGCCGTCATCCTCGCCGTCATCGACTGGATCATCAGCGTCACGCCCCGTTGGACAGGTCGGCTCATCCGGTTGCGGTAGCCGGTCAGGTGGGCTGCCAGAGCTCGATCCGGTTGCCCTCGGGGTCGGTCACCCAGCCGAACCGACCGACGCCCTCCATGTCCTGGGTCTCGTCGGCAACGTCGGCGCCTGTGGCGCGAAGCTGCGCAAGCATGGCGTCGAGGTCGCGCACCCGAAAGTTGAGCATGGTCCGCTGCTCGGCGGAGCCGAAGTAGTCGGTATCGGCTTCGAAGGTGGCGAACACCGTCACGCCCTGGTCGGGCTGCCACAAGCCGTTGTCGTCGGCATCGAGACCGAGACAGTCGCGGTACCACGACCCGAGGGCGGCCGGGTCGGCCGCGCGCAGGAAGTATCCGCCGATTCCGAGCACTCGTTCCATGCCGTCATCGTGCCAGCGGGGGGCCGTGCCGGCCATCACCGTCCGGCGCGGGCCAGCACGCCATCGATCACCACATCCACCGCGAAACGGAACCGATCGTCGACGTTGCCGGAGACCAACTGCTGAGCGTGGGTGGTGATCAGTGGGAACTCGTCCGCTGGCAGCCGTGCGAAGTTCGCACTGACCTCGGCGACCAACTTGTCGGGGTCGGTACCGCGCAGGTCGGCTTCGATCGCGGCGTACGTCACCTGCGCGACGAGGATGTCGGCGGCCCAGACGGCG
Source organism: uncultured Actinomycetes bacterium (assembly GCA_963737785.1). GTDB lineage: Bacteria > Actinomycetota > Actinomycetes > Mycobacteriales > Jatrophihabitantaceae > CAVTTS01. The sequence continues at coordinate 187,277 of CAVTTS010000003.1, forward strand.
TCCTGGACCTCCAGCTCGCCGGCGAGCAGCAGCCCGAGCAGGTTCTCGAGAAAGCCGCATGGCCACATCGGTCCGGGGCGGGTCGACCATCGTCGCCGCGGCGATTCCCGGATGGTCGATCAGCGCGTCGCGCATTCGCGTCAACAGCGAGCGCAGCTGGTCGCGCCAGCGGGACGGGTCGGGTGTCTCGAGCTCGACGGTGGCGACGATGCGATCGAACACCGCTTCGAGCAGGCCGTCGCGGCCGGACACGTATACGTAGAGCGATCCGGCGCCGGTGTCGAGAGCGGTCGCGACCCGGCGCATCGACAGCGCGTCCAGGCCTTCGGACCGCAAGATCGTCAGGGCGACGTCGACGATCGCGTCGAGGCTCAATGGTGATTTCGCGGGCCGATCGCGGGTCGAGCGAGGACGGCTCGACAGGTTCATTGGCGGGACCTCCTGGCGCGTGGCGAGCAACTTGACGCGGATTCCGAGCTCGACTTACAGTGTATGGGACGAACAGTGTTCGGGACAAACATCGTTCGTTCGAACTTCACTTCTCGTCATGTCTGGAGCCACATCATGGACCCGACCACCACCATCGCCGTTGCTTCGCCCCCCGTCGCGCCGTACTGCCGGCGCTGGATCGTGGCCGCCGTGGTGCTGGCCGCGAACACGATGGACCTGCTCGACGCGACGATCGTCAACGTCGCCGGCCCGTCCATCCATCGCGAGCTCGGTGGGGGTGCGAGCACGATCCAATGGCTCAGCGCCGCCTACACACTGGCCTTCGCCGTGCTCCTCATCGCCGGCGCTCGCCTCGGTGACATCTTCGGTCGCCGCCGGATGTTCCTGCTCGGATCGGTCGGGTTCATCGTCTTCTCGGCGGCCTGCGCGGTCGCGCCGGACATCGGTCTGCTCATCGCCTTCCGAGCCCTGCAGGGCGGCGTTCGGCGCGCTCATGATTCCGCAGGGGTTCGGCATGTTGAAGGAGGTTTTCGACGACGCGGAACTGGGCCGGGCCACTCGGCTGTTCGGACCGACCACCGGACTGGCGATGCTCGGCGCCCCGATCCTGGCCGGCGCGCTGATCGACGCGAACTTCTGGGACATCGGCTGGCGACTGGTGTTTCTGATCAACGTCCCGATCGGCCTGATCGCCCTCCCGCTCGCGATCCGTTCGCTGCCGGGCGGCATCAGCCATCCTGATCTGAAGCTCGACGTCGGCGGAGTATGGCTGGTCGGTCTCGCTCTAGTAGCGATCATCTTCCCGCTGATCCAGGGGCAGGCCGATGGATGGCCGCTATGGACGTTCGTCCTGTTGGCCGCCGGTGCCGCACTGCTCTTCGCCTTCGTCCGGTACGAGCAGCGCCGACGCCACAACGCGCTGATCGAGCCGTCACTGCTGACGAATCGCGTCTATCTCAGTGGGATCGCGGTCATGTTGTCACTGTTCGGAGCCTTCGGCGGACTGCTGCTGTGCGTCTCGCTGTACGGCCAGCTGGGCGAAGGGTGGTCGCCGATCCACGCCGGCCTCAGCCTGACGCCGATGGTGATCGGCATGATCGCAGGCATGGTCGGCTCGGGCCTGCTCGTCGAGCGGCTCGGTCGACACCTGCTCCATATCGGCATCACGCTCATTGCGGCCGGGACGACCACTCTCGCCCTGATGCTGACCGGAGTCCGTACCGGCTCGACCTGGGATCTCGTCCCCGGTCTGCTGTTGGTCGGCATCGGCGTCGGAACGGTGTTGGGTCAGCTCATCCAGTTCATTCTCGCGGCCGTCAGCATGAACGAGGTCGGCTCGGCCTCGGGTGTCATGGAAGCGTCGCAGCAGCTGTCTACGTCGTTGGGCGTCGCCGTCCTCGGCACGATCTTCTTCGCGCTGTTCAAGGACCACGTTGCGGCCGACGCGTTACGGGTCACTGCCTGGGTCTGCCTGGTGCCACTGGCCGCGGCGTTCGCCTTCGCGTTCCGGCTCCCCAAGCATGCGGAGTCCGGCGCGGGCCACTAGCGATCAGTGAGCCAGCTTGGCCATCTCGGCCGCGACCCACTGCTCGTGCTCCTGCTCCTTACGGCGGGCCTGACGCGGATCCCAGAAGCCGGCCATCACGAAGATCAGCGGGATGAACACGATCTGGCCCCCGACGGCGATGAAGAAGTAGGTCTTCCACTGCTTGGGCGAATCCTTGGCCGCCTTCTGCACCGTCGGGGCCTCCGTCTGCAGGTACGTCAGGGCCGTGACGACCTTGGCGTCCTTCAGCGACGTACCGTACTTCGACAGAAGGGCGAACGACGTCGGATCACTCGTCTGCGCCGTCGCCAGTGCGGTCAGATCGGTGCCGGCGGACGCGACCTTCGCGCCGCTCGCCTGCACGACCAGCAGCTGGGCGAGAGGGACCGATTCGAGATCCTGGAGCGCCGCGATGGCGTCGGCCGGGGTCACGCCGAGTTTGGTGACGACCTCGCCGACGGCCTTGGCTCCGAGAGTGGGATCAGTCGGATTGGCCAGCAGGCCGGCGGCAGTCGCCGAGTCGAGCGCCTGGCCGGCGGCAATGCCCTTCGGGTGGGCGGCTTCGACCGACACCACCGTCGCGACGTCGGTGGCGCTGACTCCCGAGATCTCGCTGAGGGCCTTGACCTGACTGGCCTGATCGTTCGCGTTGGCGGCCAGGGCCGCCTGGGTCGCCGGATCAATCTTGGCCGCGGTGGCCAGTACGGCGCTGTATTTGGTCGCCGCGGCCTGGATCTTCGGCACGAGCGTCGGGTCGGCCGCCACGGCCTTCACCGTCGCGTTTTCGGAGGCGTTCAGCGTCGGGTCCTCGCCGGCCGCCAGCTGCGTGCACGATGCCGCCCTTGTCGACGAGCGGCGTGACGGTGTTGACGACGTGCGGGACGAAGAAGACCGACACCGCGATGACGAGGCGGATGACCAGACCCCACACGGCCAGACCGGTCGCCGTCAGAGCCGGATTGCGGCGCTCGACCGTCTCGGTGAAGCTCGCCATCCACGGCGCATACGCGACGCCGAGCGAGATCGCGATCAATGACAGCAGGACGACGAACGTGCGAGTACGACGTGTGCGGCGTCCGTCGCCTTGGTCGCGAAGATCGACGTGAAGACGATGGCGCCGATGGCGCCGACCAACATGAAGGGCTTGCGCACTCGGACGAGGTCGGAGACGAAGCCGATCACCAGCAGGCCGGCGGCGTCGAAGGCCCAGAACCAGTTGCCCAGCCCGTTCGCCTTCGACTGGCTGTAGCCGAACACCGTCTGGAAGAAGACCGGGAAGAATCCAACCGCCAGGTAATAGATGATCAGGAAGACGCTGATCGCGAAAGCGGATCCCACGATGTCGAGCTTCAACATCTGCTTGAACGGGCTCTTCAGGCTGGCCTCGACGTCGATGCCCTTGGCGCGCGCTTCGATCAAGGCCCGGTCGCGACTGCTGACCATTAGCTGATCGCGCAGGGACGGCGCCAGCTCGCGTAGCCCGACGAGCGCGATCAAGAACACGACCAGCCCGACCACACCGCACACCGCGTACTGATCACGCCAGGGCGTGGTCACGCTGGAGTTGCTGACGATGATGCTCACGACCAGGCTGCCCAGTACGGGTCCGAGCGTCCAGAAACCCATGGCCGATGCGCGACCGAGCTGGGGGCTGAAGTCCCGGATCAATGCCGGAGTCGCGACCAGAATGATGCCCTCGACGGCTCCGATCGCCACGAAAAGAATGCCGAATGCGAGCTTGCTGTGGGCGTTCGGGATTCCGACCAGGCAGAGCAGGCCGGTGACCAGCAGTCCGTACGTGACGATGTTCGCGCGGCCGTATCGATCGGCGAGACCCGCGGCGTAGGACGCGGCGGCTCCGAGGACGTAGCCGACGACGCTGATGTTCACGTAGTAGACGAACGACATGTGCAGGTCGGGGATGATGCCGTTCTTACCGGCCGTCCCGGCGGCCAGCGCCCCGGCGAGATAGAACTGGTAGTACAAGATCACGGTCGTCAGGACGACGATCGCGAGACTGAGCATCCGCGGACCGGTCGGCGGGTACAGATCCAACTCGCGATCCCATAGTCGGCTGGCTGCGGACCGCCTGGATTCCGGTCGATCAGCTGCGGCGACGGTGTCAGTCACGGTTGAGTTTCCCTCCGAGGTGGCCCAAGTCACAACGACTGAACTCTGGTCCTCGCGACTGCCTCCGTCAACCACCGGCCCCGGTCAGTCGCATAAGAGAATGAGCTTCGGTTCAGTGCGACAACGGTGACCAGCCGAGCGCGGGTCCGAGCCGCTCGGCCATATCGGTGAGGATCTGTACGTAGTCCTCTGGCGCGAAGCTGAAGGGCAGGGCGAACGCGACCTCGTCGACCTCGCGGAATCCGGCGTGGGCGTAGAGCTGTTCGGCGAGTTCGTCCGCGGTACCGAGGTAATCGCGCGAGATCAGGTATCGACGCGGACTGATCGGCTCGAAGGTGCGGGCGGTACGCGCGGCCACGTACTCGGCGTACTTGGCCTTCTGCGCGGGCGTGGCGCTGTCGGTCGGAATGACGACGAGCCCTTGCGAGACGCGGGCGTTGGCCGGATCGGGATGGGCGCTGCGGAATTCGCGGATCTGGGCGGCCTGGATCTCGCCGAAGTCGTACGGCGCCTCGGCGTCGGCCGCCGAGACGATGCTGCTGCTCAAGAGGTTCATTCCCTGCGCCCCGGCCCACCGGATCGAGGCCGTGCTCGCCGCGCCGTACCAGATTCGCGAGCGAAGTCCCGGGGAGTGCGGCTGGACGCGGTCGGAGTACTCCTCGATGCCCTCCGTCCCGCGGAACGTCGAAGCCGGCTGGCCGTCGACGAGACGCAGCAGTCGGGACACCCGCTCGTAGCTGAAGTCCTCGGCGTCAGCGGTGTCGGGATAGAGGGCGGCCTTCACATCGTCGTAGTGCGTCGGGACGCCGACGCTGACCCCGGCATTGATCCGTCCACCGGACAGCACGTCGACCGTGGCCAGATCTTCCGCGAGTCGCAGGGGATTCTCCCAGCCGAGGGGAGTTACCGCGGTGCCCAACTCGATGCGGGTCGTGCGCTGGGATGCGGCGCCCATGATCGCTATCGGCGACGAGATGCCGTACTGCAGATGCCGATGACGCAGCCAGGCGCTGTCGAAGCCGAGGCGCTCGCCCAGTTCGATGATCTCCAGCGTCGTCCGATGACCGGGCGCCGGATCAGCGCCGTCGAACAACCCAATCGTGAGGAATCCGAGCCGTCGCAGTCCGATTCCGGGTAGCGGCATGCGACCTCTCCACTCCATCGGGTGACTCGGACGTCAACCCTATCGTCGCGTCGACATCGTCAGTCCGGCGAGACGATGCACCAGGACGTCGATCAGCCCGGGTCGGTCGATCGGCCCGAGCCGCAGCCGGTCGGATCGGGCCGGCTTGTCGAGCGTCGCGAGGCCGTGCATAGCGGCCCACAACAGGAACGTGTCGGTGTGCGGGTCGACACTCGACGAGAGACCGGCCTGCACCGCCTGGACGATCGTGGCCTCGATCAGCGCGAACGCGGCGACGGCATCGTCCGCATAGCCGGACGCGGCGAACATCAGGCGGTAGCGCGCCCGATGGTCCCACCCGAACGCGACGTACGCGCGGCAACCCGCGATCAGCGCGGTGTCGGGTCGGCGTTTGCGGTCGACGGCGACGGTCATCGTCCGAGTCAGCTGTCCGAAGCTCTCGGCGAGGACGGCCTCGATGACGTCGTCGACGTCGGCAAAGTGCCGGTAGATCGACGGCGCGCTGATCGACGCCGCGCGGGCGATGCCGCGCAGGGTCAGACGGGCCGGATCGTTGGTCTCGTCGATGAGCGCGATGGCCGCGCCGACGATCTCGGCCTGGAGGCGACTGCCCGAACCGCGGGGGTTGCGGGGTCTTGGATCGGCGGGCATTGCTCTCCTGCAGCTGGGCGGGCTGATTGGTTGCGCTTTAGGCTAACACATGTAAACATACGGCTGTTCAGTGACGTGCTCATCCCGGAGGCCGACCGTGCCCGCTCTCATGTCCGACGAACTGTTCTCGGCCCAGTTGGTGCGGGCGATCGGCTACGCGCCGTATGGCGGCGCCGACTTCGGGGAGTGCGCCGCCACCGCCGCCCACATCACGAAGGTCGACGTCACGCTCTGGTACGAGCAGTGGTTCGCAACCGCCGAGCGGCTGCGACGGCAGGCCGTCGAGAGCGGAGCGGCGGGCGCGGTGGTCAGCGCACGCGGTGCCTACCTGCGGGCGTCGAACTACTACCGGACGGCCGGGCTCTTCCTGATGGGTGCCCCGGTCGATCCCCGTCTGGTCGAGGCTCACCGGCTGGAGGTGGAGTCGTTCCGCGCCGGGGCGGCCCTGCTCGACATCCCACCGGAGGTCATCGCGATCCCGTACGAAGGTGCGAGCCTGCCGGGATACTTCTTCCGCGCCGCGACGGACGACACCGCTCGTCCGACCGTCATTCTCATCAATGGCTATGACGGGACGGCCGAAGAGCTGTACTTCACCAACGGGGCGGCCGCCCGGGCCCGGGGCTACAACGTTCTGTGCTTCGACGGCCCTGGTCAGGGCGCGATGATCGTCGACCGGGCCGTGCCGTTCCGTCCGGACTGGGAGGCCGTAATAACCCCGGTCGTGGACTTCGCCCTCCGGCGGGCCGATGTCGACCCCGATCGGCTCGCGCTGATGGGTCTGAGCTTCGGGGGCTACCTCGCGCCCAGGGCGGCGACGGCGGAACATCGTCTCGCGGCCTGCATCTCCGACTGCGGTCCCTACGACCTCTTCGACACGGCCGCGAGCCGCCTGCCGCCGCCCTTGGCCCGGCAGCTGCCGGACGGCAATGCGCGGTTGCTCCGTCTGCTCGGCCGGATCCTCGGCCTCGTGCTGCGCAAGCCGACTGCTGGTTGGGCGTTGCGGCGCAACCTGATGGTGCACGGTCTGCGGGATCCGCTCGACTTCTTCCGGATGGCGCCCGAGTACACCCTGAAGGGCCGTGAGGCACTGATCACCTGCCCGACCCTCGTCTGTGCGGCGGAAGGCGACGACCTCAGCAGCCGGGCCCGCGACCTGTTCGACCGCCTGACATGTGAGAAGACGTTCGTCGAGTTCCGGACGGCTGAGGGCGCGTCCGAACACTGCGAGAGCGGTGCCCGGACGCGATTCCACGAGGTGGCGTTCGACTGGCTCGACGCCACCCTGAAGGCGGGCGCCGGCCACTCGGCGGCTGCCTAGGGCTGTAGCGACATCGTCTCGGCCCCGAGATAGGTCCGCGCCACCGACGACACCGGGTCGTCGGCGAACCAGCGCTGCATCTGGCGTCCGTCCAGTGCGTTGTCGAGTGACGCCATGATCATCGACTGGTCGAGGACCAGTTGGCGGTGACCCACCGAACCGGTCGTCGGATCGACGGCGTCGTAGAAGCCGCCGTTCGACCTGTAGATGCTCGGATACAGCCGGCGTAACTTCTCGATATTCGCGAAGGCCTGCTGCGGGGCCACATCGAGCGCGATGAAGGATGCGTGCGGAGTGACCGTTGATTCCGGCGACGGCGTGCAGGGTGATGCACACGGACCCTGGGCCAGCTGCTGACCGGTCGGGAACGCCAGACCCTGCGCGCCGAACCCGTAGTAGTCCCCGGTGTCGTCCGCCGTGCTGGATGGCGACATTCCCCAGACCGGATAGTGCAATTGCTGGGTGGCGTACTTGATCTGCACCTGCGCGGTGCGTTCATCGGCCAGCCCGAAACTGCGCGGGCCCCAGGTCGTTTCCGGAACGACCTGATTGGCCATCAGCCCCTCGAACATCCCGCCGCCGTAGGTCGGCAGGAACCTCAGGTTGGTGCCAGGATAGGTGTAATGCCCTTCCCAAACGTTGAACTTCTGGCCGGACTGCGGGTCGGTGATCGTCGTCCAGTAACCCTGCGGCGGCCACTGGCCCTGCCACGAGAAGTCCGGGTCGGTCGGGCATTGCATGCGGCGGCAGCGTCCGCCACGTGCGCCACCACACGTCACCGGGCATCTGGTGCAGGCCCATGCCCATATACATCGCGATCCGGGGATCGCTGTAAATCGCACCGTTGTGGTAGCCGGCCGGCCCCTGGCCGACGTAGTAGCCGCCATACATCTGGCCGGTCGGCTGGTCGTCGATCGCGGCGTTCACATTGCAGGACGTCTGCGCGCGATTGTCGTAGAAGATCGAGAAGTTCATCTGGTCCAACAACGACGACGCGATGCCCTTCAGCTCGGGCAGCGCCTGGCGGACGACGACGAGTCCCGACGCGTACCAGCCGTTGTCGACGGCCGACAGGAACGAGCAGTTATCGGTCGAGGCGGTCGGATCGGCGGCGCAGGTGCCGTCGTTCGGGTTCGGGATGACCGTCCCGTCATCGGTGCTGTACCACTGGTACAGGAAACCGTAGCTGCGTTTCAGCTGCTGCACCTCGCGCAGCGTTGCGGCGACCAGGCGATCGGCCGTCGCCCGGCTGATGATGCGCAGGTCGCGGGCCGACACCACGGCCCAGAGGTAGACGCCGACGTTGGCGGCTGAGGTGTAGTTGCCCCGCGTCGTCCCGGGCCCGATGTTGTCGAGGGGCAGATGGGTCGTCGGATCGACGTCGGCTGGCGTAGAACTTCCACGTGTCACGAGCGATGCCGTACAGCACGGCTCGCTGCGCGGCGGTGAGCGAGCCGGACCGGGCGTGGCCCTCCGCTCGAGGTGGCCGAGGCGGGTGCCGCGAGGGACAGGGTCAGCAGGACCGCGGCCGCGGCCGCGGCGAAAGCGAGGCGTAGCCGATTCATCGATGGCTCCCTTCGCCAGCTGCTGGGGCGGATGCGGCTGCGAACGGATTCGGCACGGCATCGAGGAGCTGGACGGTGTACGGATCCGTGGGGTGCTGCAGCACGTTGCTTGGTCTCGCCTGCCTCGACCACCCGTCCTTCGTGCAGAACGAGGATCTCGTCGGTGACGACCCGCGCACTGAGCAGGTCGTGCGTGATGTAGAGCAGGCTCAGACCGCGCTCGGCGCGCAGTTTGGCCAGTAAACGCAGGACGCCGGCCCGCAGGGACACGTCGAGCATCGACACCGGCTCGTCGGCGACGATGAGCTCCGGCTCGCTCGCCAGTGCGCGCGCGATGACGACGCGCTGGCGCTGCCCGCCCGAGAGCTGGTGCGGCAACTTCGACTTGAACTGCTCGGGCGGCGTAAGGCCGACGGTCTCGAGCAACTCATCGACCCGCTCGTCGGCCGCCCGGCTCGACAGGCCGAGAAAGTTCTGCGTCGGACGGGCGAGCGTGTACCCGACGGTGTGCAGCGGGATTCAGCGCTCCGTACGGGTCCTGGAACACCATCTGCACGTCGCGGTGGTAGCGACGCAACCCGCCGGCGTGCAGGCGCCCGATGTCGACGGAGCCGAACCGGATCGAACCGGACGTGGGCCGCTTCGAGCCGGTGATGAGCCGGCGATGGTCGACTTGCCGCTGCCGCTCGCGCCGACGAGGGCCACGGCCGCGCCGGGCGCGATCGGGAACGAGACGTCGTCGACGGCGACGACCGGGTCGGCCGACCCGCGGTCGTCTTGGGAGCGTCGACAGGTCTTCGGTCGAGGTGGTGCGACGAGGCCAACGGATCAACGGACATCGACGAGCCTCCTTCGCAGCCTCGCGAGCTCGGACGTGGCAGGCCGCGTAGCCGGCCCCCAGCGGGGTGAGCGGCGGGTCGGTCTGCCGGCAGATTTCCTCGGCGAGCGGGCACCGCGGGGCGAACGGGCAACCGACAAGTTCGGCGGACAGGTCCGGCGGCGATCCGGGAATGCCGCCCAGCTCCACCTTGTCGGCGCGCGGATCGGCGTAGCAGTCGAGCAGCGCTTCGGTGTACGGGTGATGCGCGACCGGTGAGCAGCTGGCCGGACGGCTGGTCCTCTACGATCCGCCCGGCGTACATCACCAGGACGCGGTCGGTCGCCTCGAGCACGACCCCGAGATCGTGGCTGATCAGCAGGGCGGTGAAGTGATTCGCCTGCTGCAGCTGCTTGATCGTGCGCATCACAGCCCCCTGCACGATGACGTCGAGGGCGGTGGTCGGCTCGTCGAAGACGATCAACCGAGGATCGAGCGACAAGGCGAGGGCGATCGCGACGCGCTGCCGCATACCGCCGGACAGCTCGTGCGGGTACCGACGGAGCACCTCCGGTCGAGGTCGACCTTGCCGAGCAGCTCGGCCCCGCGCTCGCGCACGGCGGCGGCCGTCCAGTCCTCGCCATCGCGTTCGTGCGCCCGCAGGATGTCGCCGAAGTGGTGCTCGACGGTCCGGACCGGATTGAGGGCGTTCATGCCGCTCTGCAGGACGAGGGCGAAGCCGTTGCGGCGCTGACGGCGCAGCTGCTCGCCGCTCGAGTGACGCGATGTCGGTGCCGTCGAAGACGATCCGTCCGCCCTCGAGACGGGCGGGCGGACGCTGCATGCGGGTGAGCGCGTAGCCGAGCGTGGACTTTCCACACCCGGATTCGCCAACCAGGCCGACGAACTCGCCTTCGGCGAGCTCGAGATCGACGTCGCGCACCGACCAGATGCGTTGGCCGCGGGTCGGTTCGTAGACGACGTTGACGTGCTCTGCGGAAAGTAGCGACATCACTTCTCCCGAAGCCGAGGGTTGGACAAGGCGTCCACACCGAAGTTGATGAGGGTGAACGACATCGCAAGCAACGCGATCGCCAGACCCGGCGCGAAGATCATCAACCATTGACTGGTGAGCAGGGCGTTCTGCTGTTGCGCTTGGTAGAGGATCGTCCCCCAGCTGATCGTGGACGGGTTGCCCGAGTCCGAGGAACTCCAGACTCGCCTCCGCCATCACCGCGGCGGTAGCGGCCGCGAAGAAGCTCGCCGCCACGAGCGAGGTCATGTTGGGCAGGATCTCGCGGAACACGACGCGGCCGAGGCGCTCGCCGCGAGAAGACCGCGGACGTCACGAAGTCGCGCGTGCGCAGGGTGGCGGCCTGGCTGCGGATCACCCGCGACCCGGTCGCCCAGGCGGTGAAGGCGACGACCAGCACGATCGTCCATACCGAATGCGACGGGAAGTACGCAGCCAGGATGATCATCAGCGGAATACCCGGGATGACCAGCGCGAGGTTCGTGACGAAGCTCAGCACGTTGTCGACGACACCCGGTCGGTAGCCGGCGATGAGCCCGAGGACGACCGCGACGAACGTCGCGCCGAACCCGGCCAGCAGCCCGACCAGCAACGAGACGCGGGCGCCGTACAGGAACTGCGAGAACACGTCCTGGCCGTTGCCCGTCGTGCCGAACCAGTTGTGGCCGTTCGGGCCGAGGTAGGGCGTGAAACGTGGTGGCGCTCGGGGAGTGCGGTGCGACGAGGGGCGCGAGGATCGCGACCGCTATGAAAGCCCGAGAATGACAATGCCGATGCGAGCCTTGGTGTCGCTCCAGAGCGTCGACACCGCCCGCCCGACGAACGTGATCGGCACCGGCAGCGAACGGGTGCGTGTCGTCGGGGCGACCTGAGTGCGACCCGGCGCTTTACCGGGCGGCCCCACGCTCTGCAGGATGCTCATCGCCGCACCCGCGGGTCGAGACGCGCATAGAGCAGGTCGACTATGAAGATCGCCGTCAGCATGCTCACGGTCAGGACGAGGAACAGCGCCTGCATCAGCGGGATAGTCGTGATTCGAGACCGCTTCGAACAGCAGGTGACCCAGGCCGGGGTAGCTGAAGACTGCCCTCGACCAGCACCGAGCCGCCGAGCACGGCGCCCAGCGACAACCCGAACGCCGTGACGTTCGGCAGCAGCGCATTGCGGGCGGCGTAGCGCAGCGCCACGGTCCGCTCGCGCAACCCGTTGGCCTCGGCGAACGTCACGTAGTCCTCACCCAGCGTGTTGATCATGTTGTTGCGCATGCCGAACACCCAGCCGGACAGGGACGTCACGGCCAGCGTGACGCCGGGCAGGACGCTGTGCTGCACCGCATTGCTGAGGAAGGCCAGGCTCCAGTTCGGCGTGAGGCCATTGCTGTAGCCGCCCTGGATCGCGAACCAGTCGAGCTTGAACGCGAAGACGTAGAGCATGAGCAGTCCGAGCCAGAACGGCGGGAACGCGGCGAAGAAGGTCGCGCCGAGCGTGACCACCGAGTCGGCCTCACGGCCGCGTCGCCAGCCGGCGTACACGCCGAGCAGGGTGCCGATCACGAACGCCAGGATCGTCGTGACACCGACGAGGATCAGCGTCCACGGCAACGCCTTACCGATGGAGCCGGCGACCGTCTGGGTCGGGTCGGTGTACGACCGGCCGAACCGCAGATGGCAACGTTGTCGAGGTAGGTCCAGTACTGGCTGAAGATGCTGCCGTGCGGCGAGCCGAGTTGGGCTTCGATCGCCTTGCGCTGGGCATTGGTGACCGGCGTTCCGGTCGAGGCCAGCTTCGCCAACGCCGCGTCGAGCGGGGAGCCCGGCATCAACCGCGGCAGGATGAAGTTGAGCGTGATTGCTGCCCAGAGCGTCAGAACGAACAGCCCGATCTTGTGAGGATGTATCTCATGCCGAACCTCCCGTTCAGGCCGTCTTGAGGTGGCTGACGATGACCAACATGGCGTTGTTGTAGGTCGTCGGCAGGCTGTAGGAATTCGTGGCCGAGGGCCACCCGGTGAACTTCTTCGTCGAGAACAGGCCCCAGCTGCCGCCGTAGTACAGCAGGATGATCGGCTGCTGCGTATACATGATCTGTTCGAGCTTGTACGTGTTCTGCAGCTGCGTCGCGCTGTCGGTCGCGCCGGCCAGGGCCGCCAGGGCCTGGTCGACGTCGGGGCTCTTGAACCGCTCGAAGTTGTTGACCGTCGAGGTGTTGAGCGGCGCCGCGAACTTGCTGTTCAAGCGCGTTGTTGAAGTCGGTGTACGGGCTGCCGGAGCCGCCGAAGCCGCCCATCGCGGCGTCGAAGTTTCCGGTGCTGGATCTCCTGCTCGTACTGGGCGTACTGCGGCTCGTCCAGGCTGACCGAGATGCCGACGGCGGCCAGCTCGGTCTTGACCTCCGTGGCGGCCGCCACCCAGTCACTGAAGTTGGTCGGCATCGAGATCTTCATCGAGACGGACTGGCCGGCCTTGCTCAGCTTGCCGTCCTGCATCGGAGTAGCCGGCCTCCTTGAAGGCGTTCAGCGCCGCGGCCGTGTTCTGGGCGATCAAGCCCTTGTTCGGCAGGCTCGGGTCGAGATCCTTCTGCAGGTTCGGCAGGATCAGCCCGGACGAACTGGCCGCGCCCGTATAGCCGTTGACCGCCTTCTGGGCGATCGTCGACCGGTTGAGGGCCAGCGAGACACCTTGCCGGAAACTCACGTCGCTGTAGGGCGCCTTCGTCAGATTCAGGAACAGGCCGATCGAACCACCGGGCGGGAACCAGTACGTGTTGTGCGAGCTGCGCGACAGGTAGGTCTGCTTGACGTTCGGCAGGTAGTTGTACGACCAGTCGAAGCGACCGAGTGGCACGTCCAGCTGGTTGGTGCTCTGGTTGCTCGACTGGGCCGGAACCTTGACCTCGGCCGGCGCGATCTTGCTGGCGTTCCAGTAGGTCGGGTTCTTCTTCAGCGAGTACTGCGTCGGGGCGAACGAGTCGAGCGTGAACGGCCCGGTGCCGACCGGGCTGGTGTTCGTGAACTTGTCGGGCTTGGTGATCGACTTCCACAGATGCTCGGGGACGATCGGAACCTGGGCGACCGTGGCGGCGAAGGGCACGCTCGGCGTGTTGAACGTCATGGTCACGGTGGTGCCGGACCGCTGACACTCTTGAGCTGACTCCAGACACCGGTGGTGTCGAGCGCGGCGTCCTTCTTCAAAGGTTGAAGGTGAACACCACGTCGTCCGCGGTGAAGTCCTTACCGTCGCTCCACAACACATCCGGGCGCAGGGTGAACGTCAGACTCGTCGGGCTGGCGAAGGTGAAACTCGTCGCGAGGAAGGGCGTGTAGCGAGCCATCGACCGAACTCGGGATCTCGAGCGGTTCGTAGATCAGCCGCGTCCCCTCGAGCTCGTGGTCGGCGAACGGGTTGAAGTTCTCGGTCAGTGTCGGGTCACCGGCATCGCCCTGGAGGGTCAGGACGTTCGAGCCGCTCTGGCTGCTGTTCTGGTCGGCTCCCGCGCAGCTGGCCAACCCCAGGGACAGGGCCGCCAGTGCCGCACCGACCGAAACGCTGAGTGGCGGGCGTTTCATCAAGCACCTTCTTTCGCTACTGCCGACCCGCCTCGGGGGTCAGGCGAACCCGGATCACGCCGGGCATCGGTAGAGCAAGATCGAATTCGGCCGTGCTTCCGGCGACGGGCGGGCCGGCTTCCTCGTCCAGGCGGTCGCGTTCCTGCAACGAGTGCCAGAGCGCGATGTCCGGCCAATCGGTGTCGGTCGGGTATCCGTCGAGGATGTTCGAGTGGTGGGCGTCGACCCGCGCGACCGTGCTGCGATAGCGGGCAGCTTCGAGCTGATCCACCCGGACGTGAACGGTCCGGTCGAGGCGCACATCGCCGTCCATGAGCGCGCCGTTGTTTGTACCGTTCCAGACGAGTACGTCGACCGTCCCGTCGTCGTGTTTCGTCGCCCAGCAGCGGACGAGGACGTCGGCGCCGCTGCCCGTGATCGCCGAGCGCAGCACGTCGTCGCCCTGGTGCGCGGCAAGGTGCACCGCCCAGTACCGCGGCTTGCGCAGGTTGCCGACGGTCAGCAGCCCGAACCCGTTGTGGAACAGGCTCGGCGGTCGGCCGAGCTCCTCGAAGTGGTCGCTGATCACCCAGTAGGACAAGGCTTCCATGCGATCCTGCACGGCCCAATAGCCGGTCAGAGCGAACGGCGCGCCGATGACCCCGTCATGGATCGGGCCGTAGTGCGTCGACCCCACGCCCCATTCCGTCCACCAGGTCGGCCGGCCGGAGAACCCGTGCCGCGCCAGCGAGCCGTGGGTGTCGACCGGGACGTTGCCGTACGTGTGGCTGGTCACGAAGTCGAGCGGAACGCCCTCCTTGTCGGCATGCGCGGTGAGGGTCTCGATCCACTCGGACGCGGCCGTCGACGGACCGCCGACGAGCAGTCGTTCGTCGACGCCCTTCACCGCCCGCGCCGTTTCGTCGTACAGGCGCAAGTAGTCGTCCTGGGTGCCGGTCCAGAAGACCTCGAGATTCGGCTCGTTCCACACTTCGAACGGCCAGTTCGAAACCTCGTCGATGCCGTAGCGCTCGACGAGATGAGCAGCCAGCGCCTCGATGACCGCGCGCCAGTCTCTCCAGTCGGCCGGCGGCGAGATGATGCCGCGATAGGCGAACACCGTCTCGTTCGCATCGCGAGCGATGGCGGCCGGCATGAACGACAGTTCGACGACCGGCCGGATGCCGATCTCGCACAGCTCGTCGTAGAGGCGGTCGACCGTCGTGAAATCGAAACGCAGTTCGCCGTCGGCCGTGCGCGTCACGACCGCGTTGTCGTCGTGCAGGATCGCGTGCGCGCGGACCACCGAAACCCCGAGGTCGTCGCGGGCGATCCGCAGCGATTCGGCAAACTCCGCGCCGATGTCGTGGCCGTGCCCGTCATCGCCGAAGGTCAGCTGGGTGAGCCGCTCGGACCCGACCATGTGCCAGACCCGGTTGAGCTGTCCGGTCACCTCGGTGGCCGCCACGTGCACCTGGACCGGATCCGGCGCTCCGGTCCGCGTCGTCGCCGCGGCCCAGTCCGTCCAGTTCCAGGCGGGGTACTCGGCCCCGATGACCGCGGCCACCCGGTAGCGGTACTCGGCGTCGTCGTCGATTCCGGTATCGGCGAACGGGCTCGACGGCACGGCCGGTACGTCGCTGCCCCCGTGTTGCAGCAACCGGGCCTCGCCGTCCGGGCCGACGCGTTCGATCAGGTAGCCGGCGGCGCCCTCGACGTGGTCCCAGTCGAGGCGCACGTGGCCGATGTCGCCGGTAGCGCGCAATCGGCCGGGAGCCGGTAGGGCCAGCGATTCATCCGCGGCGGTCGTATCGGTGAGACGCCGGTAGATCCGGCGTTCCCAGTCGGCTCGCGCTTGCTGTTCCAGGGACTCGTGGTTCGTTGACGTCGTCGTCACGAGGAATCTCCTTCCCAGATTCATCGCGTTTCTCTCGCTAGGGTTTGGACGTCGACTTCGTGGCCGCGACGACACGACGGAATTGAGGAGGGTGAGGTGTCCGAACCGAAGTTGTTGCGCGCAAGTTCGATCGGCCGGGCGCTCGTCGTACTCGGCGACCGGTGGACGTGGCTCATCCTGCGGGCGGCCTTTCTGGGCGTGCGCCGGTTCGGTGATTGGCAGACGTCCTTGGGCCTGTCGGATCCGCTGTTGGCCGCGCGGCTACGGAACCTCGTCGATGCCGGCGTCTTGCGCAAGGTCCCGTACCCCGATCACGGGTCGCGCTTCGAGTACCACCTGACCGAACAGGGACTCGAGCTCTGGGCCTCCCTCGTCGCGATCTGGACGTGGGAGACGACCTGCGTGCCCGGACGGGCGCGGGTGGCGCCCCGCCTGATCCACGTCGACTGTGGCCAGCCGACGACGCCCGTGCTGGTGTGCGGCGCCTGCGGACGACCGGCCGGGGCCCGCGACGTCACGCCGCAGCCCGGTCCCGGCGCGGGATGGGACGAAGCGCCCCCCGCGCGCCACCACCGCCAGACGACCCAGTCCGGTGACGCCAGCGACGATCGGCTCTACGAGGCCCAGACGATGGCGGTGATCGGCGATCGCTGGAGCGCGGCCGTCCTGGCGGCGTGCTTCGCCGGCGTGCATCGCTTCAGCGACTTCGAGAGCGAGTTGCACATCCCCCCGTACGTGCTCACCCAGCGACTCAAGAGCTTCGTGGCGATCGACGTCATCCGACCGGTCGCGACCGCGACGAACCGTTCGCACAAGGAGTATCGGCTCAGCGCCAAAGGTCTCGCGCTGTTCCCCGTGCTGATGCTGCTGATGGCCTGGGCCGACGAGTGGCTCGCCGGTTCGGCCGGCGCACCGTTGCGGGTGATCCATGAAGAGTGCGGGCACGACCTCACGCCGCGATTGGCCTGCAACCGGTGCGACGCCGTCCTGCGCCGCCGTTCGGTGCAATTCGTCGGCGTGGACGGCCTCCCGGTGGTCTTGACGGTGTGATGTCGCCCGGATAACTTGGTAACTGTACTTATTGAAGTTGAGGGGTAGCCGATGTCCTTCGCAGTCAACCGCGTCGATCTGTCCGTGGGCGAGACCGAACACCCTTATCTCAGCGGGCCGTGGCAACCGGCCGACACCGAATGGGACGCGCCCGACTGCACGGTGATCGGCACAATCCCGGAAGACCTCGACGGCGTCTACCTGCGCAACGGCCAGAATCCGATGGTGATGCCGAAGGGCCGCTATCACCTGTTCGACGGCGACGGCATGCTGCACGCGACCAGCTTCAAGGCCGGCTCCGTGGTCTACCGCAACCGCTGGATCCGGACCAAGGGCCTGCAGGCCGAGTTGGACGAGGGGCGGCCGCTCTGGGGTGGATTGATCGATGGCGCCCGCGAAAGCGAGGTGCCCGGGTGGGGCGCGCACGGCAAGATCAAGGACAACTCCGGGACCGACGTCGTCCTGCACAACGGGCGGGCGCTGACGACGTGGTACCAGTGCGGCGAGGTCTACCGGCTCGACGCCCGGACGCTCGAACAGCAGGGCTCGGACACGTTCGGCGGCGCGTTCCCGGCCGAAGGCGTGTCCGCGCACGCGCACGTCGACGAGCGCACCGGCGACTTCTTGTTCTTCAACTACGGGACGACCTGGCCGTACATGCACTACGGCGTCGTCGACCGGTTCGACAAGCTCGTGCACTACACGCCGATCGAGCTGCCGGGCGCGCGGTTGCCGCACGACATGGCGTTCACCGAGAACTACTCGATCCTGATGGACCTGCCGTTGTTCTGGGACGCCGAACTGCTCAAGCACGGCAAGCACAGCGTCAAGTTCCATCGCGACATCGCGTCCCGGTTCGGAGTCATCCCGCGCTTCGGCACCGACAAGGACATTCGCTGGTTCGAGGCCGATCCGACGTACATCTATCACACCGCGAACGCCTACGAAGACGGCAACGAGATCGTCATGGATGCGTGCGTGACGCTCAATCCGCAGCCGGAGACGCCCGCGTACGCGACGTCCGCGTACGGCCGGATGATGGCGTATCTCGACCCGCATCTCATGGGCTTCCACCAGGCCCAGTGGCGGTTCAACCTCGACACCGGTCTCACCAAGTTCGAGCTGCTTGACGGCGACCTCGTCACCGAGTTCTGCAAGACGAACGAGTCGATGGCCGGGCGCAAGACCCGCTACACCTACAACATGCTGATGACTGACCGGCTCGTCGCGTCCGATGGCCTCGTCAAGTACGACAACTTGACCGGTCGGCGCGAGGTTTTCCGTTACGGCGACGGACGATTCGGCAGCGAGGCGCCGTTCGCGCCTCGCGTCGGTGCGACGAGCGAGGACGACGGTTACGTACTGACCTACGTCACCGACGTCCGGCAGAACTCATCCGAGTGCCTGGTCTTCGACGCCCAGCGGATCACCGACGGCCCGGTCGCGACGGTGGTTCTGCCGCACCGGATCGCCGGCACGTCGCACTCGACCTGGGCGCCCGGCCCGCTCATCGATTCCCCGGCCGTTGTCTGAGCGGTCCGGCCCGGTCTTCGTAGTCGACGGGCTCCGGACCCCCCGCGCCGCGGTGCGCGGCGGTCGCGGTGCACTGAGCGCTGTCGCGCCGGTCGAGTTGCTCGCGGGGCTGCTGCGCGCCCTCCCGGCGGGCACCGGCTTCGACCCGCGTTCCGTGGAGCAGTTCGTGGCCGGCTGCGTGACGCAGATCGGCGAGCAGGGCGGCAACATCGCGGCGCGATCGCTGGCGGCGGCGGGGTGGCACGCGACGACCGCCGAGACGATCAATCGGTACTGCGCGTCGGGCCTCGCGGCGATCAACACGCTGGCGGCGCGAGTCGGAGCCGGCGAGGTCGGCGTCGGTGTCGCGGGGGGAGTCGAGTCGATGTCGCGGGTGCCGATGGGCAGCGACCGGACCGACACCGGCGATCCGGCAAACGAGCCGGTGCCGACCGGGGTCGCGGCCGATCTGCTGGCGGCGGCCTACGGCGTCGGTCGCGCCGAACTCGATGAGTACGCGGTCGGCACCCAGTCGCGCGCCGCGGCGGCCGTTGGCGCCGGTTACCTGACCGGGTCGATCGTGACGATGCCCGGTGCGTCACTCGATCACGATGACGCCGTCCGCGCCGGAGCAACGACCGCTCGCCTCGCCCAGCTCGAGCCGGCGTTCGGGTCCGGGCATTCGGTGGAGATCACCGCGCGAGCCCGGGCGCGTTGGCCGCGGCTCGGCGTGACCGAGCCGGTGCACACCGCCGGCACGTCGCCCGCGATGGCCGATGGCGCCGCCGTCGTCGTGCTCGCCGGGGCGGCCGCGCTCGCACGGCACGGTCTTCGGCCGCGAGCCCGAATCGTGGCGACGGCATCCGCGGCCGTCGACTCGGTCGCCGGGCCGTGGGCCGCGATCGAGGCGGCCCGGACAGCGCTCGATCGGGCCGGCCTCACCGCCGACGCCCTCGATCTCGTCGAATGCCACGAGGCGTTCGCAGTGACGCCGATCCTGTTCGCCCGCGAGCTGGCCCTCGATACGACCCGCCTGAACGTCAACGGCGGCACCATCGCGCTCGGCCACCCGATGGGCGCGTGCGGCGCAATGTTGACGATCTCGCTGCTCGACGAACTGGAACGGCGCGAAGGCCGGCTCGGGCTCGTGGCGATCTCCGGCGCGGCCGGCATGGGTGCCGCGGCCGTCCTCGAACTCACCTCGGAGGCTCGATGAAGCTGGTCCGATTCGGTCCGCCCGGGCAGGAACGTCCGGGGCTGCTCGACGTAAACGGCGACGTACGCGACCTGTCGGCGGTGATCAGTGACCTCGGTCCGGCTGAACTCGCACCGGCCGCTCTGGACGAGTTGCGCGCGCTCGACGTCGCCGCGCTCCCGATGGCCGAGGCCGGAGTCCGGCTCGGGATGCCGGTCACCGGCGTCCGCAACTTCTACGCGATCGGCCTCAACTATCGGACGCACGCCGCCGAGACCGACCAGGAACCGCCGGCCGAACCGCAGCTGTTCAACAAGGCGACGAGCTGCCTGTCCGGACCGAACGACCCGATCGTGATCCCGCGCGGATCTCGCCGGACGGACTGGGAGGTCGAGCTCGCGGTCGTGATCGGCACCGGCGGGTCCGACATCAGCGTGGCCGACGCACTCTCGCACGTTGCCGGCTACACGATCGTCAATGACGTGTCCGAGCGACGCTGGCAGGTGAAGCGCGGTGGCCAGTGGATCAAGGGCAAGAGCGCGCCGACGTTCGGGCCGATCGGCCCGTGGCTGGTCACCACCGACGAGATCGCCGATCCGCAGGCGCTACCGCTCTGGCTCGACCTCAACGGCGAGCGCGTACAGGACTCCAACACCAGCGAGATGATCTTCAGCTGCGCGTTCATCGTCAGCTATCTCAGCGAATTCCTCGAGCTGCTGCCCGGAGACGTGATCACGACCGGAACGCCGGACGGCATCGGCATGAGCCGGCAACCACCGCGGTTCCTCACCGCCGGCGACCAACTCGTGCTGTCCGTGGCCGGACTCGGCGAGCAGCGCTACCCGGTCGTCGCGCATCCCGACGACCAGATCGCCGCGGCGGCCGAGTGACCGGACTCGAGCTGGGCGGTCGAACGGTGCTG
Source organism: uncultured Actinomycetes bacterium (assembly GCA_963737785.1). Taxonomy (GTDB): domain Bacteria; phylum Actinomycetota; class Actinomycetes; order Mycobacteriales; family Jatrophihabitantaceae; genus CAVTTS01. Next base: position 208,054 of record CAVTTS010000003.1, read on the forward strand.
CTGACCGGAGCGGCCGGCGGCCTGGGTACGGCGATGACGGCCGCGCTCGCCGCCGCCGGGGCGACCGTGATCGCCACCGACCGCGACGACGACGCCCTCGGCGCCCTGCGCGATCGAACCGCCGCCGACGCGAGAGCGCTCGAACTGGTCGCGGCCGACATCGCCACGGCGCCGGGCCGCCGCACGCTCCTGGCCCGCTGCGGCGACCGGGTCGATGTCGTGATCAACAATGCCGGCATCGGTCTGCGCGGCATTCGCGCGGGCTACCCGGCCGAGCCGATTCGCTTCTGGGACATCGACACGCCGACCCTGGAACGCTTCCTGGCCGTGCACACAGTGGCTCCCTACGAACTGACCCGCGAACTGCTGCCGGCGATGCTCGCCCGCGGCTTCGGCCGCATCATCAACGTGACGACGAGCCTGGCCACGATGATCCGCCGCGGGATGTCGCCGTACGGCGGCGCAAAGGCGGCGACGGAGGCATTCACCGCGCTGCTCGCGGCCGATCTGGCCGGGACGGGAGTCACAGCCAACGTCCTGGTCCCGGGCGGCCCGGTCGACACGCCGATCCTGCCCGACAGCCCCGGGACCGACCGGGCCCGCTGGCTGCGTCCGACGGTGATGGGGGCGCCGGCTGTGTGGTTGGCCTCGCCCGCGTCGGCGGACGTCAACGGGCAACGGATCATCGCCGCCGAATGCGATCCGGCGACCGGTCGTCCGGGCCGGCTCGTCGGCGCGGCCTGGCCCGGTCACGAGGGTGACGTCCACTGGGGCCGGCCGTGACCTATCGCGTGATCCAGTGGGGGACCGGGTCGATCGGAAAGACCTGTCTGCGCCAGGTGATCGACCACCCAGATCTTGAACTGGTCGGTGTGCGTGTGTACTCGCCGGCGAAGGACGGCCTCGACGCGGGCGAGATCGCGCGACGATCGCCGACCGGTGTGATCGCGACGCGCGACGTCGCCGAACTGCTCGCGACCGACGCGGATCTGGTGATCCACACGCCTCGCATCCAGACCCCGTTCACCTATCACGACGACGACATCGTCGCCCTGCTCGGGTCGGGCAAGAACGTGATCACCACGGTCGGCCACCAGTACCCGATGGCGCACGGTCCGCTGCACGCGCAGCGCTTCCGGGCCGCCGCACACCGCGGAGGCAGCACGTTCTTCGGCACGGGTGTCAATCCGGGCCTGATCGTCGACCGGCTGCTCGTCGCGGCGACCGGGCTCTGCACGCGCCTGGATTCGGCGTCGGCCCGCGAGGTCGTCGAGTGCTCGATGATGCGCGAACCGGGCTTCGTCTTCGACGTCATGGGTATGGGGCAGCCACCGGGTGAGATCGACCTTGTCGGCGGCCCGCTCGCGACGCTCTACAACGAGCACTTCCTCGAGGTCATGCGCAGTTTCGCCGACCGGCTCGGGGTGGCCTACGACCGGGTCGAACCCGATCACCGGGTCGAGGTCACGCCGGTCGATCTGACGGTGGCGGCCGGTGTCATCCGGGCCGGAACCGTCGCCGCCACCGAGTGGCGCTGGCACGGCATCGTCGCCGGCGAGCGCTTCTTCACCCTGTCGATCAACTGGATCATGGACTGGGAGCTGGCCGGCTACCGGGACGGGTCGCGCGATCACTGGCAACTCGAGCTGACCGGGCAACCGGGCGTGTATCTCAAGATGGGTCTCATCGAGCCGGCCGAGCCCGGAGTCAAGACGATGGCCGTCCAGTACGCGGTGGCGGCCACGGTGATCCGCGCCATTCCGGCCGTGTGCGCGGCCGACCCGGGGCTGTTCGAGTTCCCGGTCTTCGGTGCTTTCTCGCAACGCCTCGAGGCGCCCGCGAGCGGCCCGGTGCGGTCATGACAGGTGGGGTGGTCGGCGTGATCGGCGCGACCGGCGGCATCGGTAGCGAGGTGACGCGACAACTCGTCGATCGGGGCGTCGCGGTCCGCGCGATGGTTCGCGACGAGGCCCGCGCTCGCGCGTCGTTGGGTTCGCGGCCGTCCTTCGCGGTCGTGGATCTCGATGATCCAGGCACGTTCGAGGCCGCGTTCACGGGCGTGCGGTCGCTGTTCCTGTTGTCGCCGGTCGGCCCGCAGATGGTCGCGCGACAGAAGCGGGCCGTCGACGCGGCGGTTGCCGCGGGTGTCGAGCGCGTCGTGCGGATCTCGTCCATCGCCGTCGGCGATCCCGAGATGCCGGTGCGGTTCGCCGGCTGGCACGCCGACATCGATGCCCACCTCACGTCGTCCGGTCTCGGGTGGACCGTCCTGCGACCGTCGAACTTCGCCCGCAACCTGCTCGGGTTCGCCCCGACGGTCCGGGCCACCGGGGAACTGCGCGCGCCGCTCGGTGATGGGCGGATGTGCTTCGTGGACGACGCGGACATCGCCGCGGTCGCCGTCCTGGCGCTCACCGATCACGGGCATCGCGGATGTACGTACGTGCTGACCGGATCGGAATGGCTGTCGTTCGCCGAGGTTGCCGCCCTGATGGGCGATGTGACGGGCGCGCCCGTGCGCTACGTCAGCGTGTCGATCGAGCGCGCCCGCGAGAGCTGGCGGCGGGCCGGGCACGACGACTGGTTTCTCGACGACCTGAGCGTGATGTACGAACGGTTGTCGGTGAGCACGGTGTCGCCGGTGCACCCGGACGTCAGCACGCTGCTCGGTCGGCCACCGCGCGACCTGCGGTCGTTCATTCTCGAACACACCGCGGCCTTTGCTCCGGAAGGGACTCGGGTGCCGTGAAGCTCCACTCGCCGGAACGGGTCGCGCACTACCGCGCGCTCGGCTACTGGGACGTTGCGACCTGGGCCGGGGCCCTGGCCAGCAATGTCGAGTCGCGTCCGTCGGCGCCGGCCTTGATCGATCCGCCCAACCGGACGGCCGTCATCGCCGGCGACCCGCAGCGGTTGACCTGGGCGCAGGTCGAGGCGAACGTCGACGCGCTGGCCGCGCAGCTCTACGCGCGCGGAGTACGGGCTGACGCGGTGGTCGGTATCCAGTTACCGAACATCGTGGAGCTGCCGCTGGCGTTGTTGGCGATCAATCGCCTCGGCGCCATCGCCTGCCCGTTCCCGACCGCGTACCGCGAGCACGAATTGATCACGCTCGGGGGTGTGGCCGGCCTGGCGGCGATGGTCACCGGTCCGTCGATCGTCGGCCGGATTCCAGCGGCCGGCTCGGACGATGTCCGAGTCGGCGTGCCGACGCTTGCGACCGTCCTCGTCTTCGGCGGCGAGCTCGATTTCGCCGCGCCTTCCGCGGTCCGGTCGACCGACCCGGCCTTTCGCGAGTACGCGGCGGGTCAGGTCCCCGACATCGACGACTGCACCACGATCTGCTGGACGTCGGGCACCGAGAGCGTCCCCAAGGCGGTGCCCCGTTGTGCCGCCGACTGGCACAGCATGGCGCGCGCGACGATCGAACTCTGCGATGACGACACCGTCATGCATGCGCCCTACCCGATCGTGAACATGGCCGGCATCTCCGGTTTCGTGAGCTGGCTCTACACGGGCTGCGTGTCAGTGCTGCATCACCCGTTCGACCTCGAGGTGTTCCTCGACCAGATCGAACGCGAGCGCATCACGTTCACCCGCGCGGCCCCGACGGTGCTGACCCGCTTGCTGATGGACGACGGGCCGGGCCGCAGTCGTGACCTGTCGTCGTTGAAGGTCGTGACCTCCGGGTCGGCCGCGTTGTCCGGTCAGATGATCGCCACCTGGAAGCAGCGGTACGGCGTAGACGTCTGCAACTTCTTCGGCTCGAACGAGGGTGCCGCGCTGTCGTCCACCCCCGAGACGGTGCCTGACCCCGAGCAGCGCGCGACGTTGTTCCCGCGACTGGGCGTCGCCGGGTTCAGCTGGGGCTCGGTCGCGGCCGAAGGGGTGCGGACCCGGCTGGTCGACCCGGTGCTCGATGTCGAGATCACCGAGCCCGGTCGGATGGGAGAACTTCGGACGAGCGGTCCAGGCGTGTTCTCGGGTTACTACCACGGCGGCGCGGCCGCGGACCCGTTCGACGCCGACGGCTGGCTGCGGACGGGTGATCTGTTCGAGATCTCCGAGTCGGACCCGCGGTACTACCGGTACGTCGATCGGCTCAAGGACATCGTGGTCCGGGGCGGGATGAACATCTCGTCCGCCGAGCTGGAGGGGCTCGTAACTGCCCACCCCGCCGTGCGCGAAGCGGCGGTCGTGGGGGTGCCGGACGCCGAGTACGGCGAGACCGTCTGCGTGTTCGTGGTGCCGGTCGCCGGCCTCGCTCCGACGCTCGGCGACATCGTCGACTTCCTGCGTGGCCGCAAGATCGCGTCGTTCAAGTTGCCGCAGCGGCTGGAATTGATCGACGAGTTGCCCCGCAGCGCGGCGGCGAAGGTGCTCAAGCGGGAACTGCGCGACCGGCTCACGTCCGACCGCTGAAGCGTCATTCGAAGCTGATCGTCACGCCGCTGAGTCGCACCGGCTCGCCGACCCGGTCACGATCGACTGCGTGGACGGTCAACCCGACGAGTCCGGATCCGGCGGCGGGGCCGACGAATTCGAGACGACCCTGATCCAGCTGTAGACAGCTCGGCTCGTTCTCGATGTCCAGCAGCCGCGCCCACTTCATCGCCGTCGCGGCGGGGTCGTCGGTGGCGATCTGGACGGCGGTGATCTCGTCCGCGATCGTGCCGGTCGTGTTGGGCCCGACCGACTCGAGCCAGTGCCAGGTCGCGTCGACGTGGCTCACCTGCAGCAGCGTCCCGAACTCGCGGGGATGGAGCTGGACGATGTCGCTGCCCCGGTAGCTCGACCGCATGACGACCGGATGGCCCTGGCTCTCGACCCGTTGGTGGAAGGCCTCGACGTCCCCGTCGCGGACGTGCAGGGCCAGCATGTAGCCGCAGTCACCACCGGCCCGGGCCAGCAGTCGGGCGACCGAGGCGTCGTCGCGAATCGGGGCGACGAGTTCGAGGAATGTCTCCCCTCCGACGCCGAGTACCTCGTGTTCGAGGCCGAACGTCGCCATGTCGGTGTCGCGCGCGCCGGATCCGAGACCGAGCGCGTCGCGCCACGCGTCCAGGCTGCTGGCCAGGTCGGTCACGGCCAGGACGGGCTGGCGGAGAGCGATGGTCATCGCGCGTGCAGGTCGGTTCGCAGACCCGCGACGGCGCCGAGGGTTCGTTCGGCCCGATCGTCGCCGGCGATCGACGGCAGGACACACACCTCGTCGACGCCGGCCTCGAAGTACGCGCGGATCGTGGTTGCCGACCTCGGCGGCGGACCCGACGGCGCCGACCACCCGGACGAGCTCGTCCGGCACCGCCTCGAAGATCTCCTTGGGTCGCGCGCCCGACCGGGCCAGTTCGACGAGCGGGCCGAATCCGGCCGCGCTGAACAGCTCTCGATACCCGGGCGCTCCGACGTACCCGACCAGGGCCCGCCGGAGCAGGACGATCGCGTCGGGCGCGGGGTCGACGGCGGTGGGCAGCCAGGCCGCCAGGCGGGGACGGGTCGGCCGGCGGTCGCGGCCGCCGCGGTCAGGCGCTCGGCGATCGATGCGGCCGCTGAGGGCGTGACCAGGTTGATGATCAGGCGGTCGGCGAGCCGGGCAGCCGCGCGGATCGCGAGATCGCCGAATCCGGCCAGCGAGATCGTGCTGTCGGGGGCCGGCAGCTTCAACTGGTAGCCGTTGGTGCGAACGAGCTCGCCGTCGAAGCCGGCCTTCTCACCGCGCAGCAGCGGGCGCAGGGCCTCGGTCGTCTCGATCAGCAGGCCGACCGCACGCTCGCGCGAGCGTCCGTGCCACCGCTCGACGATGAGCGCGCTCGAGGTGCCGAGCGCGACGTCGACGTGCTGATTCGTCAGCACGGCGATCGACGCGACGCCCCGCGCGATCGTCACCGGATCGCGTACCGGGACAGGCAGCGGCCCGACGGTGTAGCGCAACCCGTGCGTGCGGGTCGCGAGTGCGGTCGTCAACGCGAAGGCGTCGTACGTGGCCGCCTCGCCGACCCAGACGTCGGTGAAGCCGAGCCGCTCGGCGGTCAGGACGACGTCGATTCCCGACAGCGAGTCGTTCTCGGCGACCTGCCCGCACACAACGCTGATCAGTCGATCGGATCGAGGGAAACCCGTGGGCACGCGGTGCTCCGTCCGCATCCTTGTGCTTCAATAATTGCAGTCAAGATATCCACGGCCGCGAGCACCCGCAACCGGCGTGATCGAACGGAGCCCCACGTGCCCGAAGCGGCGAACCCCGACAACATCAAGCTGCTCGACCGGATCATTGCGGCCGCCGAGGCCGGTGTGCCGGACGACCTGCTCGACATCTACGCGCCGGGCGCCGTCATCTGGCACAACACCGACAACCGCGAGCAGACCGTCGAAGAGAACATGCGGGTGCTGGTCAGCATGGACAAGTACGTGAGTGATCGCAGCTACGAGGATCGCCGCATCCATGTGTTCGACGGCGGGGTCGTCCAGCAGCACGTCCTGCGCGGCACCAACCGCAAGTCGGGCGAGCGCGTCGAACTCAAGGCCTGCGTGGTCGTTCTGGTCGAGAACGGCAAGATCACCCGCCTGGACGAGTACCTCGACTCGGCCGAGGTCGGACGCCTGCGCTCCTGACGCCCTAGCCCTTCGGGAGGACGGTCCGGCCGCAGGATCGTCCTCGCGGTGGATGACCTGGTGCTGCGCTCGCCCCACCCTTGAGTGGCATCCACACTCGTAGGGAGACCCCGATGAACACCTACCGCAGAGATCGGTTCGCCAAGCTGGTTGCGACAGCCGCCGTGGCCGTCACGATCAGCACCGTCGTGGGCATTGGTCCCGCCACCGGGGCCGAGAACGCATCAGCCGTCCGAGTGGGAGCGCCCGCCGCGATCCATCCGGTGCTGCCACCCGATCCGTGCCGCGCGTCCTGCTGAGGCCCCCGCACTTTCGCTCGGGGGGTCAGTCAGTGTTCGCGTTCTTCGGTGTATTCCTCGCGCACCTCGTGGGCGACCGCTTCCTGCTCCTCGCCGTCCTCGGTCCACTCCTTGTTGTGGGTCGCGTGGCCGATGACCTCTTTCGCCTTGCCGACGAGGACGTTCTCCCACGTCGCGGGTGACTCTTCAACCGGTTCGTTCTCTGCGTCAGCCATGTGACCGAGGCTAGTCGTCAGGGGCGCTAGAGTCCGAAACCGTGAAGATCCAGGGTGCGGTTCTCGAGTCCATGGCGCGGTCCCGCCCGTACGCGCAGTCACAGCCACTGACGATCTCCGAGCTCGAGCTCGACCCGCCGGGACCCGGTGAAGTGCTCGTGCGGATCGAGGTCGCCGGCCTGTGCCACTCGGACCTGTCGGTCGTCGACGGGAACCGGCCGCGGCCCGTGCCGATGCTGCTGGGTCACGAAGCGGCCGGCATCGTCGAGGCGCTCGGCCCCGATGTCGACGCCGGGCGGCTCGGGCAGCGGGTCGTCATGACGTTCCTTCCGCGGTGCGGCGCGTGCGCGGCCTGCGCGACGAACGGGCTGACGCCCTGCGTGGTGGGTAGCGCCGCGAACGGTGCCGGCACCCTGCTGGGCGGATCGGTCCGGCTGCACCGCGACGGCGTGCCGGTGAACCATCACCTGGGCGTCTCGGGCTTTGCCACGTACGCGGTCGTCAACGAATGTTCGATCGTTGCGGTCGATCCCGATGTTCCGGCCGATGTCGCGGCGGTATTGGGCTGTGCCGTCCTCACCGGCGGGGGAGCGGTGATCAACGCCGGCCGACCGCGGCCTGGCGATCGGGTGATCGTCGTCGGCCTCGGCGGCGTCGGCATGGCCGCCCTGATCACCGCGCTCGCCCAACCCGATGTCGAGGTGATCGGCGTCGATGCCCTGCCGGCCAAACTGGCCTCGGCGACCGAGCTCGGGGCCCAGGCCGTGTATTCACCGTCCGAGGCGGTCGAAGACGGCGTCAAGGCACCGATCGTGATCGAGGCGGCGGGCAACGTACGAGCGTTCGAGACCGCGATCGCGTTGACCGCACCGGGTGGACGGACGATCACCGTCGGCCTGCCGGCCCCGGACGCCCGAGCCTCGATCTCGCCGGTGGCGCTGGTGGCCGAAGGACGTTCGATCATCGGTAGCTACCTCGGTTCGGCCGTTCCGGCGCGGGATATTCCGGTGTTCGCCGACCTGTGGCGGGCCGGTCGGCTACCCGTCGAGCGGCTGATCTCGTCGCGTATCTCGCTGGCCGACATCAATGCCGGGATGGACGCCCTCGCCGACGGCCTCGTCATCCGGCAACTGATCGAGTTCGGGGCGGTCGGATGACGGGCGACTTCGACCCGCGAACCTTGACGCGGTCGGACTTCGCGGTCGAATGGCCGGTCACGACCCGGTGGTCGGACAACGACATGTTCGGGCATCTGAACAACGCCGTCTATTACCAGTTGTTCGACACGACCATCAACGGCTGGCTGGAGCGCTCGACCGGCCGGGATCCGATGGCGACCCAGGAGCGGGCCGTCGTGGCCGAGTCGAGCTGCCGCTACTTCAGCGAGCTCCGGTTTCCCGAGCCGCTGACCGTGACGCTGCGAGTGGCTCGGGTCGGACGAACCAGTTTGGTGTACGAGCTGGGTGTCTTCACTGCGGCCGATCCGATTGCCGCCTTCGGCACTTGGGTGCACGTCTTCGTCGATCGGGATACCGGTCGACCGGTGCCGATTCCCGACGCCGTTCGCTCGCTCGCGGAGGGCTGATCGCGGAGAGCGTGCGCTCCGCGACAACGACGACTGGGGCGACCAGGCCCTAGATCATCCGGGCGCCGCCATCGACGTACAGGACCTGTCCGGTGATGTAGCCAGATTCCTCGGCGGCGAAGAACGCGACCGCGTTCGCGATGTCGTCCGGCAGGCCGCCTCGACGTACCGGGATCTGGCCGGCCACGGCCTCGCGCATTCCCTCGATGGTGGTGCCGATGCGCTCGGCGGTCGCCTTGGTCATGGCCGTCTCGATGAAACCGGGCGCGATCGCGTTGGCGGTGACGCCGAACGGGCCGAGCTCGATGGCCAGGGTGCGCGTCAGGCCCTGCAGGCCGGCCTTGGCGGTCGAGTAGTTCGCCTGACCTCGGTTGCCGAGCGCCGACGTCGACGACATCGAGACGATGCGTCCGAACTTCGCGGCCACCATGTGCTTCTGTGCGATCTGGCTGGCCAGGAACGCACCGCGCAGGTGGACATTCATCACGGTCGACCAGTCGTCGTCGGTCATCTTGAACAGCAGGTTGTCGCGCAGGACGCCGGCATTGTTCACGAGGATCTCGAGGCCGCCGAACTTCGCGACCAACGCATCGACGGCTGCCTGCACCTGCTCGCGATCGGACACGTCAGCGCCGAGTCCGATCGCGCTACCGCCAGCGGCGTTGATCTCGTCAGCGACCGCTTGGGCCGAGTCGACGTTCAGGTCGAGAACGCCGACGTTGGCCCCTCCGACGGCGAGCCGGCGCGCAACACCGGCGCCGATTCCCTGTGCCGCTCCGGTGACCAGCGCGGTGCGCCCCTCTACTCCAGACATGACATTCCTCTTTCGACTAGTGATCTGCCAACAACGGAATACGGAAACGCTCTAGGACGACGGTCCCAGAGCTGCGATCGTCTTCACCAGGGCCGCTCGGTCGGCGCTGAGCTCGGGTGGCTCGAGCAGCGCGATGACGGGCGTGTCGACGCCGGCGTCCACGTACTCCTGGATCTGCTCGCGGCAGGCTTCGGGACGCCCGTGCACGAAAAGCTCGTCGATCAGCTCGTCCGGCACCGCTGCGCCCGCGCCCTTGCGGTCGCCCGCGGCCCAGGCGTCGGCCATCGGCCGCAGGATCTCGCCACGGCCCAGCCACTCCTGGAACGCGGCGTACGCCGGGACGGTGAGGTAGCTGGTGACCATGATCCGGGCGAGCGCGCGAAGGTAGTCGAAGTCCTCGGTCGGACAGACGAACACGCGTGCGACGACCTCGGTATCCGGATTGCCGATCGCCGCCCGGCATTGCGCGACATCGGACGGCGCCAGCCAGTTGAGCAAAGCGCCGTCGGCCTCGCGTCCGGCCAGGCCGAGCATCTGGGCCCGCAGCGCGGCCAAGAAGATCAACGGCGGCCGCTGCGGTGGGCTACCGAGTTTGAACCGATGAATGCTGAACGTGTCGAAGTCTCCGTCGACCCGCTCGCCGGTCAGCGCCTGGCGGACGAATCGCAGCGCGTCGCGCGTCTTGCGGTACGGCTCGACGAAGTCCAGGCCGTTCCAATCGTGGACGATGGCCGGGCTCGACGATCCGATGCCGAGGACGAATCGACCGGGCGCCGCCGACGCGAGGGTCGAGGCCGACATCGCGAGCAGGGCGGGTCCACGCGTGTACGTCGGGATGATCGCCGTGCCGAGGCGCAACGTCGGCTCCCACACGGATGCGAGCGCGAGCGGGGTGAATCCGTCGGTGGCGTTGACCTCCGACGACCACAGGTCGGTGTACCCGAGATCGGGCAGGGCCCGGACGATGTCCGCGTGCTCGACCAGCGGAACCGACGTCAACGGAATCGTGAGACCCCAACGCATCACTGCACTCCTAGTCCGGCCAGTACGAAATCGGTGAGCTCCGCCGCGATCTGCGACGGCGTCTTGCGGCCCGTCGGGCGGTACCACAGCGGCAATTCGTTTATCACACCGAAGATCGTGAAGGTGATCGTCTCGGGTGAGGCGACCGAGCTGAACGTCCCGTCGGCCTGCGCGTCCCGGACGAGTTTGATGACGGCGTCGTGATAGCGGCGCCGCGAATGCCGGTACGGCGCGCCCCGTTCGCTGTCGAGCCGCGATATCTCGCGAAACGACACGAGGGCCTTCTGGGAGCTCGCCGCGGTGGTCACGACGAGATCGTCGATGAGCGCGCGCAGCGTCACCGCGGGCGGGCGGCCCTGCGCGAGGATCGCCTGCATCCGATCGAGCTGCAGGTTGATCAGGTCGCCATAGACGGCGTGCAGCAGCTCCTGCTTGCTCGCGAAGTGGTGGTAGAAGCCGCCCCGCGCGACCCGGGCGCGTTCGGTCACCTGGGCGACGCTGGTCGCGTCGTAGCCTTGCGCGGCGAACAGCTCGACGGCCGCGTTCAGCACGCGGTCGCGCACGCTTTCGTCGGACGGCGGTGCGCTCACTGAGTGGACGCCGCCGCGTACGCGCGCAGCTCCTCGCGGGCGATCGACCGCAGGTGCACCTCGTCCGGACCGTCCGCGAGACGCAGCGTGCGCAGCTGCGCCCAGCTGTGGGCGAGCGGGAAGTCGCCCGAGATTCCCGCGGCGCCATGAGCCTGGACGGCCCGCTCGAGGACGTTGAGCGCGGCCCGGGGCGCGGCCACCTTGATGGCGGCGATCTCGGTGCGAGCCCTCTGCGCGCCGACGGTGTCGATCATCCAGGCCGCCTTGAGCACGAGCAGTCGGGCCAGGTCCAGCTCGATGCGCGACTCGGCGATCCACTCGCGTACGACGCCTTGCTGAGCCAGCGGCTTGCCGAACGCGGTACGGGTCATGACGCGCGCGCACATCGATTCGAGGGCTCGCTCGGCCATGCCGAGACTGCGCATGCAGTGGTGGATGCGTCCCGGTCCGAGGCGGGCCTGGGCGAGCGCGAAGCCCTGCCCTTCTTCACCGAGCAGGTTGGACGCCGGCACCCGTACGCCCTCGAACCGGATCTCGCCGTGCCCGCCGTGCGGCCCGTCGTCGTAGCCGTACACGGTCGTCGACCGGCGGATCGTGATGCCCGGCGTGTCGAGCGGGACGAGGATCATCGATTGGCGCTTGTGGCGATCGGCGTCCGGATTCGTGACGCCCATGACGATGGAGAGCGTGCACTCGGGCCGCAGCGCCCCGGTCGACCACCACTTGGTTCCGGTGATGACGTACTCGTCGCCGTCGCGTTCGATGCGGGTCGAGATGTTCGTGGCGTCACTGCTCGCGACGTCGGGCTCGGTCATCGAGAAACACGAACGGATCTCGCCGGCCAGTAAGGGTTCGAGCCATCGCGCGCTCTGCTCGGGCGTCGCGAACATCGACAGCAGTTCCATGTTGCCGGTGTCGGGGGCCGAGCAGTTCATCGCCTCGGGCGCGATCGCCACCGATCGTCCGGACAGCTCCGCGATCGGCGCGTAGTCGAGCACCGACAGGCCCGCGCCGTGTTTCGAGTCGGGCAGGAACAGGTTCCACAGTCCGCGCTGGCGTGCCTCGTCCTTCAACGACGCGAGCACGGCGGGCGTCTGGAAGGGTGCGCCGGCGCGGCGGAACTCGTCGGCCTGCTCCTCGAAGGTGTGCTCGTTCGGATAGATCTGCTCGTCGAGGAACCTCGACACCTCGTCCTGCAGTGCCTGCGATCGCTCGCTGTGCGTGAAATCCATTCCCAGCCTCCTTGGTGAGAGCGCGTGCGTCAGAGCGACTACGTGAGTGCGGCCCGTCAGAGCAGAGCGAGCGCCTCCGCGGCGCTCTCGAGCAGGCCCGGCGCGACCTCGGTGAAATCGGCGAAGCCCGGCCCGACGGTCTTCCCTTGTAGGAATCGAGCGGCGATTCCCTCGGAGATCACGGCCAATTTGAAGTATCCGAACGCCACGTACCACGGCAGCGTCGAGACGTCGCGACCGGAAGCCGCGCCGTACAGCTGATCGAGTTCGCCGGCGCTGCGAAACCCTTGTTCGGGTTTCATAGCGGCATCGTGAATGCCTGATGCTCGGCGAGCGCGTGGTAGACGTGCAGCAGGCCGACGTCGGTCAGCGGGTCGCCGAGCGTCGCCATCTCCCAGTCGACGATGGCGGAGATCCGGGTGAGCGAGTGGTCGAAGATGACGTTCGTCAGCCGATAGTCGCCGTGCACGATCGTTGGCGCTCCGGACGTGGGCCGCTTCGCGTTGAGCGACGAGACGATCGCGCCCTCGATGGGCAGCGGCCGGATCTCGGAGGCCTCCCACTGCTGATGCCAGCGACGTACCTGCCGCTCGAGGTAGCCCTGCGGTCGGCCGAACTCCTCGAGCCCGACCGATGCCGGTTCGACGGCGTGCAGCCGGGCCAGCGTCTCGACGAGCTGATCACCGAGGGCCGCGGCCGTCGGGCGGTCGATCGCCTCGACCTTCGCGGCCGAATCGACGATCGCGCCGTCGACGTACTCCATGACGTAGAAGCTGGCGCCGAGCACATCCGCATCGGTGCAGAGTGCAACGGGCGGAGCCACCGGGACGTCGGTCGGGGCAAGGGCGCTGATGACCGTGTACTCGCGGACCATGTCGTGGGCGGTCGGCAGCACGTGCCCGAGCGGCGGCCGGCGGACGGCCCAACTGCGGGCATCGTCGTCGACCCGGTACGTGAGGTTGCTGCGGCCACCGGTGAGCAGCGTCGCGCGCAGCTCGCCCTGGACGTCTTCATGCTCGCGGAACCAGGTACCGAAGCGGCTCAGGTCCAGTCCCGGGAGGTCGCCCACGTCAGCGACCATAGCGACCGACTGGTCGGTCTGACCAGTATGAATCTCTTGCCCGTGGTCCGAGTCACTGCTACAACTGAAGCATGACCCACGCTGAAGTGCCGGTCGATACTGACGAAACCCCGCCCGACGCCGACGAAATGGACGCCCGGGCCTCGGCTCACGACACCATCGGATTCAGCCGGACCGGCTATGAGATGCGCGAGCCGAGCTTCACGAACGACGATCTGGCGCACGTCGCCGGCCGCACGGTCGTGATCAGCGGCGCGACGGCCGGGCTCGGCCGAGCGGCGGCGCAGCGACTCGCGGGTCTGGGCGCGCGGGTCGTCATCCTCGCTCGCGACGAGCAACGCGGACGGACGGCGCTGGCCGAGATCGAGGCGGCCACCGGCAACGCGAACCTCGGCCTGGTCGTCTGCGACGTCTCGTCCCTCGAGTCGGTCCGGGCGGCCGCCGCGGAACTGCTCGCGAACGAATCCGCGATCCACGTCCTCATCAACAATGCCGGCGTGCTGCTCGACGAGCGGCTCTACTCGCCCGAGGGTCATGACCTGGTGCTCGCCACCAACCTGCTCGGCCCGTTCCTGCTCACCGAGTTGCTCATGGACCGCATCGTGGCGAGTGCGCCGTCGCGGGTCATCGAGGTCTCGTCCGGTGGCATGTACTACCAGCGCATCAATGTCGAGGACCCGCAGACCGAGCACGGCGACTACGTCGGCACCGAGGTCTACTCGCGCACCAAGCGTGCCCAGGTCATCGTCACCGAGATGCGTGCCGAGCAGTCGGTCGGCTCGGGCGTCGTGTTCCACTCGATGCACCCGGGGTGGGCGGCCACGCCCGGCGTCTCGACCTCGATGCCGCGCTTCGAGAAGAAGTTTCGCGATGTGTTGCGCACGCCCGAGCAGGGCGCCGACACGATCGTGTGGCTGGCTGCGGCCGATGCGCCGGCTACGACGAGCGGTCAGTTCTGGCTCGATCGCCGCCCGCGCGAGACGCACCGCACGGACGACACCCGCGAGACGCCCGAGGAGCGCGAGGCCCTGTGGGCGTTGTGCCGGACGCTGACCGGGCTCGACTGACCCGCGCACCCGGACGGCGGCCGCGATGACCTACGAGTACCTGCGCTACACCGTCTCCGAGCAGATCCTGACGATCGAGCTCGACCGACCCGATCAGCTGAATACCGTCCACCCGGCGATGCGTGAAGAACTCATCGCGGCGTTCGCGGCCGGGGACGCCGACCCCGACGTCCGGGTGATCGTCGTGACCGGGCGGGGCCGGGCGTTCTGCGCCGGCGCCGACATCTCCCGTGGCGCGGCGACGTTCGACGCCAAGACGGCCGGCTGGGACGACGTCGCAAACTTCCGGGACGGAGGCGGCCGGATCGCGCTGCAGATCTTCGACTGCACCAAGCCGGTGATCGGCGCCGTGAACGGTGTGGCGGCCGGACTCGGCGCCACGATGTTGCTGCCGATGGACATCATTGTCGCCGCCGACACCGTCCGGATCGGCTTCGTCTTCGCCCGGCGCGGGCTGGTCCCCGAGGCCTGCTCGACGTGGTTCCTGCCGAAGCGGGTCGGCGTCGGTCGGGCCGCGGAGTGGCTGTTCACCGGACGCATGGTCCCGGTCGCCGAGGCGCACGAGGCCGGCCTGGTCTCGCGCGTCGTGCCGCCCGATGAGCTGCTGACAACCGCGTACGCACTGGCGCGTGAGATCGTCGACAACACCGCTCCCGTTGCGGTCGGCATGATCCGTCAGATGATCTGGCGCTTCGCCGGTTCGGACCACCCGATGGACGCCCACCGCATCGACTCGAAGATGAACCACGCGCTCGGACGATCACCGGACGTCGCCGAGGGAATCCAATCATTCCTCGAGAAGCGGCCCCCGCACTTTCCCGGGCGCCTGCCGGCCGACGCGCCGCCGGTCTACCCGTGGTGGACGAGCCGCCGTTCAGGACGGACGATGGTGATCGAGCCGTAGCCGTACGGACGAACTGCACTTCGGTGCGTTCGATCCGCTCGCCGCAGTGGTCGCATTCGAGGTATGCGCGGAACCGTCCGTTGCACGCGCGATGGGTGATGATCAGGCCACCGTCGCGGGGAAGCGGGTACCACTCCTGCGCCCACTGAACGAGGAACGCGAAGACCGGGAAGAAGTCGAGACCCTTCTGGGTGAGCCGGTACTCCGCGTCCGGTCCGGCGATCTGCGTGAACACGCCCAACTGGACGAAGCCGCGCAACCGGTTGCTCAGCACACCGGGCGCGATGCCGAGCGCGCTCTGGAAGTCGGCGAAGCGCCGGATCCGGACGAACGCGGCCACGAGTACGACGGTGCTCCACCGGTCGCCGAGGATCTCGAGGGTCGGCTGCTGGTACGAGTCGGGATTCGAGTGGGCCCGGTCGCGCACGGTCCGGCGATGGTGGCGGGGAACGGCGACGTTGCCGAACGTCGTGTCGGGCCCGGTCAGCACGGCCGTGTCACGCGCGGTCACCGGAGCCTTGCCGCAGTTCTCGCAGCCGATCCGCACGTCGGTCTGCTTGCCACAGGACTGGTGCAGAAGGGTCGCCTGGGCCGACGGCGATTCGACCCACTCGCGCTCCCACGACCAAATCGCGACGAGAAACGTCCACAATTGCCGGGCTTTCGGCGTGAGCAGGTACTCGGTCCGGACGCGCCCGTCCGTCCGGTAGGGAGCCGGCTCGAGGAGGTCGGCCGCGACGAGTTCCTTCAATCGTCCGGCCAGCACCGACTCCGAGATGGCGAGCGCCGCGTGCCAGTCGGCAAAGCGCCGGGTGTGGTTGAGGAACGCGTGGCGCAGGACGAGCAGATTCCACTGATCGCCCAGAACCAGCAGCGCCGATCCGATCGCGCTGGGCGTCGGTTCGCGCTCGTCCACCGGTCGACTCTTTTCCTCGTGCATCGCTGTACCGACGGCGCGGCAACGGCTAGTCTGAAGTACTATAAACGAAGTCAGGAGCTGATGTCGTGACTGCCAACTGGGCGATCCTTCGCCAACTGGTGCTGGCTGCCGAGGACGCCCTCGGTGAAGGCCGGCGCATCGCCGGGCAGTTGCAGCTGCCGGATGGGTTCGCCGATCCTCAGCTGGTCGAGATCGACCTGCACGACTACGTCATGCCGGTCGGCCCGCAGAAATACCTCGAGGTCGTCGGGCCGCTGAATGAGGGTTCGTACATCAACCGGTGGCTGCGTAAGGTCGGCGGCGCCGGTGGGTACTGCCTGTCCGTCCAGGTCCCGGACGCACCGGCCTGCAAGGAACGGGCGCTGGCCGCGGGTGTTCGGGTCGTAGCCGATCAGGTGCTGCAGGGTCATCCGTTGATCCAGTTGCACCCGGCCGATGTCGGGATCCTGTTGGAGCTCGATGGCGTCAGCGATCCGGACGTCTGGTTCTGGGACAGCATGACGCCCGGCCCGCGCTCGGACGCCCTGATCGATGACATCGTCCGCGTTGAGGTCGGCACGCCTGACCCCGAGGCGACCGCCGCGCAGTGGGCGCACCTCATCGGCCTCGAGCGGGTGACGCCGACGACGCTCGACTTCAGTGGCTGCACGATCGAGCTGGTCGAGCATCCGGTCGGGCAGGTTCTGGCGGCCACGTTCCAACTCGCGCCCGGGGCGACCGCCCCCACGATCGACGAGCTGCTCGGCCTGCGGGTGTCGTTCCGCGCATCCGCCACCGCAGTGGCCGCGGCGCAAGCAATCGCTTAAGGAGACGGCTCATGACACTGCACGAGGAACTCGTCGCCCCCGCGGCCCAGGCGTTCACGAACCCGTACCTCGAGGGCCCGTACGAGCCGGTCACGGACGAGGTGACCGCCACCGACCTGCCGGTGTTGAGCGGGACGCTTCCGGATGACATCGACGGCGTGTACGTACGCAACGGCCCCAACCCGCAGTTCGCGCCGATCGGGCGCTATCACTACTTCGACGGCGACGGCATGCTGCACGCCGTCCACTTCGACGGTGGTCGGGCGACGTACCGCAATCGCTACGTCCGCACGCACGAGTACCTCACCGAACAGGCCGAGGGCGGCGCCCTGTGGCGCGGCATCATCGAATCGTTCGCCAAGAACCCGCCCGGCGATCGGCGCGAGCGCAACGCGGCGAACACCGATGCCTTGTTCCATCACGGGAATCTGCTGGCGACCTGGTACCGA
The DNA here is from genome assembly GCA_963737785.1 of uncultured Actinomycetes bacterium. GTDB lineage: Bacteria > Actinomycetota > Actinomycetes > Mycobacteriales > Jatrophihabitantaceae > CAVTTS01. The sequence goes on from CAVTTS010000003.1 coordinate 225,671, forward strand.
GCAAGCAAGCCGCAGGCCCTCGACCCGATCACGCTCGACTCGCGCGGCGAGGACGATTTCCGCGGAACGCTGACCTGCGAGGTCTCGGCGCACGCCAAGGTCGACGAACGCACCGAACAGATGATGTTCTTCGACTACGGGATCAACTCGCCCTACCTGCGGTACGGCGTCGTCGACCCGTCCGGCGCGGTCGTCCACTTCACCGGCCTGGACCTGCCCGCGCCGCGCCTGCCGCACGACATGGCGATCACCGAGAACTACTCGATTCTGATGGACCTTCCGCTCTACAACGACCCGGCCGCCGCGGCGGCCGGGCGGTTCAAGCTGTTCTTCGACCGCGAGTTGCCGAGCCGCTTCGCCGTGCTGCCCGCGGTTCGGGGCCGGCCACGAGGCCCGCTGGTTCGAGGCGAAGCCGGCGTACATCTACCACGTCGTGAACTCCTGGGAGGACGGTGACGAGATCGTCCTGGTCGTCTGCCGGGTGACCAAGCCGGCTCCGATCACCGACCACGGCCACCCGCTCGCCCAGCTGCTCGCTTACATGCGGCCCGAGGCCCAACTGCACGAGTACCGCTTCGATCTGGCCACCGGGGCCTGCCACGAACGGGCCCTCGACGACGTGAACACCGAATTCCCCGCGATCCACCAGGGGCTGATGGGTCACCGGTCGCGGTGGACCTACAACATGCGTCTCAAGGTCGACCAGACCCTGCTGTTCGACGCGCTCATGAAGTACGACGTGCTGACCGGTACGAAGGAAACCCACGAGTTCGGCCCGGGCAACTACGGCAGTGAGGCCGTCTTCATCCCGCGCGACGGGGCCACGACCGAGGACGACGGATACCTGTCGATGTTCTGCTACAACTCGTCGACGGGGCGGTCCGAAGTGTGGATCTACGCAGCGCAGCGGGTGAGTGACGGCCCGATCTGCGTACTCGGCCTCCCGGTGCGGGTGCCGCTCGGCTTCCACGCGACCTGGGTGAGCGGCGAACGGATGCGCGCCGCCGCCGAACCGGTGGCGAACTGACGTGACGGCCCGCCTGGCGCTCGACCTCGACCGCGACCTGATGGCCGCGGCGATCGATGCGGTCGCGGCCCGGACGGGCTTCACCGGCTTTCCCGGCGGCGCCGACCGCGACCCGGCCAGTCGTGGCCGCGCGTCGGCGCGGCTAGCGGCCCGATCCGGATCGACGATCGGGCTCAGCGGGGCGGCCGACACGGTGCTCCCAGCGTCCGAGATCTCGCCATTCACCCGCGAATCATTGGGGGTCGGCTACGCCACCCCGTCGGTCGCCGATGCGGTGGCGCTCGCCGACGACTCCGTCGCCGCCTTGCTCGCGGCCGGTCCCGAGCTGCGCACCGCCGTGTGCGTTGAGACGTTGAAGCGGTTGTACGCGCGACGCGCTGAGCTCGCGGCCGTCACCATGCACACCACCGGGCAGAGCATCGCGATGGCCGAGAACGGCAGCGGCGTGAACGCGCTCGATCGCGGCCTCGAGGCGGTCGCGCTTGCGGCGGCGGCGATGGCGCGGGTGCCGTCGTCGGCGACCTGGACCGAACACGGCAGCGCCTCGACGACCGGACACCTGCTCAAGCGCTACGTGCTCGTACCCCGGGGCGTGGCCCTCGTCATCTGCTGCGCGTCGTTTCCGGCCTGGAACGCCTACCCCGCGATGCTCGCCAACATCGCGACCGGCAACCCCGTGCTGGTCAAACCGCATCCGACCTCGGTACTCGCGATGGCCATCGCCGTCGAGACGTTGCGCGGGGTGCTGCTGGACGCCGGCCTGCCTGTCGACGCCGCCCAGCTGATCGTCGACACTGCCGATGCGCCGATCGCCAAGCAGGTCGTAGCCCAGCCCGCGGTGCGCATCGTCGACTTCACCGGCAGCCCGGCGTTCGGCCAGTGGCTGGAAGGCAACTGCCCGAACGCGCTCGTCTTCACCGAGACGGCGGGTGTCAACGCCGTCGTCCTCGATTCGGTGAACGACCTGTCGGCGGTCGCGCGCACCCTGGCCACATCCCTGTCGCTGTTCAGCGGCCAGATGTGCACGACCCCGCAGAACCTCCACATCCCACGGTCGGGGATTCGCACCGACAACGGCGTGGCTCCGTACGACGAGGTCGTCGCCGCCCTCGTCGGCGCGCTCGACGACATCTCGTCGGTCGGGAAGCGGGCCGCCGCCGTCTGCGGGGCAGTGCAGTCGGACGCCACCGTCGAACTGAACGAGCGCACTCGAGAATCAGTCGCGAAGAACGGGCGGATCCTGCGCGCAGCGGTCGGCTACGACCACCCCGAGTTCGCTGACGCGCGCACGCTCACGCCCCTGCTGGCCGAACCGTCGGCCGGCGATCCGATCAGCACCGGTGAGGTGTTCGGGCCGATCGCGTTCGTGCTGCCCGCCGACGATTCGCGGGCCGCGATCGCGCGCGCCGCGGCCGACGCGCGAACCGCCGGCGCGATCAGCTCGTTCGTGTTCTCGACCGACGACGCGCTCGTCGACGACGCGTGCGACGCGTTCGCGCGATCGGGCGCGTCGCTGTCGGTGAATATCAACGGCCCGCTGCCCATGCAGTACTCCGCTGCCTTCAGCGACTACCACGTCACCGGCCTGAATCCGGCCGGCACCGCGACCGTCACCGACGAGGCGTTCATCGCCGGCCGGTTCCGGGTCGTCCAGAACCGCCGTCCGATCTGATCACGTCACCACCGAGAAGAGGAACCACCGTGTTGGACGCCTATGTCTACGACGTCGTCCGGACGCCGCGCGGTCGCGTGCGCCGCGACGGCGGCGCGCTCGCCGAAGTGCCGCCCTACGAACTGGTCGGCCAGCTGCTCAAGGCGCTGGACGAGCGGGTCGGGCTGCCGGAGAAGAACGCTCATGTCGATGAGGTGATTCTCGGCGTCAGCACGATGACGCAGGAGCAGGGCGGCGACATTTCGCGCGCCGCGACGATCTGGGCCGACTGGCCCGACGACGTGTCCGGCACGGTCGTTGGCCGGCTGTGCTGTTCGGGCCTCGATGCCTTGGCGGCGGCGGCCGCGCAGGTGACGGCCGGCACCGCGGAGTTGGTCATCGGCGGCGGCGTCGAGTCGATGTCGCGGGTGCCGATGATGGCGGACAAGCCGGCGATCGCCTTCGACGAGGAGCTCGGCGAGCGCACCGGGTTCGTGACGATCGGCGTCTCGGCCGACGCGACCGCCGCGGTCGCCGGTCTCGATCGTCCCGAGCTCGACGCATACGCCCTCCGTTCGCACCAACGGGCCGCGGCCGCGTGGGCGGCGGGCCACTTCGACAGGAGCGTGGTGCCCGTGCGCGGCTCGGACGGCGCAGTCCTGCTGGCCGCCGATGACGGCATCCGGGCCAAGATGACGCTCGCCGACTTCGAGGCCATGCAGTTGCTGTTCCCGGACGATGCGGCCGCGCACGGCCGGGTCGGCCGACGGCTGCCGGAACTCGGTGACTTCCCGCCCGTCCACACCGCGGCGTCCGCCCCGCAGATCGTCGACGGCGCGTCGCTGGCGCTCATCGGCAATCTCGACGTGGCGAACACGCTCGGTATCGCGCCGCGGGCCCGCATCTTGGCGACGGCCACCGCGGCCGTCCGTTCACCCTTGCTGACCGCGACGATCGATGCGATCCGGCGAGCTCTGGCGATGGCGAAGCTCAACCCCGAGGACATCGACATCGTCGAGGCGAACGAGTCGTTCTCGGCGAGCCCGCTCGTCGTCCAGCGCGAGTTCGGCTTCTCCGACGACATCCTCAACGTCGACGGCGGTGCGGTGTCGATGGGGCACCCGCTCGGCGGCAGCGGCGGCATGTTGCTCGCGACCGCACTCGATGCGCTCGAGCGCACGGGGGGCCGCTACGGCCTGCTGACGATTCCGGCCGCGCTCGGACTCGGCACGGCCATCGTGATCGAGCGCCTGGACGGACACCCGGCTCAGTGACGGCGGCGAACGGCCGTCCCTGGCGGGTCGTCCAGTGGGCGACCGGCGCGGTCGGCAAGACGACGCTGCGCACGGTGATCGAGCACCCCGACCTCGAGCTGGTCGGGCTGTACGTCTACTCCGACCGCAAGGTCGGGCGCGATGCCGGCGACATCGCGCGGCTCGCGACGACCGGCGTGATCGCGACGAACAAGATCGACGACGTCCTCGCTCTCGACGCCGACGTCGTGCTGCACACCGCCCGGGTCGGCATTCCGTACGAATCGCAGGACGCCGACATCGTCGCGCTGCTCGAGTCCGGCAAGAACGTGATCACGACGCTGGGCCAGCACTATCCGAAGGCGCACGGCCCCGAACGCGAGGCGCTGTTCTCCGACGCCGCCCGACGCGGGGGATCGACGCTCTTCGGGGCGGGTATCAACCCGGGCTTCGTCCTCGAACGGCTGGCCCTGGCCGCGACCGGAATGTGCCTACGGGTCGACAACATCTCGGTTCGCGAGGTCGTCGACGCATCGAGCATGCCCGATCCGGCCTTTGTCTTCGACGTGATGGGTATGGGCACCGACCCGGATTCACCCGAGATGCTGACGGGTGCCTTCGCGACTTTGTACAACAAGCTCTTCTCGGAGGCGATCCACTACACGGTCGATCGCATCGGGGTGACGCTCGACTCGATCGAGGCCGACCACCAGCTGTTTCCCGCGACCCGGCGCCTCGAACTGCGTTCGGGTGTCATCGAGAAGGGGACGGTCGCGGGTACGAACTGGCGCTGGCACGCGATCGTCGACGGCAAGCGTTTCCTGACGCTGTCGATCAACTGGATCATGGATCCGGAACTGCCCGGATTCGAGAATCCCCATCTGTGGACGGTGAAAGTAACCGGACTGCCCGGCCTCGAGATCGCCATCGACGTTGTCGATCCGCCCGAGAACCCCGAGGGACGTAAGACACGCGCCGAGCAGTACGCGACGGCCGGTCCGGTCATCGCGGCGATCCCGCTCGTCTGCGCGGCCGCGCCCGGGATCTTCGAACTGCCGGCGTTGTTGCCCTGGCACCCGTCGTTGGCCCGGGCCTGACCCGGTGGAGCTCTCCGTCCGCGGCAAGTCCGCGCTCGTCACCGGGGCATCCGGCGGGCTCGGGCGTCATTTCGCGCGCGTCCTGGCCCGCGAGGGCGCGTCGGTCGTCATCGCCGCGCGGCGGGCCGACAAGCTCGAATCGGTCGCGGCCGAGATCGCGGCCGAGGGCGGTGAGGTCTCAACCCTTGTGCTCGACGTCGCCTCGCAGGAAGCGGTCGTGGCTGCGCTCGGCCCGGGCGGGCCGACCTTCGACATCGTGGTCAACAACGCGGGCGGGGGATTCATCAAGCCAGCGCTGCAGCATTCACCGGCTGACTGGAACGAGATGATCGGCTCGAACGTCAATGGCACCTGGTGGGTGAGCCAGGCGACGGCCGCGCAGATGGTTGCGGCCGCGCGCCCGGGCTCGATCATCAATCTCGGGTCGGTGCTGGGGCTGCGGGTGATGCCACAAGCGACGGCGTACGCGACGTCGAAGGCGGCGGTCGTCCAGCTCACCAAACAACTCGGGCTCGAGTGGTCGCGCTACGGCATCCGGGTGAACGCCATCTGCCCGGGGTTCTTCCCCACCGAGACCGACGCCTGGAGCGACCCGGAGGTTCTGAAGGCGATGACGCGGCGCGTACCGATGCGCCGCCTCGGCGAGCTGCCCGAGCTCGACGGCGCGCTCATGCTGCTCGCATCCGACGCGGGCAGCTTCATGACCGGGACGACGATCGTCGTCGACGGTGGCCATACCACTGCTGGTGTTTGAACCATCCATCGTCGCCGGCGTCCCTGCCCCGACCGACCGAAAGAAGTCATCGATGACTGCACTGCCCGCGGTACGGCAACTCGTGTTCCTGGCCGGCGATCTCGACGCGACGCTCGCCGCCGCCAAGTCCGAGCTCGGCTTGCGTGACGGCGTCGATGACGCCGAAGGCATGGCCAAGCTCGGCTTCATCCACCAGGTGCTGACGATCGACCAGACGTTCCTGGAGTTCACCGCGCCCAAGTCGGACGACACGATGCCCGGCCGCCTCGTGGCCAAGCGCGGCGACCTCGGCTACATGGTCGTGATCCAGGTCGACGACGTCGAGGTCGCCAAGGAGCGCGCCGCCGAGCGTGGGCTCAAGCCGGTCTACGAGACGCCCTACGAGGGGCACACCATCACGCAGTGGCACCCGCGCGACTTCGGCACGCTCGCCGAGATCGACCAGCTCCGCCCGGCCGACACGTGGTACATGGCGCCGCGGGTCTTCGAGACGGGCAGCACCGACGTCGTCGGTGACTTCACGGCCATCGAGCTGGCCGTGCGCGACCCGCAGGCGATGGTCGAGACCTGGGCGGCCGTGCTCGACGTCCCGTCCGATGGCCTGACGCTGGACCTGTCGGGCCGCACCGTCCGCTTCGTCGCGGCCGAGCCGGGCGGCGCCGAGGGTCTGGTGGCGGTGGAGTTGCCGGCCACCGACCGGGCCGCGGCCGGACGTACGGTGCGGTTGTCGGGTGTGGAGTTCCGGCTGACCTGATCAGGTCGTCTGGTCGAGTTCGGCGAGTTGTTGCCGCAGGACGTCGGGCTGCACCTTCAGGCTCGCCCCCCGCGGCAACAAGTCGACGAAGTACACCCGTTGCGGGCGCTTGTAGCTCGCGATCAACCCGCGGACGTGCGCGATCACGTCGGCCTCGGTGAGCTCCGCGCCCGCGACCGTGACGATGGCGGCGGTCACCGCCTCGCCCCACTTCTCGTCCGGGACGCCGATCACGGCGCACTCGGCAACGCCCGGCAACGTCGAGATCGCCGCCTCGACCTCGGCCGGGTACACGTTGGCGCCGCCCGAGATGATCAACTGCGTGGCCCGGCCGGTGACGTAGATGTAGCCGGCCGCGTCGAGGCGCCCGATGTCGCCGGTGCGGAAGCCGTAGTCGCAGAACGCCGCGGCGGTGGCGTCGGGATTGTTGAGGTAACCCGAGAAGAGGATGTCCGACTGCACGACGAGCTCGCCGGTCTCACCGATGGGCACGGGCTCACCATCGGCGCCCAGGACGGTGACGCTGGTCGCCGGCAGCAGCCGGCCGGCGCTGGCCAACAGGTCGTCGGCGGCACTCGGGCTCGTCCAGTCGTCGCGCGTCGTGACCGTGAACGGCTCGACGCCCTCGGTCATGCCCCACATCTCCGCGTAGCGATCGCCGATGACGGCGACGAGCGCCTCGACCTGTGGCCGGGGGACGGGTGAGCCGGAATGCAGCACGGTCTGCAGCGAATCGAGCGCGTGCGGACGCTTGCGCAGCTCCTCGACGAAGCCGGTGTAGAACGGCGACGGGACGTACGTGTAAGTCGACTGATCGCGCTCGAGGTGCTCGACCCACGACTCGATGGTGTACGGATGCAGGAACGTCACCGTCCCACCCATGTAGAGGTGCGGCAGGATCACGCCCCAGATGCCGCCTGGGAAGGACAGCGTGCCGGTGAACGCGCAGCGTCCGTACGGGCCGATGCGGTTGAGTGCCGGCAGGCCGCGCACGCAGTCGACCAGCGCGCCGTGCGTGATCATCGCGCCCTTGGGGCGACCGGTCGTCCCACTCGTGTAGCCCACGATCGCGAGGTCGTCGCGCTCGCGGTCGCTGAGGACGACGTCGGGATCGGCGGCCGCGATCGCGGCGGCGAACGACAGCGCACCGGGCGCGAGGTTCGGGCCGATCGTGACGACGAGTTCGAGCTCCGGCAGGGATCGCAGCTGCGCGATGATCTCGCTGCGACCGTCGGTGTTGAAGAGGACGCGGGCTCCGGAGTCGTCAAGGATGTGCTGGACCTCGCCCGTGGCGAGACGGTCGTTGACGTGGATGATCGGCTGTCCGGCCAGCCACGCGCCGACGTACACCTGCAGCGACTCGACGCGGTCCTCGAGCATGGCCGCCACGGGGTCGCCGGGCTTGAATCCCCGTGCGCGCAGCAGATTCGCGACTCGGGCGGCGCCGTCGAGCAGCTCGGCGTACGTGAGCGAACGATCGCGATCGACGAGGGCGATCCGATTGTGGTGGCGATGGCAGGCGTTCAGGAGCAGGCGGCCGATGTGCACGCGGATCGTCCCTCTCACGTTCTTGCCCGGGGTGACTAACTCTGTTTAGTGTAGGAACACCGATTGGGCGCATCAAGGAGCGTGGCATGAGCGACGAGCCGGTCGACACGGCGGTGCTCGACGCGTACCTCGCCGACCGGATCGAGGGATTCACCGCGCCGTCGACGGCCACCTTGCTCAAAGGCGGCCAGTCGAACCCGACGGTCCGCCTCGACTGTGCGGACGGCGCGTCCTACATCCTGCGCATGCGGCCGGCCGGCGTCGGGCGCTGGGCGCACGCGATCGATCGGGAATTCCGGGTGTTGACCGCGCTGCAGGGCGGCCCGGTGCCGGTGCCGGGGACCTACATCTACTGCGACGACGAGTCGTTGATCGGCGCCGAGTTCTACATCATGGACTATGTCGACGGCCGCAACATCGACAGCAATGCCCTTCCGGAGATGGCCAAAGCCGATCGCCGGGCCGCATGGGAGAGCCTCGCGCGAGTGTTCGGACGGCTGCACTCGGTCGACTGGCGGGCGGTCGGGCTCGAGGGGTTCGGTAAGCCGAGCGGTTTCCTGCACCGCCAGCTGCACCGGCACACCCAGACATATCGCGACTGGGGCGAGGAACCGATCCCGGATCTCGACTGGGTGATCGCCTGGCTCGAGAAGAACCTGCCCGAAGACGACGGCCCGGCCGGCATCGTCCATGCCGACATCCGCACCGGCAACGTGCTGTACGACAACGAACGGCCCGAGGTGATTGCCGTCCTGGACTGGGAGCTGTCGACGATCGGCTCGGTCTGGGCCGATGCCGCCTTGTTGCTGCTGCCGTTCCATGTCGACCTCGGGCCGATCGGGGATCTGCACGACATGGACCTCGACGCCGAGGGGCTGCCGACCGCGGCCGAGGTACTCGAGTGGTACTGCGACGAGCGGGGCGTCACCCCGCCCGACAACCTCGACATGATGCTGGTCTTCGACATGTTCCGGTACTCGTCGGTCAACTACGGGGTGGGCGTCCGGGGCCGGCGCGGCCTCACGCCGTCACCGCAGGCCCCGGGCTTCGGCCGGGCCGCCGCCAAGATCGCGGCCCGCGCCCGCGAACTCATCGAGTCCAACGCCCTCGATCTCTGACGGCCCGTCTGAGGCGACGGTGATACGTATGCGACGTCGTGACATCGCATCCATATCTAGATCCAGCTCAAACTACGGAAGAGCCGGACGTCAGCCCAGGTAGCGGTACGGGGTGCTCAGGGGGCGGACCAGGACTCCGGCCGGCGCGTTCACGAGGTGCGGCAGGGCATTCATGATCACGCCGCCGACCGCGTACTGCTCGGCGCCCATGCGGGACTTGTCGTCGGGGTGCTTGGCGACGTCGGCGTTGAGCGACACGCACGGCTGCCCCTCGATGTCGATCGCCCACATGTGCGGCTCGGCGTCGAGGTGGGCCGTCTCGACGAACCAGTTGATCGTGAGAGTGATCATCGGACGGCCGTCGACGTGTCCGATCCAGCGCCAGCGCGTGTGGCTGACCGTGCCGCGGGCCACCGTCCCGGCCGGCAGCTCCAGATCGGCGGTCGCCGGCAGCAGCTCGTGGGCGGTCGTGACCCGCTCGAGCGGCATCCCCAGCCGCAGGGCCAGCGCCGAGATCGCCTCTTCGTACATCGGGTTGAGCGCCGCCGTCGGCCCCCAGGCCGGGTCGTTCGGGTCGCTGTCGACCGACGCGCCGAAGCCGAGCATGTCGAACAGGTAGTGCGGATTGCGGATCGGCGCGCTGTCGAAGCACTCGGTGATCGCGATGTGGTCGATGCGCGCGCACAGGCCACTGGCCGTCGTGGTCAGCTGTTCGACGACGACCCCGGGGTTCATGCCGGCCCCCATGAAGCTGGCGTTGCCGGCCCGGGCCGCGGCCTCGAGCCGGCGGCTGTGCTCGCTGTCCCAGTACGCCGGGTTGCTGTAGCCGTTCAGGCAGATGACGTTCTTGCCGGACTCGAGCAACAGCACGAAGTCGTCGACATGCTCCGTGTACGGCTTGAGCTGTCCGGCGTGGACGACGACGTCCGCGTCGAGCGCCAGGATGGCGGCCAGATCGTTGGTGGCGAGCACGCCCGTCGGCGGGCGCCCGGCCAGCTCGCCGGCATCCTTGCCGTTCTTCTCGGCCGAGTACGTGTAGACGCCGACGAGTTCGACATCAGGATGGTCGATCATCGTGCGCAGCGACGCCTTGCCCATGGCGCCGGTTGCCCACTGGATCATGCGGTACGGCAAGGGAATCTCCTTAATCGGTTCGACTGGGACGGCGGATCAGGCGGCGGATCAGTCGGCGATGAGCCGGCCGACGCGCTCGGCGGCCGCCCGACCCTGGCGCAGACCTTCGACGGCCGCGACCGGGCCGACACTCACGTCGAGGGGATTCGGCCCGAACGCGACGGTCGACTCGTCGTCGGCGCCGATGACCTCGCAGCGACAGTCGGCACCGAGTGAGGTCAGCTCCCGGCTGATACCGCCGCCGAGGACGGGCAACAGCGGGGCGATCACGAGAACGCGCGAATGCCCAGCCGCGGCCGACACATTCGTGGGCGAGCGGACTGCCCCGTCCATGAAGAGTTCGTCGCCGATCCGGACCGGCGGCCAGACGCCGGGCACCGCGCAGCTCGCGCCGATGGCCGCGACGAAGTCGACGCCGGACGACGCGGTGAACCGATGGAACAGGCCGGTATCAGCGCTCACGGCCGTCACGACGATCGGGCGCGCCGGCCATTCGTGCACCGGTAGGAGGGCTTCGAGCTGACCTCGCCGGCGTTCCGGCGGCATCGTGTCGGCGGCGATCGCGAGTGCGCCGATACGACGTCGGGCGTCGTCGGCCGACGTCGCGCCCTGCGCGGCGACCACCCAACTCGCGCTCACGGCCGCGAAGTCGAGGTCCATCGGACGCGCGTCGACCGGCCGGCCCGCGACGGCATACAGCTGCTCGATCGGCGGCCCAGCGAGCAGTTGCGTCGACACGATCGACCCGGCCGAGGTGCCGACGAAGGTGTCGGCCGTGCGCAGGTCGATGCCCGCTTCGGACAGGCCCATCAGCACACCGATCTCCCAGGCCACGCCCGCGCTGCCGCCACCACCGAGTACGACCGCTAACGTCATCTCGTCCGTCCGATCATGGATTGTCTCGAAGGGAAGGTCCTTACGTGGAAGCCGAATCGGCATTGCTGGGTGCCTGGCGGTTGCGCAGTTGGACGCTCTCGGACGGCCGCGGCACGACTGAGCCGTTCGGGCCCGACGCGACCGGCCAGATCATGTACACGCCGGACGGACGGATGTCGGCCATCGTCGCGGCGGCGGGCCGTCCGGACCTGCCCGGCGGTCGCCCGCGCGACGCGTCGGACGCCGAGCTGGCCGCGGCGTTCCTCACGTTCTTCACCTACTCCGGCACCTGGCACGTCGAGGGCGACGAAGTAGTGCACGATGTCGAGCTGGCGTTGAATCCGAACACCGTCGGCACCGATCAGCGCCGCCATGTGACGTTCTCGGACGAGGGTCACGTGCTGGAGCTGAGCGCCGAGGAGCAGACCGCCCGGGGGGCTCGCGTGCACCGGCTCACGTGGGAACGCGTCTGACGCAATTGGCGCGACGGGTGGGATCACGTCGCCGACTCCGCGGCCGCCGGGATGGTCGGATACTCGAATGTGACGCTGCGCCGTTCGAGCGGACGGTCGCAGGCGTTGCAGACGTACACCGGCTCGAACGGCTGGCTGCACGGTAGATGCCGGACGACCAGCGGCGGGCCGTCACGGTCAGGGAACGACCGGCTCGTCCAACTGATCTCGTTGCAGAATATGCCGAAGAAATCAGTACCTTTGGCGGTCAGGTGGTATTCCAACCGGCGCTTGCCGACAGTGACCGGCCGTTGCACAAGCACGCGAGCTGCGACGAACGTCGACAAACGCTGAGTGAGGATCAGCGGCGGGATGCTGCCGATGTCGCGGCTGAAATCGCTGAAGCGGCGCGCGCCCAGGAACGCGGCGGCCAGCACGGACGTGCTCCAGCGATCGCCGAGCAGGGCCACCGCGTCGGGGTCGGAGGGGTCTTCGGGACCGGCCGACTGGATGCGTCGGTACGGGCGGGCCGGGTTGCCCTCGTCGTAGCTGTACCCGGGATGGCGCACCACCGACGTCTCGAACGGCGTCACGCCCCGGGCCGGGCAGTGGCGGCAGCCGAGCAGCGGCTGGACGGCGAAGCCGCAGTCCGTGTGCCGCAGGCGAGGACGGTGCAGCTGGCGGTGCCCGAACTCGTCCGGACCGGTCGTCCACCGCAGGTTCCACAACCAGATGGCGACGAAGATCTGCCACATGTCCTTGGCCGGCTCGGTGAGCCGGTACTCGGGCCGGTTCGGCGAGGCCGTCGACGGGGTGCGACGCAGCAGCCCGAGAGCGGTCAGATCACGCAGCCGGGCCGACAGCACCGGGTCGGAGACGGCCAGGTTGTGCGTCCACTCGTGGAAGCGGGTCGCTCCGCGGAATGCCTCGCGCAGGATCAGCAGGTTCCACCGGTCGCCCAAGACCAGCGAGCCGAAGCCGAGCGAGTTCGGGCCGCCCGGTCGAGCCCGATCGGCGCTGATCCTGGACGTGGCCGTCACCGCTCGGCGGCGAACAATCCGCGGCCGGACATGACGAGCCGGTCGTCCTGCGTGGTGGTCGTCAACGAGACCGTGGCCGAGCCGGGCGTGCGGGATTCGACCGTCGCCCGCACGGTGAGCGTGTCACCTGGCCAGACCTGACCACGGAACTGTGCGCTGTAGGACCGCAGTAGGAGCGGGTCGACCCACTCGGTGAGGATGCGGCCCGAAGCCGCCATCGTCAGCATTCCGTGGGCGAAGACGCTCGGATAGCCCGCGACTCGGGTCGTGAAGATCTCGTCGGTGTGGATCGGGTTGTAGTCGCCGCTGCTGCCCGAGTACATGACCATCTGCGACCGGGCCAGCCCGTCGAAGACGACTAGCTCGCGCGTCTCGCCCTCGTCGGGCAGCCCGTCCACCGGCGTCTCGTCCGCCGAGGCCGCCGCGGAGCCCGTGGAATCCGCCGGACCGGTCGGGCCGCCGTGCGGCGCCGGATCCGATCGAACGACGACCCCGACCAGTCGAGTCGTCAGGACGAGCTCGCCGGTCGCCTCGTCATGGAAGTCGCTGAACGCCTCCGAGAAGGCGAGATGTCCGTTGTCGCGGCGGGCCTTCGTCCAGCTCGAGCCGTCGCGCGTCTCGACCGTCAGCACCATGCCGGCCCGGATCGGTCGGTGGTAGATGAACTCCTGCTCCGCGTGCAGGCCACCTTCGAAGTCGGTCGCGTCCGCGCCCGAGTCGCTACGACCCGAGCCGACCCACGGCACGCCCGGCTGGGGACGTAGCACGTAGCGCGGACGGAACTGCAGGTATGCGATCCCGAACGTCGGCGGCGCGATCGCCGTGTCGAAGTCGATCTCGTCGGCATTCGGGTCGCCGATCGAGCGGGCGAAGAACAGCAGGTGGCTGCGCTCGATGGGGAAGCGCGTGACGCCGTCGATATCGCTCATCAGTGTCCTGTCCATTTCGGTGCGCGCTTTTCCATGAAGGCGGTCGCGCCCTCGCGTGCATCATCACTCGTATTGATGCGGTGCCCGGCCTCGCCGGTACGCGCTCGGATGGTGGATCGGTCGAGATCCTGGGTCGCGTACATCAGTTCCTTCGTCAGCCGCAGGGCGAGCGGCCCGTTCGCGGCGATGAGCCGGGCGATGCGGATCGCTTCGGGCAGCACCTCGTCGGCCGGTCGAATGTGGTTGATCAAGCCGACGGCATACGCCCGGGCCGCGTCGATGCGTTCGCCGGTCAGGCCCATCTCGAGGGCGATGGCGAGGGGGAGCCGCCGGGGCAGGTCGGTGCCGCCGCCGGCCGCGATCAGCCCCCGCTTCACCTCGGGGATGCCGAACGACGCATGTTCGGCGGCCACGATGACGTCGCACGAGAGCAACAGTTCGAGCCCGGCCGCGACCGCGACACCATTGACGGCGGCCACGATCGGCTTCGGGTACACGGTGCTCAGGAACGGCCGCAGGGAATACCAGTCGGAGTCCGGGCCGGTCGGCAACCGGGCCGCGAAGGCGCCGAGGTCGACGCCGGCTGAGAACGCTTTGTCGCCCGTGGCGGTGAGGACGAGTGCCCGCACGGTGTCGTCCTGCTCGAGGCGCGCGAACGCGTCGGCCAGCGCGCGCATCGTCACGTCGTCGAGGGCGTTGCGTTGAGCCGGACGGTCGAGCGTGAGGATCGCGATCCCGTCGTCGATCTCGACTCCGAACGTCATGGCGTCACCACCAGCCGGCCGTACGTCCCACGCGCGCCGAGCGACTGCAGCGCGGCGGCCGCCTCGTCGAGCGGATGCGTCGCCATCACCAGCGGCGTGATTGTTCCGGCCTGGAGCAGGTCGACGATCTCATCGTGCGCGCGCCTGATCAGCTCGGGATCGCGGTCGCGGTACGGACCCCAATAGAGACCGAGTACCGAGTAGTTCTTGATGAGCAGGTGATTGACCTTGACCGTGGGGATCGTCTCGGACGCGAAACCGATCACCAGGAGCCGGCCTTCCCAGGCGATGCAACGACGGCTGCGGTCGAAGACGTCGCCGCCGACCGGGTCGAAGATCACGTCGGCACCGCGGCCGCCCGTCAACTCGTTGACGACCGGCGCGAAGTCGGGATCGGCGACGTAGTCGATGGCGTGCTCGGCACCGAGCTTGCGGCACAGCTCGACCTTCTCGGCGCCACCGGCGGTAGCGATCACCCGCGCTCCGGCCGCGACGCCGAGCTGGATCGCGGCCGAGCCGACCCCGCCGGCCCCGGCATGGACGAGCAGGGTCTCGTCGGGCTGCAAGGCCGCGCGGCGGTGCAGCGCGAACCACGCGGTCTGGAAGGCGGTGTACATCGCGGCGGCGGCCACGTCATCGATGTCGTCGGGGAGCGGCTGCAGGTCGCTGACCTTGCTCAGCGCGACCTCGGCCAGCCCGCCGTGCGGCAGCTTGGTCAGGCCGACGACGCGTTGACCGATCGTCAGCTCGGTCACGCCCTCGCCGAGCACGAGCACGGTGCCGCAGACCTCGACCCCGGGCGTCATCGGCAGCTCGGCCTTCGACTGGTGCTTGCCTTGCGTCAGCAACAGATCGGGATAGCTCAACCCGCACGCGGCGACGGTTAACGCGACCTCACCCGGACCGGGCGAGGGCACCGGGAGCTCGACGAGGTGCATCACGTCGATCGGATCGCCGATCTCTTCGCTCTGCCAGCCACGCATCGGTTCGGCCTCCTGAGGGGGAGACTGCGCTCGCGACGCAGTGTCCAGATGACTAACGCAGTTGAACCGTCTGGCCCGAGCGCGCGGATCTCTTCCGATTTTCGCGGCATTCACGCCCGGTTCATCGCTTCGGCTCTTGAAACAAGCTCAGTCTGTGGGCTACGTTCCAGAACGCGCAAGAGTCAGTTTCTTGTCGCCGACGTCGTCCGGAGGCGCACAGTGTCGTCAGCCCCAACATCGAGGACGTGCTGATGCGGCTCTTCTCGGACGAGCAGTTCGCCGCGTTCCTCGAGCAGGGCTGGTGGAGCGGCGCGACGCTCGACGATTGGTACAGCGGCCATCTCGTCGACCGGGCCGCGGAGGTTGCACTCGTCGACGCGCCGAACCGTCCGACCTTCACCCAGGGTGAGCCGCGCCGGCTGACCTGGGCCGAGGTCGGACGCGCGGTCGACGGGGTCGCCTGCGAACTACTGCGCGCGGGTCTGCGCGACGGAGACGTCGTCGGCGTGCAGCTGCCCAACATCGCCGAACTCGCGATCACCTACCTCGCCGGCATGCGTCTCGGCGTGATCGTCTCGCCCTTCCCGGCGCAGTATCGCGAACACGAAGTCATCGCGATGGGCAACATCGCCGGCTTCTCGGCGCTGATCACCGCGGCGCGGGTGGCGAATCGCGACAACGCCGTGAACCTCGACGCGTTGCGCGCCGACATTCCTTCGCTGCGGGCGGTCATGGCGTTCGGCGGTCCGCTACCGGCCGGGGTCATCCCGCTCGACGCGGCCTTCGACGGTCCGTCCGATCCGGCGCTGCTCGCCGACTACCGGGCCGGTCGCACCGTCCACCCGAACGACTGCGTGACGCTGTGCTGGACGTCCGGGACCGAGAGCAACCCGAAGGGCGTGCCGCGCGCGCACGGCGACTGGCAGGCCGTCATCGCCGTCACGGCCGGGGTCCCCGACATGACGGAGGACTCCGTGTTGCTCTGCACGTTCCCGATGGTGAACGCGGGGGGCGTCGGCGGGATGTACATGCCGTGGGTCCGCACCGGCTGCCGATTGGTCATGCACCACCCGTTCGACCTCGACACGATGCTCGGCCAACTCGGCGACGAGAAGATCACCCACTCCGTGTCGCCGCCCGCGATCCTGACCCAGCTGCTGCTCGAGCCCGAGCGGCTCGCGCAGGCCGACCTGTCGACGTTGCGAACGATGGGGTCGGGCTCGACGACGATGCTGCCGTTCATGATCGAGGGCTGGGAGGCGATGGGCGTCGAGATCATCAACTTCTTCGGCTCGAACGAGGGGCTGTCGCTGACCGGGTCACGGGCCAACATTCCCGACCCGGCGCTGCGGGGCAGCCTGCTGCCGCGCCCCGGCGATCACGGGTTGCCGACGAAGGTGCCGCTCGACCACTTCGTCTCCGAGCGCCTCGTCGACCTCGAGACCGGCGCTGACATCACCGAAGGCAACCATCCGGGGGAGCTGCGCCTGAAGGGCCCCTACGTGTTCGCCGGGTACTGGGGAGGCGGTGACAATCCCTTTGACGAGCAGGGCTTCTTCAAGACCGGCGACGTGTTCGAATACCTCGGCGACAGCCTGCAGTACGTGAGCTTCCTGGGCCGTTCGAAGGAGCTGATCGTCCGCGGCGGCTTCAAGATCTCACCGGCCGACATCGAAGGGCTGGTGCAGGAACATCCCGCCGTCGGCGAGGTGGCGGCGGTCGGTGCGCCCGATCCCGTGCTCGGCGAGCGGGTCTGCCTGTTCGTCGTCCCGCGTGAGGGGCAGACCGTCACGCTCGACGAACTCATCGAGTTCCTGCGCGCCGAGAAGGTCGCCACCTTCAAGCTCCCGGAGCGCCTGGAGATCGTGGACGAATTACCCCGCAGTGCCATCGGCAAGGTCCTCAAGCGTGAGCTGCGTGCGCGGCTCGCGGACGAGCACATCCAGGTTTAGGAGCCAGCATGTCCGACGAGCTAGTCCTGCGCGACGATCACGACGGCGTCACCGTCCTCACGCTCAACCGGCCCGAGCGGAAGAACGCCTGGACGGTCGCGATGCAGGGCGTGTACTACGGCCTGCTCCAGGACTGCGTCGAGGATCCGTCGGTGCGCTGCATCGTGGTCACCGGCTCGGGGACGACGTTCTGCCCCGGCGCCGACACGAATGAGCTGCAGGTCTATACCCAGACCGGCGACTTCAACCCCGACATGGCCAAGATCGTCCAGCCCGACTGGTACCCGATGACGGTGCCCAAGCCGATGATCGCGGCGATCAACGGCGCGGCGGCCGGCTTCGGGCTGGTCCAGACGATGATGTGCGACGTACGGATCGCCGTGCCCGGCGCGCGGATGAGCACCGCGTTCGCGCGGCGCGGGCTGCCGGCGCTGCACTCGGCGTCGTACCTGCTGCCGCGCCTGATCGGCATGAGTCGCGCGGCCGAACTGCTCGTGTCGGGCCGGACGTTCACCACCGACGAAGCGGCCGCGCTCGGCCTGATCCACCGCATCGTCCCGGCCGACGACTTCATGACCGAGGTGCGGGCCTACGCCGCCGATGTCGCGGTGAACTGCTCGCCGGCCTCGGTCAACAACATCAAGGAACAGCTGCGCAACAGCTACGAGCAGACCTTCCTCGAGTCGGTGCACGATGCCGAGGGGCGTGAGCACACCGCGCTCGCGTCGGTCGACTTCCACGAAGGTGTCATGAGCTTTGTCGAGCGGCGTTCGCCGTCGTTCGCGCCATTGGGCGAGGGCTCGAAGGCCCGGCCGGAACTGACGGTCTAGGCGCGATCAGCCGAGCGCGTCACCGATCTGCGCGGCCATGCGCAGGGTGCGCTCGGCGGCCGGATCGTCGTCGGTCGCGGACGGCACGATCACGATGTCGTCCGCCCCGGCCGCGGCGTACTCCTTGATCCGTCGCTCGACCCGCGCGGCGTCGCCGACCAGTCCGGTGACCTGGTTGAGCTCCGGGGGTACGCGGTCGAGCAGATCCTTCGGATGCGGGCGGGTCAGCGCGTAGTCGACCAGCTCGGGGAACCCGGCGGCCCGGAACATCTCGCTGTACCCCGGCGCGGCGAGGTAGCCGACGACGGAGCGGCGCAGCTGTTCGATGGCGAGCGGCCCGGGGTCGATGGCGCAGCCCACCCACACCGCGACCCGCGGGCACGGCCGGCCGAACTCGGCGGCGGCGACGCGCAGTTTTGCGACGAGCAGACGGACGGAGTCGGGGTCGATCAGGTTGAGCACCATGCGGTCGGCGTACTTCGCGGCGACGCGGATCGCCTGGTCGCCGAACGCGGCGATCACGAGTTCGGAGCGCGGGGGGCGAACGCGCAGGCGATAGCCCAACGACCGAACGACCTTGCCGTCGACCTCGGCCTTGCCGCCGTCGAGCAACACGCGTACGGCCTCGGCCGATTCGGCCAGGGCCAACGCGGGCCGGCTGCGATCGCGGCCGTGCCACTTCTCGACGACCACGGTCGAGGACGTGCCGAGCGCGACCGATACGCCCCGGCTGGTCAGCGCGGCCACCGAGGCCGCTCCCATCGCGATCATGGTGGGATCGCGGACGGCGACGGCGAACGGGCCCAACACGAGATCGGCCTGCGTGAATCGCTGACCGATGTGCGTGCCGAGCGCGAAAGCGTCCCAGGTCGCCATCTCGCCGACCCAGACGGCGCGGTAGCCGTGCGCATCAGCGAGTAGCGCGGTGTCGATGACCTCTTCGGCCGGACGGTCCTGCCACAAGCCGAGCGACACTTCGAGGTGCGTACTCATGCGCTTTCCCGCGCGTACGAGCACGACACTTCTGGCTCGATCATGGGCGAATCCTCCGTGTCCTGCGCACGCTCAGCGAGGGACCCGCCGCGTGCTGTTGCGTTACTACACCAATCGAAGTCACTGCCGCAAGAGCGGGACGAGACGGTTGCAGTCTGCCGTCGACGACGCATCCATTTCCTTTTCGCGCTTGCCATTCGAGCGCGCTGATACTACAACTAACGGAGTGTCTAGCGGCTGAGGAGGCTTGGGTGGGCACGGTGTCCTGGCTGGCGTTGGTTATCAGTCTCGTGGCCGCGGCGGTGGCGATCGCTGTGCTGATGGGGGTGACGCTCGGCATCTCCGTTCGGGCCAAGAACTGGTCGATAGTTGACACGTTCTGGGGCCTGGGGTTCGTGGTCGTCGCGATCGTGTCGTACCTGATTTCGATCGGCCACGGCAACGACGGTCGCCGCCTCGTCGCCCTGCTGGTTCCGGCGATCTGGGGCCTGCGGCTGGCGGGTTACATCCACTGGCGCAATCACGGCAAGGGCGAGGACCCTCGCTACACCGCGCTGATGCGACGACGCACCGGACCGCTGATTCCGTATGTCGTGAAGACGATCTTCTGGGCGCAGGGCTGGGTGATGTGGGTCGTCGCCGTGCCGATCACCGTCGCGATGTTCGAGCACGAACCCGTCAACGCGCTGACCTGGATCGGGGTTGCGTTGGCCGCGATCGGCCTGTTCTTCGAGACGGTCGGCGACGCGCAGCTGGCTCGCTTCAAGTCCGATCCGGCCAACGAGGGCAAGATCATGGACCGCGGACTGTGGGCGTGGACGCGGCACCCGAACTACTTCGGCGACATCTGCGTGATGTTCGCGTTCTGGCTGATCGCCTGTGGCGCCTGGGTGGGCGTGGTCACGATCTTCGCGCCGATCCTGATGACCCGGATGCTGATCGCCAAGTCCGGCAAGGCGTTGCTCGAACGGCGGATGGCGCGCAAACGCGGCCCCGCGTACGCCGACTACGTCGCGCGCACGAGCGGACTGTTCC
Organism: uncultured Actinomycetes bacterium; assembly: GCA_963737785.1. GTDB lineage: Bacteria > Actinomycetota > Actinomycetes > Mycobacteriales > Jatrophihabitantaceae > CAVTTS01. The sequence goes on from CAVTTS010000003.1 coordinate 245,861, forward strand.
CGCGGCCGCCGCGCAAGCGCGTCGAAGCAAGCGCCGGCTAGGACCGACTCATGGGCGTCGTCTTCGACGAAGCGTTGCCGGTGCTCATCGCCCGCCGGGCCGCGACCGACCCGGACGCGCCGTTCGTGCACGATGTCGACGGCGGCTCGATGACCAACCGGCAGCTGGACGATCGCAGCCACCGCTGGGCCGAGGCGTTGGCCGATGCCGGGGTCTCCGCCGGCGTTGCGGTCGGCTCGATGCTGCCCAACTGCGTCGAGCATTACGCGGTCTGGCTGGGCATCGCCTGGCTGCGGGGGCTGGAAGTGCCGATCAACGTCGAACTCCGCGGCGGCGTCCTGCATCACGTGCTGGCGAGCGCGCGGGTCGAGGTGCTCGTCGTCCACGCCGACTCGTTCGACCGGATCACGGCCCTCGATGACCTGCCCGACCTGCGCACCGTGGTCGTGGTCGGCGGCGCTGAGCGGTTCGCAGAGCGCTCGGGCGAGACGAATGGTCACTCGTGGTCGGTCGTCAGCGCCGAGCGTTTCCTGGAGCCGCACAACGGCTCGTCCACCTACCCGCCGCCACAGGTCCACGACATCGCGTCCGTCCTGTACACGTCGGGAACCACCGGACCGTCCAAGGGCGTCCTGTTCACCTGGGCCCAGCTCAATGCCGGGAGCGTCACGACGGTCTCCTTCGCCACCAATGACGGCGCGGACCGCTTCTACGCGACGGGCTCGCCCAGCCACGTCGTCGCGAAGGGTGCCATCGCGACGATGGCCATGACCGGCGGGCAACTGTTCGTGCGGCCGGCGTTCAGCCTCACCGAATTCTGGTCGGACGTGGCCCGCTTCGGCATCCGCGGCACCGTCCTGGTCGGGGCGATGGCCGACTTCCTGCTCGCCACGCCGCCGGCACCCGGCGATGCCGACACGACGCTCGAGAACGTCCTCATGGTGCCGGTGAGTCGGCGCGTCGACGAGTTCAACGCGCGCTTCGGTACCCGGGTCTGGACGGCCTACAACATGACCGAGATCAGCGTGCCGTTCACGTCGCTGAGCTGGACGCTCGACGATCCGCTGTCGTGCGGGCGCCTGCGTACCGACTATCCCTTCTACGAAGCCCGGCTCGTCGACGAGTTCGACAACGAGGTACCGACGGGCGCGGTCGGTGAATTGATCGTGCGGACCGGTGCGCCGTGGACGCTCAATCAGGGCTACCTGAACATGCCCGAGGCCACGGTGAAGGCTTGGCGCAACGGCTGGTTCCACACCGGTGACGCGTTCCGGGTGGACGAGTCGGGGCGGTACTACTTCGTCGACCGGATGAAGGACACCATCCGGCGCCGGGGCGAGAACATCTCCTCGTTCGAGGTCGAGGCCGAGGTGTGTGCGCATCCGGGTGTGCTGGAGTGCGCCGCGGTGGCGGTGGCCGCCGACGAGGTCGAGGACGAGATCAAGATCGTCGTCGTGCGGCAGGCGGGCGCCGAGTCGCTGACGGCCGCCGAACTGGTCGAATTTCTGGCCGACCGGGTGCCGCGCTACATGGTGCCGCGCTACGTCGAATTCGCTGACGAACTGCCCAAGACCCAGACCTTGCGGGTGCAGAAGGCCAACCTGCGCGGTGCGCGCGACGGCTCACCCGTGTGGGACCGCCTCAACCCCGCCTGACTTGTCCACGGGGCTCAGGCGTCTTGATCAACAGGGAGTCGTTGTCGCTCTGGCGACGATTTCTCCGTGTTGATCACGGGCTGGCTGCGCGGGTCGGGCTGCGGCTCAGGGACGCAGGCCGCGACCGAGGCGGCCAGGGCGTCGCACCCGCGCGGCGTTGTTCGCGAACTCGCAGGCCAGAGCGCGGGTGTCGCGCGGATCGATGATGTCCTGGATGTCGAACGCCTCGGCGGTCCGTAACGGCGACATCATCGCCGCCACCCGCCGCTGGATCTCGTCGAGCAACGCCTCGGGATCCTCGGCGGCCTCGAGCTCCGATCGATAAGCGGCCTCGATGCCGCCTGTGGACGGCAGCGAACCCCACTGCGCCGACGGCCAGGCGAACCGCACCTGCAGCCGCCGGTGGTTCGACTGGCCCGCTCCGCCGACACCGAACACCTTCCGCAAGAGGACGGTGCACCACGGCACCTGGGCCTGATAGATCGCGGTGAGCGCCCGCATCCCGTGCCGGATCGCCGCGGCCTTCTCGCCGGCCGTCCCGATCATGAAGCCGGGATTGTCGACGAAATTGATCAGCGGCAGGTGGAACGTGTCGGCCAGGTCGACGAAGCGGATCGCTTTGGCGGCGGAGGTATCGGTCCAGCTGCCGCCGTAGAAGTACGGGTCGCTGGCCATCACCGCGACCGGCCAACCGTCCAGACGCGCGAAGCCGGTCACCAGAGATCGCCCGTAGCGGGCGCCGATCTCGAAGAACGACCCCTCGTCGAGTACAGCCTCGAGGATCGGGCGGATTCGATAGACCTGCCGCGGATTGCGGGGGATCGCATCGGCCAGCCAGTCGGCGCGGCGCCCGGGATCGTCCGTCACCGGACCGCGGTCGGGTAGCTCCTCGACCGACTGCGGCAGGTAGGACAGGAACCGGCGAGTGGCCTCGAACGCCTCGGTCTCGCTGTCGACGATCGCGTCGACGGTGCCGTTCGGACCGTGGACGCCGACGCCGCCGAGCTCCTCCTTGGTGACCTGTTCGCCGACGCCGGCAACGAGCGGCGGCCCGGCGACGAAGGTCTGACTCAACTCCTTGACCATCACCGAGTAATGGCTCATCACCAGGCGCGACGCGCCGTAGCCGGCGACCGGTCCGAGGCCCAGCGCGACGACCGGCACGCACGACAGGTTGTCGACGGTGAACTCGAAGCCGGGCAGGGCGGGCACGTAGCTGCGCCCCATCTGCTCGAGACTCTTGATGCTGCCGCCACCACCGGTGCCGTCGATGAGCCGGATGAGCGGCAGTCGCAGCTCGTTGGCCATCTGCTCCGAGTAGACTCTGCTTCTCGATGATCGCCCCGTCCGACGCGCCGCCGCGGACCGTGAAGTCGTCAGCGCCGATCACGACCTTGCGATCGTCGAGGCGGGCGGTGCCCATGACGAAGTTCGCCGGTGCGTAGCTGATCAGATTGCCGTCGTCGTCGTAGCGGGTCTTCGCGGCCAGCGCGCCGATCTCGCGGAACGAACCGGGATCGGCCAGCTGTTCGATCCGTTGCCGGACATCCTGCTTGCCCCGGGAGTGCTGACGATCGACCTTCTCGGGGCCGCCCATTTCGAGGGCCACCGCGCGCCGACGCTCGAGCTCGTCGATCTCCTTCTGCCATTCGGCCACGTTCTAGTTCTCCGCCGTCCACTGTCGTCGGAGCGCCGGCTTGTCGATCTTCAAGCTGGCCGTGCGGGGCAGGGCGTCGACGAAGCGCACCTCGGTCGGCTTCTTGTACGACGCGATGCGATCACGCGACGCCGCGATCAGCGCCGCTTCGTCGAGCGCGGGGTCGGAGCGCACGGCGACCGCGACGACCGTCTCGCCCCATCGTTCGTGCGGCACGCCGAAGATCGCGAGCTCGACGAGACCGGGGACATCGACCAGCGCCGCCTCGACCTCGGCCGGGAACACGTTCATACCGCCCGACACGATCATGTCCTTGGCCCGGTCGGTGACATAGAGGTAACCGGCCGCGTCGAGATGTCCGACGTCGCCGGTCCGCAACCGTCCGTCGATGACCATCTCGGCGGTGAGCTCGGGCTGCTTGTAGTAGCCCAGGAACTGCGTCTCCGAGCGCACCGAGATCTCGCCGGTCTCACCGGTCGGCAGCGTCCGTCCGTCGGTCCCGACGATCGTCACGTCGGCCAGGTGGATGGGCCGGCCGGTGCTCGCGTAGGCGTCGTCGGCACCGCCCGCGTCCGTCCAGTCGATGGCCTCGGTGGTCGTCACGGGCGCGCCGGTCTCGGTCATGCCGTACGACTCGATGAACCGGGGGCCGAGCGCCTCGATCAACCGGCGCATGGTGAGCGCGGGCATCTTGGAGCCGGAGTGGACGGCCGAATTCAGCGAGTCGAGCACCTCGGGACGCCGCTCGAGCTGCCGCAGGAACTCGTCAGCGAGCGGCGTCGGGACGTAGGTCAGGTTGGTGCCCTCGCGCACCATCCGATCGAACCATTCGTCGGGGTCGAGGCCGGCCATGAACGAGATCTCGCCGCCGAGATAGAGGTGGGGGAGCAGCACGCCCCAGATGCCGGCGACGAACGACAATGTGCCGGTGAACGCGCAGCGGCTGCGCGGACGCGCGTTGAAGTGCACCGGCATGTGCCGCAGGATGCGCACCATCGAGCGCTGCGTGTGCATCACGCCCTTGGGCCGGCCGGTGGTGCCGCTGGTGTAGCCGATGATCGTGAGGTCGTCCGCGGCCCGCGGGACCTCTGGTACGGCGGTGCTCCCGGATTCGAGCAGGGCCGTCCACGGCACGTGGCGACCCGCCGCCGGCTCACCCATCGCGACGATCACGTCCGTGTTCTCGAGCGCGTCGAGGTCGGCGATCTTCGCGCCGACCTCGGTCGGTGTAGGCGAACGCTCGCGCGTCGGCGTCGCCGAGGATGGCCCGGACCTCGTTGCGGGCGAGCCGGTCGTTGACGTGGACCGCCGGTGAACCCGCCGATGAAACAACCGATGTACGCCTCGACCGCTTCGACGCGGTCGGCCACCATCAGCGCGACGTGATCGCCCGGCTGCAGGCCCCGCCCGGCCAGCGCGTTGGCGAACCGGCGCGGCGTTCTCGAGCAGTTCGCGATGCGTGCGGACCTCGCCGTGGGCGCGCAGCGCGACCCGGTCGCCCGCGCGGGCGATGGACTTGGCGAGGATGGATCCGGCGGTGTCGTCGAGCACGGCCGGTCTCAGTGCGCGAAGTCGTTGGCCGGGTCGACACCCATCCCGCGCAGCAACGTGGCGCGGTCGTAGTACTCGAGCCACTCGGTGACCAGGCCGTCCTCGACCCTGAGGATGCCGACCACCGGCACCTCGCCGTGGTGGCCGTGGGTGTCGAAGTCGTCGACCCGCTCGACGAAGACCCGGCCGTCGATGACCCCGATCGCCTTGATGTGCAGCTGGATGCGCTCGAGGCCGACGGCCAGCATCGCGCAGTCGCTCGGCGAACGCCTCGCGGCCGACGACGGGCGCGCTCATGACGCTCTGCAGCACGCCGTCGGGCGCGAACAGCGACTCGACGCGCGCCCAGTCCTGCGCCGTCCACGAGTCGAGGATGTCCTGCACGACCGCGATCTTCTCGTCGTCGCGTCATGAAACCGAGTTCTCCTTCTGGATGTCGTCCCGCAGCTGGCGTTTGAGGATCTTGCCGACCGGATTGCGCGGCAGCGCATCGACGATCGCCAGCCGCTCCGGGAGTTTGTAGGTGGCGATCTCCTGCGCGCGCAGGTGATCGATCACGTCGGTGAGGGTGAGGGTCGTCCCGGGCTTCAGGGCAACGACCGCGCAGACCTTCTCGCCGAGCACATCGTCGGGGTAGCCGACGATCGCGACCTCGGCCACCGACGGGTGCGTCGCGATCAACGTCTCGAGCTCGGCGGGCGCGATGTTCATGCCGCCCCGGATCACCATGTCCTTGGCCCGGTCGACGTAACGCAGGAACTGGTTCTGGGGCCCGTCGATGACGAACATGTCGCCGGTCTTGAGGTAACCCTCGGCGTCGAACGGGCTGGCGACATTCGCGGCGTCGAGGTAGCCCGCGAACAGGCTCGGGCCTTTGAGATGAAGCTCGCCCGGATGATCGGGCTCGTCGATCTCGTCGCCGGTGTCCGGGTCGATCAGCTTGATGGACGTGCGCCCGGCCGCCGGGAAGCTCCAGTGCCGGTCGCCGCCGTAGCGGGGGAAGAATCGCGCGCGCTGGGCCGGGTCGGTCATCAGCTTGACGTCGGTCATGAGCGAGATTCCCTCGTTCGAGCCGAAGTAGTTGATGATCGTGATGCCGTATCGCTCGTACCAGCCGCGCACCATCCATTCCTGCAGCGGTACCGAACCCGAGCCGATCTGGCGCAGCGTCGAGATGTCGGCACCCGCGAGCAACTCCTCGCGCTGCAACAACATCGCCAGTAGCGCCGGCGGGGCGACCGTGTACGTGATCCGCTCCTGCTCGATCTGCCGCAGGAAGACACCGAGGTCGAACGGGTGATGCTGCACGAGCACGCATCCGACGCGCAGCCACGGTAGGAACATCCCGTTGATTCCCGCCATGTTGACCATGGGGAACGGGTTCAGGATCCGCGCCTCGTGGGTCAGGCTGGGGGAGTAGACGGTGTCCCAGCTCATCACCAGCCATTCGTAGTGGGCGCGCGGCACACCCTTCGGGCGGCTCTCGGTGCCTGAGGTCCAGCAGATCGTGATGCAGTCATTGGGGTCGATCGGGTGGGCGTCGGCGTACGCGGCGACCCCGGCCAGGGCGTCGGGCCGGACGGACGCCAGCGCCGTGGCGATGCTGTGGGCCCCCGGGACGTCGGTCGGGCCGTAGTAGAGCACCGTCTTCAGCGACGGGATGTCGGCCTGCATGTCGACGACCTCGGCGGCGACCGGGCGCTGCGCGATGCGGTCGCTGGTCAGGAACGCGACCGGCTCACCGATGTTTCCGAGTTCGACGACCTCATGACGCCGGTACTGCACCGGAAGCGGCGACACGATCGCGCGCACCCGCCAGGCGGCCAGATAGGCGACGATCAGTTCGACGATGTTCGGCAGCTGCACGGCCAGGACGTCGCCCTCGCCGATGCCGTGATCGAGCAGCACGGCAGCGAGTCGCTCGACCTGCCCGGCGATGTCATTCCAGCTGACCCGCTGCTCGGGGAGATCGACGAGGTCGGCCTTGTTGCTCGGGTCGATTGCGGCGAGCTCGTCGCCGAACTCGGCGACGCGATCCAGGAACAGCTGCTGGACGGTCTCGTCGGTCCACCAGCCCTTGGCGAGGTAGTCGTCGATCCGCGACTGCGGATGCATCTTTCGGCCGGCCAAGGTTGCCTCCTCGCATCAATTCAATTCGGTACGTCGAGTATCACCGACCGACCGCGCGAAGCGGCCGGGTGCGGATTCGGGGGTATCCGCACCCGGCCGTCGAGCCGGAACCAGGCGGGGCAACGTTGCGCCGCCTGGTCGCTCCGACAACTCCTTCGCGCCAGCGCTCAGGCTGACACTTACTTCGCGCCAGCGCTCAGGCTGACACTTACTTCGCGGAAACGCTGATGATTCCGCCGTCCGGCTTGAACGTCTTGTCCGCAGCGTCCCAGACCTCGGTCTGGAATCCGCTGAAGCCGATCAGGGACGTCGGCGTGCTGTCCCAGGTGATGCCATTGATCAGCATCGGACTGGCGTAGTTCTGATCACGAGCCGCCTGCAGCACCGACACCTCGGTCAACCCGCTGGGTGACGCTGCGGCCTGCTTGAGGGTGTTGATGGTGAGGTCGGCCGCGACCCAGCCGGCGACGGCGATCGAGTTGTCCTTGTTCGCGGTCGTCACGTCGGTGAGGTACTGCTTGACGCCCGGGTCGTCGGCGAGGGCCGGGTCGGCCGGGTTCTTCAGGTAGGACGGGATGACGTTGCCGTCAGCGGCCGCACCGGAGGCGATGTAGCCGGTGGTGTCGGCGCAGTTGTCGGGGTTCAGGACGAAGCTCGGCTTGAAACCGATACGACCCAACGCCACGACGAGGGCGGGGCAGTCGCTGCTGATGCCGGCGTCGTAGACGACGTCGACCTTCGCGGCGGCCAGCTTGGTCGCCGCCGAGTTCGGGTCGGTCTCATCGGCCGTCACGGCCACCGTGATGTTGGTGCCCTTCACCGCGTCCATGAACGCCTGGTACTCACCGACGCCCGAGGCGGTCTGGTTCTCGGCAATGCCGACCTTGGCACCGTTCGGGAACTTCGACTTGATGTAGTTGACGTCGTAACGGGCTTCGGCGTCACCGGCCGGCAGGAACTGCAGCGTCCACGGGTACTGGCTGATGTCGCGGTACTGCTGCACCGACGAACTCGGGTAGAGCAACGGCACACACGCGGCGTTCTGGTCGTCGGCCATCGCGCCCACGCCGCCGCTGCCGAACGTGATCAGCGAGTTGACGTGCTCGCTCTGCAGGAACTCGGTGGCGTTGGCCTTGGCCTTGTCCGGCGTGAACTGGTCGTCCTTGTAGTCGATGTCGATCTTCTGGCCATTGATGCCACCGGACGCGTTGAACGCCGCGATCTTGGCCTTCCAGCCCTCGAGGTAGTACTCGACGACGCCGGCAACCGGACCGGACAGCGGCAGGCTGTAGCCGATCTTCCAGTCGCCGGTGATCTTCTTCGTCGCCGCGGCCGGGTCGGTGCAGTCGCTCGTGTTGACCTTGAAGGCAGCCGCGGAGGCCGACGAGCTGCCCGATCCGCCCGAGGTCGCACCTCCGGAGCTGGTCGAGCCGCCCTTGCCGGACGACGAGCAGGCGGACAGGGCGACGGCCAGCGCTACCGCGCCGACGACCGTCATTCCCAGTCGTGATTTCCTGAGGGAGATTGGCACCTTGGAGCCTTTCTACGTGGCGGGTGAGCGAGTCGAGAGTGGTCAGCTGGCGATTCGATACGTCGAAGCGCAGTGGTCCAGCTCACTACAGTTAGCAGTGTTGATTCGTACAACATGCAGCGGGCCAAGGTCAACGGCTTGGCCAAGATTGGTAACCAAGCTGAAATCCAGCGGACGACGAATGACCTGTCTTGGAAGGGGCATTTGTCACGGCCGGCTCTCAGTTCCCTCAGGCTTTCGGACGCGAAAGGGCCCGGCGATCGTGATCGCCGGGCCCATTCACGCGCTTATCCGAACTGTTACTTCGCGCCTACGCTGATCACGCCGCCGTCGGTCTTGAACGTCTTGTTCGCGGCGTCCCAGATGAGGGTCTGGAAGCCACTGAAGCCGATCAGGGACGTCGGAGTGCTCTGCCACGTGACACCGGTGCGCAGCATCGGAGAGGCGTAGTCCTGATCACGCGACGCCTCGATGGCCGTCACGTGACTGAGCCCGCCGGACATCGCCGAGGCCTGCTTCAGCGTGTTGATCGTCAGGTCGGCCTCGACCCAGCCGGCGACGGTGATGGCGTTGTCCTTGTCCGCCGTCGTGACCTCGGACAGGTACGTCATCACACCGGCATCGCTCGCGTTCGCCGGGTCGGCCGGGTCCTTCAGGTAGGACGGAATGACGTTGCCGTCCGCCGCCGCGCCCGCCGAGATGTAGCCGGTCGTGTCGGCGCAGTTGTCGGGGTTCAGGACGAAGCTCGGCTTGAAACCGATACGACCCAACGCGATGACCAGGGCCGGGCAGTCGCTGCTGATGCCGGCGTCGTAGACGACGTCGACCTTCGCGGCGGCCAGCTTGGTCGCGGCCGCGTTCGGGTCGGTCTCATCGGCCGTGGTGGCCACGGTGATGTTCGTGCCCTTCGCTGCGTCGACGAACGCCTGGTACTCACCGACGCCCGAGGCGGTCTGGTTCTCGGCGATGCCGACCTTGGCACCGTTCGGGAACTTCGACTTGATGTAGTTGACGTCGTAACGCGCTTCGGCGTCACCGGCCGGCAGGAACTGCACGGTCCACGGGTACTGGCTGATGTCGCGGTACTGCTGCACCGACGAACTCGGGTAGAGCAACGGCACACACGCGGCGTTCTGGTCGTCGGCCATCGCCCCGACCGGTCCGCTGCCGAACGTGGCGAGCGAGTCGACGTGATCGCTCTGCAGGAACTCCGTGGCGTTGGCCTTGGCCTTGTCCGGCGTGAACTGGTCGTCCTTGTAGGTCACGTCGATCTTGACGCCGTTGATGCCGCCCTTGGCGTTCTCAGCGGCGATGCGGGCCTTGTAGCCGTCGAGCGCGTACGTGACGACACCGGCGACCGGACCGGACAGCGGTGCGCTGTAGCCGATCTTCCAGGTGTCGGTGATCTTCTTGGTCGCCGACGCGGGATCGGTGCAATCACTGGTGCTGACCTTGAACTTGGCCGCGGTGCCTGAGGCGCTGCCCGACCCACTGGCCGCGCCGCTCCCGGACGTGTTCGAGCTGCTCTTGCCGGACGACGAGCACGCGGACAGTGCGGCGATGGCGGCGACGGCGAGGACGAGGATTCGTCCCGTGGCCTGCCTCGTAATTGGCATAGTCGTGATCACACGCGCCTTTCTTGATAGAGGGATGATCTGGTGACGAGCGGAGGCGCTCGTCACGCCTGCCCGGGCGCCGGATCGACCGCGGGAGCGGACGTCGGCGCTTCGGGACGTGCAGGGGTGAACGGACGGGGCGTCGCGGGAATGATCACGAGCACCTTGCGCACGAAGCGCAGCAGCGCGCCCGTGACGCCTTCGGGTGCGATGAAGACGATCACGATGAGCGCGGCGCCGAAGATCACCGCGGACGATTCACCTTGTCCGATCGATGAGCTGTAGTACGGGATGTAGACGACCGCCAGGCCGCCGAGGATCGGGCCGAAACGGGTCGCCTCGCCGCCGATGACCAGACCGGTCAACAGGGCGATCGCATTGAGCAGGGTGAACGAGTCGTTCGCGACGAGGCTGCCCAGGTACATCGCGAAAAGGCTGCCGCCGACACCGGTCAGTGCGCCGGATACGCCGAACGAGATCGTCTTGACCGCCGCGAGGTTCACACCCGACGCCGAGGCGGCGATCTCGTTGTCGCGCGAGGCCATCATGGCCAGGCCGTAACGACTGCGAACGATGTTGTGGACCACGAACATCACGATGACCAGGACGGCGACCGACAGCCAGTACAGCCACTGGCCCTTCTCACCGAGGCTGAAGCCCGTCCAGTCCGGTGGAGCCAACATCCGGCGGCGGATGGTCAGACCGGAGGCGCCGCCGGTGAGGGACGCGAAGCGCGCCACAACCTCGGGGAACGCGACACCGAACGCGATGGTCACGATCGCGAGGTAGAGGCCGCGGATGCGCAGCGCCGGCAGGCCGATGAGCAGCCCGACGAGGAAGCAGACGACCAAGGCCACCGGGATCGTCGCCTCGGGGGCCCAGCCCTCCTTCACGACCAGGATTCCGGTCGTATAAGCGCCCAGCCCGAAGAACGCCGAGTGTCCCACCGAGACCAGACCGGTGTATCCGGTCGCGATGTTGAGCCCGGCGATCGCGATCGCGTAGATGATGACCCGGGTCAATTGGCCCTGGTTGAACTGGCCGAGGGACGCACCCCAGAGAACGGCACCGGCCGCGGCGAGCACGCCGATGGCGAGCAGCGCCAGGTGAACCTTGGAGCCCCGCCGCGCGATGTAGGGAAGCGCCCGCCGGTGGCCGGTCGGATGGGACGGGGGGCCGGACTGGCGCGCCGCCACCAACTCGGCGTCGTCGACGTCGTCGCCGTCGAACGACTCGCTGTTGATCGATGCCGTGGTCATACGCGTTCCACCCGTCGAGCACCGAACACACCGGTCGGTTTGAAGACCAGGACGATGACGATGACCGCCAGCGCGAAAGTAAGTTCGAGCGAGCCGCCCAGGAACGTCGCGTAGCCGTTCAGCATCGACTCGGCCACGCCCAGTCCGAGACCGCCGACGACGGCCCCCTTGACGCTGTCGAGGCCGCCGAACAGGGCCGCGGCCGACGCGAAGATCAGGATCGAGAAGAACGAGCTCAGGTCGAGTTCGTTGGGCGGCAGGACCGGCACGAGCAGGACGCCGGCGAGCGCGCCAATGGCGGCCGAGATGCCCCAGCTCAGGCTCAGCACCCGTCCGACCTTCACGCCCGAGAGCGACGCCGACTCGGGGTTCGTCGCGACGGCCCGCATCTGCAGGCCCAGGGCCGTGTAGTTGAAGAGGCCGGTCAGGACGGCGACCACGAGCAGCATGCAGATGAAGATGCCGATCGAGTCGTAGTGCAGGCGCGCGCCGCCGACGAGGAAGTAGTCGCCGGGCGCGCTCGGCAGGAGCTCGGGGAACACCTTGTCGGCGGGTCCCCAGATCCAACCGTCCGCGCCGTTGAGGGCGGTGAACAGACCCAGTCCGACGATGAGGGTTGCCACCTCACTGCGCCGGCGGACGGGACGGATGAGGGCCCGTTCGGCGACGACCGCCATCACGAAGCCGACCGCCATCGCTGCGAACAGCGAGAGCACCATCGGCCATCCCTTGGTGTCCAGCCACCACGCGACGAAGCTCGTGAAGAGCGCGAACTCGCCCTGCGCGAAGTTGATCGTGGACGAACTGCGGAACACGACGACGAGCGCCAAGGCGATCAGGACATAGATCGATCCGGACGTCATGCCGGAGATCAACCGGTCTAGAAAGATTTCCACTGTTTCCCCTCTCGTCAGTAGCCGAGGTAGGCGCGTCGGATGGCGTCGTTGCTACGGAAGACCTCGGTCGGCCCGCTCGACGCGACCGATCCGACCTCGAGCAGGTAGACCCGGGATGCGATCTCGAGCGCGAGCTCGGCATTCTGTTCGACGAGCAACAGCGCGGTGCCCGAGTCGACGTTGACCTGCCGCAGGACCTGGAACAGACCCTGGACGATCAGCGGCGCCAGGCCGAGGCTGACCTCGTCGCAGAGCAGCAGCCGGGGCCGCGACATCATCGCCCGCGCGACGGCCAGCATCTGCTGCTCGCCACCGGAGAGCGTGCCGGCGATCTGATTGCGGCGCTTGGCGAGCGGCGGGAACACCGTGCACCACTTGTCGATGTCCTCGGCGATGTCGCGGCTGGAGCGCTGGCTGACGGCGCCGACGCGCAGGTTGTCGCGGACGGTCATGTCGGTGAGCGTTCCGCGGCCCTGGGGGACGAGGCTCACGCCGTGGCGCAGCATCGTCTCGGGCCGGACTTTGCCGACCGCGGTGCCGTCGATCCGGATCTCGCCGCGTGTGCGGGATCAGCCCCGAGATCGCGCGCATCAGGGTCGTCTTGCCGGCGCCGTTCGCGCCGAGCACGACCACCACCTCGCCCGAGCCGACCGTGAGGCTGATGTCGCGGAGCACGTTCGACGCGCCGTAACCGGCGAAGAGCCCGACGGTTTCGAGCAGTGGGGCCGACCCCAGCGTCGCGGCGCCGTCGGCGCTCTGGGCCGGGGCGCTCACGCGGCGCGCCCGAGGTAGGCAGCGATGACGGCCGGCGACTGCTGAACGTCGGCGGGCAGCCCGTCGGCGATCGTGCGGCCGAAGTCCATCGCGACGACGTGGTCGGAGATGCCCATCACCAGGCCCATGTGGTGCTCGACGAGCAGCGCGCTGAAACCGAAGTTCTGCCGCAACCGCAGGATGAGCTGGCCGAGGTCGTGCACCTCGGCGTGCGTCAGACCGCCGGCCGGCTCGTCCAGCAGCAGCAGTGACGGTCGGCTCATCAGCGCCCGGGCCAGTTCGACGCGCTTGAGCGTGCCGAACGGCAGCCCCTTCGCCGGCCGGTGCGCGACGTCGGTCAGTTCGAGTTCGGTCAGCAGGTACCACGCCTCGGACTCCAGCCGGCGCCGGGCCACATGCGTGGTCGGCCAGCTCACCGCCGTCGGCAGCAGGTGCGGCGTCGAGCGCGAGTGGGCACCGACCATCGTGTTCTGCATGACCGTCAGGGACGGGAACAGCGCCAGGTTCTGGAACGTGCGCGCGACGCCCTTCTTGACGATCTGATGACGCCGCAGCTTCAGCATGTCGAGGCCGTCGTACGTGATCGAGCCCTCAGTCGGGCGGTACACGCGGGTGACGCAGTTGAACAACGACGTCTTGCCGGCGCCGTTCGGGCCGATCAGACCACAGATCTCGTTGTCGGCGACCGTAAAGCTGATGCTGTCCAAGGCGGTGATGCCGCCGAATCGCAGAACCAGGTCCCGTACTTCTAGCACCGATCAACCTCCGGTTGTCTCCGCAACGCGAGACCTTGTCCGAGCGTCCGAACCGAGTGGCACAGCTCACTACAGTTAGCAGTGTTGATTCGTACAACATGGCGCGGGTCGAGGTCAACGCTTGGAGGGATATTGGTGACCAAGCTGAAATCGACCGTTGGCAGGTCACGCCGTTAGTTGTAGCGTGCGTGGCTATGACGGACCTTCCGGCGGCCGTGCAGGCGCTGATCGACAAGAACGACATCACCGAGTTGCTGACCCGGTACATGCGCTCGATCGACCGCGGCGACATCGCCACGCTTCGGGCCTGCTACGCGCCGGACGCGACCGAGGAGCACGGCGGGATCTACTCCGGCCCGGCGCAGGGCTACATCGACACGATCGAGCGGGCGCTCACGAATCCGCGGATGGTCGGCGACCCACACGATCAGCAACCTGCTGATCGAGGTCGAGGGTGACGACGCGCAGTCCGAGCAGTACGTCCTGGCGATGACCCGGGTCAAGGCCGACGGCGTCGTCAGCGACTCGCTGGTGGCGACGCGCATCATCGACAACCTGGTGCGGCTCGACGGGCGGTGGGCGATCGCCCGTCGGCGGCTGCGCTTCGACTGGGTGCACGACATCGGCCCGCGACCCGAGACCTGGCTCTACGGCCTGCGCGACCCCGGCCCGTTGCTGCACGGCGCGAAGTTCCCCGACGACATCGTCTTCGAGGGCGTCCAGCCGGCGATGGCCGCGTCGATGAGCGCCCGGTCGACGGGCTGCGTGGCGATCGTGTCCGGCGGCAACCGCGGTATCGGCCAGGCGCTTCGTCGAGGAGCTGCTCGCCGGCGGCGCGGCGAAGGTCTACTGCGGAGCGCGCGACACCGACGACGTGCCCGGCGAGCTGATCGCGCCGGGCGCGGTTCCGGTTCAGCTCGACATCACCGATCGCGACTCGGTGGCGGCGGCCGCGGCCGCGTGCTCGGACGTCACGGTGGTCATCAACAACGCCGGCCTGCACGGCCGCGACCGGCTGGTGCTCGCCGAACGATCCCGACATGGCCCGCCAGGAGATGGAGGTCAACTACTTCGGGACGCTGAACATGATCCGCGGCGTTCGCGCCGGTGCTCGCGCGCCAACGGCGGTGGCGCGATCGTCAACGTGCTGTCGGTGGCCGGCGCCATCCCGACCGCGTTCATGGGTGGCTACTCACCGGCGAAGTCGGCGGCCCTGTTCCTCTCGATCATCGCCCGGGCCGAGCTCGAGCCGCAGGGCACCAGCGTGACGGCGTTGATCGTCGGCTCGGTCGACACCCGGATGGCCGATCACGTCGACGGGGCCAAGGAGGATCCGCGCGACATCGCGATCGCCGGGCTGGCGCGCGATGGCCCGCGGCGAGCGGATCTGTCGACACCGACCGGATGGCGATCGAGGCCCGGGCGAAGTACGCGCTGGACCCGGTGCGCTGGGAGCGCGGCATGGCCAAGGTCATGCGCTCGACGGCGCCGCCGACCACCGGCCGCGGATGAGCGTACGGCCGGTCAGCTGACCTGGGGCTCGACGTCCAACAGCGCCGCGATCGGTGCCGGCCAGGTCGTCCTCGCGGACGACCCGCACCGTGTGGCCGCGCAGCCGCTCCTGGCAGACGCTGCACATCAGGCGCGGGTGGAACGTTCGGCGGCAGGGAAGGTGCTCCATCCGCATCGCCGGGCCGTCGGGGGCGTGGAACCAGCGCTGGCCCCACTCCAGCACCGACGGCCATGACCGGGAAGAACGCCGCGGCCCTTGTCGGTGAGGTGATAGACGGCCCAGTCGGGGCGGCGCGGGTTCGGGCTCTGCTCGAGCACGCCGATCTCGCAGAACGTGCGCAGCCGTTCGGCGACGATCGTCGGCGGGGCGCCCATCCGCTGCTCGAACTCACCGAACCGGCTGGCGCCCATGAACGCCGCGCCCAGTAGCGCGGCCGACCAGCGGTTGCCGATCAGGGCCATCGTCTGGTCGACGATTTCGACCGGGCCGGTTGCCGGTGTGCGATCGGCGCCGGGTCGCGGCCGAGGGGATGCTGCGCTGCCAGCTGCCGCTCGGCCCGAATCGCGACACGACGTCGCGCGGGCGCGACCCGCTCGTCGCAGGCGTCGCAGAGCATGACCGGCGAGAAGATCGAGCCGCAGCTGGTGTGCTGCATCGAGCGGCAGGTGCTCGCTCGGGTCGTTGACCCAGGTCTGCTCCCAGTCCCACATCGTCAGCAGGATGGGCCACATCGACCGGCCGCGAGCGGTGAGCCGATAGTCGTGGCGCGGGGGGCGCGAGTTGTACGGCACCCGTTCCATGACGTCGGCCTCGACGAGCCGGGCCAGCCGCGCGGTCAGCACCGAACTCGAGATCGGGCCGGCCCGCAGCCACTCGTTGTACTGGGTGATTCCGTGCAGCGCCCATCTCGACGATCCAGAGGGTCCACTCATCGCCGACGATGCCGTTGGCGACGGCGATCGAATTGGGACCGCCGCGGTCGAGAAGCGTTACGCGATTCGACGCGGAATCCCTGGCCAGTTCCAAGTCACCCGTCCGCGGGGGAGTAGTGGTGGAGATCGGTCCGTACGTCAACGCTTCGCTCACTTTACTTATAGCAACTAACTAGTGCGCGAGCGCCCAGCGGTTCGTCACGAGTTGGTCACCAGCGCTTCGGCACGCAGCCCTTCGCGCAACGTTCGCTTGAGGATCTTGCCGACCGGATTGCGGGGAGGGCGTCGACCAGTTCCAAGCCGCTCCGGCCATTTGAAGCGGGCGACCTGCTGGTTACGCAACACGTCGATGAGTTCATCGAGTGTCGGCGGGTCCTGCGGTCGTCGCGGGGCGACGAAGACGCACAGTCGCTCGCCGAGGCGGGGATCGGGCATTCCGACGACCGCGACCTCGGCACTTTGGGATGGGCCGACAGCAGCGACTCGATCTCGACGGCCGAGATCTTGTAGCCGCCCCGGCTGATGAGGTCTTTGGCTCGATCGACATAGACGAGCAGATGTCCACCCTCGCCGGTGATCTCGAAGATGTCGCCGGTCTTGTAGAAGCCCTGATCGTCGAACGGCGAGGGCGCGTCGCCCCAGTAGCCGGCGATGATGGCCGGCGACGACACGCGCAGCTCGCCGGGCCGACCCGGTTCGACGATGTCCTCGCCGGTCTCGACGTCGACCAGGCGGGATCGGGTCTCGCGCATGATTCGGGTGCGCCAGTTGAAACTCTGATCGCCCGGTCGCGGGAAGAGCCGTCCGCGGTCGGCCGGATTGGGGATCGTGTCGGGGCAGCCGAACAGGCACAGGCCCTCGTTCGCACCGAACAGATTGAGCACCTCGACGCCGCGCCCGCGTTCCCAGGCCTCGATCATCCAACCGGCCAATGGCGCCGATCCCGAGCCGACGGCGCGCAGCGAGCTCACGTCGTGGCCGGCCAACACGTCCGGCGTGGCGACGAGATTGTCGAGGACGGCCGGCGGCGCGCAGGTGTACGTGACGCGTTCGGTCTCGATCTGTTCGATCAGCACGGCGATGTCGAACGGGTGGTGCTGGACGAGGCGCGCTCCGAGCATCAACCAGGGCAGGAACATGCCGGCCATCCCGCCGGCGTTGACCATCGGGAACGGGTTGAGCAGGACGTCGTCGGAGTTCAGCCTCGGCGTCTCGATCGTGCCCGATCGAGATCGCCTGCCAGTCGCCGTGCGCGCGCGGCACGCCCTTGGGGATGCCTTCGGTGCCGGAGGTCCAGCACAGCGTCACGCAGTCATTGGGGTGGGTCTCGATCGCGGCGAGGTACGCGCGGTACTCGGCGTCGCCATCGGGGTCGGGCAGGCCGGCGTCGAGGCCGATCGCCTCGGCCGGGCGGTCCTCGCCCCACGCCAGGACGGACGTGAGTGTCGGGATCCGGCCGATGAGTCCGACGGCCTGTTCGGCGGCGCCGACTCTTGTTCGCCCGGGTGACGGTCAAGAACGCCCGCAGGCCCGCCATCGTCCCCATCTGGGTCAACTCGTGCTGGGCGTACTGGATCGGGAACGGGCAGGTGATCGCGCCGAGCTTCGCGACGGCGATGTAGGCCATCGCGAGCTCGATGATGTTCGGGAGCTGGACGCCGACGACGTCTCCCTGGCGGACGCCCGCACGGTGGAGCGCGCGGGCCAGCTGGTCGACCTCGGCGTCGACCTGCGACCAGGTCAGCCGGCGCGGCGGCGCCATCGGTGATCGCCTCGCGGTTGATCGGGTCGACGAGCGAGATCCGGTCGGAATATTCGCGGACGCGGGCGTCGAACTGGTCGACCCACGTCGCGCCCGTCCACCAGCCGTCGCGCATGAACTGCGCAACCTGATCTTCGGAATAGAGCCGCATTGCTCGTTCCTTCCGCTTGCCCTTGGTCTTACAACCCGAGCTTGCGCCCGATGAGTTCTTTCATGATCTCGTTGGAGCCGGCCCAGATCTTGTTCACGCGCGCGTCCTTCCAGGCCCGGGCGACCCGATACTCGTTCATGTAGCCGTAGCCGCCGTGCAGCTGGACGCAGTTGTCGAGCACCTCGTTCTGGATCTCGGCGGCCCACCACTTCGCCATGGCGGCTTCCTCGGCGCTGAGCTCATGGCGCGTATGGGCATCGATGCACTTGTCGACGAAGGCTTGAGTCACCTCGACCTTGGTGTACATCTCGGCGAGGAGGAACTTGTTGTGCTGAAAGCTGCCGATCCGCTGTCCGAACGCCTCGCGCTGCTTCACGTAGTCGAGGGTCTCGTCGAGGATCTGCGCGGCGTTCGCCACGTTGCCGATCGCCACCCCGATGCGCTCCTGCGGCAGGCGCTCCATCATCGAGATGAATCCGAGCCCGAGTTCGCCGAGCAGCGCCTCGGCCGGAACACGCAGATCGCTGAAGAACAGCTCGGCGGTGTCCGACTCGGGCTGGCCGACCTTGTCGAGGATCCGGCCCCGTTCAAATCCGGGCAGCGAGGTGTCGACGAGGAACAGGCTGACGCCGCGGGCCCGCTGGCCCGGCCCGGTGCGCGCGGCCACGACGACCAGGTCGGCCGACCCGCCGTTCGTGATGAACGTCTTGGCGCCGTTGATGATCCAGTCGCTGCCGTCGGCGACGGCATTGGTGCGCAGGTTGGCCAGATCCGACCCGCCCGACGGTTCCGTCATCGCGATCGCGGCGACGATCTCACCGGTGCACATACGTGGCAACCAGGTCTTCTTCTGCTCTTCGGTGCCCAGGTCGACGATGTAGGGCGCGACGACGTCGGAGTGGATCCCGAAGCAGGACGCGTAGGCCGCCGCGAAGCGTGACAGCTCCTCGTTGAAGACCGCATTGAAGCGGTAGTCCTGCGCGCCCGTGCCGCCGTACTCTTCGGCGATCTCGAGGCCGAGGAAGTCCGAGCGACCGGCCTCGAGCCACACATCGCGGTCGATGCGGTGTTGGCTGGCGTGGCGCTCGGCGTTCGGGCGCAGGGTCTTGTCGACGAACGCCCGCAGGCTGCCGCGGAAAGCTTCGTGATCGTCGTTGTACAGGGTGCGCTGCATCAGCTAATCCTCCACCGGTTCCCGGTCGATGATGAGGCCTTCCTGGACGGTCGACGCGACCGGGCGGCCGTGAGTGTCGTACACCTCGGCCCGGCACAGGGCCCGGCCCGAGGCCGCGAACGGCGACGACTGCGCGAACAGCAACCAGTCGTCGGCGCGCGGCACGTGGTGGAACCAGATCGAGTGGTCGAGCGACATGCCGTCCCATGGTCGGCCGGCGATGTCGTCCTGCCCGAGCGCGACGCCGTGTGGAACCAACGCCGCGGCCAGCAACATGACGTCGCTCATGTAGAGCAGCATCGCGCGGTGCACCAGCGGATCGTCGGGGAGCGGCTCCGAGACGCGCTGCCAGATGAAGTCCAGCGAGTCCGACGGTCGGGCGATGCCGTCGGGCCGGGGCTCGACGCGGCGCGGGTCGACCCGGACGTCCAGACCGTCCAGACCCCAGAACGGGCTCAGGCCTCCCCATGCGGCGGCCGCTTCGCTCAACGTCGGCAGCGCCTCCGGGCGAGCGGGCAGCGGGGGCGTCGAGCTCGTGGCCGATTCCGCCCGCCGTGTCGGGCGAACGACGTCAGGACGGTCGCGATGGGCTTGTCGTCCTGTAGGGCGGTCACCGACCGGACCGACAACCGGCGCCCGTCGCGGACCCGGCCGACCACGTAGTCGATCGGCGTGCTGACGTCGCCGGCGCGCAGGAAGTACCCGTGCAGCGAGTGCGGCGACTTGTCGTCTCGACCGTCTGGGCGGCGGCCATCAGAGCCTGCGCGAGCACCTGGCCACCGAAGAGCCGCGGCAGGTCGGCCATCGCCGTGCCGTCGTTCGGCGCCTGGTAACGGTCGTCGCCCGACCTCGATTGACGACCAGGTCGTCGATGCAGCGAGGTGACGCTGCGGGCCTGCGCCTCAGGCATCGGCGATCTCAGCGGCGAAGTCGAGAAACGCCGACAGCGCCTCGGGATACTCGTGCGGCTCGACCGACGCGGCTCTTGTCGATCAGCTGCTGCAGCTCGTCCGGGCTGAAGCGGGTCTCCGGCAGCCGCACGGTGCCGAACTCGACAGCGGTCGCGACCCGCAGCGCCCCGGCGGCGCAGACCAGCGTCTGCCCGTTGAGCGTCGAGTTCGGGTCGACGAGCGCGGTGACGAGCGGGGCGACGGATTCCGCCGTCATGATCTCGCGGTAGTCGGTGTGCATGCCGGTGTCGGTCATCTGGGTGGTCGCGTAGGGCAGCACGACGTTCGTGAGCACGTTCCGGCGGGCGCCCTCGACCGCCATCGCGCGGCCGAGCGCGATCACGGCGCCCTTGCTGGCGCTGTAGGCCGACGCGGTGGGCTCGCCGTACACCCCGGCGGTCGACGCGATCAGCACGATGCGGCCGAAGCCGGCCTCTCGCATGCGCGCCGAGCAGAGCATCGCCAGGTGGGCGCGTGCCGCCGATGTTGATCGCCGTGACGGCGTCGAATGCGCGCCGGACTCGTCTTGTGGAACATCGCCGGTTGGCTGACGGCGGCGTTGGTGACGAGGAAGTCGATCCGGCCCCAGGTGCTGATCGCGGTGTCGAGCATCGCGGCGGCCGCGCCGGGATCGGTGATGTCGCTGTGCTCGGCGACGGCCTGGCCGCCCGCCGCCTGGATTCGGCGACCACGTGGTCGGCGGGCCCGCGGCCCTCGTCGTCGACCTCGCGGTTGCGGTTGTTCACCACGACGGCTGCGCCGGCGCGGGCCAGGTCGAGCGCGAACGCGCGGCCCAGACCCTTACCACCGCCGGTGACGATGCCGACCCGACCCGCGAGCGGTTGCTGTCCGTTCATGCGCCAGTCTCTTCCTTCGTTCGACGCCGTCCACACCGCGCGCGGTGGCGCCTCGGTCAGTCTGTCGAGGCGTCCGGCGGGTTGCTTGCGAACCGCCTCCGCAGGGGCGACTCACTTCGCCAGTTGTAGTACGTCCCCGCCGGGATGACAAGGGGAGAGGGCGTCGGCGCCGACTTGCCGAGTCGATCGGAGCATTGACGGGACACTCTGTTTGTTGTAGTAATGAGGGTAACGCCTGTACCAGCATTGAGGGCGTGGAGCCGCTTGAAGGAGTTCCCGATGAGCACTTCATCGAGCTGGGTCATCGGAGGTCACCAGACCGACTTTGCCCGCAGCACCCCCCGCGAAGGCATCGGTTTCGCCGAGCTGTTCGCCGAGTCCGTTCAGGGCACCCTCGACGCCGCCCGGATCGCTCCCGCCGACGTCGACGTGATCCACGTCGGCAACGCGTTCGGTCAGCTGTTCACCGGGCAGGGCCAGCTCGGTGGCATGCCGGCCACCGTCGAGCCCGCGCTGTGGGGCATCCCGTCGATGCGGCACGAAGCCGCGTGCGCGTCGGGCTCGATGGCGCTGCTCGGGGCGATGGCCGAGATCGAGGCCGGTCGCTACGACGTCGCGCTGGTGCTCGGCGCCGAGATCGAGAAGACGGTCGGCGGCGAGCTGGGCGCGCAGTACCTCGGCGCCGCCGCTTGGATCGGCAAGGAGGGCCAGACGGCGACGTTCATGTGGCCGTTCATGTTCGACCGCCTGGCCGACGAGTACGACCGCCGCTACGGCCTGGACGACCGCTACATGCACGCGATCGCCGAGCTCAACGTGCGCAACGCGAAGCTCAACCCCAACTCGCAGACCCGCGGCTGGAAGTTCACCGCGGCCAGCTTCACCGACGACGACGACGCGAACCCCTCGGTCGAGGGCCGGGTCCGTCGCACCGACTGCAGCGCGATGACCGACGGCGCGGCCGGCATCGTGGTCGTGAGCGACCGCTACCTGGCCGCCCACCCGGACGTCGCCGCGCGGCCGAAGGCCGAGATCCTCGGCTGGGGTCACCGCACCGTCGGCCTTTCGCTGCAGCAGAAGCTCGACCACTCGGCCGACGACCCGTACGTGCTGCCGCACGTCCGTCAGACGATCACCGACGCGTTCGACCGGGCCGGTATCTCGGGCGTCGACGACATCGACGCCATCGAGACGCACGACTGCTTCTCGATGAGCGAGTACGCGGCCATCGACCACTTCGGCATCACCGCCCCCGGCGACAGCTGGAAGGCGGTCGACAGCGGCGACCTCGAGATCGGCGGCCGGATCCCGGTCAACCCGAGCGGTGGCCTGATCGGCGGCGGCCACCCCGTCGGCGCCACCGGCGTCCGGATGGTGCTCGATGCGTTCAAGCAGGTGACCGGGCAGGCCGGCGAGTACCAGGTCGAGAACGCCCGCAAGGTCGCCACCCTCAACATCGGCGGCAGCACGACGACGAGCGCGAGCTTCGTCGTGGGTGCTGGCTCCGCCGGCTGACGCGCGCTCCGCGCTCGGAAGGCCCCTCATGGACATCGAGATTCTCGGTCGTGCGCTCACGACCATCCCGGACGACGACGATCACCCGTATCGGACCGGGCCGTGGCGTCCGCAGAAGGTCGAACGCAAGGCCGACAACCTCGAGGTCATCGGCGATCTGCCGACCGACCTCGACGGCGTCTATCTGCGCAACACCGAGAACCCCGTCCACCCGGCGATGGAGATCTACCACCCGTTCGACGGGGACGGCATGGTGCACGTCGTCGGCTTCCGCGACGGCCAGGCGTTCTACCGCAACCGCTTCGTCCGCACCGACGGCTTCCTCGCCGAGCAGGAGGCCGGCCAGCCGCTGTGGGCTGGGCTCGCCGAGGATCCGGCCAAGTCGCCGACCCAGACCGGTTGGGGCGCGCGCGGCCGGATGAAGGACGCGTCGAGCACCGATGTGGTCATGCACAACGGGGTCGCGCTGACCAGCTTCTACCAGTGCGGCGACCTGTACCGGCTGAACCCCACGACGCTCGAGACGCTCGGTAAGGCCGAATGGCACGGCAAGTTCCCCAGCCAGTACGGCGTTTCGGCCCACCCGAAGCTCGACGAGCACACCGGCGAGCTGCTGTTCTTCAACTACAGCACCGAGGCGCCGTACATGCACTACGGCGTCGTCGATTCCGCCGACAACCTGGTGCACTACGTCGACGTTCCGCTGCCCGGGCCGCGCCTGCCGCACGACATGGCGTTCACCGAGAACTACTCGATCCTCAACGACTGCCCGCTGTTCTGGGCGCCCGAGGCGCTGGCGCGGGGCAAGTACGCGGCTCGTTTCTACCCCGACATCCCGCTGCGCATCGCGGTCATCCCGCGCCGGGGGCAGACCGCGGACATCATGTGGTTCGAGGCCGACCCGACCTACGTCCTGCACTGGGTCAACGCCTACGAGGAGGGCGACGAGATCGTGCTCGACGGCTACTACCAGCAGGATCCCGAGCCCCCGGCCGGCAACGGAACCCTGTACCAGCGCATGTTCCGGTTCCTCGACAACAACCTGATGGGGCCCAAACTGCATCGCTGGCGGCTGAACCTCACCACGGGCCTGGCCAAGGAAGAGCCCCTCACCGACACGGTCAGCGAGTTCGGGATGATCAACGGCACGCACGCCGGCCGCCAGCACCGCTACAGCTACTCGGCGACCGCGCTGCCGGGCTGGTTCCTGTTCAACGGGATCGTCAAGCACGACGCCGAGACCGGTATCGAGCAGCGGTTCAACCTCGAAGAGGGCGTCTACGCCAGCGAGACGGCGATGGCGCCGCGCGTCGGCTCGCAGTCCGAGGACGACGGCTACCTGATCACGATCACGTCCGACATGAATCGCGACCTGTCCGAGTGCCTGGTCTTCGACGCCCGCGACATCACGACCGGACCGATCGCGCGGGTGCGGCTGCCCGAGCGGGTTTCGAGCGGCACGCACTCGACCTGGGCGCCGGGTTCGGCGATTCCCGCACTGGACCGAGCACGACGATGCGGCGACCGCGCTGCGTTAGTGCGTTTGATTCCGCACCGATTTCACCACTCTTTCAAGGAGATCCGCGTGAGCGAGCAGTCCAGCTGGGCCATTCTGCGGCAGGTGGTCATCGCGACCACCGACCACGACGCCGACCTCGCGGCGGTGCGCGGCGCGTTCGGTTTCGGCACGGGATTCGAGGATCCGGAACTCGAGAAGCTGTCGATGGCCGACGCCACGATGCCGGTGTCGAAGGACACCTACCTCGAATTCATCGCCCCGGTCAGTGACGCGGCGGCGGTCGACCAAGTGGCTGACGAAGATCGGCGGCCGTGGTGGTTACGTGCTCTCGGTGCAGCACCCCGACCCGGAGGCCGTGAAGGCGCGGGCACTGGCGCGCGGCATTCGGGTCCCGGTCGACGTCGAGGCGTTCGGTAACCCGGTCGTACAGCTGCACCCGCAGGACGTCGGGTTGTTGCTCGAGATCGACGGCATCACCGATCCGCGCGCCTGGTTCTGGGACGACATCAACCCGGGCCCGGAGGCCGACGCCGGCGTCGACGAGATCCTCGGCGTCGAGGTTCCGGTCGCCGACCCCGCGGCGATGAACGCGCTGTGGCACGACCTGCTCGACCTCGGTGCGCCCGCGAAGACCGACGAGATCCAGCTGGGCGGCACGTGGGTTCGCTTCGTCGCCGGCGGCCCGTCCGCGCAGTGGAAGATCGTGCTGCGCCGGGCCGACAACGCGGCCGGCTCATCGGTCACCGCTCCGTCGTTGTCGGGTATCACGTTCGAACTGGTCTGACTCGCGGGTGAGCGAGCGATAGCGAGCGCATCGATGTCACCGAGTGGCGAGCCGCGGTTCCGCGCCGCCGAACTGTTCCCGAAGACGCTCGTCGACATCGACGAGCGTCCGGACGGGTCGCTGCTCGTTCGTACGGAGCCCGTCACCCAGGTCATCCCGCCGTCGCTGGCGTCGGTGCTCGTCGAGCGGGCGATCACCTTTGGCGACAAGACGTTCCTCGCGGCGCGCGGGCCCGACGGCGAGTGGCTGAGGTCGAGCTTCGCCGAGACCAAGGCGACCGCCGACCGCATCGCCGGGCTGGTTCGCCGCCAACGCGCCGGGCCCGGATGCCCGGGTGCTGATCGTCACCGGCAACTCGATGGCGCACGGCCTGCTGATCTTCGGCGCCGCGGCCGCCGGCGTACCGATCTGTCCGGTCAGCGCGCAGTACGCGACCTCGACGACTGGTACGTACGCACGGTTGACGCACGTCGTGTCGGTCTTGCGGCCGACCGTCGTGTTCGCCGAGACGGTCGGACCGATCGCGGGGGCGCTGCGCAGCGTGCTGCCGGACGGCGTGACGGTCATCTGCACCGACCCGCGAGAACTGGCCGGGAGCGATCGACTGGGCCGAGGTGGTCGGCCACGCTCCGGTCACCGATCCCGACGCCGCGATCGCCGCCATCGACCCCGAGACCCCGCTGCGCTACATGCTGACGTCCGGATCTACGGGCCTACCGAAGATCGTCGTCCAGACCAACAAGATGTGGTGCAGCCTGTTCGCGGGCGCCAACGCACGTCCTGGCCGAGGTGTCGGGCTGGGCCGATCGCACCCTCGACTGGATGCCGTGGAGCCATGTCGCCGGGGTGAGCGTCCTCATCGGCGCCCTGATCAACGGCGGCACGTTCTACCTCGACGAGGGTCGCCCGACTCCCGACCAGTTCGGCGCGACGTTGCGCAACCTGGCCGACGTCCAACCGCGTTTCTTCGCCAATGTTCCCTTCGCCTTCGGCATGTTGTGCGACGCGTTGGAGGCCGATCCCCAGCTCCAACAGCGATTCTTCGAACACCTGCAGCTGTGCTTGTTCGGTGGCGCAGGGCTGCCGCAGCCGATCTACGACCGGTTCCAGACGATGGCCGAGAAGACCATCGGCGAGCGGGTCATGTTCACGACCGGCTACGGGTCGACCGAGACGACGGCCGGTGTCATGGCGGTGTCGTGGCCGACCACAAAGGTCGGAGTCGGCCTGCCGCTGCCCGGCATCGAACTCAAGCTCGTTCCGCTCGATGACGAGCGCTACGAGGTTCGCTTCCGGGCCGACTGCGTGATGGCGGGCTATCTCGACAACCCGGAGGCGACCGCGCGGGCGTTCGACGACGAGGGCTTCTACCGCAGTGGCGACGCGATCTCGTTCACCGATCGGGCGACGCCGGAACTGGGCTTCGTGTTCGCCGGCCGGCTCGCCGAGGAGTTCAAGCTGCTCAACGGCACGTTCGTCGCCGGGGGTCGGCTGCGCGCCGAGCTGGTCGCCGCGACCAGTCCGCTCGTGGTCGAGGCGCTCATCGCGGGCGAGGGACGCAACGAGGTCGGCGTGCTGCTGTGGCTCAATGCCGGTGCGGTCGCGTCGGTGCTCGGTATCGACGGATCGATCGAAGAACTGGCGCTCGATCCGGGTGTTCTCGATTGGGTGGCCGCGCGGATCGCCTCGTACAACGAGTCGGCCGGCGGAATGTCGGCCCGCGTGGCCCGGTTCGCGGTGTTGGTCGAGCCGCCGAACGTCGAGGCCGGCGAGGTGTCCGAGAAGGCCTCGATCAACCAGGCGATCGCGCTGCGCCGTCGTAAGGAGCAGGTCGACCAACTCTTCGTCGGCGGGGCGGGCGTCCGCGTCCTCTGATCCGTCGATTCTCCGATCCACCGGTCAACGAGAGGTAGGACAACCATGTCAGTCGCCGAGCTGCTGCGTCGACCCGCGGCCGCCGATCCGTCGGCGGTTGCGATCGACGGGGACGGGCGCCGGCTGACGTTCGGCGAACTCGACGCCGCGTCGAACCGGGTCGCGAACGCGCTCATCGCGGCGGGGGTCGAACGCGGCGACCGCGTCGGCTATCGTCGACCGCAACGGCAGCGAGTACTGGGAGACGTTTCAGGGCGCGCTGAAGGCCGGAGCCGTGCTCGTCCCGCTGAACTTCCGGCTCAGTGCCGACGAGGTGACCTGGGCCCTCGCGGACGCGGACGCGAAGCTGGTCGTGGCCGGTGCCGCTTTCGCGCCGGTCGTCGCGCCGTCCGGTCGCCGGCTGATCGTCATCGACGACGGCGTCGAGCCCGCACACCGGCGAGGACTACGCCGGGTGGCTCGCGGCCGCGGGTGACGAGGATCCCGGTCGCGACGCGACCGGCGACGAGATCATCGAGCTGATCTACAGCTCCGGTACGACCGGCCGTCCGAAGGGTGTGCTCGTCAGCGCTGCCCAGCAGGTCTGGTCGGTCGAGACGTTCGGTTCGTGCTTCGACGTCGACCACGATTCGCGGTCGCTCGTGCCGGTGCCCTATTACCACGTCGCCGGCGGGGGGTGGGCGCTCATCACGATGTCGCGGGGCGGCCGGATCATCCAGTCGCGCGAGCCGACGGCCGAGTCGATGCTGCGCCAGCTCGTCGAACACCGTGCGACCCACACGGCGATGGTGCCGGCGGTCATGCAGATCCTGACCCAGTCGCCCGAGGCACTGTCGGCCGACTTCTCGGCCTTGCGACAGGTCGTCTACGGCGCCTCGCCGATCTCGGAGCCGCTGCTCAAGGCGTCGGTGAGCCTGTTCGGCGCGCAGTTGTTCCAGTCGTACGGGCTGTCGGAGACGATGGGCGTCACCACCCTGCTCGGGCCCGAACAACATCGCCTCGACGGCGACCTGAGCAAGCTGCGGTCGGCCGGCCGGGCGGTGCCCGGGATCGAACTCGAGATCCTCGACACCGAATCCGGTCAGCCGTTGCCGATCGGCGCAACCGGCGAGATCGCGGTCCGCGGCCGCAGCCTGACCCCCGGCTACTGGCAGCGGCCCGCCGACACGGCCGCCGCCTTCACCGCTGACGGGTACTTCAGGACCGGCGACATGGGAACGCTCGACGCGGATGGCTTCTTGTACATCCGCGACCGCATCAAGGACATGATCGTCACCGGCGGCGAGAACGTCTATCCGGCCGAGGTCGAGTCGGTGCTCGCCGCCCATCCGTCCGTCGCCGATGTCGCCGTGATCGGAGTGCCGTCACCGAAGTGGGGCGAGACGCCGCTGGCCTTCGTGGTCAGCCGCGGTGCCGATGCGGATCCGCAGGACATCATCGAGTTCGCCCGGGCCCGGCTGGCGCACTTCAAGTGCCCGACGGCCGTCGAGTTCATCGGCGAGCTGCCGCGCAACACGTCCGGCAAGGTGCTCAAGCGCGAACTCCGCGCCCCGTACTGGGAGGGTCACTCCCGCAACGTCGGCTAGTTCACGGCGACGTGGTCACGGTCGTCCCCGCGGCGACGGCGAACTGGTCGCGCAGGACGTTCTTCAGCAGCTTGCCGCTCGCGTTCCGGGGGAGAGCGTCGATGAACGAGATCCCGACCGGGCATTTGAAGTGGGCCAGGCGTTCGCGCGACCAGGCGATGATCTGGTCGCCGTCCGGCGCGCTGCCCGGCGTGGCGACCGCGACGGCGTAGGCCGACTCGCCCCACTGCTCGGACGGGATACCGATCACCGCGACCTCGGCGATGTCCGGGTGTCCGGTCAACACGCTTTCGACCTCGGCCGGGAAGACGTTCTCGCCGCCGGTGACGATCATGTCCTTCAACCGGTCGTGCAGGTACAGGTAGCCGAACTCGTCGAAGCTGCCGCCGTCGCCGCTGCGCAACCAACCGTCGTCGGTCATCACCGCGGCGGTCGCGTCGGGCCGGCGCCAGTAGCCGCTCATCAGATGGCCACCGCCGATGAGTACCTCGCCGCGCTGCCCGACCGGAACGTCCTGCAGGGTCTCGGGATCGACGATCCGCAGCTCGACGCCCGGCATCGGCCGGCCGACCGAGCGGAGTTGGATCTCGCGCCCCGGCGCCGGGTGATGATCCTCGGGCCAGAGCACGGTGACACCGCCCGTCGACTCGGTCAGTCCGTAGCTCTGGATGAACTTGCAGCCGAACACCCCGGTGACCTGCTCGATGATCGGTAGCGGGATCGGGGCCGAGCCGTAGACGAGGTACTTCAGCGCCGACCAGTCGGCGGCGCGCGATTCCGGCAGGTTGACCATCCGCTGGATCAAGGTCGGGACGACCGCCGCGTGCGAAACCCGGCGCCGCACGAGCAGATCGACCAGCGCGCGCGGCTCGGTCGCCATCTCGAGCAGCAGGGCCGCGCCGTTCAGGTTCGCCACGAGCGCGAGGCCGAATCCCGACACGTGGAAGTAGGGGATCGGGCGCCATAGCCACCGATGTGGTGTCGAGCTCCATCTCGTAGTGCATCGTTGCGAGCGCCTGCCCGATCGACGCGCCGCTGAGCAGAATTCCCTTCGGCAGCCCGGTGGTTCCCGAGGTGTAGAAGATGATCGCCGGCTCGGACGGATCGACGACCACGCCCGGATCGACGGCCGGGACCGCCGCGAGCCATGCTTCGTACTCGTCGGCGTCGACGACGCGGCGAAGGGTCGGCGGGATCGCCGGCGGCGATCGGGCGCTCACCGGCGCCGAGCACGAGAACGGTCGGTTCCGCGTCGCGCAGGATCGCATCGAGTTCAGGACGGGCGAGGCGGTTGTTGAGCGCGGTCGCGATCGCGCCGATCTTGGTGGCGCCGTAGAGAACCTCGAGGAACGACGGCGCATTCACGCCGATGTAGGCGACGCGATCACCGGCGACGACGCCGTCCGCGAGCAGCGCCTGGGCCACCCGCGACGCGCGCGCGTCGAGCTCGGCGAAGGTCGTGACGACGTCGCCTTCGATGACCGCGGGTGCATCCGGAGTCACCTGTGCCCGCTTGCGAATC
This sequence comes from uncultured Actinomycetes bacterium, assembly GCA_963737785.1. Taxonomy (GTDB): domain Bacteria; phylum Actinomycetota; class Actinomycetes; order Mycobacteriales; family Jatrophihabitantaceae; genus CAVTTS01. Next base: position 275,825 of record CAVTTS010000003.1, read on the forward strand.
ACGTCAGCGAGGTTGTCGACGCGCGTGCCGTCCGCATGCGTCGCCCAGATCCGGTCCACGTCCTGACGCTACAACTAAGAGCGTTACTTGCCTAGTTGTCAGCGGCGTCCGGCATGCTGACGCGGTGGCCGCATCGAACCCGCCTGTGCGCAGTGCCGGGCTGTTGCTCTACCGGACCGCGGTCGGCCGGCTCGAAGTCCTGCTCGCCCACATGGGCGGTCCGTTCTGGGCGGCCAAAGATGCCGGCGCGTGGACGATTCCGAAGGGCGAGTACGGCGACGCCGAAGACGCCTTCGCCGCCGCCCGTCGCGAGTTCGAAGAGGAGCTCGGTTCGCCGCCACCGGCCGACACGGGCGAGGTACACGAACTCGGCGAGGTCCGACAGCGCGCCGGCAAGATCGTGATCGCGTGGGCGGTCGAGGCCGACTTCGACGTCACCACGGTCCGAAGCAACGAGTTCGAGCTGGAGTGGCCGCCCCGGTCCGGCCGTCGGCAGGCCTTCCCCGAGATCGATCGCGCGGAGTGGTTCGACCTCGCCACGGGACGGGCGAAGCTCGTGGCCGCCCAAGTCGAATTCCTCGACCGTCTCGAACGGATCCTCGATACCTGAGGGATGACGAGGGCGGCACCCGGCGCGATGTATCGAGTGAAGGTGGGGGCGATGGGCAGGCGTGGACGGCGCGGTGCGCTGCTGATCGCGGTCATCGTGACGACTCTCGTCGCCGCTTGCTCGGGCGCCCCGACACCACCCTCGAGCTCGAGCTCGAGCAGAGGCTCGGCGAGTCGGACCGGCCCGGCCGGCTCCGGCGTCGCGTCATCGGAATCGACCCCCGCGCCGAGCGCGAGCGATCCGAACGGCGCCGCGCCGCTGATCGCCCGTGTCCACTGGACCACGACCGCGCAAGGACGGCAGCTGCAGGTCTTCCCGACCGCGATCGGGCGCACCGACCAGTTCCCGGCAGCCGCTGACCGAGCCTGGAGCGAGGTCCTCGCCGACGCGCCGACTGCGGACACACCCGGCCTGCACGATCAGTTCCTCTGCCATTGGAACTTTGCCCGCGCCGTCGATCCGACCAAGACGAGTTGGGACCTCGAGCCGTGGCGACCGACGGTCGGCTATGCGGCGACCGTGGCTGCCCTGTGCAATCCGGGCGGCCCGGAAAGCTAGTGGGGGGCCATCGAACGGACGATGCGGCGCCCGGCCCGCCCGCGAGTCAGGCCTACAACGACGAGCGAGTGATTCTCGACCCGAGACCGGCGCGGTTGCCGAGATTTCGGGAACTGGTCCGTTGTCGGGACCGGTCGTGCTCGTACGGTTGATCGCGTCCGGCCGCTGAGAACGACGTCAGGCGCGATGGTGCCGGCGGGTCATCGTGTGCCGGGAAGAGCGGCTCGGCTCGGGCCCGCCGGACGGGGCCGCGGTCGCGAGGTCGAGGACGGCCGTGGTGATCGAACGGTCGCGCGGCGCGTGGCGGGCGCCGCCGCGGCGCCAATCTCTCTCGTCCCGCCAAGCCATTGCGCCGGCCCGCGCGGCGGCAAGCAGCACGATGACGGCGACGACCGTGAGGCTGATCCAGATGCGCGGAGTGTCGTCACCGACTGATTCCGGCGTGCCGATCGACCGGGCGGCCGAGGTGTCCGCGCCCGAAGCGAAGATCGATTCGGGGAAGCCGTCGACTCCGGCGACCCGGACCGCGTTGTTGGCATGCAGGGTCAAGATCGGCACGAGGCTGTAGCAGCCGGCCTTCTCGGCCGGGGGAGCGACGATTTCGTAGGTGCCGTCGCCGTTGGTCTCGACAGCGTCCCCAGTCGCGACGACCGGGGCGTGCGAGTAGTCGGCCCCGGCACAGCCGAGCCGCTGAGGCGGCAGCCACCGCAATTCCGGGGTCAGGTCGGCCACCTGAGTCAAGGACCCGTAGACCTGCACGTTCGCGTGCGCCTGCGCGTTCATGGGCACCCAGGTCGTCTCGTTCCAACTCTCGATCGTCGGGGTCAACAGGAGGAGGTTCGTCGACGTGCTGACGTCGAGCTGCTGAGACGCGCTGTCGCCCACAGCGATCGAGGCGGTGATCGAGATCGCGTAGCACCCGTAGGAATCGAGCGATCCCGCGGCGAGCGTCGTCGTCCCGTCGACGGCTGCGGCTTGGGTGATGCGTGCGGCCAACAACGCACCCTTCCACGACACCCCGGTGCAGCTGCCGCCGTCCGGCGTGACCGGACCCGTGACCGAGCCGGTCACGGTGGTCGGGAATTGCTGCGCGCCGGTAACGGCGACCGCGAGTTGGAGAGCTCCGGAGCCGATGACGTCGCCGGTGTCCGAGGTGATCGCGACGGCGGCGTCGAGCACCGCCACCGTGCTGGCCGGGTCGGCGTACGCCGCGGCGCGGGTCACGTTTGGCGATGCGTCCTCAGTGACGAGCGTCGCTCCCACGGCGTAACAGCCTGCGCCGGTCGGCGAGAAGTTCGCGACGACCGACGGGGTGTCGCCGACGATCTCCTGGCTGGTGCGCGCGACCACCAACGTGCCGGCCGGGTCGGCCGCGAGGGCGCTCGTCCAGGTCGCCGTGGTGAGCGAGGCGCAGCTGCCGGCCGAATCGAACGGGAGCGGACCGACCACCGTGAGGGTGACCGTGGCCTGGTGTCCGCCCAGGCGGGTGATCGCGGCCTGGGCCGCGATGGTCGCGCCCGGCTTGGCGACGAGCAGGCTGGTGCTCGTCGTGATCGCGGGATCGACGAGCGGGTTGAGGGCGACCGGGCTGGCCGCCGAGATGGTCGTCGGCGCCGCCAGGGAGACGGCCGGGACGGCCCCCGCGACAGTCACGACGTCGAGGCCAACGCTCGCGGTCGTCGTGGCCACGATCTGAGCGGGCACGACCGGCCCCGTCACCGAGGTCACCGCAGCACCGTCCGCGCCCGTCGTGGCGAGCCCGACCGCCAGGGTCGAGCCAGGAGCCGTGAACGTGACGGGCAGGCCCGGCACCGGTACTCCCGAGGCCGACGTGACGACGGCCCGCACCGACATCGACGTCGGGCCGGGCGCAAGTGTGAGGTGGTACGGACCGGCGTAGCGCTGCGCGTCGGCCCACATCGACGCCGCTTCGGCCGCGGTCGTACCGTTCTGGCCCGTGCACCCGGCGGTGGTCGAGTCACCCGCGGCCGCCATGATCAACTGCGCGACCTCGGACACCCGGGCCGGTGTGGCCGACGATCCCCACTGGCGGATCAGGTCGGCCGCGGCCGCGATGTCCGAGGCGTTGGTGAATCCCGCCGAGCCCGCGCTTGCGGCCGCTCGGGTCTGGGAGCCGACCGAGGCCAGTGGCGGAACGGCGCTGTTGGCCGATGTGATCGGTGCCGTCAAGAAGCCCGGTCCGCTGGCGCCGACATCCCACGCGGCGAGCGGCGCGGTCGTTCCGGATGCTTCTGTGCAGACGGTGCCGGCGGTATAGGTCCAGTTCCCGGCCCCCCAGCTCTCGGCGGCCGCGGCGGTCGTCGTCGACCACCCGGTGACGGCGAGCCACGTCGCAGTCAGGACCACCGCGACACCCGTCCGCGCCCGGCGGCCGGTCGACCGGCACAGCAGGGACGACATAGTGGGCACGACGTTCCGATCGGCGGCCGGACCGGGTTTGTGAGCCCGGAATTGAAACGATCAAGACATTTGTCGAGGGAAAGCTCGATCGGCGGGTGAATTCTCGACGGCGGACGGGTATCAGCTGACCGAGAGGCTTGGGCGTACCCCCCGATACTCCCGGGCCTCACTACCGTAAGGAGGCACCGATGAGTGGGCTGCTCGCCACCGCGGAAGTCGAAATCGCCGCGCCGGTCGAGAACGTATGGGCCGCGCTGACCGATCCGAGGGCCATCAAGCAGTACATGTTCGGATCCGACGTGACCACGACCTGGAAACCCGGAGACCCCATCACCTGGGCCGGCGACTACGAAGGCACGCACTTCGAAGACAAAGGTGAAGTGCTCGTCGTCGTGCCCAACGACCACCTCGTCGTGACGCATTACAGCCCGATGAGCGGGCAGCCTGACATCCCCGAGAACTATCACCGGCTCGACTATCGGCTGCACCACACCGCGACGGGCACGGCGCTGACACTGACGCAGGACGGCAACGGCTCGGCCGAGGAGGCCGAGCGAGCCAGCCAGAACTGGGCCGCGATGTTAGCCGAACTCAAATCGTTCGTGGAGTGACCGATGCTGTCCGGCGGGTGGCGATCACGACGGTCGCGAACAGATCGTCGTCGGTGATCACAGAGGTTGCCAGGCCGACCGCCTGGAGCACCGCCGTTGCGGCCGGCGCTTGGTCGGCGCCGGTCTCGATCACCAACCCGCCGTCGGACGACAGCCAGTCGCCGACGTCGGCGGCGATCCGCCGGTGGACGTCGAGACCGTCGGCGCCGCCGTCGAGTGCGAACGCCGGTTCGTACAGGCGGGCCTCGGGCGGCAGGTACTGCACGGAATCCGACGGTACGTACGGCGCGTTGGCGACGATGAGGTCGAACCCCGCGCGCAACTCCGCGGGCAGCGCGGCGAACAGGTCGCCGGTGTAGCAGGTGGCGTGGAACGACGCGAGGTTGTGGCGCGCGCAGTCGACTGCGGTCGGATCGATGTCGACGGCCACCACCTCGACATCCGCAACTCGAGCGGCAATGGCCACGCCGATCGCGCCCGTTCCGCAGCACAGGTCGAGTAACCGACGCGGCGCGGGACTCACGGCCAGCGCCTGCTCCACCATGAGTTTCGACCGTTGCCGCGGCACGAAGACGCCCGGCGATACCGCGACCCGCCGGCCGCAGAACTCCGCCCATCCGACGATGTATTCGAGCGGGTCGCCGTTCATGCGGCGGTGGATCATGCCGGTCAATTCGTCCGGCGTGCGAGCCGCGGCCACGAGGATCGCGGCTTCGTCCTCTGCGAACACCGACCCGGCGCCGCGCAGCTCGCCGACGACAACCTCGACTGCAGCCGACGGAAGGTCCATGTCCACCGACTCTATCGACGCGCACCGCTCGAAAACCCCGGTCACGGCGCGGTTGACGCTCCCGGGCGCCAGGCTGCGAAGATGCGCGTAACCCATCGTTCTCTTTCAGGAGGTCCACCATCGCCGCGCTCGATCGCCAGTCGCGTCCGACCCTGGAAGTCGTGGCCGCTCGGGCCGGGGTCTCGAGGGCCACGGCGAGCCGGGTCCTGCGCGGAGCATCGAATGTCAGCGAGGCGGCCCGGGCGGCCGTCCACCGAGCGATCGACGAAACCGGCTACACGCCGAACCTGGCGGCGCGGTCATTGGTCACCCGCCGCAGCGGCGCGGTGGCCTTCGTGGTCGCCGAATCGAAGGACCGGTTGTTCGGCGACCCATACTTTCTGACGATGCTTCGCGGTGCCCAGGCCGAGCTCGCGACCGACGGAGTGCAGTTGATCTTCGTAATCCTGTCGTCAGGCCCGGAAGCCGCCCAGTTCGCGCGCTACGCCGGCGGCGGGCACGTCGACGGCGTGCTGCTCGTGTCGCTGCACGGAGACGACAGCCTGCCGGTGCACCTAGAGTCGATCGGTGTCCCGGCCGTGCTCAACGGGCGGCCGTTGACCAACGCCGACAAGCTCTTCTACGTCGACAGCGACAACTTCGCAGGCGCCCGGGCCGCGACCGAGATGCTCATGCGACGCGGTTGCACCAAGATCGCCACCATCACCGGGCCGATGGACATGGCGGTCGGTCTCGATCGGCTCGCCGGATTCCAGGCGGCGCTCGACGCTGCGGGTCTGCCGGCCGATCGGATCGTGACGGGCGACTTCAGCTTCGATGGCGGGGTTCGGGCCATGACCGAGTTGCTCGACACGCGGCCCGATGTCGACGGGGTGTTCGCGGCCTCTGATCTCACCGCACTCGGAGCTCTCTCCGTGCTCACCGAACGGGGCGTGCGGGTGCCCGACGACGTGGCCGTCATCGGGTTCGACGACATCCGGGAGGCGGCCGTCGCCAAGCCCGCGCTGACGACGATTCGTCAGCCCACCCAGGACGTCGGTCGGCTGATGGCCCGCCTGCTCCTGCGTCGCCTCGACGGCGAGACGCCCGACCCGACCGTGGTCCTGCCGGTCACCGTCGTGCGTCGCGCGAGCGCCTGACGAACGCGGGTGCGCGATCTGCGCTCAACTCATCACTGCGTGTGTCGATCTTGAGGTAGTCGGAAGATCGGTCGGCACTCGGTCAGGAGCGCGCATGGGTGAGGGGGGTGCCCGGACGTCAGTCACGTCCGACGGCGCGGTCGTCATCGTCACCGGCCCGGTCGATTTCCCGAACGCCTGCCGGATGACCGAACTCGGCCTGCACGTTCTGAATGACACGACGACACCGAAGCTCGTTCTCGATCTGGCCGCGGTGACGTCCCTCGATTCCTATGGCATCGGCGCGCTCTTCGTCCTGCGCCAGGCGGCGAATACGCAGCGTAAGGAACTCGTGCTCGCCAATCCGTCCGCGCCGGTTCGCAAACTGCTGCGCGTCGCCCGCGTGGACGATGTGTTCCATCTCGCGTCCGTGGAGTAGCCAATCCGCGTCATTGCCCGATCGGCGGGATTGACGCGGTAGCAACACACGGTTGACGTCTGACGAAGTGATCGCGTGGCCACGCCCGTCGCGGCGAAACGTAGATCAACATTTCGAAGTGTTACGTCTTTCGAACTGCGCGGCGGCGTAACTCGGCGTAATCTTTCGAGCTATGGCGGGGGGCTACTTCGTGGCGACGATCGAGAACGCCCGGCTCGTCGCGCCCGAAGGAATCCGGCCTGGACGTCTGGTCCCACGACCACAGCTCGTGCCGCAAGGTACGCAACATGCCGTGCGCGACGGCGATGTGACCACGGCGTGCGGGCTGCCGGCCGAGCGGATGTATTTCTTCCGGACGACCGAGTTCGGCGACAACCCCGGTACCTGTCCGGCCTGCCTGGCCGCGGTTCAGGCATTCGCGCGAGTACGCCCCGGGCAGCGCGCCGGCTCCGAATAGGCGACCGCGTACGGCCCCGCAGTTAATGGTCCCCGTCGAGCTGAACGGTGCCCGTCCCCGATGGGAACGGGCCCGCCCCGAGGTTGTTGATCCCCCCGCGTGACGAGCGCGGCCCGGCGTCGGGGGGACGCCCTCGCAACTCGTCGCGGCGGATTCTACGGAATCGGTGACCGGTAGGTCGAATCGCCGGACGGTGGTGCGACCCGCGTGGTTCGCCGCCGTCACCGACCGTTTCGGTCGATCAACTGGTCGAGCGCCAGTGGGCCGGTCGGTGCCGATCGGCGGGCAGACGGGTGCGGTCGTCGCCGCGGGCGGCCCTTAGTTGCGCCTGGGTGACGAAGAGCGCGCCGGTCAGGTCGGCGGCGCTGACATCGGCATCGCGCAGGTCGGCCCCGGTGAGGTCCGCGCGCCGCAGATCGGCCGCACTCAGATCGGCGCCGATCAGGCGCGCCCCCCGCAGATCGGCGCCCTGCAACCGCGCGGACCGCAGGTTCGCGCCCACCAGTTCGGCGCCGCGGTGGTCCGGCGGCGAGTCGATGCCGTCCCGAGCGCGACGACTCGCGACGCGCAAGAGGTCGTTGACGTCACCGCGCAGGGCCGGTACATCGGTGCGCCGCAGGGAGTCCGCATCCTGACTCACGACAGCGCGCAGCCGCCCGATCGCATCGTCCAGGCTCGGCCGCAGCGCCGCGCTCGTAGCCAGTTCGCGCGCTTCGTTCAGGTGCCACAGCAGCTCGTGCAGCTGGCGAACGATCGCGAACACCGCGAACATCGGCTCGGCCGTCTCCGGCTGCAACCGCCAGTCGCGGCCGCCAAATGTCACCTGGGCGACCTGCTGACCCGCGCCGAAGCAGTCGAAGTTGTCGCACCCGGCGAAGCCTCGCTCGCGCAGCGACCCGTGGATGCCGCAGCCGAAGCCATCGCGCAAATGTGGGCACGCCCGACCGGCCGGCTTGTCGATCGCGAAATCGGCCGACTTCGCGAAGGCCGGCGCGACACAGCACAGCCCGAAGCAACGCGAGCAGTCAGCCCGCAGTTCGGTGGTCTCCACGACGTCCTCCGGATCGGCGGCCGGTTTCGATCATCCTGCCCGATCGGCTCGAACGGCGGTCAGGCGTCGACGCGCAGCCGCTCGTCGTTGGTGACGATGGCGCCGGCGTCGAGCGCGGCGGACATCTCGCTGTAGTGGTGCGCGCAGAACAGCAGCGGCAGATTCGACTTGATCATGACGACCCGTACGCGCGCCTCGGCGCCGCAGCGGTCGCAGCGATCGATGGATCGCACCAGCGCGGCCGGGGCGGCCATGACCTCGGACTCGATCGTCATTCTGGTGCTCCTTCCGGGCGGGTGGGCTATCGCACCTTACGTATCGGCCGACCCGACCGCGACCTGAGTCCGGCGGCCGGCGATGACCGTCTATCCCGTTTGGACGGTCCGAGCACTTCAGCCCAATCGAAGTCCGCCGATGAAATCTGGACCAGGAGAGTGTCACGACGGACGGGAGGGCGGGCCATGTTCACAGCGCGTCGGCCCGTCCCCATCGATGACGCCCCGACCGGCCATCCGCGCACGCTCGGGTGGTACGGCACGACGGCGCTGGCGATGGGCGGCAGCAACCAGAGCCTGTTCCTGATTACGCGGGCTGGTCGCGACCCAGGGCGGCGCGGCGATTCCGCTCCTCGCGATCGGCCTGTTGCTCGCGTGGGCCGCGGCGCCGGGCTGGACCGAACTCATCCTGATGTGGCCCAACCGCGTCGGCGGCATCGCCGCGACCTGCGCGGAGGCGTTCCGGCCCTACAGCCCGGTCCTGCGCGAACCTGACCGGCGTCTGCTACTGGTGGGGTTGGGTTCCGACCTGCGGGCTGACCGCCCTCCTGTCGGCGCAGGCCCTGCACTCGTGGTACCTACCCGCGGTGCCCGGTCCCATTGCTCGCCGTCGTGCTCGTCCTGCTGTTCACGGCCCTCAACCTCAGCGGCATCGCGCGGGTCACCCGGGTCGTCAAGATCCTGGTCCGGCTGCCTCGGCCGGGCTGGCGCTGCTCAGTGGCCTGGTGCCACTGCTGCACGGCGACGTCGACGCCCATCGCGCCACGAACTGGCATCTCCTCGCCCCCTTCCACGGTGTGTTCGGTGGCGTGTACGAGCGCGATGGCCGGGCTCTATCTGATCGGCTTCGCCGCGCCCGCCTTCGAGGCCGCGACCTGTCACGTCGGCGAGATGCGCGATCCGGTCCGGACGTGCCCCGCGCAATGCTGGCGAGCGGCGCCATGGCCGGCGTCTTCTTCGCGTTCCTGCCGATCGTCTGGCTCGGGGTCGTCGGCCCGACGGCGCTCGGCCACGTCGACCTCGCCCATCTCCTCGGGCCGGCGTTCGCCCCCGTGTTCGGCGCGACCGCGCAAGAGCGCCGCGATCTGGTTCATGATCCTCAGCATGTTCCACGGGACTATCCAGCCGCTGGCCGGCGCGTCCCGGACGCTGTCGCAGCTGTCCGATGACGGCTTGCTGCCCCGCCTGCTCGGACGTCGCAATCGCGAGGACGCGCCGCAGGTCGCGATCGCTGTTGACCGCGACCGTTGCGATCGTGTTCCTGCTGGCCGGCGACCCGATCTGGATGATCGCCGCGGCGAACTTCACGTATCTGATCGGCATCGCGTTGCCGAGCGTCGCGGTGTGGTTGCTGCGTAGGGACGAGCCCGACCGCGTGCGTCCGTGGCGGGCACCGCGCGGGACCATCGGTCTGGGCGTCATCGCCGCGGCCGCGTGGCTGCTGTCGACCATCCTGGGGTTCCGAGCAGTTCGGGCTACCGGTCGTGCTGTTCGGCCTTGTCCTCGCCTACTCAGGCTCGGCGCTCTATGCGTGGCGGCGGATTCGCGATCGCCGGGTCGAGGGTCGGGCGCGGATCGATCGCAGCCTGCACCTGAAGCTGACCGGATCGATGCTGGCCGTGATGGTCCTGGACGGTGCGGGCTATCTCATCGCCGTGACCGTTCGAGGGGGCGCGGGCGGTGTCGCTCAGGCCGCGCTCGAGGACATCTTCGTCGCTGTGGCGATCTTGACGATCAGCGTCGGGCTGGTGCTGCCGGGCATGATCGCGCATTCCGCGACCGAGCTCGCCGACGCCGCCCGGCTGCTGTCCGAGGCGACGTTGCCGGAGCTGACCCGGGCGATGGAGGCTCTCGGTCGCGGCGACCTCGATTCGGCCGAGGTCGTGCCCGGCGTCAGCGCCGTCGCCATCACCAGCCGCGACGAGGTCGGGGCCATGGCGAGCGCGTTCAACCAGGTTCAGCAAGAGGTGGTGCGGGCCGCGCGGTCGCTCGAGAACGCCCGCAACGCGCTGCGTCGCTCGCGCGGCGACATCGAGTATCTCGCCACGCACGACGCCCTCACGCGGCTGCCCAACCGCGGCTTCGTCCAGCATCACATCGACCAGATCGTCGACGAGTCGATCGCGTTGGGCCGTGAGTGCGCCGTCGTGATCCTCGATCTCGACGGATTCAAGTACGTCAACGACAGCCGCGGTCACGCGGTCGGTGACCGGGTACTGCGTCGAGTCGCGGAACTGCTGCGGTCGGCGCTTCGACCGACCGATTTCGTCGGACGGATCGGTAGCGACGTCTTCGCGGCGGCGCTGCCGAACATCGGGCCCGAGGACGCGCAGCTCGTCATCTTCCGGCTCCTCGAGGCGATACGGTGCGAGCCCATCGTCACCGACTACGGCCGGGCGATCCGGATCACGGCGAGCGCCGGCATGGCGTTCCTCCACCCGACCAATCCGCAGAGCGCGCAGGACCTGCTCGTCGAGGCCGACGTCGCGATGTACCAGGCGAAGGACACCGGACGCGACCGGCTGGCCCTGTATTCGAACGTCGATCCCCGACAGGCCGATGTCCGGGGCCGGCACACATGGGTCGAGCGGATCCAGGACGCCCTCGAGCACGACCGGTTCGTACTTCACGTCCAGCCGATCCTCGACCTGCGAATCGGACGGGTGAATCGGTACGAGACGTTGTTGCGGATGGTCGCGGACGACGGTTCGCTGATCATGCCGAACGAGTTTCTGCCCATCGCCGAGCGCTCGGGCCTCATCGCCCGGATCGACCAATGGGTCGTCACGACGGCCTGCCGGATGCTGGGCGACCTGCAACGAGCCGGCCACGACATCCACATCGAGGTGAACCTGTCGGGTCCGTCGATGGGCGATCCGGCCATCCTCGACGTGATCGAACGCGAGATGGCCTTCCTGCCCCGTTTGGGAGGCCTGATCATCGAGGTCACCGAGACGGCGGCGATCGTCGACATCGATCGCGCGCGGCTGTTCGCGGAGCGTCTCGAAGCGCTGGGCTGCGAGTTCGCGCTCGATGATTTCGGCGCTGGTTACGGGTCGTTCTACTACTTGAAGCACCTGCCGTTCGACTACTTGAAGATCGATGGCACGTTCATCAAGGACCTGCTCACGAATCGGGCCGACGAGGTGCTCGTGCGATCGCTCGTGCAGATCGCCACCGAACTCGGCAAGCGCACGGTGGCCGAGTTCGTCCAGGACGACGCCACGCTGGTTCGCCTCGTGAGTCTCGGGGTCGACTTCGCGCAGGGCTATCACATCGGTCGACCGACCGGACTGGCCGATTCGACCGCGCTCGCGACCGTACGGTCGGCCCCCGCACCCGCCCCCGTTTCCGGCAGCCTGGTCCGTTCGATCCACCTGGCCAGCTAGGGAGGTCCGGCGGGCCTGACAGGATGGCCCGCGTGCCGAGCCGCTCCGTCGTCCCGCAGCTGCTCGTGCTCAGCGGCATTGCCTCGACCCAGTTCGGCGCCGCCTTCGCCGACAAGCTCTTCGACCGCGCCGGTCCGGCCGGGGTGGTGCTCATGCGACTCGGTTTCGCGGCACTCGTCGTCGTGATCGTGGCGCGGCCGCAACTGCGGCGCTGCACGCGATCGGACTGGCGAACGCTCCTGCTGTTCGGGCTCGTGCTCGGGGCGATGAATTGGAGCTTCTACGAGGCGCTCGACCGGTTGCCCCTCGGCGTCGCCGTGACCATCGAGTTCATCGGGCCGCTCACGGTCGCGATCGTCGGTTCGCGGCGGCTGCTCGATCTGCTCTGGGCCGTCTTCGCGGCCACCGGCGTGTGTCTGCTCGCGTTCGGACACGGGTCCGGGCCGTCGATCAGTGCCGTCGGACTGTTGTTCGCATTGATCGCCGGCACCTGTTGGGCGCTGTACATCCTGCTGGCCAAGCGCGCCGGCACGGTGCTGCCGGGCCTGCAGGCGTTGGCGGTGGCGTTGGCGGCCGGCACGGTGCTCGTGCTTCCGGCCGGCATCCACGACGGCGGCCGGGAGCTGCTCAACCCGACCACGTTGTTGAGCGGCTTCGCGGTCGCCCTGCTGTCGTCCGTCATCCCGTACTCGCTCGAGATCACCGCTCTGCGCCACCTTCGGGCCGCCGCGTTCGGCTTGCTGATGAGCCTCGAGCCGGCCGTCGCCGCACTGGCCGGCGTGGTCGTCCTGGGCGAGCGGCTCACGTGGCCGCTCGCCGCCGCTCTCGTGCTCGTGGTGACGGCCAGTGCCGGGACGACGGTGCGGGCCGACGAGACATCGGCGCCCGACCCGAGCCTCGTCCATCCGGACTAGCGGTACGCCCGGATGCCCAGATCGATCGCCAAGCCGACGCCGGCTACGGCGATTCCCGACCGGACCCAGGTCGGCGGGGAGTGCCGGACGACGATTGGTCCGAGGCGTCCGCCGATGAACAACCCGATCGACAGCGGCAGCACGGCCAGCCAGTGGACGGGGCCGAAGACCGCGAACGAGATGGCGGCCACCGCGTTTGCCATACCGAGCAGGACATTCTTCGCCGCGTTGCTGCGCGGCAAGGTGTCGCCGGTGCAGGTCAGCAACAGCGCGAGTAGCAGGACGCCGGCGGCCGCGCCGAAGTAGCCGCCGTAGATTCCGACGAGGAATGTGCCGATGCGCAAGCGATTGCTGTCGAGCTGCGCGACGATGACGGTGCTCGGGCGAACGACGAGGATCGCGACGGACGCCAGCGCGATGAGGAACGGCACGATCTTCTCGAATCCCGCGCCGGGCGTCAGCAGCAGCGCGACGCCGCCCACGATTCCCCCGGCGACGGCCCACCCCGCCAGCCGGAGGATGCGGGGGCGCTGGTCGGCGAGTTCGGGACGCGACCCCGAGATCGAGCCGACACTGGAAAAGACCAGCCCGACCGTGTTGGTCACGTTCGCGGCCACCGGGGCGAGCCCGGCGGCCAGCAGCGCGGGGTAGGTGACCAATGACGCGAGTCCCGCGATGCTGCCCGCCAGTCCACCGCCGACGCCGGCCAGAATCAGCAGGCCGAACGTCGCCAGGGTCACGACCCGAGTCTCGCAGCCCGTCCGGTGTGCGAGGCGTGAGTGTGATCCGGTCTGCCGGCTGACATCATCGACTCGTGTTTCGCGTCGCGTTCGTCGAGCCGCGGATCCCGCCGAACACCGGCAACGCGATTCGGATGGTGGCCGCCGTCGGGTGCGAACTGCATCTGATCGGTCCGCTCGGTTTCGACCTGTCCGATGCCAAGCTGCGGCGAGCCGGTCTCGACTACCACGATCTGGCCAACGTCCAGGTGCATGCCGACCTGAGCGCCGCGTGGCCGCTCCTCGCGACCGGCCGGGTCTTCGCGTTCACCGGACATGCCACGACATCGTTCGCGGACGTGTCCTACCGCGCGGGGGACACGCTGATGTTCGGGCCGGAGCCGACCGGCTTGGCGCCGTCCGTCCTGGCGGACGAGCGAGTGACCGAGCGGGTCCGCATTCCGATGCGCCCCGGCGTCCGATCGCTGAACCTGTCGAATGCCGCCGCGGTTGCCGTCTTCGAGGCATGGCGGCAACTCGGCTACCCGGGCGCCGACCCCACTTTCCCGTGATCAAGAGGAAGTAGATGTCGTCCCAGCGGCAACTACTTCCTGTTGATCACCGGTGATTGGCGACGGATCCGGCGCTCAGCGTGATCCGGGGACGAAGGCCCAGCGCCAGGTGCCGAGTGCCGGCGCCGCAAATCCGACCCACAGCACGCCGAGGGTCGCGGGGCAGACGTAGCGGACTGCCGTCGCCACGCCGGCCAGCCCGAACCAGCCGATCGTGACCGCCGTCGACAGGTTCCGGCCCGCGTTGGTCACCGGCCGGAGCGGCGTCGGCAACGTCAGCTGATCGCGGCCTTGACGAGCGCGACGACCTTCTTCTCGACGGCGGGCGTCCACTTCGTCAGGGCGTACGACACCGGCCAGAAATCGCCGTCGTCGAGGTTGGCCGAGTCCTGGAAGCCCACCGTCGAGTAGCGGTATTTGAACTTGCCCGAGTCCTGGTAGAACACGACGACCTTGCCGTCGGCGTTGGCATACGCGGGCATGCCGTACCAGGTCTTCGGTTCGAGTGCGGGGGCCGTTGCAGTGACGGCCACGTGCAGTCGCTCGGCTAGTGAGCGGTCGTCGGGCGTCATCTTCTCGATCGCGTCGAGCACGGCCTGCAGACCGTCGGCCTTCTTCGCCCCCTTCTTGCCCTCGGCGCGCAGCTCGGCCGCGCGCTCTTTCATGGCGGCGCGCTCCTCGGCGCTGAAACCGGCGGACTCGCTCTGGGCGCTCTTCGCGGGCATTCGCAGGACCTCTCGATGTTCTCGGGCTCGGCGTTGTGCCGGCCTCGTGGGACCCAGGCTAGGCCCGCGCCCGAGGGCGTCGCTTCTCGATTCCTGACCAGAACGGCGCGAGCGACTCAGGAGGGGGGAGTCGCCGACAAGCCGGTGCACTGACGGTCGGTGTTCCACTCGGCGCTGATCTTCGCGCCGAGCGCGCCGGTCGCCGGCACGGGCACGCCGCGCTCATCGAGGTGGGCGGGTGCGAAGTTGTTCGCGACCACCTTGTCGTTCCGGAAGGTCAACGTCAGCACGCCGTTGTCGTCCTGCGCATTCCCGAACGAGCGCCACCAGAGGTAGTTGCCGAGCCCGTACTCGACGTATGCGCCGTCCGACCGCCAGCCGGCGCCCTGCAGGACGTGGGCGTGGGTACCGATGATGGCGGTCGCGCCGGCCGCGGCCAACTGGTCAGCCAGGTGTCGTTGATCGCCGTTGGGACACGTCACGTATTCCGTGCCCCAGTGCAGGTAGACGACGACGACGTCAGCCTTCTCTTTGGCCGCCTTCACCGCTGAGATGAGCAGAGGCGAGTACGCGCTGGCGATTCCCGCGCTGTTGGGCCCGGCCGTGAACTGGGCCAGGGTCTGGTCCTGCACCTGACTGGCGCCGAGGATCGCGACGCGCACGCCTCGCACGGACGTGAACCACGGCGCGTACGCCTGCGCCGCATTCGCACCGATGCCGACGACCGGGAAATGCGAGTCGGCGATCGCGGCCAACGTGTCGCGCAACCCGCTCGCGCCGTAGTCGGCGGCGTGGTTGTTCGCCTCGGTCGCCACGTCGATTCCGGCGTCCTTCATGGCGGTGAACGCCGAGGCCGGCGCCTCGAAGTTGAACGACTTCGGCAGCTTGACCGTGGCGGTCGTGATGGCGGTCTCGAGATTGACCATCGTGAGGTCGGGGGCCGAGAGCGCCGGCGCGGCCTGGTCGAAGACGGTCGCGGGATCAGCGGCGAGCCGGACGGCGACCCGATCCATGAAGTGGACGTCCCCGGCGAAGGCGATCGTGAACTCGCCGGGCGGGCGGGTATCCGTGGCCGCTGGCGGTGGACGTGCTGGTCGGCGCGGACGGGACCGAGGTCGACGACATCGACGCGGACGACGGCGCCGTACGTGGGGCCGTGGACGGCACGGGCCGCGGATTGCTGTGCGAGCAGGCCGCCACGATGAGAAGTGTCGCGACAGCGCCCGCCCCGAGGCGGATATGACGACGGGTGCGGAGCGACACCGCACTAGCATGCGTTACGTCGATCCTCGACGATGCCCAACCCCGCCGAACCCCGCCCAGAGGAGCACCTCGTGTCCGCGAGCCCCGTAGTCGAACCGCCCGTCGCGCCCGTCCGCGTGGCCGCCGGCACGACTGCCCAGGACGCGTTGCGCGAGGCGGGCGTGGAGCTCTCGGGCCCGTCCGGCGCTGTCGTCGTCCGCGACCGGGACAGTGGCGCGCTGCGCGATCTGGCCTGGGTCCCCGACAACGACGCCGAGGTCGAGCCGGTGTCCGCGTCGTCCGCCGACGGGCTGGCCGTGATCCGCCACTCGGCGGCGCACGTGATGGCGCAAGCCGTCCAGGATCTGTTCCCCGGAACGTTGCTCGGGATCGGCCCGCCGATCGAGAACGGTTTCTATTACGACTTCCTACCGTCCCGGCCGTTCACGCCCGAGGATCTTGTCGCCATCGAGAAGCGGATGGGCGAGATCATCAAGGACGGGCAACGGTTCCGGCGACGTCCGATCGACGACGACGATGCGCGCGTCGAGCTCGCGAACGAGAAGTTCAAGCTCGAGCTGATCGGGCTCAAGGGCGGGGGTAGCGCCGAGGAATCGGTCGAGGTCGGCGGCGGTGGGCTGACCATGTACGACAACGTCGACGCGAAGACCGACGAGCGCGTCTGGACCGATCTCTGTCGCGGCCCCCACCTGCCCACCACCCGCCGGATCCCGGCGTTCACGTTGATGCGCAGCGCCGCCGCATACTGGCGCGGGAGCGAGAAGAACGAGCAGCTGCAGCGCATCTACGGCACGGCGTGGGCGTCGCGCGATGACCTCAAGGCGCATCTCGCCCGACTCGACGAGGCGGCCAAACGCGATCACCGTCGCCTCGGCGCCGAGCTGGACCTCTTCAGCTTCCCGGACGAACTGGGGTCGGGCCTGGCGGTGTTCCATCCCAAGGGCGGCGTGCTGCGCAAGGTGATGGAGGACTACTCGCGGGCCCGGCACGTCGAGGCCGGCTACGAGTTCGTGTTCACGCCGCACATCACCAAGGGCCAGTTGTACGAGATCTCCGGCCACCTCGACTGGTACGCCGACGGCATGTTCCCGCCGATGCATCTCGACGCCGAGCTCGGCCCCGACGGCGAGGTGCGCAAGCCCGGCCAGGATTACTACCTCAAGCCGATGAACTGCCCGATGCACTGCCTCATCTACCGCTCGCGCGGCCGTTCGTACCGCGAGCTGCCGTTGCGGCTGTTCGAGTTCGGTGCGGTCTACCGCTACGAGAAGTCCGGCGTCGTGCACGGACTCACGCGCGTGCGCGGCATGACTCAGGACGACGCGCACATCTACGTCGCCAACGAACAGATCGAGGACGAGCTACGCAAGCTGCTCACGTTCGTCCTCGACCTGCTCAAGGACTACGGCCTCGACGACTTCTACCTGGAACTCTCGACGAAGAATCCCGAGAAGTACATCGGTTCGGACGAGCACTGGGAGCAGGCCACCGAGACGTTGCGCCGGGTGGCCGTCGAGTCGGGCCTCGAACTCGTGCCCGACGACGGTGGGGCGGCGTTCTACGGCCCGAAGATCTCGGTGCAGGCGCGGGACGCGATAGGCCGGACCTGGCAGATGTCGACGATCCAGCTCGACTTCAACCTGCCGGAACGCTTCGAACTCGAGTACCAGGGTTCCGACGGTGAGCGCCACCGTCCGGTCATGATCCACCGCGCGCTCTTCGGCTCGGTCGAGCGCTTCATCGGCGTGCTCACCGAGCACTACGCCGGCGCGTTCCCGGCCTGGCTCTCGCCCGTGCAGGTCATCGGAATACCCATCAGCGAGGACCAGATCGACTACCTGCAGGACATCGCGGTACGCCTGCGGGCACGGGGCATCCGGGTCGAGATCGACGACTCGTCCGACCGGATGCAGAAGAAGATCCGCACGGCCCAGAAGGCGAAGGTGCCGTTCATGCTCATCGCCGGCTCGTCCGACGTCGAGGTCGGCGCCGTGTCGTTCCGGTACCGCGACGGATCGCAGCGCAATGCGATCGCGCTCCAGCCGGCCATCGACGAGATCGTGGCGTTCGTCGAGTCGCGGCAGAACGCATCGCCGACTGCCGAACGTTTCGCCGGCTGAGCGCCGATGGTTGACGTCGTTCCGGCCGATCAGTTCGCGGGCGAGCCCGACGGTTTCGGTCGACTCTGGACACCGCATCGGCTCGCCTACATCAACGGGGCCGGGAAGCCGCCGGACGCGGAGGCGGGTGCCGGTTGCCCGTTCTGCCGGATCCCGGGGGAGTCGGACGAGGACGGCCTGATCGTCGCGCGCGGCGAGCTCGTCTACGCCGTGCTCAACCTGTACCCGTACAACGCTGGTCACCTGATGGCCGTCCCCTACCGGCACGTCGCGGACTACACCGAACTCGACCGGGGCGAGGTCGCCGAGTTGGCGAGCTTCACCCAACACGCGATGACAACGATTCGCGCGGTGTCGGCGCCCCATGGCTTCAACATCGGCATGAACCAGGGTGCGGTCGCCGGGGCCGGCATCGCCGCGCACCTGCACCAACACGTTGTGCCGCGCTGGGGCGGCGATACCAACTTCATCCCCATCGTGGCGCACACGCGGGTCCTGCCGCAGTTGCTGTCCGAGACCCGGGGGTTGCTGTCGGACGCATGGTGATGACTGTCTGTCGTGGAGCTGTCACGCGAAGAGTCTTGACTTGTCCGATATCTTCATTTCAGCTCCGGGCGGGGGCAGTACGCACTATGTATTCCGGAGCGTTGAAGTGAAGCTTGTTACGCGAGTTGGCCTGTTTGTCGCCGCATCGACCGTGCTTGCGGTGATTCCCGCGGCCGCAATCACCGGGTCCGCGACGACCCCGACACCGAATTCGAAGCGGCCGGTTGCCGACGCCCGTACGACACTGCAACAGCTCGCCCATCGGTCGGCGATGGCCCACTTCGCGGCGGACAAGCAGTCGGTGCGACTCGGCGGCGCCGTCGCCCCGCCGAGCGTCCGGTCAGCCAAGATCGCGTCATCGGTCGAGACCGAGGGTCACGCGACGACCGGCACCCAGGAGGTCGTGCTGCACGGTGACCCCGGTGCGCTGGCCACGCTGGTCAGCTCCGTCGGCGGCCACACCCTCGCGTCGGTGCCCGGTGCGGTGACGGCGGCCGTCCCGAGCGGGTCGCTCTCGACCCTGGCCGCCTCGAACAGCGTGTCGACGATCACCGCGCCGGTGCGTGCGCACACAGAAGGCTCGGTCTCCGAAGGTGTCGCCGCATCGGGAGCCGGCGCGTGGCAGACATCCGGCAACACCGGGTCCGGAGTCAAGGTCGCGATCGTCGACGGCGGGTTCACCGGGTTGAGCACCGAGGTCGGCGCCGGTAACCTCCCGGCGGCGACGGTGGTGAACGGAGATCATTGCCAGAACGTCAACGACAGCGACCACGGCACGGCGGTGGCCGAGATCGTCCATCAGATGGCTCCTGGTGCGCAGCTGTTCCTGTACTGCGTCGATGACGACGGAGGCTTCCAGCAGTCGGAGACCGAGCTGCAGGCGGCCGGTGTCACGATCGTCAACAGCTCCCTGGGGTTTCCCGGCGACTCGCGCGGTGACGGCAACGGCGCGGCCGGCTCGACCGTGGCAACGGTCGAGACCGCTCGTAAGGCCGGCATCCTGTGGATCCAGTCGGCGGGCAACAACGCGGTCGACCATTGGTCGGGCAACATGTTCGACACCGACGCCGACACCCTCATCGACCTGAACGGCACGAGCAGCGAGTTCGATGGCGTCTTCGTGCCCGGGACGAACAACAATTCCGGCGTGGCCGGGTCGGCCGATCTCGACCTGCAGTGGGACCAGTGGCCGGTCAGCGCGTCGACGATCAAGCTGCTGGCCTTCGGCTGGCAGTGCAACGACGCCGACTGCACCCAGGACCTCGAGACCCCGATCAATCCGGACGCCTACGGCGACCCGACGCCGGTGGTGGCCGAGGGCGGCGCGGGCCAGACGGCAGCGGTCGACATCCCGGTAACCGTCTCGACGGCGCTGGACCAGGAGTGGGACGTGGCCGTGCAGTTCGTGACCGGCGGGTTCGGCGAGTCGTATGACCTCTCCTACTGGGGCGATGTGTCGCCGAACTTCAACTCTTACGCCAACCCGGCGCGGGCCGCCGCACGCAGCATCAGCGACCCGGCGACATCGCCGTACGCGCTCGCGGTCGGTGCCGTCGACGGCAGCGGCACGAACGCGTGCAACAGCGATCAGGCCGCGACCGGCACGCCGCCGCTCGAGGACTTCAGCTCGCAGGGACCCACGATCGACGGGCGCATCAAGCCGGACATCTCGGCCTACGACGCCGTCTCCGGCAACATCTACACCCGCTTTTGCGGCACCTCAGCGGCGGCGCCGCATGTCGCCGGCGCGGCCGCGCTGGTCAAGGCGGCCGCTCCGACGATGGACGCCACGCAGATCCAGACGTTCCTCGAACAACGGGCGTCGAGCGGCGCTCCGTCCAACCCGCCGACCGACCTCGAGGGTCACGGCGTGTTGACACTCGGCGCCACCACCGGCGCGACCGCCCCCGGCGGCACCGGGTACACCGCGCTCGCGACACCGGTCCGCGTGCTGGACACCCGGCCCGGCTTCGGTGGCTCCGGTCACGGCGCGACGCTCGGTGGTCAGGGTCCGCTGCCGGCTGGCAGCCCGTACTCGCTGTCGGTCTCCGGGGCCGGCGTCCCGTCGACCGCCACGGCCGTCGCGATCAACGTGACGGCCCTGGACCCGGCGGCCGCGGGATTCGTGTCGGTGTTTCCGGGCGGCACCGCGTGGCCCGGCACCTCGAACGTCAACCTCTCGACCGCGTCATCGGATTCGACAGCGCCGGTGTTCGCCATCGTCACACTCGGAAGCGGCACCGCCATCAACGTCCTGGCCGGCGCTACCTCGGCCGATGTCCTGATCGACGTGCTCGGTTACTTCGATCCGACCGTTGCCGGCACGAAGTACACACCGGCCACGACCATCACCCGAATCGTCGACACGCGCGACGGCACGGGCGGGACGCAGGGAATCATCCAATCGAACCAGGTGGTCAAGTACACGCCGCCGACCTCATTGGTGCCGGCCGGGACGAAGGCGATCCTGGTCAACGTCACGTCGGCGGACGCGGTCGGGCCCGGTGCGCTCTGCGTAAGCCCGAACGGATCCACGAGCACCTCGACGGTGAACTATGTGACGTCGCTGTCGCGGGCCAACCTCGCTGTCGTCACCCTCGACGGCAGCGGTGCTTTCGAGATCACCGCTATCGGTGCACCGTCGGACGCGATCGTCGACCTCATCGGTACCTTCTCGGCGACGGGCACGGCGAAGTACGTGTCGCTCCCCGCGCCGATCCGGATCGGTGACACCCGAACCGGTAACGGCGGGCAGCTGGGCGTCCTCGGCGCCGGCGGTACGCAGACGCTGTACGGCGCCGGCGTGAACGGTGCGCCGTCGGCCACGACCGCGTTGCTCACCGGCGTCGTCGCGGTCGGCCCGACCGGTTCCGGCTTCTTCACGGTGTACCCGACCGGTGCGACGCGACCGTTCGCGTCGAACCTGAACTTCACCCCGTCTCGGACGGTGGCGAACGCCGTGGTCGCGAATCTCCAGTCGAATTCGCTGTCCATCTACAACTCGACGACCGGCGGCAACGTCGACGTCGTCACGGACCTGTTCGGCTACTTCCTGCCCGGCTGAGCCGACCCCGGTGAAGTAGCGTCGGCGAGGTGGGCCTACTTCACTTGCGTGCAGTCTTCCTGCCGGACGAGGTCGAGCGTGATGCCTGGATAGTCGGTGGCCGGCTGACCTTCGAGCAACCGGCCGGTGACGTCGAGACGATCGCCGATCGTGGGTTCGTCCTGCCCGGCCTCGTCGACGCGCACTGCCACGTCGGGCTCGCGCCGGACCACTTCGTCGCCGATCCCGCCGAACAGGCCGAGCAGGCGATCCTTGATCGCGATGCCGGCGCCTTGTTGCTGCGCGACGCCGGCTCGCCCGTCGACAACACCAGCGTGCAGGCGCGCGCCGATCTACCCCGCCTGATCCGGGCCGGCCGCCACATCGCGCGCCCGCAGCGCTACATCCGCCACCTGGGCATCGAGGTCGAGCCCGAACAGTTGGCCGACGCGGTGGCGGTCCAGGCGGAACGGGGCGACGGCTGGGTCAAGATCGCCGCCGACTACATCGACCGATCGGTCGGCGATCTGACTCCGGTCTGGCCGGCCTGGGCGCTGGAGGCGGCCATCGGGCGGGCTCATGATCTCGGGGTGCGGGTCGCCGCGCACGTGTTCGGCGAGGACGCGCTGCCCGACCTCATTGCGGCCGGCATCGACTCGATCGAACATGGAACCGGCCTCACCGCTGACCTGCTCGACGAGGCGGCCCGGAGCGGAACGGCCGTCGTGCCTACCCTGATCAACATTGACACCTTCCCGGTGATCGCGGCGCAGGGTGAATCCAAGTATCCGATCTACGCGGCCCACATGCGCGCTCTGCTGGCGACATCGCGCGATCGGATTCGAGATGCGTGGGACGCCGGGGTGCCGGTCTACGTGGGCACCGACGCGGGCGGCTCGCTCCAGCACGGACGGGTGCGGGACGAGATCGCCGAGCTGGTCGGTGCCGGCATTCCGCTGGCCGAAGTCATCGCGCAGGCGAGCTGGCGGGCCCGGGCCTGGCTCGGACTCGACGGCCTGGTCGAGGGCGCTGACGCCGACCTGGTCGTCTACTCGGCGGACCCGCGAGTGACCCTCGAGACCCTCAACGCGCCGACGCGCATTGTCCTGCGCGGTGCGGTGATCAGTTAATCAATTGGCTGGGCGGGCCCGCGCCGTGTAGCATAGATACATCATGGATGCATCTGAGACGCATGACGCTGCGGAGGCGATTCCAGCGTCCGAGCGGGCCTATCGGCACATCAAGAACGAGGTCATGGCTCGCCGGCTCGCCTCCAACGAAGTGTTCTCCGAAGGGCTGATCGCCGATGCGGTCGGCGTCTCGCGCACTCCCGTCCGCGAGGCTCTGCTGCGCCTGCAGTCCGAAGGCGTGGTGCGGTTGCTGCCGAAGCGGGGCGCGCTGGTCCTGCCGATCACCGACGCCGAGCGCGAGGACGTCATGCAGGCTCGTCACCTGGTAGAGATGTTCGCGGTCCGCGCGGCCATCGGCGGGGGTCGCACCGCCGGGCTCGTCGCCGATCTCGAGGTTCAGCTGACCGCCATGCGGGCGGCTGCGCGCACCCGCGACCCGATCGCCTACTCGGAGGCCGATCGAGCGTTCCACGCGCGGATCGTCGCGGCGACGCACAATTCGGTGCTCATAGACCTGTACCGCTCCTTGCGCGAGCGGCAACTGCGGATGGGCGTCGTGAACCTGCTCGACGACTCCGGTGGCACGGTCGATGCCGGACGGATCCGCAAGTCGATCACGGGTCACGAACGGATCGTTCAGGCCATCGCCAGCCGCAGCATCCGGGCAGCGGAGGCCGCGATCGACGAGCACCTCGATCACGCGTCGCACGTCGTGTCGGCGCGCGTAGTCGGGTGAGCCGATGACGACGTCCGTTACGAGCGCCACCCGTGACGCCGCGATCACGGCTGCCGTTCGCATCCCCGGCGATCCGCGGCTGGATCGTCGCAGTGGTGGTCTACATCACGGCGGTGTTCCACCGCAGCGCGTTGGGGGTGGCCGGACTGCAGGCGTCCCGGCGTTTCGACATCAGTCCGGCCCAGCTCAGCTTCTTCGTCCTGCTTCAGCTCGGTGTCTACGCGGCCATGCAGATCCCCACCGGCGTTCTCGTCGATCGGTACGGGCCGCGCCGCCTGCTGCTTGCCGCCGCCGCGACGATGGCGGTGGCTGAGCTCGTGTTCGCGGTCGCGCCGAACTACCCGACGGCGCTGCTGGCGCGCGGCCTGCTCGGATGCGGGACGCGCTCACATTCGTGAGTGTGCTGCGCTTCGCCGCCGTGCATTTCCACCCACGGCAGTACCCGATCATCGTTGCCGCGACGGCCCTGCTCGGTTCGGTGGGCAATGTGCTGGCCACCTTGCCGTTGTCGGTGCTGCTCCATTCGGCCGGGTGGACTCCGACGTTTGCGAGCACGGCGCTGGTCTCGGTTTTCGCGGCCGCGCTCGTCTGGTTCGTGCTGCCCGAGACCGTGCCGCTCGTCGGGGGTCACCGAAGGATCTCGCAGCTGCGGGCGCCTGCGCAGCGGGTCGCCGGCCGAATCGGTCTGGCCTGGACCACGCCGGGCACCCGGCTCGGCTTCTGGGTGCACTTCTCTTGCATGTCGAGCGCGACGGTCTTCAGCGTGCTGTGGGGCGTGCCGTATCTCGTCGCGCAGGGCTACTCGGTGCAGCGGGCGAGCGCGATCCTGCTGGCGTGCGTCGCCGTGGGCGTCGTGGCGAGCCCGTCGATCGGCATCCTCATCAGCCGGCACGCGTCCGGCCGGGTTCCGCTCGCGATCAGCGTTTCCGTCGTCACGCTCGTCGGCTGGGGTCTGCTGCTCGGGTTCGGCGGCAACCATCCGCCGCACGTCGCCGTCGCGGCGATCTCGATCTTCACGGCGCTTGGTGGGCCCGCGTCGTCGATCGGCTTCGCGCTCGCGCGTGACTACAACCGGTCGTCCATCGTCGGAACGGCCACGGGCGTGGTGAACGTCGGCGGTTTCGCGGCGGCGATCATCGGCTCGGCACTCGTCGGCGCGACGCTGAGCCTGCTCGACGGATCGAGCGCCGAACGCTTTCGGATCGCCTTCGCGGTGATGCTCGCAGTTCAGCTGCTCGGCACCGTTCAGGTCGTCCGGTGGTGGCGGCGAGCCCGGGCCACCGTCATCGGCGCGCAGCGCCGCGGCGAGCCGGTGCCCGTCCCGGTCGTCGCGCATCGCTGGGATCTGACCCCGCCCGAGCCCACCTCTATGAGGGAAAGAGTCTGAACGTCAGGTAGACGTCTGGACACTGCCTCTTGTCTAACACGTTGCGAGCCGGTAGACATTGCGTTACGCCGAACCGCAAGGGGAGGCGGGATCGGGACCGGAAAGGGCTGGTCCTGGCGGGGCAACTCGCCGGGGACTGAGGGTGACGCCGAAGCAGCCGTGGAAAGTCTCGTGAGGCCTGGACGCGTCACCGAGCCGAGCCAAACGTGGGCCCCTCGAACTCATACTTCGAGGGGCCCACACCTTTTCTACGCCACCGAGCGCCAGCGACCGATCCGCCACGCCGAAGGGCGGCGGCCCAATATCGCGCCGGCCGGCCCCGGATTCGTGCATGGCACGCACACCGATTCGTGCATGGCACGCACACCGATTCGTGCATGGCACGCACACCGATTCGTGCATGGCACGCACACCGATTCGTGCATGGCACGCACACCGATTCGTGCATGGCACGCACACCGATTCGTGCATGGCACAATGTCCTGTTGAGTACCGGCTCGGCGTGGACCCTCTCCCCACGGCGCGGCCAGTCCATCGGGAACGTCCGGTCCGCTGACCCCACGCGGCGCGAACCTTCCCACCACGTCAGAGTCTGGAGTACGAACACCTGTGGCAACGAAGATCAAGCTCATGCGCCTGGGCAAGACGCGCGAACCGCACTACCGCATCGTCGTCGCGGACGCGCGCACCAAGCGCGACGGCCGCTCGATCGAAACGATCGGCGAGTACCACCCGAAGAACGACCCTTCGGTCATCCGCGTCGACGGTGACCGGGCGGCCTACTGGCTGGGCGTCGGCGCGCAGCCGACCGAGGCCGTCACCGCGATCTTCAAGGTCACGGGTGACTGGCAGAAGTTCAAGGGCCTGCCGGCTCCGGAACCGATGAAGGTCGCTCCGCCGAAGCCGAACAAGCTCGACCGGTTCAACGCCGCGCTGGCTGAGACCTCCGGTGAGCCGTTGGCCGACGCCACCACGCCGCGCAAGCGCGCGCCCAAGAAGGCGGCCGACGCCGAGGTTGCGGCCGAAGCGCCCGCGGCTGCTCCTGAGACGCCGACGGCTGCTCCTGAGGCGCCTGCGCCTGCCGCCGAGGCGACGGAAACCGACGCGGTCGAGGCTGCGCCGGCGTCGGACGCGAGCTGACGTGCTCGAGGAAGCGCTCGAGCACTTGGTTCGCGGCATCGTCGATCACCCAGACGATGTCCACGTCGACACCGTGAGCAATCGTCGGGGCACCCGGCTCGAGATCTCGGTTCATCCCGACGACCTCGGCCGGGTCATCGGCCGCAACGGACGTACGGCGAAGGCGCTTCGTCAGGTCATCAACGGCGTGGGCGGCAAGGGCATTCGTGTCGACGTCGTCGACGGCGTACGCGACTGACGGTGCCCGTCCGTGGCTGATCGAAGCCGGCCGTGACCGAACCCGACCTCGTGACCGTCGGGCGGATCGGTCCCGTTCACGGCGTCCGCGGTGAGGTGTTCGTCGAGCCGTGGACCGATCAGCCGGAGGTCCGCTTCGCGCCGGGCGCCGTCCTGCGCACGAAGCCGGCCGAGGCCGGCCCGCTGACCGTCGACCAGGCCCGCAACCAGGGCAGTCGCTTCGTCGTCCACTTCGTCGGGTTGGACGGGCGCGAGGCCGCGGCCGCCCTGCGCGGCGTCGAGCTGTTCGTGAGTACGGATGAGCGGAATCCGCTCGAGGATCCCGACGAGTTCTACGACAGCGATCTGATCGGGCTGCGGGCCCGGGTCGACGGCGCCGACATCGGATCGGTCGCCGACGTCGTGCACATCGCCGGCGCCGACTACCTCGCGCTCGACATCGACGGACGCCAGCACCTCGTACCGTTCATAGCCGCCTTCGTTCCGCAGGTCGACATCGCGGGCGGGTCGGTCGAGATCGCTCCACCGCCGGGACTGTTCGAGCTGTGAGCAGACGACCGGTTGATCGGGCATGACCGACGACGGAGCCGCCGCGGCCCTGCGCCTGGACGTCGTGACGATCTTCCCGGACTACCTGGATCCCTTGCAGCAGTCGCTGCTCGGCAAGGCGATCGCGCGCGGGCAGGTGCGGGTCGGCGTGCACGACCTGCGGGCATTCACCGACGACGTCCATCGCACGGTCGACGACACGCCGTACGGGGGCGGGCCCGGCATGGTCATGTTGGCGGAGCCGTGGGCTCGTGCGCTCGACGCTGTCGCGCCGCCCGAGGACGCGGTCCAACCGCGGTTGATCGTGCCGAGCCCGGCCGGCACCCCGTTCCGGCAGGCCCTCGCCGAGGAGTTGGCCGCCGAACCGTGGCTGCTGTTCGCGTGCGGACGGTACGAGGGCATCGATGCGCGCGTGCTCGACTATGCCGCCGACCGGATGCGGGTCGACGAGGTCAGTCTGGGCGACTACGTGCTGGCCGGAGGCGAGGTGGCGGTGCTCGTCATGGCCGAGGCGATCAGCCGTCTGCTGCCGGGTGTCCTGGGCAACGCCGAGTCGGCGATCGACGACTCGTTCGCGGCCGGCCCCGGGGGTTTGCTCGAGGCGCCGGCGTACACGAAGCCGGCGAGCTGGCGGGGTCGAGAGGTCCCACCCGTCCTGCTCTCGGGCAACCATGCGGCGATCGCCGGCTGGCGGGCCGCCCAGTCGAAGGAACGCACGCTGCGCCGGCGCCCTGATCTGCTCGAACCGCCGGGCTGACGCCGCCGGCGATCGGACGGCCGTTTCGCGTCCCGGGGCCGAATATGGCACCATCAGGGGGTTGCCCGGACGCCTGTTCAGGCCACTCGAGCACCTCCGCCCCGAGCCGTGTACGTCAGCAGCGATGTTGCGCGCCACGATCGCGGCGAGGATTTCACCACGCGAACGAAGACCACGATCGAAGGACTGTGCGACATGGACACCCTGGACACGCTGGACGCCGAGTCACTGCGCTCGGACGTACCGGACTTCCGCCCCGGCGACACCCTCAAGGTGCACGTGCGGGTCATCGAGGGCACCCGCTCGCGCGTCCAGGTCTTCCAGGGCGTCGTCATCCGTCGTCAGGGGGGTGGCCTGCGTGAGACGTTCACCGTCCGCAAGGTCAGCTTCGGGGTCGGCGTCGAGCGCACCTTCCCGGTCCACACGCCGATCATCGACAAGATCGAGATCGTGACCCGTGGTGACGTCCGCCGCGCGAAGCTCTACTACCTGCGCGACCTGCGCGGCAAGGCCGCCAAGATCAAGGAAAAGCGGGACTCCGTCGCCCGCTGACGCGGGTAGCGACGCCCGGCGATGGCTGACGACGAGATCCCCACGCCGAACGAGCGTCCGTTCGACGAAATGCACGGATCAGCGCACGACGGTGCGCTCTCCGAGCGGTTCGCCCTGGACCAGCCGGTCGCCGACGGAAACGCGGAAACGGGCCGGCCGTCCGGCCGGGTCTTCGGGGGCGGATTCGCGACCACCGACGCGCCACCGACGGCCGACGGAGCGGATCTGCGCACCGAGCCGGCCCTCCCGCCCGGCGCCGTCCCGGCGCCGGCCCCCCGTGGCCGTCGCGGCAAGGCGAAGACCAAATCCCCGTGGTGGGAGCTGCCACTGCTCGTCGCGATCGCGGTTGTCGTCGCGATGCTGATCAAGACGTTCCTGGTCCAGCCGTACTTCATCCCGTCCGAGTCGATGGAGAAGACGCTCCACGGCTGTACGGGATGTTCCGGCGACCGGATCCTGGTCAACAAGCCGATCTATCACCTGCGCGATCCGCACCCGGGCGACATCGTCGTGTTCAAGGCTCCGAGCGGCTGGGACAGCGAGGCGACACCGACCCCGCCAAGCAACCCCGTCCTCAAGGGCGTGCGCTGGGTCGGCCAGCTGATCGGACTCGTCCCGCCCGACGAGAACGATCTCGTCAAGCGCGTCATCGCCGTGGGTGGTCAGAGCGTCCAGTGCTGCGACAGCCAGGGCCGCGTGCAGGTCAGTTCCGACGGGCCGAACGGGCCATGGCATTCCCTCGACGAGCCGTACGTGTACGAGAACCTGCCTTGGGTGTCGACCGACAAGCCCGGGTCGGCGTCCATCGATCCGCAGGATCAGCGGACGTTCGGTCCGGTCACCGTCCCCAAGGGGCGGCTGTGGGTCATGGGCGACCATCGATCGGTGTCGGCCGACTCCAGATACCACTACGTGACGAACCGCTTCGACGTGACCGACAGCACCGTGCCGGTCAGCGCGGTCATCGGTAAGGCGGTGTTGATCGTCTGGCCGCCGTCGCGCTGGCGCACCCTCGGCACGCCGGAGACGTTCAAACAGGTCGCGCTCGGCGTCGGCGGACCGCTCGCCCCGTCGATCGGCGCGACCGCGCTCGTGCTGCCCATCTGGGTCCGGCGTCGGCGCCGGCGTCGGCCGTTGTGATCGCGCGATTCGGTCCGCGTTCGTGACCGAGTCGCTGCCGCGGGTTGCCCGGCAGGGTGCGCGGGTGCTCGTCGTCGACACCGCACGATCGGCTCTTGTTGATCAACGAACGCGAGTACGACCGGCCGGACCAGAACTACTGGCTGACGCCGGGTGGCGGAATCGATCCGGGGGAGTCGCCCGCGCAGGCGGCCGTCCGCGAGGTTCGGGAAGAGACGGGGCTCGACGTGCTGCTCGGTGCCGACGCCGTCGTTGTGCACGAGGACCGGCGGCAGTGGAGCTACGGGGGACACCGCTTCGACCAGACCAACGTGTATTTCGCGGTCCGGGTGGCCGCTGGCGCGGTCGCGCGCCCGGCTGCTCCGACCGAGCTCGAATCGGCCACCCTGATCGGCTATCGCTGGTGGGGGATCGAGGAGCTGCGGCACTCCGCGGAGCTCTTCTACCCGCCCGATGTAGCCGACGTCCTCTCGCGCTCGTTGACGATCCTGGCGTCTCACCCGTGACTCGCCCGACGGCGTAGCGTGGCACCGATCATGGCTGCGACCGAGCTGTTGCCGTTCCGCCCGCCGCGTCCCATCGTGCGGCGCGACAACGGCCTCGAGGCGTATGAAGCCGCCCTGACCAGAGCCGGCTTCGATGCGGTCGCCGGCAGCGACGAGGCCGGACGCGGTGCCTGTGCCGGTCCGCTCGTGGTGGCGGCCTGCGTGCTGGCCCCGGGCCGACGGGGACGGATCGAGGGTCTGGCCGACTCGAAGCTGCTGACCGCGGCCTCGCGGGAGCGGCTCTACGGCGAGATCGTCGCACGTGCGGCGGCCTACTCGATCGTCGTCATCCCGGCCGCCGAGATCGACGCGTACGGACTCCACGTCGCGAACCTGTCCGGGATGCGGCGCGCGATCGGCTTGCTCGTTCCCAGCCCGACCTACGCCCTCACCGACGGCTTCCCCGTTCCCGGCCTCGGGATCCCGACGACCGCGGTGTGGAAGGGCGATGCCGTCGTCGGGTGCATCGCCGCCGCGTCGATCCTCGCCAAGGTCACGCGCGACCGGATCATGGCCGAGCTGCACGACCGTTGGCCGCAGTACGAGTTCGCAAAGCACAAGGGCTACGTCACCGCCGAACACACCGAGGCGCTCGAGCTCCACGGTCCGTGCGACGAACATCGTCGTCGTTACGTCAACGTCCGACGGGTCATGTCGGGCGAGGTGCGGTCGCCCGTCGACATGGGCGACAATCGAGTGGACACCGTGCCGAGTTGGGAGACGACTGCGTGAGCGCCGAGGATCTCGAAAATTACGAGACCGAGATGGAGCTGCAGCTCTATCGCGAATACAAGGACATCGTCGCGCAGTTCACCTATGTCGTCGAGACCGAACGGCGCTTCTATCTCACGAACGAGGTCGACCTCAAACCGCGCAGCGCCGACGGCGAGGTGTACTTCGAGCTCACCATGCGCGATGCGTGGGTCTGGGACATGTACCGGCCCGCGCGGTTCGTGAAGACTGTTCGGGTCGTGACGTTCAAGGACGTCAACATCGAGGAGCTCGACAAGCCCGAACTCGAACTCCCCGGCACGAAGGGTGCGTTCGACGACTGATCACGCGTCGTCCGCGCGCGTTCTGCCCAGACCAAATTGCGGACGCGCATAACCGCGTTCTCCCAGCCCCCGGCCCGTAGCGTCGCACTCCGCGGCTGACGAAGGTCCCGCCCCTGTCGTCGGTCAAATCCGCCGTCCACAGGACGGAAGTTGTCCACATCCCGCTCCGATCGGCCCCGTTGCGAACCGCGCGCGGTGAGGCTGGGCAGATGCGAGCCAAAGATGCGGTCGGGCAGTACGGCGAGCGCGTCGCCGCGCAGCACCTGATCGACAGCGGCCTGGAGATCCTCGACCGCAATTGGCGATGCCGCGACGGCGAGCTCGACATCGTCGCGCGCGACGGTGACGTGATCGTCTTCTGCGAAGTGAAGACGCGCTCGTCGACCGCCTACGGCGATCCGGCCGAGGCGGTCATCGGCTGTCAAAGCCATGCGCCTGCGCCGGTTGGCCGTGCTGTGGCTGGCCGAGCGCCGAGCGGGTGGTGAGCCGGCGTTCTGGCCCGAGCTGCGCTTCGACGTCGTGAGTGTGCTGCGGCGCCGACAAGGGGCCGCACTGGTCGATCACCGTCGTGCGGCGTTCTGATGACGGTCGCGCGCACGCTCGCGATCGCGTTGTCGGGCATCGATGGACAGTTGGTCGAGATCGAGGCCGACATGAGCCCGGGCCTGCCGGGCCTGTCCTTCACCGGGCTGGCCGATGTCGCCGTCATGGAGTCGCGGGACCGGATCCGCGCCGCGGTGTTGAACTCCGGAGTCGATTGGCCGAATCGACGGGTCACGCTGGCGCTCCTGCCGGCCGATGTGCCGAAGGTCGGTTCGCGCTTCGATCTGGCCCTGGCGATGGCGATCCTCGCCGCCACCGGGGCCGTGCCTCAGGCGGCGATCGCCGACGCGGCGTGGCTGGCCGAACTCGGCCTCGACGGCAAGTTGCGACCGGTGCGTGGCGTGCTCCCGTCGGTGATTGCGGCCCGCCACGCGGGGGTGCGGCGCGTCGTCGTCTCGGCCGACAACGCCGCCGAAGCGGCCCTCGTCGACGGGCTCGACGTGCGGGTCGCCGAGAACCTGCGCGAGATCGTGGCGTGGCTGACCGGCGAACTCCCGGCGTTGCCGGTCGCGGTGGCCAGCCCGTTGGAACCGGCCGGCTTCGGGGGGCGGGACCTCGCCGACGTGGCCGGACAGGCGATGGCGAAGCGAGCGCTCGAGGTCGCCGCGGCCGGGGGGCATCATCTGTACCTGCTCGGCACCCCGGGGGCCGGCAAGACGATGCTGGCCGAGCGGCTGCCGGGCCTGCTCCCCACGCTCGACGACCGCGCCGCGCTCGAGGTCACCGCGATCCATTCGGTCGCGGGAACGTTTCGGGCCGAGGCCGGTCTGGTGCGGCAGGCGCCCCTGCAAGCGCCGCATCACACCGCGACCGTGGCCGCCCTCGTGGGCGGGGGGTCGGGTCTCGCGCGTCCCGGCGCGATCTCGCTTGCACACCACGGCATCCTCTTCCTCGACGAGGCGGCCGAGTTCTCGCCGAAGGCGATCGACGCGCTGCGTCAACCGCTCGAAAGCGGCGAGGTCGTGCTGCACCGCAGCTACGGCGCCGTTCGCTACCCGTCCCGATTCCAACTCGTCCTGGCCGCCAACCCGTGCCCATGCGGCCGCCGAGCCCGCGACTGCACCTGCACGCCGCAGACGCGTCGACGGTACGAGCAGAAATTGTCCGGCCCGCTCCTCGACCGGGTCGACGTCCGGCTGCGGCTCGACCCGGTCACCCGCGCGGAACTCTTCGCACCGATCTCCGACGTCGAGACCACCGCTGGTCGTGGCCCGGCGCGTCGCGGGCGCGCGTCAGGCCGCCCGGGACCGCTGGGGCGACGGCGTGGAACCTCAACGCCGACGTTCCCGGCGTCGCGCTCCGGTCCGGCCGTTGGCGCCTACCAGCCGCCGTCCTCGGCGCCGCCGAGACCTGCCTCGAGCGCGGCCAGCTCACCGCGCGAGGGTTCGATCGGGTCGTGCGGATGGCCTGGACGCTGGCCGACCTGAGCGGTCGAACGGCACCGGGCGCCGACGACATCGCCGAGGCGCTCTACTTCCGCACCGGTACTGGTTCGGCGGGTGCCGCGTGACGGCCGAGGTCCCCGACGCCGTCCTCGTCGCGCGGGCCTACCTGAGCCGGGTGGCCGAGCCGGGCGCATTGCCCTTATGGATGTTCGTCGACGAGGTCGGCCCGACGGAGGCCGCCGACGCCATCCGCCGCGATCGAGCGCCCGATCCCGTGCGGGCGGTGACCGCGGCCCGCCGCGAGCGGGTCGATCCGCTCGCCGATCTCGAAGCCGCGGCCCGGAACTGTATTCGGCTCGTGGTGCCGGAGTCTGCCGAATGGCCGGTCGGCGCGCTGGCGGCACTCGACCGGCTCGCACGGGCAGCTGGCCCTCGGCGCGCGGCTGCGCCGGTCGAGCGGCTGCGCGACGATCTCGTGCCCCCGATCGCGCTGTGGGTCCGTGGCCGCGCCGATCTCGCGTCGGTCTGGTTTCGCAGCGTTGCCATCGTCGGGGCGCGATCGTCGACGCCGTACGGCGAGCACGTGACCGCCGATTTCGCATTCGGGCTCGCCCGGCAGGGCGTGACGGTGGTGAGTGGCGGCGCGTTCGGCATCGACGCTGCGGCCCACCGCGCTGCGCTCGGGGCGGAAGGAGTCACCGTCATCGTGTCGGCGGGCGGCGTCGATCGGCCCTACCCGGCCGCGAACGCAACGCTCTTCGATCGGGCCGGCGAGTCGGGTCTGATCGTCTCCGAGTGCCCGCCCGGCAGCGCGCCGCAGCGTCATCGCTTCCTCAGTCGCAACCGGCTCATCGCCGCGTTCGCCACGGGCACTGTTGTCGTCGAGGCGGCGGCCCGATCCGGAGCCCTGAACACGGCCGCGCACTGCGTGAGCCAGGGACGGCCCTTGATGGTGGTCCCCGGACCGGTCACGTCCGCGATGTCGGTCGGCTGTCACGCATTGCTGCGCCGTGAGGGGTACGGAGCGCTCCTCGTCGAGACGGTCGACGACGTCCTCGCCGTGGTCGGGTCGCCCGGCGAGGGCCTCGATCCGGTCGAGACGCGATCCCGCCCGTCCGTCGATGAGCTCGAAGCAGTTCTCGATCGCGTCGATCCGACCGCTCGCCGCGTCTTCGACGGTCTACCGGCCCGCGCGGCGGTCGGCGTCGACGAGTGGGCCGCGCTCTGCGGGGTAAGCGCTCGCGAGGTGGCCCGTTCACTTCCCGCATTGCACCTCGCCGGGCTCGTCGAGGAGACCGAGGAGGGTTACCGCGTCAGCGTTGCCCGGCGGCGGCGGGCTCGCGCGAGAGCCGACGGGCGGGCCCGACCGATCGTCCCGGCGGCGCGCGGCGAGCCGACTTGACCGCTGCACGCCGAGCGCGGACCGTCGCGGTGTGGCCTCGACGAGCGACCTCCCTCGCCAGCGCCGTCTGGCGGCCAAGCGGCGTGTCGATCTCGTCGCGCAGCGCGATCTCGCTGCCATCCGAGCTCGCCACGGTCATTGACGCGTACGAGCGTCACCTGCGACTCGAACGCAACCGATCCGTGCACACGGTTCGGGCTTACGTGGCCGACGCGGTCAGCTTGCTGGCCTACGCGCGCGCTACCGGCATCGAAGCGATCTCCGAGCTCGATCTCGGCGCGCTGCGGGGGTGGCTGGCCGACCAACGGACGTCGGGCTCGGCGCGCAGCTCGCTCGCGCGACGGGGCGCAGCGGTGCGCACCTTCGCAAGCTGGGCGCACTCGAGCGGCCTGGTAGCGATCGACCCGGGCCAGCTGCTCGTCAGCCCACGGCCGCATCGGACGCTGCCCGAGGTCCTGCGGGTCGACGAGGCCGAATCGCTGATGGCGGTGCCCGTCGACGACGGTTCGCCGGTCGCGACGCGCGACCGGCTGATCGTCGAACTGCTCTACGCGACAGGAATCCGGGTCGGTGAGCTTGTGGGTCTGGACATCGACGATGTCGATCGGGGCCGCCGCCTGGTGCGGGTGTTCGGCAAGGGCGCGAAGGAGCGCAGCGTTCCGTACGGGCTACCCGCGGACGCCGCGCTCGACCAGTGGCTGCGAGCCGGCCGGCCCGGTCTCGCCACCGACGACAGCGGACCGGCGCTGCTGCTCGGCATCCGGGGCCGCCGAATCGACCAACGCGCCGTGCGGGCGGTCGTGCACGAGCGCCTGGCGGCCGTTCCCGACGCGCCGGACGTCGGCCCGCACGGTCTGCGACACACCGCCGCGACGCACCTGCTCGAAGGCGGCGCCGATCTTCGGGCCGTGCAGGAGCTCCTCGGGCATGCCAGCCTGGCGACCACCCAGATCTACACGCATGTGTCCGTCGAACGGCTTCGCCAGAGCTACTCCAAGGCCCACCCGCGCGCCTGACCGTCACGAATCCCACGGCAGCAACCGCACCCGTCCCAACGGCCGCAGCAGGGTCATGGGATCGAAGTACACGTCGCCGCGCCGCGCGCCCCAGTGCAGGCACGCATCGGGGGCGCAGCCGTCGTGCCGACCGGCAACGCGACCGATCGGCTCGCCCCGTCGCACGGTGGTCCCCGTCGTCACCGAGGCCGCGAGTGGTTCGTACTCGGTCCGGATCCCGTCCGCGTGGGTGATGACGACGACTCCTCGTCCCGCGACGATGCCCGCGAACGTGACGACCCCATCGGCGGCCGACAGCACGACGCCGCCGGGCGCCGTCGCGAGGTCGACGCCGCGGTGGCCGGCCGCGTACGCGGTGGCGGGTGGTTCGAACGGTCGTTGCACGATGATGGGTCCGAAGACCGGAACCGCGTACTGCCCGTCGATTGGCGCCGCCGGGCTCTCCGTTGGCGCCGCCGCGCTCGATCGCGCCGCCGCCGCTGAGGCTGCGCCAGCTAGAGCCGACGACGAAGAGGCAGTCGCGCCGACGAGCCCCATCATCATGATGACGAGGCCGGCGCCTCGTCGGCGCACGGGTCGCATCACCATGCGTCCACTGTCGGCGGTCCCCGGCGAGCGGGCCAGGTGATCTCGCCATCTGTGGATGAGCGTCCGCGATATCCCCAGCCGACCGCCGAAACCGGACGGCCACCCGACCCGGACCGGCCCTAGGTGCTGGCCGCCGCGGCCTAAGGCCCGGTATCGCGGGTGACTAGGGAGTTCTTCCGATGTGCGGGGCCACCTCAGGCGCGCACCGTCAGGTCAGCAGGAAGGGCCGCGAACGCCAGGACAGGCGCGATGGCCCCGCGGATCAGGAGGACGCAATGAGCACCAGCCACATCACCACACTCGTCGACGGCGAGATCGCCTACCGTCGCGACGCCATCGCCGCCGACTTCCGCCGGGTGGGTGGACGCGATCGGCACGCCCGCCGGCAGGCGGACGGACGACGCTGGCACCTGCACCGGACCGTGTCGGGCCGGGTCGAGGACTAATCCCTCGACCGGTGTCGGTACCGACCGCGACAATGGCGGACGTGTCCCGAAGGTCAACCGCCCTGGTCGGGCGATCGTCCGAGCTGCACGAACTCGAAGAGCTGCTCGACGCAACGACCGAGCGGGTGGCGATCGTGTCCGGCGACGCGGGGGTCGGCAAGACACGATTGCTCACCGAGCTGATCGATCGCGCCGACCAGCGAGGTATCACGGTCCTGGTCGGACAATGCCTCGACTTCGGCGATGCCGGCTTGCCGTACCTGCCGTTCAGCGACGCGTTCGGCCGGTTGGCCGCGAACGACCCGGACTTCGTCGGTGAACTCGTCACGCGTCTGCCGGCCATCGAGCGGCTGCTGCCGTCGGCCCGCGCGGCGACCAACGACGGCGACGAGCATCGCATCGACCGAGCGGCCCTGTACGACAGCGTCCTGGCGGCGCTCGAGGCGGCTGCCGAGCGCAATCCGGTGTTGCTGTTGATCGAAGACACGCACTGGGCCGATCCGGCCAGTCGCGACCTGCTCGGATTCCTACTCGCCCGGGTCCGGTCGCCCCGCCTGTCGGTCGTCGTGTCCTATCGCAGCGACGACCTGCATCGCCGTCATCCGCTGCGGCGGGCGCTGGGCGAGTGGACCCGGCTGCCGCGGGTCCGGCGCATCCACCTGGCGCCGCTGTCCGACGACGAGGTCCGCAGCCTGGTCACGGCCATCAGCCCGATCCCGCTGACCGAGCACGAATTCGGCCGGATCGCCGAGCGGGCGGGTGGCAATGCGTTCTTCGTCGAGGAGCTGGTTTCGGCGGCCGCGCACGGCGGCATGGCCGAGGCGCTTCCGGCCGAGCTCGCCGACCTGTTACTGATCCGGCTCGATCGTCTCTCCGATGCCGCACGTTCGGCCGTTCGGGCCGTTGCGGTCGCCGGCGGACGCGTCATCCACGACACCATCGCGAGCGTCCTCGCGGTCGGCCCGGACGAGCTCGATGCGGCACTGCGCGAAGCCGTCGACGGATACGTCCTCGAAACGGTCGGCGAGGCCGGGTACGGCTTTCGGCACGCTCTGCTCGGCGAAGCCGTGTACGACGACCTGCTGCCCGGCGAGCGGGTCCGACTGCACGCGGCCTTCGCGCGCGTCCTGCGCGAGGACACGTCCACGGGCAGTGCCGCGGAGCTCGCCCATCACGCGCGGCGTTCCCACGACCTGACCGGTGCATTCGAGGCGAGCGTTCGCGCCGGTGACGAGGCCATGCACATGGCGGCTCCGCGCGAGGCGATGCAGCAGTTCGAGGCCGCCCTCGAGCTGCTCGGTTCGGTCCCGCGGCAACCCACCGCGGCCTGGCTGCGCCTGGTCATCGGCGCATCGGACGCGACCAGCGATGCCGGGCACCCGTACCGCGCGCTCGCGATCGTCCGCGATGCCCTGGACGGGCGCCGCGCTGCGCTCGACAGCGTCGACGAGGCCCGCCTGCTCCTCACTCTCGCGCGCCGGTCGCTCAACCTCGACCTCGATTCGGACGCCCTCGCCGCGACGTCCGAGGCCCTGCGGCTCGTACCGCCCGATCCGCCGACCCCGTTGCGGGCGCGGGTCGCGGCCCTGCATGCGCACGCCGCGATCGGGCTCGGCCGGGACGTCGATGCGAGCGTTTTCGCGCAGGAAGCGATCGAGATGGCCGGCGCCCTCGACCAACCCGAGATCGCCGCTGACGCCCGTACGACGTTGGCGCTGATCGAGCGCCGGGTCGGCGATCCGCGGGTGGCCGCGGAGCAGTTCAGCGCGGCGGCCGATCAGGCGCACGCCGCCGGCGAGATCTCGGCCGAGCTGCGCAGCCGGTTCAACCTCGCGAGCCTGCACTTCGAGCTCGGCGACCTCCCTGCCGCGCTCGACGTCTATCGCGGCGCGGCGGACCGGGCGCGGACGACTGGACGACCGTGGGCCGCCTACGCGATCGAGGCCCGCGCGCTCGCCGGCCTCACGCAGTACGAGCTCGGCGATTGGGACGGGTGCCTCGCGACGGTGGACACCGCCGGGCAGGACCCGCCGGGCTTCGCCGGTGCGTTGCTCTCGGCGGTGAGCCTCTCGGTGCGGGCCGGACGCGGTGACCCGGCGGTCGTCGAGGTGAAGGCCCGGCTGCGGTCGCGGTGGGAAGACGACGCGATGATCGCCAACTTGTCCGGTGGCGCCGCGATCGACGCGCTCACCGCCGGCGGGCAGCCCGACGCGGCACTGGCCGTCATCGACGATCTCGTGCCGTTGCTCGCGAAGTCGTGGCAGCGCGACTACTACCTCGGTCGGATCAGGCTGTCGGCCCTCGGGCTTGCTGCGCTGGCGGCCGATCTGGTCGAGCGTTCCGCTCAGGTCGGTCAGCGGGCTGTTGACTGCGCGGCGGCGTTCGTCGAGGCGGGACGCCGAAGTGCGTCCGACGGCCTGCCCGCCGGGCGGCGACTGGGCGTCGAAGGGGTGGCGTGGCTGGCTCGCCTCGAGGCCGAATCGGCCCGGGTGCGGTGGCTGGCCGGCATCGACGTCCCCGACCTCGACGAACATCTCGATCTCTGGCGCCGCAGCGTCGACGCCTTCGGCTACGGACAGGTGTACGAGCAGGCCCGCTCACGCGCCCGACTGGCCGACGTTCTGCGGGCGGGCGGCCGAACGGACGAGGCGGTCGAGCAGGCGGCGCAAGCCCGCGAGGTCGCCCGCCGTCTCGGCGCCGAACCGTTGCTCGCCGAACTGCGGCGACTGGCCGTCCCCATGCGCGGCGAGGACGAGCGGCCCGAATTGACCCCCAGAGAGCGCGACGTCCTGGCGCTGCTCGTCGAGGGACGCACCAACCGGCAGGTGGCGCGGCAGCTCTACATATCGGAGAAGACGGTCAGCGTGCACGTCTCGAACCTGATGAGCAAGCTGGGCGTTCGCAGTCGGGCCGAAGCCGCGGCCCTGGCCCGTCGCGAGGGCCTCGCCTAGCCGGAGCGGGGCGCGGAATCTGCCGTACCACCCGGTCGGCCGGGGCCGGACGACGGCGTTCGCTCCGGGGCGGCCGCTCGGCTAGACTCGATCACGCAGCCAGCGAGAGCCGGCTGACTTCGCGTGCCCTTCTGACGCTCGTCGTCGGATAGGCGGCCACCACCTCGGTCCGCCCGGCTCACCCCGGGTCCGGCCAAGCTGGCCGCGACACCGGGCACCAGGGCATCGAGCCATCCGGATCGGTGCGTCAACCGAGGGCGCGCTTCGGCGTGCGTCACCAGCGAGGAGTGCGACCGGCATGCCCGTCGTCACGATGAAAGACATGCTCAACTCCGGCGTCCATTTCGGACACCAGACCCGTCGGTGGAATCCGAAGATGAAGCGCTTCATCCTGACCGAGCGCAACGGCATCTACATCATCGACCTGCAGCAGACCCTGACCTACATCGACCGCGCCTACGAGTTCGTCAAGGAGACCGTGGCGCACGGTGGTTCGGTCCTGTTCGTCGGCACCAAGAAGCAGGCCCAGGAAGCGATCGCCGAGCAGGCGACCCGCGTCGGGATGCCCTACGTCAACGAGCGTTGGCTCGGCGGCATGCTGACGAACTTCCAGACCGTCTTCAAGCGGCTGCAGCGCCTCAAGGAGCTCGAAGCCCTGGAGCAGGGTGGCTGGGTCGGCGTCACGACCAAGAAGGAGCAGCTGCTGCTCACCCGCGAGAAGACCAAGCTCGAGCGCACCCTCGGCGGTATCCGCGAGATGAGCCGCGTGCCCAGCGCCATCTGGGTGGTCGACACCAAGAAGGAGCACATCGCCGTCGGCGAGGCCCACAAGCTCAACATCCCGGTCATCGCGATCCTCGACACCAACTGCGATCCGGACGAGGTCGACTACAAGATCCCCGGCAACGACGACGCGATCCGCTCGGCGGCGCTGCTCACCCGCGTGATCGCGGACGCCGTGGCCGACGGCCTGATGGCCCGCGCCGCCGCGGCGGCGAATGCCGGACGCGACGAGAAGCCCGAACCCGGCCAGCTGGCCGCAGACGAGCCGCTGCCCGAGTGGGAGCAGAACCTCTACCAGCCCGGTGGCGCTACCGAGTCCGGGGCACCGGCCGCCGAAGCCGCGGTCGCGCCGGCCGCCGCCGAGACC
The DNA here is from genome assembly GCA_963737785.1 of uncultured Actinomycetes bacterium. Classification (GTDB taxonomy): domain Bacteria; phylum Actinomycetota; class Actinomycetes; order Mycobacteriales; family Jatrophihabitantaceae; genus CAVTTS01. The sequence continues at coordinate 316,215 of CAVTTS010000003.1, forward strand.
GCGGCCGCGGACGCCCCCGCGGAGGGGCGCCTGACCGACCGCGACTATTCACCACGACCAAGAGGGACGAACGATGGCGAACTTTTCCGCCGCAGATGTGAAGAAGCTCCGCGACCTGACCGGCGCGGGGATGATGGAGTGCAAGAAGGCATTGGACGAGGCGGACGGCGATTTCGAGAAGGCCGTCGAGATCCTGCGGGTCAAGGGCGGTGCCAAGGTCCAGAAGCGCGGGGCCGAGCGCACCGCGTCCAACGGCCTGATCGCGGCGGCCGAGGGCGCGATGATCGAGCTCGCCAGCGAGACCGACTTCGTCGCCAAGAGCGAGCAGTTCCAGACGCTGGCCGCCGACATCGTGACGCACCTGGCCGGCTCGGCCGCGCACGAGGCGTCCGCCGGGGCGGCTGACCCCGAAGGGCTAGCGCAGCAGCTGCTGGGCGAGACCCTGAAGGACGGCCGCACGATCGCCGACAACATCGACGCGGTCGCCGCGGTCATCGGCGAGAAGCTCGAACTGCGCCGCGCCGTGAAGCTTCAGCGGCCAGGTTGCGACCTACCTGCACAAGAAGGCGTCCGACCTCCCGCCGCAGGTCGGCGTGCTCGTCCAGTTCACCGGCAGCGATCTCACCGCGGCGCGCGGGGCGGCCATGCAGATCACCGCGATGCGACCGCGCTACCTGCAGCGCGAGGACATCCCGGCCGACGACGTGGCCAACGAGAAGCGCGTACTCGAGGCCAAGGCCCGCGAAGAGGGCAAGCCCGAGGCGGCGTTGCCGAAGATCGTCGAGGGCATGCTGAACGGCTTCTTCAAGGACAACGTGCTGCTCGAGCAGACGTCCGTCCAGGACAACAAGAAGACGGTCAAGGCGCTGCTGGACGAGGCCGGCGTGACGATCACCGGGTTCTCCCACTTCGAGATCGGCTGAGGCGACAACGCACCTCGACACCGCCGCACACATCACGAGAAGAGGGGCCGCACATGACCGACCAGGACAACGCGGCCCCTCCGGTCGTATCGCCGGGTGCTCCTCAAGCTGTCCGGTGAGGAGTTCGGCGGCGGCGGCGTCGGTGTCGACCCGGTCGTCGTGGCCTCGCTCGCCCGGCAGATCGCCGAGGTGATCCGCGGCGGCACGCAGGTCGCGGTCGTCGTCGGCGGCGGCAACTTCTTCCGCGGCGCCGAACTCTCCGACGGGGGCATGGACCGCGACCGAGCCGACTACATGGGCATGCTGGGCACGGTCATGAACTGCCTGGCCCTACAGGACTTCCTCGAGAAGGCCGGCGCCCCGACCCGCGTGCAAACCGCGATCGCGATGGGTCAGGTGGCCGAGCCGTACATCCCGCGGCGGGCCGAACGACACCTCGAGAAGGGTCGGGTCGTGATCTTCGGCGCCGGCGCGGGGATGCCGTATTTCACCACTGACACCGTCGCCGCCCAGCGGGCCCTCGAGATCGGCTGCCAGGTACTGCTGCTCGGCAAGAGCGGGGTCGACGGCGTCTACGACTCCGATCCGCGCCTGAACCCGGACGCCGTCCGGTTCGACACGATCACGTACGACGAGGTGTTGGGTCGCGACCTGCGCGTCGCCGACGCCGCGGCGTTCAGCCTCTGCCGCGAGAACGGGATGCCGATCGTCGTCTTCGGTCTCCAGGACGGCAACATCGCCCGGGTCGTCCGGGGTGAGAAAATTGGCACGCTGGTGACGGGTACCGCCTGAGACTCGGCCGGATCGGACCTCATCGAAATGGAGACACGCGCGTGATCGACGAAACTCTCTTCGAAGCCGAGGAGAAGATGGAGAAGGCCGTCAGCGTGGCGCGCGAGGAGTTGTCGGGGCTGCGGACGGGTCGAGCCACTCCCAATGCTTTCGCGCGGTTGCACGTCGACTACTACGGCAGCTTGACCCCGATCCCGCAGATGGCGACGGTCAGCGTCCCGGAGGCGCGGATGGCCGTCATCAAGCCGTACGACGCATCGCAGCTCAACGCCATCGAGAAGGCGATCCGCGACAGCGACCTGGGTGTGAACCCGACGAACGACGGCCAGGTGATCCGCGTCCTGTTCCCGCAGCTCACCGAGGAACGCCGCCGCGATCTGGTGAAGGTGGCCCGCCACCGCGGCGAGGAGGCCAAGGTGTCGATCCGGTCGATCCGGCGCCACGCGAAGGAGGCCCTCGACAAGCTGGTCAAGGACGGCGACGTCGGCGAGGACGACGCGCATCGCGCCGAAGGCGAACTCGACAAGACGACCGGGAAGTACACCGGAACCGTCGATGAGGTCGTCAAGGCCAAAGAAGCCGAGCTGCTCGAGGTCTGATGACCCACCGCCCTCACAGTCGAGGTAGGTCATGGCGATGACCGACCCGACGACGGTCGGCGAACCGGACCTTCCCGACTCGCGTTCCGGCCGCCATCGCCCCGCTGCCGCGACGTCGACACCCCCGACGACGTCGCGGGCCGGCCGCAACCTGCCGGCCGCCATCGTCGTCGGCGTGGTCATCGCGGCGGTGATCGTCGCGGCCCTGCTCATCGACCGCGCCAGTTTCCTGGTGATCCTGCTGATCGCCGTCGCCTACGGAACGTACGAACTGGTCAAGGCGATCGCCACGGTCGAGGCCCGTCCGCCGTTGTTGCCGCTGCTGGCCGGTGGCGTCGCGATGGACCTCGCCGCCTGGTACCGCGGCCCGAACGGGCTGATGATCGGGTTGCTCATCACCTGCTGCGGCGTGACGGTCTGGCGACTCGCCGACGGGGCCGCCGGTTATCTGCGCGACGTGTCGACCGCCGTCCTGGTGGCCATGTACCTGCCGATGCTGGCCGGCTTCGGGGTTCTGCTGACCGTGCCGCACGACGGCGCGGCCCGCGTGATGGCCTTCATCGGCACCGTCGTGTGCAGCGACACCGGGGGGTACGCCGTCGGCGTGCTGTTCGGCAAGCACCCGCTGGCGCCGATGGTGTCGAAGGGCAAGACCTGGGAGGGGTTCGCGGGGTCGGTCGTGGCCTGCTGCGTGGCCGGTGCGTTGATCCTTTCGCTGACGTTCCACGAGGCCTGGTGGAAGGGCGTGCTGTTCGGACTGGCGATCACGGCCACCGCGACTCTCGGCGACCTCGGCGAGTCGATGATCAAACGCGATCTCGGCCTCAAGGACATGGGTCGGCTGTTGCCCGGCCACGGCGGGTTGATGGACCGGCTCGACTCGATGCTGCCGTGCGCGGCGGTCGCCTACCTCGTGCTGTCGGGCTTCGCGCCCGTCCACTGAGCCGTCGATAGCCTGGACGCGTGTCGAACCCCCGCCTGGTCGTGTGTCTGCCGACCGAGGTCAGCCGCCTCGTTGCCGCCGAGTTCGGTGGGGCGGATGTCGATGTCGTCGCGTGGGACGGCAGTGACCCGGCCCCGTCCGAGCTGGCCGACGCCGATGTGTACGTCCCGTCCTACCGAAATCCGATCCGTGATCCCGCGGTTCTGGCGTCCCTGGGCCGGCTGCGGCTCATCCAGCTGCTCACGGCCGGCTACGACGGCTGGCCGGACCGTCTGCCCGAGGGGGTCCTGCTCAGCAACGCCGTCGGTGTTCACGGGGTCTCGACGGCCGAACTCGCCGTCGCGTTGGTGCTGGCCGCCTCGCGGGAACTGCCGCGCCATCTCGATGATCAGCGGGCGCATGTGTGGCATCAGGAATCGCAGATCGGCCTGACGGAGCGGCCGGTGCTGGTGCTCGGGGCCGGTGACATCGGCGACAAGGTCGCGGCGGCGCTGCGGCCACTCGGCGCGCAGGTGACGCTGGTCGGGCGAACGGCCCGCGGTGACATCCGATCGATCGACGACCTGCGGGAATTGCTGCCCGGGCACCGCGTGGTGGTCGTGGCGGTGCCACTGTCGGACGCCACGCGCGGGCTGCTCGATCGCGAGACGCTGGCGTTGCTGCCCGATGGCGCGATCGTCGTCAACGTCGCGCGCGGGCCGATCGTCGACACCGAAGCGCTGCGTGCCGAGCTGGTCGCGGGCCGGCTGCGCGCGGGGCTCGACGTGACCGACCCCGAACCGCTACCTGCCGACCACCCCCTCTGGGACGCCCCGAACCTGATTCTGACGCCGCACATCGGCGGCGGTACGCGCGATTGGCCCGTGCGGGCGGCCGGGCTGGTCGCGAGCCAGTTGCGCCGGATGCTCGACGGCGAATCGCCCGACCACGTCGTCGCCGGAAAACCGAGGTGACCGATGCCGGACGATGGACCAGCGAGGGAACGAGTGGGGGAGCGGATGGCTGACATCTTCGACGAGCTGCGCTGGCGCGGTCTGGTCGCCCAGACGACCGACGAAGCGGCGCTGCGTCGCGCCCTGGTCGACGGTCCGGTCACCGTCTACTGCGGGTTCGATCCCACCGCGCCGAGTCTGCACATGGGCAACCTCGTCCAGCTGATCCTGCTCCGCCATCTGCAACGGGCCGGGCATCAGGTGATCTGTCTGGTCGGTGGCAGTACCGGCCTGATCGGCGACCCGAAACCGAACGCCGAGCGGCAGCTGAACGAACCCCAGATCGTGGCCGACTGGGTAGAGCGGATTCGGGTTCAGGTCCGGCCGTTCCTCGACTTCACCGGTCCGAGGCCGGCGTTGATGGCCAACAACCTCGATTGGACGGCCGGTCTCTCGGCACTCGAGCTGCTGCGCGACATCGGCAAGCACTTCCGGGTCAACACGATGATCAAGAAGGATGCGGTCGCGACTCGGCTGGCCAGCCAGGAAGGCATTTCGTACACCGAGTTCAGCTACCAGCTGTTGCAAGCCCTGGACTACCTGCACCTGTACCGAGAACTGGGTTGCACCCTGCAGACCGGCGCCGTCGACCAGTGGGGCAACATCCTGGCCGGCGTGGACCTGATCCACCGGGTCGAGCAGACTACGGTGCACGCGCTCACGACACCGTTGATCACCAAGGCCGACGGGACGAAGTTCGGCAAGACCGAGGGCGGCACCGTCTGGCTCGACCCCGAGCTGATGTCGCCGTACGCGTTCTACCAGTTCTGGATCAACGTCGAGGATGCGTCGGTCATCGACTACCTCAAGGTCTTCACGACCCGATCCCGCGACGAGATCGACGAGCTGGCCCGCGCGACGGAGGACGAGCCGTTCCGCCGTGCCGCGCAGAAGGCGCTCGCGGTCGACGTCACGACCCTCGTTCATGGCGAGAAGGCGTGCGCCGCCGTGCAGGATGCGAGCGATGCTCTGTTCGGTAAGGGAGATCTCGCCGCGCTCGATGCCATCACGCTGCGCGATGCAACCGCCGAGCTGCCCGGCGCGTCGGCCGAGATGGGTAGCTCGGTCATCGCCGCGCTCACTGCCACCGAACTGGTGTCGAGCCGTAGCGAAGCCCGTCGCGCTATCGAGTCCGGGGCCGTCGTCGTCAACCATCGGCGCGTCGACAACATCGACGACGTCCTCGTGGCCGATGATTTCCTGCACTCGTCCGTGGCCGTGCTGCGCCGCGGGCGAAAGAGTCTCGCCGCCGTACGGCTCGCGCCCTGACCGTCAGGCGGCGATCAGGGCCAGCCGGGCCGTGCGCCAAGTCGGTATCCCGGGGTCGTCGCGCCGGCCGACTAGACTCACAGGGTGACCCTGCCGCTCGTCTTCGACGCGCCGCGACGGGCGCAACCACCGCGCCATCTTGCCGACCTCGATCAACCGGCGCGCCGGGCCGCGGTCGCCGAGCTGGGGATGCCGGCCTACCGGGCCGATCAGTTGTCGCGACACTATTTCAGCCGGCTCGCCGACGATCCGCAGGCGATGACGGATCTGCCGGCCGCGGCCCGTGAGGTGCTGGTGGCGCAGTTGCTGCCCCAGTTGCTGACCGAGGTCCGCCACGTCGAGACCGACAGCGGGACGACCCGTAAGACGCTCTGGCGCCTGCACGACGGCACGCTCGTCGAGAGCGTCCTCATGCGCTACCCCGAGACCGAGACCCAGCGCGGACGGATAACGGTGTGCGTCTCGAGCCAGGCCGGCTGCGGGATGGCCTGCCCGTTCTGCGCAACCGGACAGGGCGGCCTGAGCCGGAATCTGTCGACGGCCGAGATCGTCGAACAAGTCGCCGCGGCGGCCCGCGTCGCGGCGCGGGGCGAGCTACCCGGTGGCCCCGGGCGACTGTCGAACGTCGTCTTCATGGGCATGGGCGAGCCGCTGGCCAACTACAACCGCGTCGTCGCCGCGCTGCGACGGATGATCGAGCCGGCACCGTCCGGCCTCGGCCTGTCGCAACGATCAGTCACGTTGTCGACCGTCGGCCTCGTCCCGGCGATTCGGAAGTTCACCGAGGAAGGGCTCGCGGTCACGCTGGCGGTGTCGCTGCACGCGCCCGATGATGAACTGCGCGACACCCTCGTACCGGTCAACACCCGGTGGAAGGTGGCCGAGGTTCTCGAGGCGGCCGACGCCTATGCCGCCCGCACCGGACGTCGCTACTCGATCGAGTACGCGATGATCCGCGACGTCAACGACCAGCCCTGGCGAGCGGATCTGCTCGGCGAACTGCTGTCGACGCGGCTTGCGCACGTGAATCTGATTCCGCTCAACCCGACGCCCGGATCGCAGTGGGACGCGTCTCCCAAGCCGGTCGAACGGGAGTTCGTCCGCCGGATCGAGGGCCACGGCGTCGCGGTGACGGTGCGCGATACCCGCGGTCGCGAAATCGACGGGGCCTGCGGCCAATTGGCTGCGAGCGGCTGACCCCGCAGGGCCAGCCGCTCGCGATTGGTGAAAGTACTACTGGGCCGTCTACTACTCGGCGATGACCGCCACCGGCACCTCCGCCGTCCGCGGGGTGCGGATCGCGACGGTAACCAGTACGAGCGTCGCGGCGAGGAAGCCGGCCGCCGTCCAGAAGCCGGCCTGGGCGCCGACCACGAACGCGTGGATCTGCTGCTGGGCAGCCGTTCCGGCGATCGGGTGGGCGAGCGCGTGCTTGCTGGCCGTGCCGAACACCGTGACGAGAACGGCCAGACCGAGCGACCCGCCGACCTGCTGCATGACGTTGACCAGGCCCGATGCGGCCCCCGCGTCGCGCGGCTCGACGCCGGCGAGCGACGCCGTCGTCAGCGGCACGAATGCCAGGCCGTTGCCGCCGCCGAACATCAGCAGCGGGCCGAGCAGAGCGAGGTAGCTACTCGTCGGCGAAAGCTGGGTGAGCCACAGCAGGCCGGCGGTCGAGACGGTGATGCCACCGATCATGAGCACCCGCGCGCCGAGGCGTTCCATCAACACCCGGGCGCTGAGCTGCGACGTCGTGAAGACCGCGACGGTCAGTGGCAGGAACGCGAAGCCCGACTTCAAGGGGCTGTAGTGCAGCACGTCCTGCAGGAACTGGGTGAGGAAGAAGAACATGCCCATCATTCCGGCGACCAGGAACAGTCGGGCCAGGTAGGAGCTGGCCCGGTTGCGGTTGGCGAACAGGCGCAACGGCGTGATCGGCGAGGGAGCGCGCAGCTCGGTCAGCACGAACCCGACGAGCAGGCCGACTCCGATGACGAACGAGGCGATCGTCCCGGCATTGACCCAACCGTCACTCGCGGCGTGAACGAATCCGTAGACGAGCGCGGCCATTCCGAACGTCGAGGTGAGTGCGCCGGTGAAGTCGAACTTGCCGCTCTGGCGAGGCGTCTCGACGAGTGCGCGGCGCGCGAGCAGAACGACGACCAGGCCGATCGGCACGTTGACGAACAGCACCCAACGCCACGAGACCCACTGCGTGAGCATTCCGCCGGCGATGAGACCGACGGCGGCGCCGCCGATCGACACCGCGGTGTAGAGGCCGATGGCGCGTGTGCGCTCGCGGCCCTCGGGGAACATCGTGAGCAGCAGCGCCAGGGCGGACGGCGAGGCGAGCGCGCCGCCGATGCCCTGCACGGCGCGGGCCGCGAGGAGCAAGCCAGCCGAGGTCGCGAAACCACCCGCGAGCGAGGCGACGGTGAAAATCGTCAGCCCGAGGATGAAGGTGCGGCGGCGACCGAGGATGTCACCGGCGCGGGCGCCGAGCAGCAGCAGGCCGCCGAAGGTGAGCGTGTACGCGTTGACGACCCACGACAGGTTGGCCGCCGAGAAGTGCAGGGACGACTGGATGTCCGGAAGCGCGATGTTCACGATCGTCGCGTCCAGCACGACCATGAGCTGAGCGGTCAGGATGACGGCGAGGACGAGCGCGGTGGGGGTGAAGCGTCGCGGAGCGGCGACGGATCGCTTGAGTAGCGGGCGGGTAGCTGATTCGACAGTCACGATCGGGCTCCTGATGGAGTAGTATTTTGATCTAAGCGGATGCATCCTCCGGTAACTATACGGAGGCGGCCTCCGGTTTGCAAGTTGAGGTATGTTCGCTCGATTCCGATCGGAGGTGGGCCCAGTGACCCGAGTTGCCGCGCCGCCCGCGGTCGAGCTGACCGGCGACGAGGCCACGACGGCTCTCGCTGCGCCGGTGGTCGTCTCGCCGACCGGTGACGAGCGCCCGATGCGCGCCGATGCTCGCCGCAACCGCGACGCCGTCCTGGCCGCCGCTGCCGAGCTGTTCGCCGAGCAGGGTGTCGAGACGTCGCTCGAGCAGGTCGCCAAGCGCGCCGAGGTCGGAATCGGCACGCTCTACCGGCACTTTCCGACCCGGGACGCGCTGATCGCGGCGGTCTACCTGCGCGAGGTCGACCGGCTGTGCGACGGCGTCGCCGAGCTGATCGCCGAGCTGCCCGCCGATGCCGCCCTCGCCACCTGGATGCAGCGGTTCGTCCGCTACGTCGCGACGAAGAAGGGCATGGCCGCCGCCCTGAAGTCCTTCATCGGGGTCGATTCCGAGGTCTTCACGTACAGCCGCACCCGTATCCACGAGGCCATGGCGACGCTCGTCCAGGCCGCCGCGCACGCGGGCGTGATCCGCCCCGACACCGACCCCGACGACCTCATGCGGGCGATGAGTGGTTTCTGCCTGGTGACCGACCAGCCCGGCTGGCAGGACCAAGCGGCCCGGCTCGTCGATCTGATCGTCGACGGGCTGCGCTACCGCGTCCGGTAGCGGTCGTCAGCCCCAGGTCAGACAGAACGGGTGGCCGGCCGGATCGGCGAAGACCCGAAATCCCTGACTCGCCTCGTCGTCCCAGTCCGCCGCGGGCGTCAGTACGACGGCGCCGGCGTCGACCACGCGTCTGTGCGCGCCGCTCGGATGTCGTCAATGGCGAAATCGAGGTGTATCTGCTGCTCGCGGCCGGTCGGCCACTGCGGTGGCAGATGAGCCGCCGCGAGCTGGATCGCGAGTATCGGTGCGTCGTCGAGATACAGGATGTGGTGACGTTCCCGGCGCGCCAACCGGCCACCGAGGACGTCGTGCCAGAAGCGGCTCTCCGGCTCGAGTTCGGCGGCGTCCAGAACCACCGCGGCCAGGCGGATGCGCATCTCGACCTCAGCTGGTGATGGAGCGGACCGAGGCCGGTACCTCGATGCCGGGCCGCAGGTCGGGGGCGGCGACGGGTGCCGCGTATTTGACGGTCACTGCGATCACGCCGGCCCAAGCCTCGCCGGCGACGTCGTCGGGTGGATCTTCCGGCCAGCCATCGCTGACCTTCAATGACCACCGTTCGATGGGGAATTCGAGGACGAGCGTGGCGGCGAGTTCCTTCGCCGTCGGCGCTCGCACCTCGGCCACCCGTCCTGGGAGTAGCGCGTTGGTCACCAGGTCGAGTGCGGTGACCTTGTCGGTCACAACGGTGCACCGCCCGAAGAGCACCGCACTGCGATAGTGCATCGACGATTCGAAGGCGGAGCGGGCCACGACGAGTCCGTCGAACGCCGTCACGGTGAGGCAGGTCGGCGCGCCGGCGGCGAGGGCGCGCATCCAGCGCGATCCGGTCGAGCCGTGCGCGAGAACCCGGTTGCCGTCGCGCACGATCGCGGTCGGGACGACGACCGGGTGGCCGTCGTCGACGATGCCGAAGTGTCCGATCGGCGTCCCGTCCAGCAGCCGGTTCAGTTCGGCGCGATCGGTGCTGCCCTTCTCGGGCAGCCGGGTGATGCTCGTGGTCGGTGTCGCCGTCACCGTCCGAGCACCCGATTCACCAAGCCGGCGACGGCGGACGGTCGTCCGTTGCGGGCCTCGGCGTGGTCGGCCCAGGTCATCGCCTTCAGCCCGGCGTTGGCGCCCAGCCACCGCAGCGGTTCGGGCTCCCAGTCCGGCGATCGATGCCCGACCCAGGGCAGCCGGGTGATCGGCGAGTCGACGCCGGTGATCAGGTCGGCGAGCGTGCGCCCGGCGAGATTCGTCGTCGAGACGCCGTCGCCGACGTACCCGCCGGCCCAGCCGATGCCGTTCTCGAGCCCGACCGATGCGTGCCAGTCGCGGGTGATCCCGAGCGGGCCACCCCACTGATGGGTGATCTTGGCGCCGGCCAGCACGGGGAACAGCTCGACGATCGTGCGCTGCAGGGCCGCGAAGACGGACGGAACCCGGTCGTACGCCGGATCGATCCGCGATCCCAGGTGATAGGGCGCGCCCCGTCCACCGAACACCAGTCGATCGTCGGTGGTGCGCTGGCCATAGATGATCAGATGCCGCTCGTCGCTGAACGTCTCGCGCTGGGGCAGTCCGATGTCGTCCCACGTCGACCGCGACAGCGGCTCGGTGGCGATGATCAGCGAATAGACCGGCGCGACCGCGCGGCGCAGTCCGGCCAGGCGCGGTGTGTACCCCTCGGTCGCCCGGACGACGGTCTGCGCGCGCACGGTCCCGCGCGCCGTCTCGACCCGCCCCGGAGCGATCAACGTGGCCGAGGTCTGCTCGTAGATCGTCGCCCCCCGGCGTTCGACCGCGTCCGCGAGACCGCGGGCGAGCTTGGCCGGGTGGATCGCCGCGCAGTGCGGCGTGTACGCGGCTCCTAGCGTGCTGGTGGCCCGCGCGTGGGCTCGCGCGTCAGCGGCGTCGAGGTACTCCATGCCCAGGTCGTACTCGTCCGATTCGGCCACGGAAGCGCGAGCGCGCTCGACCTGCGCCGGTGTGCGCGCGATGACGACATTCCCACCGACGTGGATGTCGGCGTCGATCTGCTCCGCGGCCGCGACGCGCACCACCTCGCGCACCGCGCCGCGCACGGCCGCGTACTGATCGATCGCCGGCTGCCGTCCGAACTCGCGGGCGAGCGCGGTGGCCGACACCGGATACAGCGCCGAGCACCACCCGCCGTTTCGGCCCGACGCTCCGAAGCCCGCGATCTCGGCCTCGATGATCGCGATCCGCAGGGACGGGTCGCGATCCTGCAGGTAGTACGCGGTCCAGAGGCCGGTGAAGCCCGCGCCGACGATCGCGACCTCGACCTCGACATCGCCGGGCAGAGCGGCGCGGGGGTCGAGCGAACCCGGCACGGTGTCGTGCCAGAGCGACAGTCCCCGGTAGGCCGCGTCGGTGGTCCCGTTCAGGCGAGGGCCTCGGTGAGGGCGACGGATTCGTAGCCGTGGGCTTGGGCGACGGGGGCGTTGGTGAGGTGGCCTTGGTGGGTGTTGAGGCCGAGGGCGAGGGCGGGGTCGTTGCGTAGGGCGTCGCGCCAGCCGTGGTTGGCCAGTTCGACGGCGTAGGGGAGCGTGACGTTGGTCAGCGCGTAGGTGGAGGTGTGGGGGACGGCGCCGGGCATGTTGGCGACGCAGTAGAACACCGAGTTGTGCACCGGGTAGGTGGGGTTGTCGTGGGTGGTCGGGCGTGAGTCTTCGAAGCAGCCGCCCTGGTCGATGGAGATGTCGACGAGCACGGAGCCGGGTTTCATCCGTGACACGAGGTCGTTGGAGATGATCTTCGGGGCTTTCGCGCCGGGGACGAGGACGGCACCGATGACGAGGTCGGCGTCCAGGACGGCCCGTTCGACTTCGTAGGCGTTGGAGGCGATGGTCTGGCAGTGGCCTTGGTAGATGGCGTCCATCTGCCGGAGCCGGGCGACGTTGCGGTCCAGCAGCAGAACTTCGGCTTGCATGCCGAGCGCGATCGCGGCGGCGTTCTGCCCGGAGACGCCGGCGCCGATGACGACGACTTTCGCCGCGTACACGCCGGGCACACCGCCCATCAGCACACCGCGGCCGCCGCCTTGACGCATCAGGTGATACGCCCCGACCTGCGGCGCGAGGCGGCCGGCGACTTCGGACATCGGGGCGAGCAGCGGCAGCGACCCGTCCGCCAGTTGCACCGTCTCGTACGCGATCCCGGTCGTGCCCGCCGCGAGCAACGCGTCGGTACCGGCCTTGTCCGCGGCGAGGTGCAGGTAGGTGAACAGCACCTGCCCGGCGCGCATCCGGTGATACTCCGACGCGATCGGCTCTTTCACCTTCAAAATCAGATCGCCGGCCGCCCACACGTCATCAGCCGTAGGAAGGATCGACGCGCCCGCCGACACATAGTCATCGTCCGGGATCGACGACCCCACCCCCGCATCGGCCTCAACGACGACCTCATGCCCATGCCGCACCAACTCATGCACACCCGACGGCGTAATCGCCACCCGATACTCATGATTCTTGACCTCGCGCGGAATACCGACCTTCATGTGCGTCTCCGATCTGATGGCTCGGTCGGACTCAGATTCGAGTCCAGGCTTCGGTCAGCACCGACCGCAGGATCTGCTCGATCTCGTCGAAGTGTGACTGCTCGCAGATCAACGGTGGTGCGAGCTGGACGACCGGGTCGCCGCGGTCGTCGGCCCGGCAGTAGAGCCCGGCGTCGAACAGCGCCTTCGAGAGGAAGCCGCGCAGCAGCCGTTCGGATTCGGCGTCGTCGAAGGTCTCCTTGGTCGCTTTGTCCTTGACCAGCTCGATTCCGTAGAAGTAGCCGTCGCCGCGGACGTCGCCCACGATCGGCAGATCGCTCAGCTTCTCGAGGGTGGACCGGAAGGCGCCTTCGTTGTCGAGCACGTGCTGGCTGAGACCCTCGCGTTCGAAGATGTCGAGGTTGGCCATGGCGACGGCAGCCGACACCGGGTGACCGCCGAACGTGTACCCGTGCGGGAAGTAGTCGTCGCCGTCCCAGAACGGTGCGGCGATCTTGTCGCTGACGATGCATGCGCCGATCGGCGAATAGCCGCTCGTCAGTCCCTTCGCGCAGGTGATCATGTCGGGGACATACCCGAACTTGTCGCACGCGAAGATCGGACCGAGGCGGCCGAACGCGCAGATCGTCTCGTCCGAGACGAGCAGCACGTCGTGGCGGTCGCAGATCTCGCGTACGCGCTGGAAGTAGCCGGGCGGGGGCGGGAAGCAGCCGCCCGAGTTCTGCACCGGCTCGAGGAACACCGCCGCGACGGTGTCCGGCCCCTCGAACTCGATCGCGTGCTCGATCTGATCGGCGGCCCAGCGCCCGAATGCCTCGAGATCGTCGCTGTGTTCGGGCGCCCGGTAGAAGTTGGTGTTGTGCACCTTGATGCCCCCCGGCACCAAGGGCTCGAACATCTTCTTCGCGTCGGGGATACCGGTGATCGACAGGGCGCCCTGCGGAGTGCCGTGATAGGCGACGTAACGGCTGATCACCTTGTGTTTCATGGGCTTGCCGGCCAACTTGAAGTACTGCTTGGCCAGCTTCCAGGCCGTCTCGACCGCTTCGCCGCCGCCGGTCGTGAAGAAAACCTTGTTGAGGTCGCCGGGGGCGTAGTCGGCCAGCCGGTCGGCGAGCTCGATCGCCTGCGGGTGGGCGTAGGACCACAGCGGGAAGAACGCCAGCTCGGACGCCTGCTTGTACGCCGCCTCGGCGAGCTCGACCCGTCCGTGCCCGGCCTGGACGACGAACAGCCCGGCCAACCCGTCGAGGTACCGCCGCCCGTTCACGTCGAAGATGTATGCGCCGTCGCCGCGCACGATCGTCGGCACCGGCGAGTTCTTGTACGACGACAGTTTGGTGAAGTGCATCCACAGGTGTTCGCGGGCCTTGGCGCTCAGCGCTTCGCCGTCGAAGCCCTGGTTCATCTCGGACGAGTCGATGGTCATCGGGCCCCCCAGTTGTAGGTCTGCTTCGTGAGCTTGAGATAGAAGAACGTTTCGGTCCGCACGACCCCGGGGATGGCCCGGATCTTCGTGTTGATCAGTTGCAAGAGGTGCTCGTCGTCGGTGACGACGATCTCGGCGAGGATGTCGACCGAACCCGCCACGATGACGATGTAGACCACCTCGTCGATGCCGGCCAACGCCTGCGCGATCGCCTCGAGGTCACCGGTCGCCGAGATCGCCACCATCGCCTGGCGATCGAATCCGACCTGCATCGGATCGGTGACCGCGACGATCTGCATGACCCCGGTGTCGACGAGCTTCTGCACCCGTTGCCGGACGGCCGCCTCCGACAGCCCGACGGCCTTGCCGATCGTCGCGTACGGACGCCGGCCGTCCTCCTGGAGCTGCTCGATGATGCCCTTGCTGACATCGTCGGGAGCGCTGCGCGGATGATTGGCGGGCACGTCGCTAGCTTCCCTTATTCACGTATGATCTCGCAAGCGAATCCGTTGGGCCTGAGCGATGTGGACGCTGATCTCGTCGTCCGGCGCGGTTTCTTGTGCGAAATCCGCCTCACCTGAGCGATTTTGACGGAGGACGACATGTCGACCGACCACCCGCTCGACCCGCTCGCGCCCGATGAGATCCGCCACGCCGCCGCGATCCTGCGCCGCGAACGGGGGGTCGGGCGCGGCCTGGCGGATCGCGTCCATCGAGCTGCGGGAGCCGAGCCAAGGCGGTCGTCGCGGGCCTTCGCGGCCGGGGACTCGATCGTCCGCGAAGCCTGGGTCGTCTGCTGCGACCGCGCGCGCGGCATCCGTCTTCAAGGCGCTGGTGTCGCTGACCGGCGACGCCGTCGTGTCGTGGGAGCGCGCAGCACGGGCGTCCAGCCGAACATGACCGTCGACGAGTGGCACGACTGCGACGAGCGATGCGAGCGCATCCCGACGTGATCGCTGCGCTGGCCGCGCGCGGGGTCACCGACATCGTCGCTCGTGCTGGTCGACATGTGGACCTACGGCGGCATCTCGTGCCCGCGCAGTGGCTCGACCGGCGGATCGGGTGGTGCGATGTGTGGGTCGCGGGCCACGCCCGACGGCAACCCGTACGCCCATCCGGTTGCCGGGCTCAAGCTGATCGTCGATCTCGACGACATGTCCCTGCTGGAGATCGAGGACAGCGGCGACCCGGGCTGCCGCGGACGTCAGGGCGAGTACGTGCCTGCGCTGATTCCGGGCCTCGAACGCGCGCACCGATCTGAAGCCGCTCGAGATCACCCAGCCCGAGGGCGTCTCCTTCACGCTCGACGGCAACGAGCTGCGCTGGCAGCGGTGGCGCGATGCGCATCGGCTTCAACTACCGCGAGGGGCTCGTCCTGCATCGGCTCGGCATCGAGGACGGCGTCGACCGGACGGGTACCGCGTCCGGCCGGTCGCGCACCGGATCTCGTTCGCCGAGATGGTCGTGCCCTACCGCGACCCCACGCCGGACCACGACCGCCGCACCGCCTACGACATCGGCGAGTGGGGCCTGGGCTTCATGACGACGTCGCTGGAGCTGGGCTGCGACTGCCTCGGCGAGATCACCTACCTCGACGCCGCACCTGCACGACTCGACGGGGGAGCCGTACACGATCCGAACGCGATCTGCCTGCACGAGGAGGACGACGCCGTGCTCTGGAAGCACGTCGACGGGCACACCGGCGCCGAGGTCCGGCGAATGCGGCGGATGGTGATCTCGGCGCACATGACCGTCGCGAACTACGAGTACCTCGTCTACTGGCGGTTCTACCAGGACGGCGACATCGAGTGCGAGATCCGCGCCACCGGGATCATGGTCACGACGCCGTTCGTCGGCGAGATCGCCGCCGCCCTACGGCACCGTCGTCGACACCCAGACCTACGCGCCGATCCACCAGCACTTCATCGTCGCGCGGCTCGACATGGAGGTCGACGGCGACGAGAACACCGTCGTCATGACCGAGACGGTGCAGCTGCCGATCGGGCCCGACAATCCGCACGGGCTCGCCCTGACGCAGCGCGCCACTGCCGCTGCGCACCGAGGCCGACGGGCGGCAGGACTACAACTGGGCCACCCAGCGCGCATGGAAGGTGACCAACCCGAACCGCCTGCAATCACGTGGGTGCTCCCGTCGCCTACAAGCTCGTGCCGGGTGCGAGCTTCCCGGCGATGATCGACCCGTCGTCGCCGGTCTTCCAGCGCGGCGCAGGTGATCGGCCACACGCTGTGGGTCACGCCGTTCGCGGAGCGACGAGCGGTGGCCGTGCGGAGAGTTCGTCGTACCAGAGCGAGCGACGATTCGGGACTGCCGGTCTGGACGGCGGCCGAACCGCTCGATCGAGAACACCGACGTGGTGCTCTGGTACGTCTTCGGAATCCACCACGTGCCGCGCGTCGAGGACTGGCCGATGATGCCGGTCGATGCCGTGTCGTTCTTCCTCAAGCCATCCGGCTTCTTCGACCGAAACCCGACCTTGGACGTCGCCGCGAGCATGACCGATCACGGCGCGTGTCACATGCACGACTCACATGATCGCTAGCGTTGCCCGACGCGATCACCTGACGTAGTCTGCGGTTTCCGCGGGCGAAGCAGCGTCGTACCACGTAATCCGCACGAAACTTCGGCTGTCAAATATGTTTCCGCAGCATCGAGCCAATGGGAGCGTGGGCATGAGCCTGCTGGAGTCGTCCGACGAGGTCATCACCGCAGAGGCGGCCGCGGAGAAAGCGAAGCTGCAGAAGCACTTCGGCCGCGCCGACATCTTCTTCTTCCTCGTCTGCACCCTGGTCGGGGTCGACGGCCTCGGCACGCTGGCCACCGAGGGCGGGGCCGGCTTCACGTGGCTGATCGTCAGCGTCGTGCTGTTCGCGGTTCCGTCCGCATTGATCCTGTCCGAGCTCGGCGCCGCGTACACGGACGAGGGCGGTCCGTACGTGTGGGTCCGGCTGGCCTTCGGCCACCTGGCCGGCGCGGTGAACAACTTCTTCTACTGGGTGACCAACCCGGTGTGGATGGGCGGCACCCTGGTCGGCACGGCTATCGGCGGTCTGACTGTTTTCATGAATAACGACGCGAGCTGGTCGAAGTTTCCGACCTACGTGTTCGGGCTGGCGTTCATCTGGATCGGCGTGCTGTTCGCGATCCTGTCGTTCAAGGTCGGCAAGTGGGTCGCCACTGTCGGCGCGATCGCCCGGTTCCTGCTGCTCGGTTTCTTCACGATCATCGTCGTCGCCTACGGCGCCAAGCACGGGTTCCACGGACCGCCGCTGCACGAGTACCTGCACCCCACGTATTCGAGCTTCGTGCTGTTGGTTCCGCTCATCCTGTTCAGCCTCGTCGGCTTCGAGCTCCCGAGCGCGGCCGGTGAAGAGATGGAGGACGCGGCCAACGACGTCCCGGCCGGTATCGCCAAGTCGGTCATTGCCACGACGTTGCTCTACGGCCTGCCGGTGCTCGGGATTCTGGTCGTGCTGCCCGCATCGCAGTCGACCGGCCTCGCCGGTTTCCCCGATGCGCTGAAGCAGGCGATGACCGTGTTCGGCGGTCACGTGACGACGGCCAGCGACGGCACCGTGACGTCGACGCTGAGCGGCTTCGCCGAGTTCGTCGGTTGGATCATGGGGATTCTCGTCGCGATCGTCGCGTTCACGTCGGGCCTGACCTGGATCATGGGGTCGGACCGGACGCTGGCCGTCTCGTGCTACGACGGTGCGGGTCCGAAGGCGCTCGGCAAGTTCTCGGCGCGATTCGGCACCCCGCTGCGCGTGAACGTGCTGTCGGGTGTTGTCTCGACGGCGATCTTCATCGCGGCTGAGGAAATCACCGGTGGCAACGCGTACAAGTTCTTCTCGGTCGCGCTCAACCTCGCCATCTCGACGACGCTGATCTCCTACCTCGGCATCTTCCCGGCCGCCTGGGTGCTTCGGCACAAGCGGCCCGGCGACGCCCGTCCGTACAAGTCGCCGTTGATCTCGGTCATGACGATCCTGTCGGTAGTGGCGATCGTCTTCTGCACCATCGAGACGATCTTCCCCGGCGCGGGTGACAAGTGGTTCGGCGACGACTACCGGCCGTCCGACCAGTGGTCGCAGGGAGACAAGTGGAGCTACCTGGCCACCGTCGCCGTGCCCCTCGTCCTGTTCCTCGCGATCAGCATCGTGTTCTGGGCGATGGGCAAGAAGCATCGCGCGGCAACCGAGGCCGCGAACAGGCAGGATGCCGTCGCGCACGTCTGACGGGCGTGGGCGGCCCGGCGTCTAGGGTGACGCTCGGGCCGCCGGAGCCGGTGGCCGGAGAGGTGATCAGATGGCTCGCTACGGCGCTCAATTCGGCCCCGACATCACGTTCCTCGGCGTCGATCGCTGCGACTGGGCCGAGCCGTCCACCTTTGCGGATGCTGATGTCGTCATCCTCGGCGCGCCGTTCGACGGCGGCACCTCGCACCGCAGTCGGCACCCGGTTCGGCCCGCAGTACATCCGCCAGACCTGCTACCTGCCGCACGACGGTTCGCGGCCGTCGCTGGCGATGCGGGTCGATGCGCTGCAGGACCTGAAGGTCTACGACGCCGGCGATGTCGAGATGTTCTCGGGCGATGCCGAGAAATCCGTGCGCGATCTGCAAGCCGCCGTGTACGCGGTCACCAGCGCCGGCGCGATCCCGCTGATCCTCGGCGGCGATCACACGATCGCCTGGCCCGACGCGGCCGGCGTCGCGCAGCACCTCGGCCAGGGCAAGATCTCGATGATCCATTTCGATGCGCACGCCGACACCGGCGACATCGCGTTCGGCTCGCTGATCGGCCATGGTCAGCCGATGCGGCGGCTCATCGAGTCCGGCGCGCTGCGCGGTGATCGCTTCCTGCAGCTCGGTCTGCGCGGGTACTGGCCCGAGCCCGAGACGCTCACCTGGATGGCCGAACAGGGCATGCGCTCGTACGAGATGACCGAGGTTGTCGCACGCGGCCTGTCCGAGTGCCTCACCGAGGCGTTCGGCATCGCCACCGACGAGTGCGACGGGGTGTTCCTGTCGGTCGACATCGACGTCTGCGACCCGGGCCACGCGCCGGGACCGGAACCCCCGAGCCTGGAGGTCTGACCGCCCGGGAATTGCTGGACGCGGTCCGCCGGATCGCCTACGAACTGCCCGTGGTCGGTATCGATGTCGTCGAAGTCTCGCCGCCGTACGACCACGCCGAGATCACGTCGTTCCTCGCCAACCGCGTCGTCCTCGAGGCACTGTCAGGAATTGCCCGGCGTCGCCGCGACGCGATCGACGGCAGTACCTGGGACCCACGTCAGCCGTTGCTGGACGGACGCTGAGCGGCCGGGCCTCGCCGCGTTTCCTTGCCCCGAACCGAGGAAACGCAGCAAGGCCCAACACCCCCTATTCCCTGCGATAGATCTGGCCGGTCTCCGGATCGACGGCGCTCTGGCCCGGTGGCAGGTTCGACAGGTCTCGAGCAATGACCGTCGGCATCTCGCCCGAGTCCGGCAGGCCGAGCGTCGGCACCGACCCGTCCGCCGGGACCATCAAGAGATCGGACCGGCGGGGCAGCGTCTCACCGCGGAAGTAGGTCGGCGAGATCCGTTGCCAGACGAACATCAGGACGACACCGAACAGCAGTGCGCCGATTCCGATGACGAAGACGCCGCCGATGCCGAAGAAGGTCGTGTTGCCGTAGTCCGACTGCGCGTAGAGGAAGCACGCCTTGACTGAATGCGCCGAGCAACAGGATTCCACCGGCGGTCGGGATGATGCCGCGCATCACCAGATCGCGGAAGTTGCTGGTGAGGGTCTTGCGATAGAACCAGGTGCAGGCGAAGCCCGTCAGACCGTAGTAGAACGCGATCATGAGACCGACGGCCGCGATCGAGTCGCCGAGGATGTTCGTGCTGACAAGCGTCATGCCGACGTAGAAGACGATCGAGACGCCACCCATCCAGATGGTCGAGTCGGTCGGCGTCAGGTATCGAGGGTGAACGCGAGCGAACCGCGATGGGATTGCCTTGTAGGCGCCCATCGACAGGGTGGTGCGCGCCGTCGGCAGGATCGTCGTCTGCGTAGACGAGGAGGCCGACGTCAGAACGGTGATGATCAACAGACCTTCGAGCAGCGTGCCGACGAAGCCCGCCGCCGAACACCGATTTGCCCATTGCGTGAAAGACATCGTCGCTGTTGTCGGGGTTGCCGAGCCCGATCCCCTTGTCGCCGACGCCGGCGAACGCGACGGTCGCGATGCTGACGAGCGCGTAGGTGAGCAGTAGCAGGACGGTCGAGATGATGGCGGCCCGACCCGGCGTCTTGCCCGGGTCCGCGGTCTCTTCGTTGCAGGCCACGGCGCTGTCCCAGCCCCAGTAGATGAACACGGCGATGAGCGTGGCGGACACCAGCGCGCTGGTGCTCAGCCCGCTGGGCCACAGCCAGGTCAGGCTCGGGTGCAGCGAACCGGCTGGCGCATTGCCCGCGTAGACCTTGGCGAGCGCGTAGATCGAGAACGCGATCAGGACGAGGACCTCGATGCCGAGCATGCCGTACTGCAAGCGCGCCGAGACCTCGATGCCGCGGTAGCAGATGTACGTCATGATCAGGATCCAGATGACGCCGGCGACGGTCGACCAGAACTGGCTGGCCGCGAGACCGTCTGCTCCGACGAGGTTGAACGAGTACGACCCGGCGATCTGCGACAGGTTGGCCATGACGATGACATCCGCGGCCAGGATTCCCCAGCCGCCCATCCACCCGGCGTGCGGTCCGAATGCGCGCGCCGCCCACGTGAAGGTGGTGCCGCAGTCGGGTTCGGCTTTGTTGAGCTCCTGGTAGGCGACCGCGATGAAGTACATCGGGATGAACGCGATGAGCATGATCGCCGGCGCCTTGACTCCGACGATGCCGTCGCCGTTCGCGGTCGCGACCACGAAGCCCAGGCTGGCCGCCAGGCTGTAGGCCGGCGCGGTCGACGCGATGCCGACGACGATGCTGCCGAGCAGGCCCAGGGCGCCGCCCTTGAGGCCCTTGCTTTCGACCGCTCCTGAGGGCTGGGTTGCGGACACTGCCTGGGTCATCGGTTCTGGGGCTCCTGTCCTGGGCCGCGGAGGCGGCGCTGCCGATATCTAGTGCGTTTATCGCAGCTTATGGGCAAGATCACAAGGGTTTCCGCATCACAATTTCATCAGTTCGATGGATTTCGTCGAATCACCCATCGATTCGCTACGCCCCCTATGGTGGCCAGATGCGCATCCTGATCCTCGGCGCCGGCGGTGTCGGATCAGCCGCGGCGCTGATCGCCGCCCGTCGCGATTTCGCCACCCATGTCGTCGTTGCCGATTTCGACCGGGACCGCGCTGACAACGCGGTGGCTGCGGTCGCCGATCCGCGCTTCGTTGCGGCCCAGCTCGACGCGTCCGACCAGGACGCCATTGAGCTGCTCATCAGCGAGCAGCGCGTCGACGCCGTGCTGGGCGCGACGGACCCGCGCTTCACGATGCCGATCTTCCGGGCGGCCCTGGCGGCCGGCATCCACTACGTCGACATGGCGATGTCGCTGTCGCAGCCGCATCCCGACGACCCCTACCACCGGACGGGCGTCAAGCTCGGGGACGAGCAGTTCGAACTGTCCGACGACTGGGCCGCCTCCGGTCGGGTCGCACTCGTCGGCATGGGGGTCGAGCCGGGCCTCGTCGACGTCTTCGCGCGCTACGCGGCCGACCATCTCTTCAGCGAGATCGACGAGGCCGGGGTTCGGGACGGGTCGAACCTCACCGTCGAGGGTTACGACTTCGCGCCGTCGTTCTCGATCTGGACGACCATCGAGGAGTGTCTGAACCCGCCCGTCATCTACGAGCAGGGGCGCGGCTGGTTCACGACCGAACCGTTCAGCGAGCCCGAGGTGTTCGACTTCCCCGAGGGAATCGGCCCGGTCGAGTGCGTCAACGTCGAGCACGAAGAGGTACTGCTCGTCCCCCGATGGATCGACGTGAAGCGGGCGACCTTCAAGTACGGCTTGGGCGACGAGTTCATCGACGTCCTCAAGGCATTGCACAAGCTCGGCCTCGACCGCACCGAGCCGGTCGCGGTCACCGCGACCGACGCCGACGGCGCGCCGGCCGGCCGGGTCATGGTGTCGCCTCGCGATGTCGTCGCCGCCTGCCTGCCCGATCCCGCGACCCTCGGCGAGTACATGCGGGGTAAGACCTGCGCCGGCATGTGGGTGCGCGGCACCGGCAAGGACGGCGCGCCGCGATCGACATACCTGTATCACGTCGTCGACAACGAATGGTCGATGAAGGAGTACGGCGCGCAGGCGGTCGTTTGGCAGACCGCGGTGAACCCGATCGTCGCGCTCGAACTGCTCGACAGCGGGGCCTGGACGGGCGCCGGAGTGCTCGGTCCCGAGGCGTTCGACGCGGTGCCGTTCCTTGACCTGCTCACCGAGGGCTACGCGTCCCCCTGGGGAACGAAGGAACTGAACCCGTAGCCGTCTTTGCACCCAGGTTGTGGGTGGATCAGCGCCGAGTACGCGCCCCGAGCCCACAACGTGGGTGCAAGGTCGCAGTTACTGACGCCACGACGTGCGGCGGCGGTTGATGTCCCAGAGCAGGCCGATCACCATGACCCCGGCGACCGCGAGCAGCGCGAACGCGCCGGCCCCGTTGTAGTGCGTCGAGGTCGTCATCAGCACCAGGCAGATCACCGACACCCAGCCGGCGAACCGGGCCGGCTTGCCGAAGTCGCCGTGCCAACCCCACTGGGACGGGTGCTCCTGCGGGTGGTCGTGGGCGTAGTCGGGCGGGGTGCCGAGCTCGGGGTCTTCGTGGGCCACCGTGACGCTCCTTCTTGCCGATGTCGACCGATCGAGGGGCCGACCCCGCTCACCGTTGCTGTGGCCATTCTGGCATCGCGCCGCGGGTCGGTGAGAATGGGCCCGTGACTTCCGCGCGCCGTGTCGTGATCCTGGGTTCGACGGGGTCGGTCGGCACGCAGGCCATCGACATCATCCGGACGAATCCCGACCGGTTCCGGGCGGTGGCGATCTCGGCCGCCGGCAGCGACCCGGCCCTGCTCGCGGAGCAGGCGGTCGCCCTGGGCGTGGCGTACATCGGGGTGAGCCGGACGTCTGCCGAGGCGGGCGTGCGGGCCGCGCTCGAACAGTCCTGGTCGCCCGGCCGGCCGATGCCCGAGATCGTCAGTGGCGAGCAGTCGTCCGCCGAACTCGCGCGGCTCGAGGCCGACGTCGTGCTCAACGCGATCACGGGTGCCCAGGGCCTGCGCGCCACGATGGCGGCCCTCGACGCCGGACGAGTCATCGCGTTGGCGAACAAGGAGTCGCTCATCGCCGGGGGATCGCTGGTCACCCGGCGGGCCGCACCCGGCCAGCTCGTCCCGGTCGACTCCGAGCACTCCGCGCTCGCCCAATGCCTGCGGTCCGGCCGTTCCGACGAGGTCCGCCGGCTCGTGCTGACCGCGAGCGGTGGACCGTTCCGCGGCCGTACTCGAGCCGAGTTGGCCGACGTCACGCCGGCCCAGGCCCTGGCGCACCCGACCTGGGCGATGGGACGGCTGGTCACCACGAACTCGGCCACGCTCGTCAACAAGGGACTGGAGCTGATCGAGGCGCATCTGCTGTTCGGAGTTCCCTACGCCTCGATCGAGGTCGTGGTGCATCCGACCTCGATCGTCCACTCGATGGTCGAGTTCACCGACGGCGCGATGATCGCCCAGGCATCGCCGCCGGACATGCGCCTGCCGATCTCGTTGGCACTGGGCTGGCCGGATCGGGTGGCGGGAGCCGCCCGCGGACTCGACCTCACCCGGGCGCAGGACTGGCACTTCGAACCGCTCGACGACGAGGCGTTCCCGGCCGTGGCGCTGGCCCGGCTGGCCGGCGAGTCCGGCGGTCGGGCGCCGGCCGTGTTCAACGCGGCGAACGAGGAATTGGTCTCGGCGTTCCACAGCGGCCGCATCGGATTTCTCGAGATAGTCGACACCGTCGGCGCGGTTCTGAAGGAATGGCTTTCGAACACCGGGGTAGCTGCCGATGAGCCAGGTACCGTCGAAGACGTCGAATCGGCGGATACTTGGGCTCGGGATCAGGTCCGGGCCCTCGTCGGCGTCAGGCACAGGTAGGTCGAACCAGGCCCAGCTAGTCAGAGGAGTCCCAGGACGTGTACTACGCGCTCGGAGTGCTCTTCCTCGCTGTCGGCCTCCTGGCGTCGATCGCGCTGCACGAGATCGGCCACATGGTCCCGGCGAAGCGATTCGGCGTAAAGGTCACGCAGTACATGGTCGGCTTCGGCCGGACCGTCTACTCCCGCCAAAGGGGCGACACCGAGTACGGCCTGAAGTCGATCCCGCTCGGCGGCTACATCCGGATGATCGGGATGGTGCCGCCCCGTCAGGACGGAAAGCGTTCACGCTGGCCGCGCCGCGTCGCGTCGGCGGTCGAGGAGTTCCGCGCCGCCAGTCGCTCCGAGGTCGTCTCGGCCGAAGACGAGCCACGGCAGTTCTACCGACTGACGCCGGGCAAGAAGATGATCGTCATGGTCGGCGGACCGTGCATGAATCTCGTCATCTATCTGGTGCTGACGGTGTTCATCCTGACGGTCGTGGGTGTGCGGCACGACGATGCGACCCGCACTATCGACTCCGTCTCGCAGTGCGTCTTGCCGGCGACCGACCCGAACGCGTCGGCGACGACCTGCCCGGCGGGCGCCACGCGGGCTCCGGCCGACGGAGTCCTGCAGCCGGGCGACGTGCTCGAGTCGATCGACGGCACTCCGATCAAATCCTGGGATTCGGCCGTCTCGATCATCGAGGGATCGGCCGGTAAGACCCTCTCGGTCACGGTGTTGCGCGGCGGTGTCGACACGGTCGTGTCGATCACCCCGGTCAAGAACGTCAAGTACGCGAACGACACCGGGACGAAGACGAAGGTGGCCGGCTTCATCGGCGTCAGCACCAAGGTCCACTCGTACTACGCCACCGAGTCGATCACGGCGGTACCCGGTGAGGTCGGTTCGCAGGTCGAGCGCGGCCTGTCGGCGCTGGGCAGCTACCCGGCGAAGATCGGCAACCTGTGGGAAACGATCTTCGACGGCAAGAAGCGTGACCCGAACGGTGCGGTCGGCGTGGTCGGCATCGGCCGGATCAGTGGTGACATTGCGGGAAGCAGCCAGCTCGACCTGCACGACAAGATCTTCTGGCTGTTCAGCCTGCTGGCATCGCTGAACCTGATCCTGTTCCTCTTCAACCTGCTCCCGTTCCTGCCACTGGACGGCGGTCACGTGGCGGGGGCACTCGTCGAGTCGGCCCGGCGCGGTCGGGCCCGGCTGCGGGAACGCCGCCTCGCCCGAGTCGGTGGCGCTGGTTCGGGCGTCCCAGCGACGACCCGGGCCCCGATCTACGTCGACACGGCCCAGATGCTGCCGATCATGTACGCCGTCGCGGGCGTCCTGATTCTCGTCCAGGCCTTGGTGCTGTACGCCGACATCTTCAAACCGATCTCGCTCAACGGCTGAGCGCGACCCGAGCTCCCGCACACAGGAGCGCCGAAGACGCGGATACTGAACGGGTGACAGTCTCGCTCGGCATGCCCGCTCCGCCGCCACCCGTGCTCGCACCCCGGCGCAAGACCCGCCAGATCAAGGTCGGGTCGGTCGCGGTCGGCGGCGACGCTCGCATCTCCGTCCAGTCCATGACGACGACCCTGACGTCGGACGTGAATGCAACGTTGCAGCAGATCGCCGCCCTGACGGCGGCCGGCTGCGACATCGTCCGCGTCGCGGTTCCCTCGCAGGACGACGCCGACGCGCTGCCCGAGATCGCCAAGCATTCGCAGATCCCGGTCATCGCCGACATCCACTTCCAGCCGCGATACGTGTTCGCGGCCATCGATGCGGGCTGCGCGGCCGTCCGGGTGAATCCCGGCAACATCAAGGCATTCGACGACAAGATCGCCGAGATCGCGCGGGCCGCCACGGACGCGGGCGTCTCGCTGCGGATCGGCGTCAACGCCGGTTCCCTCGACCCGAGGTTGCTGGCCAAGTACGGCAAGGCGACTCCGGAAGCCCTCGTCGAGTCGGCGCTCTGGGAGGCGTCGCTGTTCGAGGAGCACGGTTTCCGTGACTTCAAGATCTCGGTCAAGCACAACGACCCGGTCGTGATGGTGCGGGCCTACGAGTTGCTGTCCGAGGCGTGCGACTACCCGCTGCACCTCGGCGTCACCGAGGCAGGCCCGCCGTTCCAGGGGACGATCAAGTCCGCCGTCGCGTTCGGGGCGTTGCTGTCGAAGGGCATCGGCGACACCATTCGCGTGTCGCTCTCGGCGCCGCCGGTCGAGGAGGTCAAGGTCGGCCTCGCGATACTCGAGTCGCTCAACCTGCGCCAGCGCCGCCTCGAGATCGTGTCGTGTCCGTCCTGCGGGCGCGCCCAGGTCGATGTCTACACGCTGGCCGAGCGGGTGACCGCCGGTCTCGAGGGCATCGAGGTTCCCCTGCGCGTGGCCGTGATGGGCTGCGTCGTCAACGGGCCGGGCGAGGCGCGCGAAGCCGATCTCGGCGTGGCGAGCGGCAACGGCAAGGGCCAGATCTTCATCCGCGGCGAGGTCGTCAAGACGGTTCCCGAATCCGAGATCGTCGAGACCCTGATCGAGGAGGCGTTGCGGATGGCCGAGGAGATGGCTGCGGCGGGCGCCGCCTCCGGGTCGCCGTCGGTGGCCGTGTCCTAGCTGCCGCGCGTCGAGGCTGGAACGCTGCGACGGCGGACGGTGCGCGGTAACGTCAGCGTTTGTGACTGCGGTTCGGACGGCGGTGCGGGCGTTCCGCCCGGTGACCGATGCCGACCGGGTCGGCCTGCGCGATTTGCTCCGTCGCGACCCCTTCACGAATTGCGTCGTCGCGGCCCGGATCGAATCGGCCCGAACCCTCTCGCGCGGTGAGCTCGGCGGCGAGATCCTCGTGCTCGACGGTGACGCGTCCCTGGACGCCGCCTGCTTCCTGGGCGCGAACCTGCTGCCGATCGGCGGGGACGATGCGTCCACGCAATTGCTGGCCGCGACGCTCGCCCGCCGACGGCGAGGCTGTACGGCGATGATCGGCCGCTCCGACACCGTCGCCGGCATCGGTCCGTCGATCGCTCCCTATTGGGGACGGCCGCGGCTGGTCCGCTGGTCGCAACCCTTGCTGGCCCTCGATCGGCTGCCCTCGGTGTCGCCGGATCCGAACGTGCGGCCGGCCCGGCCCGACGAGCTCGAGCGCTACGTCCCCGCCGCGTCGGCCATGTTCGCCGAGGAGCTCGGCCTGCGCCCGTTCACCGGCGCGGCCGCCGCGTCGTTGCGGATGCGCATCGGCGAACTGATCCACCAGGGGCGGGCGCTCGTGCGGCTCGACCGGCAGGGCCGCGTCGCGTTCAAGGCCGAGCTCGCGGCCGTGACCGCGGCCACGTGCCAGATCCAGGGCGTGTGGGTGCGGCCCGACCTGCGCAGTCGGGGGCTCGGAACCGCCGCGCTGGCCGCCGTGGTCGGATACGGGCTCGAACTGGCGCCGACGGTGAGCCTCTACGTCAACGACTTCAACGCGCCGGCCCGAGTCGTCTACGCACGCCTCGGGATGCGGCAGGTCGGCAATTTGGCCAGCGTTCTCTGGTGAACTGCGGTTGACTGCAGTCCGCCGACTCCGGTGTCGGCCGGTGACCAGCACATCGGGAGGTCTCACATGGCGGTGGACGCCGTCGTTTTCGACTGGGGCGGCACGCTCACGCCCTGGCACACGATCGATCCGTACCAGGCCTGGCTGGCCGCGACCGGCGACGAGGCGTCGGCCCTGCGACTGCGCGAGGCCGAGGACGCGTTATGGGCCGGCGCCCGCGACGAGCACCGCAGCGGGACGCTCGACTCGGTGCTGACGGCGGCCGGAGTCTCGGCCGATCCGGAGGTGCTCGCCCGCTACACCGAATGGTGGGAGCCGCACACCCTGCTCGACCCGGACGGGCCGGCACTGTTCGAGGCGCTGCGTGAGCGCGGCATCCGGATCGGCGTGCTGTCGAACACGATCTGGACCCGCGCCGAGCATGAGCGGATCTTCGCCCGAGACGGCGTGCTCGGTCACATCGACGGTGCGGTGTACACGTCCGAGATTCCGTGGACGAAGCCCCACCCGGCCGCGTTCCGGGCGGCCCTGGACGCGGTCGGTGTGGATGACCCGGCGCGGGCCGTCTTCGTCGGTGACCGGCCGTTCGACGACATCTACGGCGCGAAGTCGGCCGGGATGCGCGCCGTCCTCGTACCGCACAGCACGATCCCCGACGTGCAGCAGGGCCCGCACGTCGGCGAGCCGGACGCGATCATCGAGCGCCTGGGCGATCTCGTCGCGGTGATCGACGCCTGGCGGTAGGCGTGATCCGGCTCAGATCCCGGGGAACGCCGTCGACGGAGCGGCCGGGGCGACGATCCGCCGCCAGCGCACCGCGCGCACCGCACTGTCGGCCAGCCGGCTGATTCCCAGCGAGCGCAGTTGCGATGCCGGCGGACTCGATGCGACCAGAAAGCGCCAGGCGCTGCCCGTCGACTCCTCGAGCCGGACCGCCAGCCGGGCCGCCGCCACCGCATCGGTGAGCGCCCACGGCAGCGGGTAGCTGGCCAGAGGCGCCGCGGGCGTGAGCCCGGTGGCGGCGAGCGTCTCGGCATCGGTTTCGACGAGGGCCCGATGGGCGCTCTCGTCCGCGTGGGCGGCGGCGATCTGCGTGGCGTCGGTGAGCCGCGGGCCGAGCACGCCGTAGCCGTACACCGCCGCCTGCTCGGCCGAAATGGCGGCCAACCAGGCCGCGGTCGCGGCGGGCGGCGTTGTCGATGCCGTCGCGGACGTCGACGAGGTGGTCGCCGACGCCGTCGGAGACGATCCGGACGGCGCTGTGGAGGTCTGAGTCGGCGCGGGTGAGCTCACGCCAACAACTCCGCATGACCGGCTTCGCACGCGGCGATGCTCGCGAGGAGGGCGGCCAACCCGGCCGGCGCCACCGCGGCGGCCGCCTGCCCGGCGGTGACCGCTGACTGCTCGGCGGCGAGTAGCTCGGCGCGGGTCGGCGGAGGCGGAGCGACCGCTGAGGTCGGTCCTGACGCCGGGCCGCCGCTCGGCGAGGTCGCCGACGCAACCGCGTACGGACGGAGCAGCGCGGTGAGCGAGTCGAGATGCGCCTGGTGATCGGCCTGGATCGGGGCCAGCGACGGGTCGGCCGCCGCGGCCGCCGACGCCGCGGTGAGCAGCGCGCGCTCGATCGTCAGCGCCCGGGTCAGGTCGGCCGGCGCCGACGGTTTGCCAGCGGAACGCGGCGCGGATCGGGGCCGCAGCCGGCCGATCATCGCGCCGGTCGCGGTCGCGGCCGTGACCGCCCCGACTGCCCCGACGGTGAGCAGTCGCCGGCGCGTAATCCCAGTCATCCCGGCCAGTGTCGCAAATCCGGCAGCGTTCACGCGCATCCGGACCGCTCCCGGGCCACGGTCGCAATTCTCCGGGTCCGTCGGCCCCGCGGTGCTCTAAGCTTCTGCACAACATCGGCCCTCGGCGCACGTCCGAGGCGCCGAAACACAACTGCAGACGAGGGAGGCCTAGCGATGCCCACCGGATCTCCCCGGCCCGATCTCAGCCGTCATCTGCACGAGCTGCTCGCGCCGATCGTCGCTGCCAGCGGTATCGAGCTCGACGATGTCTCCGTCTCACCCGTCGGGCGCCGCAATCTGGTCCGGGTGATCGTCGATGCCGATGGTGGGGTCGACCTCGACGGAATTGCGGCCGCCAGCCGGCTCATCTCCGACACGATCGACGCCGACGCGGCCGGCAGCTCCGCATTCGCGACGCCCTACGTCCTCGAGGTCAGTTCGCCGGGCGTCGATCGTCCGCTCAAAGAACCGAAGCACTGGCGGCGCGCGATCGGGCGTCTCGTCACGACGACGGTCAAAGACAAGTCGGTCACCGGACGGATCGACTCCGTCGACTCCGACGGAGTCGTGATCGTCGTCGACGCCGTGGCCCGCCCGGTCGCGTGGCACGAGCTCGGAGCCGGGAAGGTGCAGGTCGAGTTCTCGCGCCCGGCCGCGCTCGGATCGCCCGGCCTTCATGACGAGCAGACCGGCGACGAGCTGGCGGGCGACGAATTCGACGACGAGACCGACGACGAGCTCGACGACCTGGAAGGAGAGTGAGCCGTGGTCAACGTCGACATATCGGCGCTACGCAGCATCGAACGTGAGAAGGAGATCTCCTTCGAATTGTTGATGAACGCGCTCGAAGCGGCGCTCCTGACGGCGTACAAGCACACGGCCCACTCGATGCCGCATGCGCGCGTCGCGATCGACCGCAAATCCGGCGAGGTCACCGTCTGGGCCCAGGACTTCGGCACGGACGGGGAGCTGATCGAGGAGTACGACGACACGCCCACCGACTTCGGGCGGATTGCGGCGATGACCGCTCGTCAGGTGATCCTGCAGCGCCTGCGCGACGCCGAGCACGACCAGACGTTCGGCGAGTACAGCGGCCGCGAGGGCGACATCGTGACCGGAGTGATCCAGGCCGACGCGCAGGCGGCGCAGCGGGGGATCGTGGTCGTCGACATCGGCAAGATCGAGGCCGTTCTGCCGCAGGCCGAGCAGGTGCCCGGCGAGCAGTACTCCCACGGCACCCGGATCAAGTGTTACGTCGTGGCCGTCGCGCGCGGCATGCGCGGACCGCAGGTGACCGTCAGCCGCACCCACCCGAACCTGGTGAAGAAGCTCTTCGCGCTCGAGGTTCCCGAGATCGCCGACAACAGCGTCGAGATCGTCGGGGTCGCCCGCGAGGCCGGTCACCGCAGCAAGATCGCGGTCCGGACGCTGTCGCCGGGCTGAACGCCAAGGGCGCCTGCATCGGCCCGATGGGTCAGCGGGTCCGCAACGTCGTGGCCGAGCTGCACGGCGAGAAGATCGACATCATCGACTGGGCCGAGGACCCGGCCACGTTCGTCGGCAATGCGCTGTCGCCCGCGCACGCGCTCGCCAGCCAGGTCGTCGACCCGGTGGCCCGAGTCCGTGCGGGTCGTGGTGCCGGACTTCCAGCTGTCGCTCGCGATCGGTCGTGAGGGCCAGAACGCCCGGCTCGCCGCCCGGCTGACCGGCTGGCGGATCGACATCCACAGCGACGCCGAGACCGAACCGGCCGCTGATCCGGACGATCGGCGGGACCTGCGGCGGTCGCGGCAGTCGACGACACGCCCGAGCGCGAGGAGTAGAGTAGCCCGTGGCCGTCCGCAAGACGGTGGCATTGGGGGCTGCGCCGGACCGGGTCGAAGGACCTGTCCGAACCTGCATCGGATGTCGCCAACGAGCGTCGGCCGCCGAGTTGCTTCGCGTGATCGCGGCACCGGTAGCCCCAAGTCCCGTCCGTTCCGAACCGGGTTCGCCCGAGTCGGATGCGTCCGGGCGGGCGCTACCGGATCCTGATCGGCAGGCCGGTGGTAGGGGAGCGTGGCTGCATCCCGATCAGCGGTGTGCGGAACTTGCGCAGCGGCGACGGGCGTTCGGTCGGGCCTTGCGATGGCCTGGCGAATTGGACCTGTCGGCGTTGTTCACGTTCCTCGCGCAGTGATTCACCCCCTGGGCCGCGACGGTTCCCGTCCGGTCGACGTCTCGAAAGTGAGTAGAACAGCTATGTGCACTCGATGAAGCGCCAGCGATGAGCGCCTCACCCCGATAACGGGGCCGAGCGGGATGCCGCCCGGCCCTGTTACAAAGGAGTCAAGTGGCAGGCAAGGTCCGCGTTCACGAGCTTGCAAAAGAGCTCGGCGTACCCAGCAAGGAAGTTCTGGCCAAGCTCAGCGAGCTCGGTGAGTTCGTCAAGAGCGCCTCGTCGACGGTAGAGGCGCCGGTGGCCCGGCGGCTGCGCGAGGCGTTCCCGGCGGCGGCGCCCGCCCCGGCGAAGAAGGCCCCGGCCAAGGTCGCGGCCCCAAGGCGGCCGAGCCCGCGCCCGCCGTCGCGCGCCGGCTCCGGCCGCCCGTCACCGGCCGCGCCGGTGACCCGGCTGCTCCGGAGCCGGTCGCCCGGCGCCCGCGCCCGCTCCGGCGGCCGCCCCGCTGTCGAACCGTGCGGCATCGGCGGCATCCGCCGACACCGCGCTGCGCCGCGCCCCGGTGCGCCGCGGCCCGGTGCGCCGCAGTCGCCAACAACCCGTTCGGCGTCGGCGGCAGCCCGCCGAGCACCCGCCGGCCGTCCGCGCCCGGCTCGCCGGCCGGCGCCCGGCGCGGCGGCCAGCCGCCGCGCCCGGCGGCCCCCGTCCCGGCGGTGCGCCGGTCCCGGCGGCCCCCGTCCGAACCCCGGCATGATGCCGCCCCGGCCGAACCCCGGCATGATGCCGGGGCGTCCCGGCGCCCGGGCGTCCCGGCGTACCCGGACGCCCGGAGGCCCCGGCGCTCGGGCGCGCCGGCCGTCCGGGCGGCGGCGGCCGCCCCGGCGGTCCGGGCGGTCGCCGGCGGTTACCGCGGCGGTCCCGGCGGTGGCGCCGGTGGCGGCGGCGGTGGCGTACCGCGGTGGCGGCGGCCCGGTGGCGCCGGCGGTGGTGGCGCCGGCGGCGGTGGTGGTGGTTTCGGCCCGCGTCCCGGCGGCGGTGGCCCCGGTGGTCGTGGTCGCGGTGCCGGTACGGCCGGTGCGTTCGGCCGGCAGGGTGGTCGACCCGCCCGCGGCCGCAAGAGCAAGAAGCAGCGCCGTCAGGAATTCGACAACATGTCGGCGCCGTCGCTGGGCGGCGTGCAGGTTCCCCGCGGCAACGGCGAGGTGCTGCGGCTGCCCCGTGGCGCGTCGCTGTCGGACTTCGCCGAGCGAGATCAACGCCAAGCCGGCCGCGCTGGTGACGGTGATGTTCCACCTCGGCGAGATGGTCACCGCGACCCAGTCGGTGAACGAAGAGACGCTGCAACTGCTCGGTGCCGAGCTGAACTACAACGTCCAGGTGGTCAGTCCCGAGGACGAGGACCGCGAGCTGCTGGAGTCCTTCGACCTGACCTTCGGTGAGGACGAGGGCGACGAGGAGGACCTCGTCGCCCGCCCGCCGGTGGTGACCGTCATGGGTCACGTCGACCACGGTAAGACCCGGCTGCTGGACGCGATCCGCAAGACGAACGTCATGCGCGACGAGGCCGGCGGCATCACCCAGCACATCGGTGCCTACCAGGTGCACGTCGAGCACGAGGGCATCGACCGGGCGATCACGTTCATCGACACCCCGGGCCACG
Source organism: uncultured Actinomycetes bacterium (assembly GCA_963737785.1). GTDB lineage: Bacteria > Actinomycetota > Actinomycetes > Mycobacteriales > Jatrophihabitantaceae > CAVTTS01. The sequence goes on from CAVTTS010000003.1 coordinate 349,452, forward strand.
AGGCGTTCACCGCCATGCGTGCCCGTGGTGCGTCGACCACCGACATCGTCGTGCTGGTGGTCGCGGCCGATGACGGCGTCATGCCGCAGACCATCGAGGCGCTCAACCACGCGCAGGCGGCCAACGTCCCGATCGTCGTCGCGGTGAACAAGATCGACAAGGAAGACGCCAACCCGGCCAAGGTGCGCCAGCAGCTCACCGAATACGGGCTGGTGGCCGAGGAGTACGGCGGCGAGACGATGTTCATCGACGTCTCGGCGCGGTCGAACATCAACATCGACGGGCTGCTCGAGGGCATCCTGCTCACCGCCGATGCGGCGCTCGACCTGCGGGCCAACCCGGATCAGGACGCGCAGGGCATCGCGATCGAAGCACACCTCGACCGCGGCCGTGGCCCGGTGGCGACGGTGCTGGTGCAGCGCGGCACGCTGCGCGTCGGTGACTCGGTCGTGGCCGGAGACGCGTTCGGACGCGTCCGGGCCATGCTCGACGACGACGGGCGACCCCGTCGACGAGGCCGGCCCGTCTCGTCCGGTGCTGGTGCTCGGGCTGACGTCGGTGCCCGGCGCCGGCGACTCGCTGCTCGTCGTCGAGGAGGACCGCATCGCCCGGCAGATCGCCGACCGGCGTTCGGCTCGCGAGCGCAACGCGCAGCTCGCGGCCAACCGTCGCCGGGTGTCGCTCGACGACCTCGACAAGGCGTTGGCGGCCGGCGAGCATCGAACAGCTGAACCTGATCATCAAGGGTGACGTGTCCGGTTCGGTCGAGGCGCTCGAGGACGCACTGGTCAACATCGACATCGGCGACTACAGCGAAGAGGTGTCGTTGCGGGTCATCGGTCGCGGTGTCGGCGCGATCACCGAGAACGACATCAACCTGGCGATCGCGTCCGATGCGGTCGTCATCGGCTTCAACGTCCGTCCGGCGGGCAAGGCCGGCGAGATCGGCCGAACCGCGAAGGGGTGGACGTCCGGTACTACACGGTCATCTACCAGGCGATCGACGAGATCGAGGCGGCCCTCAAGGGCATGCTCAAGCCCGAGTACGAAGAGGTGCAGCTCGGTACGGCCGAGGTCCGCGAGGTGTTCCGGGTGCCGCGGATCGGCAACATCGCCGGTTCGCTCGTGCGGTCCGGGCACGATCCGGCGCAACTCGAAGGCCCGGTTGATCCGCGACGGCATCGTCGTGGCCGACAACCTCACGGTCGAGTCGCTGCGCCGCTTCAAGGACGACGCCACCGAGGTCCGCGACGGGTTCGAGTGCGGTATCGGTCTCGGGTCGTTCAACGACATCAAGATCGAGGACGTGATCGAGACGTTCGAGCTGCGCGAGAAGGCCCGCGTCTGAGCCTTCGAGCTGGCGAGAGGGCCTGTGTTTGAGCCTTCGAGCTGCGAGAGGGCCTGTGGGCTCGTGCGTCATTCGGAGGAGGGCGGCCATGGTCGTCGGAACGCTGACGCTGGACGTCCTCCTCGGTGACGTGCACTCGCTCAAGGAGAAGCGCGGTCTGGTCCGCCCGGTCGTCGCGGAGCTGCGCCGTCGCTTCGACGTCGCCGCCGCCGAGACCGCCGAGAACGACCTGCATCGCCGGGTCGAGATCGGGATCGCGGTCGTGCAGTTCGACGCATCAGCACGCTGTCGAGGTGCTGGAAGGCTGCGAGCGACTGGTGGCCGGACGCCCGGAGATGGTCGTGCTGTCCGCCCGCCAGCGCGTGCTCGACGAAGACGACCTGGACTGAGACGACCCGGCTGAGGCGATCAGCCGATATCGAGGAGTGACGAGAGATGGCTGACGCGGGACGAGCCCGCCGGCTGAGCGGCCGGATCAAGCAGATCGTGGCGTCGATGATCGAGATGCAGATCAAAGATCCGCGGTTGGGCATGGTGACCATCACCGACGTGCGTATCACCGGCGACCTGCACGACGCGACGATCTTCTACACCGTGTACGGCACGGACGAGGAGCGCGCCGAATCGGCCGCCGCGCTGGAGTCCGCGAAGGGAGTTCTGCGCAGCGAGGTCGGGCGACAGACCGGTGTGCGGTTCACGCCGACGATCACGTTCATCCTCGACTCGTTGCCCGAGGACGCCCACCACATCGAGGACCTCCTCGCGGTGGCGGCGCGCGTCGACGCCCAGGTGGACCAGATCCGGCAGGGCGCCGTCCACGCCGGCGAGGCCGATCCCTACCGCAAGCCGCGCGAGATCGATGACGAGGACGCCGACGAGTGACCCTGCGGTTCCGCCGAGCGACCGAGGACGATTGGCCGCGACATCTGGCCGATCTGGCACGACATCGTGGCGGCCGGCGACACCTACGTCTACGAGCCCACGACGTCGTTCGACGAGGCCCGGGCGATGTGGCTGGGCCCCGACCCGTCCGAGACCTGGTTGGCGCTCACCGACGGGGATGACGAGCTGGTCGGCTTCTTCCACATCGAACCGAACCACGGCGGGCCCGGGGCGCACATCGCCAACGCGTCCTACATGGTGTCGGGCGCTTCGCGCGGGAAGGGGTATGGGCGCGCCCTGGTCGTCGACTCGATCCGCCGGGCCGCCGAACGCGGGTACCTCGGGATGCAGTTCAACGCGGTCGCGGCGAGCAACGTCCACGCGATCGGGCTCTACCGCGATCTCGGGTTCGTGACCGTCGGCGTCATCCCCGATGGATTCCGCCACCCGACGGCTGGTTGGTCGATCTGCACGTGATGTTCCGGCCGCTGTGACCGACGGGTCCGCCGCCGCCGCAGCGCGGCTCGACAAGGCGCCGCGACTCGACAAGGCGCCGCGGCTCGACAAGGTCAGTACCCGGCGGCTGCTCGGCCTCGCCGCGTCGGCGTTCGTCGTGCTGGCCGCCGAACCGCTTTACGTCCTTGTCGACACCGCGGTCGTCGGCCATCTGGGTTCGGCGCAACTCGGCGGCGCTCGGCATCGGCGCCGCGTTGATGACGCTCGTGCTGATGGTCGGGACGTTCGTGGAGTACGGCACGACCGGTCGCGCCGCCCGCTGGTTCGGTGCGGGGCGTTACGACGACGCGGTCAACGAGGGTGTACAGGCGTCGTGGCTGGCCGGCGGGCTCGGGCTGGCGGTGATCGGCGTCGGTGAGGCGCTGGCCGGTCCGATGACCCATGCGCTGGCCGGCGGTTCGGGCGCGGTTCAGCACGCTGCGGAAGGCTGGTTCCGCATCGCCGTGATCGGCATGCCCGGAGTGTTGCTGGTCCTGGCCGGCAACGGCTGGATGCGCGGCGTGCAGGAGACGCGCGCTCCCGGTGCGCATCGTGCTGCATCGCCAACGCGATCTCGGCCATCGCGTCGCCGCTGCTGGTCTATCCCGCCGGCCTCGGGATGACCGGCTCGGCGATCGCCAACGTCGGCGGGCAGGCGATCGGGTCGGTGCTCTTCGTGCGGGCGCTGCGCCGGGCCGCCCGGCACCGGCCGCCGTCCACAGTGGCGGGTGATCGGCGCCCAGTTGCGTGGTCGGCCGGGACCTGATCCTGCGCAGCGGCGGCTTCCAGGTCGCCTTCCTGTCGGCGGCCGGCGTGGCATCGCGCATGGGGACGGCGCAGATCGGCGCGCATCAGATCGCCTTGCAGCTGTGGGAATTCATCGCGCTTGTTGCTGGACTCGTTCGCGATCGCCGCGCAATCGCTGGTCGGCGCGGCGCTCGGCGGCTGCGATGCGCGGTCGCCGCGCCGGACCGCCTGGCAGGTGGCGCGCTACGGCCTCGCTGGCCGGCGTGGTGTTCGCGTCTGATCTGCGCGGCCGGCTGGCGATTGATCCCGGCCGTGTTCACGTCCTCGGCCGCGGTCCGGCACCAGGCGCACCTGCTCTGGCCCTGGTTCGTCGGCATGCTGCCGGTCGGCGGGGTCGTGTTCGCCCTGGACGGAGTGCTGATCGGGGCCGGCGACGTCGCATTCCTGCGGACCATCACGCTGATCGCGGCGGTCGGCGCTTTCGTGCCGCTGAACCTGGCCGCGCTGCCTGGCACTGGGGGATCGGCGGGGTCTGGGCCGGGCTGACCGCCTTCATCGCGGTCCGGTTCGTCGGCATGATGGTGCGGACCCGCGGCGGCCGCTGGGCTCGGTCGGTCGGACGCGAGCCGCGATGAGCCGCGTGGCCCGTGGGCCGACGCGGCACCGATGGACTGGTCATCGTCGACAAGCCGGCCGGAATGACCTCGCACGACGTCGTCGGCCCGGATGCGCCGGATCGCGCACACCCGCCGGGTCGGGCACGCCGGCACGCTGGACCCGATGGCCACCGGCGTGCTGGTGCTCGGCGTCGGGCGGGCGACCCGATTGCTCAACCACCTCGTCCTTGACCGACAAGACCTACTCGGCGACGATCCGGCTCGGGCGGCCACGACCACCGACGACGCCGAGGGCGAGCCGTCTCGACCAGGCCGAGCCGGCGGGCTCGACCGACGCCGCGGTCCGGGCGGCGATGGCCGCGCTCATCGGCGAGATCCTGCAGGTGCCCGTCGTCGGTGTCGGCGATCAAGGTCGACGGCGAGCGGGCCTACGCCCGGGTCCGGGCCGGCGAGGAGGTCGAGCTGGCCGCCCGGTCCGGTCACGGTCACCCGGTTCGAGGTGCTGGCCGCACGCCGCGCCGGGGACAGCACTCGACCTGGACGTGCTGGTCGACTGCTCGTCGGGCACCTACGTCCGGGCACTGGCCCGCGACTCGGCGAGGCGCTCGGCGTCGGCGGCCACCTGACCGCGCTGCGGCGCACGCGGGTCGGGCCGTTCACCCTCGAGCCGGCGCGCACGCTGGACGCAACTCGCCGACCGGGCCGACCCGGTCACGCTGCCGCTGCCGCGGCGGTTCGGGCCGCGATGCCGGTGCGCGACGTCGACGCGGGCGAGGCCCGGGAGCTCAGCTCGGCCGGTCGCTCGAGCCGCGCGGCTCGGCGGCCGCACGGGGCGATCGCGCCGGACGGGCAGGTGGCCGCGCTGCTCGACGAGGCGGGCGGCCGGGCCCGGCCCGTCCTGGTCTTCGCCGCCCGCTGCGGCCCGCCGCAGTAGGCTCGACCATCATGGAACGGTGGCGCGGGCTCGACGCGATCCCGCCGGCTGGGGCCGCTGCGTCGTCACGATCGGGGTGTTCGACGGGGTTCACCGCGGGCACGCGAAGATCATCGGCGAGGCCGTCGAGCTGGCCGCGGGCGCGGAGTGCCGAGCGTGCTGGTCACGTTCACCCGCACCCGTCCGAGGTCGTGCGGCCCGGCTCGCACCCGCCGCTGCTGACGACGCAGGCCCGCCGCGCCGAACTCGTCGCCGAGCTGGGCATCGACGTGTTCTGCGCGCTGCCGTTCACCCTCGAGTTCTCCCGCATGGCGCCGGCCGAGTTCGCCCACCGGGTCCTGGTCGCGGCAGCTGCACGCGTCCGGCGTGGTCGTCGGCAGCAACTTCCGCTTCGGGTTCAAGGCCGCCGGCGACATCGCCCTGCTGACCGAGCTCGGCCGGACGTTCGGCTTCACCGCCAGGGCACGGCGCTGCTGACGCGACGGCGACACGCCGATCAGCGCCACCTTCGTCCGGTCCTGCGTCGAAGCGGGCGACATGGCCGCGGCGACGCGGGCGCTCGGGCGCCCGCACCGGCTCGACGGCGTGGTCGAGCGCGGCGACCAGCGCGGGCGCGAGCTCGGCTTCCCGACCGCGAACCTGCGCTTCGAGCCGTACGCGGCCGTCCCGGCCGACGGCGTGTACGCCGGCCGGGTGATCGCGGCTGGACGAGCGCGGCCACACCGTCGGGCCGCTCGGCGACGCCGCGATCTCGGTCGGCACGAATCCGACCTTCGAGGGCGCAGACCGCCGGGTCGAGGCGTACATCCTCGACTTCGACGGCGACCTGTACGGCGAGCAGATCGGTATCGAGTTCGTCCACCGCCTGCGCGGGATGGTGCGTTTCGACACCATCGACGCGCTCGTCGCGCAGATGCACGACGACGTCTCGCTGACCCGTGCCATCCTCGCGGTCCGACGGAACCGCCTGAAGCGGCGAAAGCGGGCGCGGCGTGCCCGGACCTGATAGTCTGGACGACGGCCCGGGTGCGTTTCACCTGCCGGGCCCGCGCAGCGCGCGTCCATCTCCTGTCGTGATCAAGACCGACAGGCGTGCCTGCACCGAGATCCACGAACAGGAGCCGTCCGTGCCGCTGGCAAGCGACGTCAAGAAGCAGCTCATCGCCGAGTACGGCGCGAACGATGCCGACACCGGCTCGGCCGAGGTTCAGGTCGCGATGCTGTCCAAGCGCATCAGCGACCTCACCGAGCACCTGAAGTTCCACAAGCACGACCACCACAGCCGCCGCGGACTGCTGCTGCTCGTCGGCCAGCGCCGTCGGCTGTTGAACTACCTGGCCAAGACCGACATCAGCCGCTACCGCTCGATCATCGAGCGACTCGGCCTGCGTCGATAGTCGAGTGAGGGAGCGATCCGCGCCGCGGGTCGCTCCTTCTTCGTCACCGCCGGCTTCGCACCGGCAGCACAACAGAACATCCATCGCCGGACGCACATGACGTCCCACGCGACACGAGACGAGAGGCCGGTCCTCGGTAGTGGCGGGCGGACCCGTACGGGATCCGAACGCTTCGATCGAAGACCGGCACCTGGATCAGGTGCACGCTCGTACGTCGCATGCGCTCGGCGCAGCCGCGGCAGGCGGCAAGGGCCTGCCGCCGTACGAGAGGGGTACTCCGAATGACGGAGACCACAGAAAGCGCCGTCCACGAGAGTGTCGCCACGATCGACAACGGCTCGTTCGGCACCCGCACCATCCGTTTCGAGACCGGCCGGCTCGCCAAGCAGGCCGCCGGTTCCGTCGTCGCCTACCTCGACGACGACACCATGCTGTTGTCGGCCACCACGGCCGGCAAGTCGCCCCGTGAGGGCTTCGACTTCTTCCCGCTGACGGTCGACGTCGAAGAGCGCATGTACGCCGCCGGCCGTATCCCCGGCTCGTTCTTCCGCCGCGAGGGCCGCCCGAGCGAGGACGCGATCCTCACCTGCCGGCTCATCGACCGGCCGCTGCGCCCGACGTTCATCAAGGGCCTGCGCAACGAGGTCCAGGTCGTCATCACGGTGCTGGCGCTCAACCCCGACCACCTCTACGACGTCGTGGCGATCAACGCCGCGTCGGCGTCGACCCAGATCTCGGGCCTGCCGTTCAACGGCCCGGTCGGCGCGACGCGTGTCGCGCTGATCGACGGCCAGTGGGTCGGCTTCCCGACGCACAGCCGAGCTCGAGCGGGCCACGTTCGACATGGTCGTCGCCGGCCGGGTGCTCGACTCCGGTGACGTCGCGATCATGATGGTCGAGGCCGAGGCCACCGAGAAGTCCATCGAGCTCATCGCCGGTGGCGGCACCAAGCCGACCGAGGAGGTCGTCGCGGCAGGGCCTCGAGGCCGCCAAGCCGTTCATCGCCGAGCTGTGCCGCGCCCAGGCCGAGCTCGCCAAGGCCGCCGCCAAGGCCACCCGCGAGTTCCCGGTCTTCCTCGACTACCAGGACGACGTGTTCGCCGCGGTCGAGCGACGCGGTCTCCGAGCCGCTGGCCGCGGCGCTGACGAATCGCCGACAAGCAGGAGCGCGAGGCCGAGCTCGACCGGATCAAGGATCGTCGCCAAGGAGCTCGTCGGCCGAAGTTCGAAGGTCGCGAGAAGGAGATCAGCCCGGCGTACCGGTCGCTGACCAAGAAGCTCGTGCGCCAGCGCGTGCTGCGCGACAAGGTCCGCATCGACGGCCGCGGTCTGACCGACATCCGCACGCTGTCGGCCGAGGTCGAGGTGGTCCCGCGGGTGCACGGTTCGGCGCTGTTCGAGCGCGGCGAGACCCAGATCATGGGCGTCACCACGCTGAACATGCTGGGCATGGAGCAGAAGCTCGACACGCTCTCGCCCGAGCGCACCAAGCGCTACATGCACAACTACAACTTCCCGCCGTACTCGACCGGTGAGACCGGCCGGGTCGGCTCGCCCAAGCGGCGCGAGATCGGTCACGGCGCGCTCGCCGAGCGGGCGCTCGTCCCGGTGCTGCCGACGCGCGAGGAGTTCCCGTACGCGATCCGGCAGGTGTCCGAGGCGCTCGGCTCGAACGGCTCGACCTCGATGGGTTCGGTCTGCGCCTCGACGCTGGCCCTGCTCAACGCCGGTGTGCCGCTGAAGGCGCCGGTCGCGGGTATCGCGATGGGCCTGATCTCCGACACCGTCGACGGCAAGACCGAGTACGTCGCGCTCACCGACATCCTCGGCGCCGAGGACGCGTTCGGCGACATGGACTTCAAGGTCGCCGGCACCCGGGAGTTCGTCACGGCGCTGCAGCTCGACACCAAGCTCGACGGCATCCCGTCCGAGGTGCTGGCCGCGGCGCTCACGCAGGCGCGCGACGCCCGGTTGCACATCCTCGACGTCATGGGCGAGGCCATCGACGGCCCGGACGAGATGAGCGAGTTCGCGCCGCGCGTCACGGTGGTGCAGATCCCGGTCGACAAGATCGGTGCGGTGATCGGGCCGAAGGGCGCGATGATCAACTCGATCCAGGACGAGACCGGCGCGCAGATCACCATCGAGGACGACGGCACGATCTACGTCGGCGCCTCGGACGGTCCGTCCGCCCAGGCGGCGGTCGACCGTATCAACGCGATCGCCAACCCGCAGCTGCCGAAGGTGGGGGAGCGGTTCCTCGGAACCGTCGTCAAGACTGCCGCGTTCGGTGCGTTCGTCTCGCTCCTGCCCGGCAAGGACGGCCTGATCCACATCAGCAAGCTCGGCCAGGGCAAGCGCGTCAACAAGGTCGAGGACGTCGTGAACGTCGGCGACAAGCTGCAGGTCGAGATCGCCGAGATCGACGCCCGCGGAAAGATCAGCCTCGTCCTGGTCAAGGACGACGCGGCCAGTCGTCGAACGGCACGGCTCCGGTCGAGGTGCCCGCCGAGGTCTGATCGACCCAGTACACCGCCACGAAGGGCGGGGGGCCCCCTCGGCTCCCCGCCCTTCGTCGTCTTCCGACCGCGGTCCGTCACCGGCCGTCGACCCCGACTTTGCACCCAGGATGCGGGTGATTCGGCGTCGGATCGCTCGAGTTCCCCACATCCTGGGTGCAAGGACGCGTAGCGCTGATACATGTGTCGGTCCGTCGGGTTCGAGACATGTGTCACCCGCGCTTTCTTTACACTAGCCCTACGGTCCGCTATTCTCTATAGAACTGATCGAAATAGCGAACATCGAACGCGGGGGTAACGAGAGCAATGGACATCAATCGCCTTGGACGCGGCCGAAGGTTGGCCGCACTACTGACTGTGACCGGCACTGCCGTCGCGATGGGCATCAGTGGTTGCTCGTCCAGCTCGAAGGCCGCGTCGGCATCGGGCAGTTCAACGCGTCGGCGTCGTCAGGCGGATCGGTGAACATCGTGGCGTACTCGGTGCCGAAGCCGGCTTACGACGCCCTGGCGACAGCCTTCGACGCGACTTCGGCCGGCAAGGGCGTGAAGTTCGCCGCCTCGTACGGTCCCAGCGGCACGCAGGCCACCGCCGTCACGACCGGCCAGAAGGCGGACTTCGTCAACTTCTCGGTCGGGTCGGACATGTCGAAGCTCGTGCCGAACTTCGTCGACTCGTCATGGAACTCGGGCGCGACCAAGGGCATCATCTCGGACTCGGTGGTCGTGATCGCCGTCCGACCGGGTAACCCCAAGCACATCACCGGCTGGGACGACCTGATCAAGCCCGGCATCAAGATCGTGACGCCCGACCCGGCGTCGTCGGGCTCGGCCAAGTGGAACATCCTGGCCGCCTACGAGCACGTGATCCAGGATGGTGGCACCGAGGCAGACGCCGCAGACCTACCTCAAGGCCTTCTTCGCCAACACCGTCGCCAAGCCGAGCAGCGGATCGACCGCGGCGACGACGTTCCTCAACGGCACCGGCGACGTGCTGATCTCCTACGAGGCCGAAGCAATCGCGGCGAAGCAGAAGGGCGAGAAGCTCGACTACATCGTGCCGGACGACTCGATCCTGATCGAAACCCCGGCCGCGGTCACGAAGACCGCGTCGCCGGCCGCGACGGCGTTTCTGAAGTTCGCCGAGAGCGACGCCGGCCAGCAGATCTTCGCGAGCAAGGGCTTCCGGCCCGCACTGACGAGCACGAAGGTGTCGAACGTGACCGGCGCCAACGACCCGTCCAACCCGTATCCGACCGTCAAGAACCTGGTCACCATCGCCGATCTCGGCGGGTGGACCGCGGTCAACACCAAGTACTTCGACAAGGACAACGGGATCGTGACGAAGATCGAGGGCTCAGGGTGACGTCTGGGTCGGTCGCCCCGACCGCTGTCGGCGCGGGCCGCCGCGCCGACAGCAGCACCCGCGCCCGTCTGACCGCGGCGTCCGGCACCGGTCTCGGGGTCGCCGTCGTCTGGCTCAGCGTGCTGGTGATCCTCCCGCTCGCGGCCGTCGTAGCCAAAGGGGCGTCCGGCGGATGGTCGCCGTTCTGGCACGAGGTCTCGAGCAGCGCGGCGGTGTCGGCGATCCGGTTGACGGTCCTCAGCGCCTTGGGTGTGGCCGTGGTCAACGCGGTCATGGGCACCGTCATCGCCTGGGTGCTCGTCCGGGATTCCTTCCCGGGTAAGCGCATTCTCGAGGTCGCGATCGACATCCCGTTCGCCCTGCCGACCATCGTGGCGGGTCTGGTGATGCTCACGCTGTACGGCCACGACAGCCCGGTCGGGCTCGATTGGTACGCGACTCGTCGCGGCGTGGTCCTGGCCCTGCTGTTCGTGACTCTCCCGTTCGTGGTGCGCACCGTCGAACCCGTCCTGCTCGCCCTCGACCGTGATGTCGAGGAAGCGGCGGCCTCGCTCGGAGCGAATCCGCTCACCACCTTCCGCCGCGTCGTGCTGCCGAGTATCACGCCGGCCATCGCGTCCGGGGCCGCGCTCGCGTTCGGGCGGGCCATGGGCGAGTACGGCTCGGTCATCCTGATCTCCGGCGGCCTGCCGAAGACCCAGGTCGCCTCGCAGTACGTGTACGGCGAGATCCAGGACGGCTACCTCCAGGACGCCGCGGCCACATCGAGCGTCCTGTTGTTGATCAGCATTGCCGTGATGGCGCTCATCGGCCTCGTCCGTCGACGGGAGGCGCGTCGTGGCGAGTGACACCGTGGTCGCCCCGCCGGCTTCGTCGACTGTCGTTCCATCGGCGCCCGTCGCGGCGCCTCAGCGGTCTCGTCGCCGGCGCTCGCGCGGCAAGGGTGTCTACGCGCGCCGACTGCTCGCCGTCTTCTACGTTGCGGTTCTGGTCGTCCTGCCCGTCGGCGTCGTGATCTCGCGCACCATCAAGCAGGGCTGGATCCGCGTTCTGGGACGCCATCAGCGCACCTGATGCCGTGCACGCCTATCAGGTCACGGCGATCGTGGCCGGCTCGGCGGTGATCGTGAACACGATCTTCGGCGTCGGAACGGCCCTGCTGCTCTCGCGTTACCGCTTCTGGGGTCGGCGCGCGCTCGACCTGCTGATCGACGTCCCGGTATCGGTGTCACCCATCGTCGTGGGCCTGGCCCTCGTCCTGGCCTACGGGACGACCACCGGCTGGTTCGGCTCGCACCTGGCCGACATCGGCATCCACGTCATCTTCTCGACGCCCGGCATGGTGCTCGCGACCTGCTTCGTCTCGCTGCCCCTGGTGCTGCGAGAAGTACTACCGGTGCTGGACGAAGAGGGCATCGAGCAGGAGCAGGCCGCCCGATCGCTCGGGGCCAACGCCCGACAGCGGCTCTGGCGCATCACGCTGCCGACGATCCGCTGGGCGCTGGCGTACGGCGTCGTCCTGTCGATTGCCCGCAGCCTCGGCGAGTTCGGCGCGTTGCGCGTGGTCTCCGGCGATGTGGCCGGCCAGACCCAGACCATCACGCTCGTCGTGGACGAGCGCGCCGAGCAGTTCGAACCGGGCGCGTACCAACTGTCCATTGTGCTCATAGCCATATCCGTGCTGTGCATTGTCGCGATCTCGATCGTGCGACCTCGAGGAGAATCCTGATGGGAATCGCGGCGACCGGTATCGCCAAGCGTTTCGGCGACTTCGTAGCTCTCGACAACGTGAGCCTCAATGTCGAGAGCGGGCGCCTCACCGCGCTGCTCGGACCGAGCGGCGGCGGCAAGTCGACACTCCTGCGCATCATCGGCGGCCTCGAGGAGCCTGATTCGGGCTCCGTCGTGATCGACGGTGTCGAGGCAACCGGCGTACCCGCGCAACGGCGCAACGTCGGGTTCGTGTTCCAGCACTACGCGGCCTTCAAACACCTGTCGGTGTTCCGGAACGTCGCCTTCGGGCTCGAGATCCGCAAGCGCTCGAAGGCCGACATTCGGGCCCGCGTGTACGAGCTGCTCGAGCTCGTCCACCTCGAGCAGTTCGCCGATCGGCTGCCGTCGCAGTTGTCCGGTGGCCAGCGGCAGCGCATGGCACTCGCGCGCGCGCTCGCGATCGAGCCGAGCGTGTTGCTGCTCGACGAGCCGTTCGGTGCGCTCGACGCGATGGTGCGCAAGGAACTGCGCGATTGGTTGCGCCGCCTGCACGACACCATGCACGTCACGACCTTGTTCGTGACCCACGATCAGGAGGAAGCCCTCGAGGTCTCCGACGAGCTGGTGGTGATCAATCACGGGCGCATCGAGCAGGTCGGTTCCCCCTCGCAGCTCTACGACCACCCGGCCAACAACTTCGTCATGGGTTTCCTCGGTCCGGTGACCCAACTCGGCGGCCAGCTCGTCCGGCCGCACGACATCGAGGTGTTCACGTCGGCGACCGACGGCAGCGTCGAGGCGTCCGTCACCCGGTTGCAGCGGATCGGCTTCGAGGTTCGGGCCGAACTGGCGGCGGGCGGCAGCGAACCCTGGGTCCAGCTGACCCGCGGGCAAGCCGAAGGACTCGATCTCGAGGTCGGCGGGCGCGTGTGGCTGCGGACCGCGCGCGACGCCTCGACGCTCACCGCGTCGTCCGCATCCTGAGGTACGCCGGTTCAGCCGTCCACGGCCCTGCCGTGATTGCTCGGCGCCCGGCTGCAAGGATGCGGTAGTGGAGATCTCGGCGAAGACGGATTACGCGGTCCGCGCGTTGCTGGGACTGGCCGCGCGCGAACCCGAACTCGTCAAGGTCGACGAGATCATCAGCGCGCAGAAGTTGCCGCGGAAGTTCGTCGAAGCGATCCTCGGCGAACTGCGGCGCGGCGGGCTCGTCCGCAGCCAACGGGGCGCCGAAGGTGGCTACGCGCTGGCCCGCCCCGCTGCTGAGATCACCCTCGGCGCGATCATCCGGGTCGTCGACGGACCGCTTGCCGAGGTCCGCGGGCTGCGGCCGCACGAGACGACGTACGAAGGCGTCGCCGCCCACCTGCCCGAGGTGTGGGTGGCCGTCCGGGCGAGCCTGCGGAAGGTCCTCGACGAGACGACGTTGGCCCAGGTGCTCAATGGCCGGCTGCCGGCCCACGTACGACGCATGGTCGACGCCCCGGACGCCTGGCTGCCGCGCTGAGCGCTGACGCCGTCCCGTCCCGACAGTCCACGCCGGGCCCGTCGCACGAGCCGGGTCGGTGGTGGCGGCGCGGTCCGCTGCGCGAACTGCCCGTCGAGGTCGGTGCGCTCGTCGCCGTCGCGTTCATGGTGGCGCTGGGGTTCGGCGTGGTCGCGCCCGCCATCCCGTTGTTCGCCCGGCACTTCGGGGTCAGCAAGGCCGCCGCCGGGGCCGTGATCAGCGCGTTTGCGTTTGCCCGGCTCGTGACCGCGCCATTCGTCGGAGGGCTGGTCAACCGCTTCGGCGAGCGGGTCGTGCTGGCCGCCGGGATCGCGATCGTCGCGGCATCGAGCGCGTTGGCGGGGCTCGCGGCCAGCTACTGGCAGCTGCTGTTGTTGCGGGGCGTCGGCGGGGTCGGCTCGATCATGTTCAGCGTCGCGTCGTCCAGCCTGCTGATCCGGGTGACACCCGACCATCTGCGCGGCCGGGCCCAAGGGGCGTTTGCGGGCGGGTTCCTACTCGGCACCATCGCGGGTCCGGCGCTCGGCTTCGTCGCGGTCTGGTCGTTGCGCGCCCCGTTCTTCCTGTACGCGGCCACGCTCGTCGGCGCGGGCGCGATCGGCTTGGCGGCCCTGCGGCACAGCGAGTTGGCGGCCCGCGGCACCGGACGTGGTGGCACCCTGACGTTCGCCGCCGCCATCCGGTTGCGGGCCTACCGGGCGGCCCTGCTCAGCAACCTGGCCGCGCAGTGGACAGTGAACGGCGTGCGGGTCGCGCTCGTGCCGTTGTTCGTCGGCGACGTCCTGCATCGGGGTTCGGGCTGGACGTACGGGGGCTTCTTCGTCGTCAGCGTGGTCAGCGGGCTGCTGCTCGGGCCGTTCGGACGCCGCGCCGACACGACCGGGCGCCGGCCGGTGCTCATCGGCGGGCTGATCACCGGCGCCCTGGGACTGGCCGTGATCCCGCTCTGGCCGTCGCTCGTGGGCTTGTTGGTCGCGATGGCGTTACTGGGCGCCGCGGCGTCGGCCCTGTCGGTCGCCCCAGGTGCCGTGCTCGGCGACGTGGTCGGTGGGCGGGGCGGGACCGTGGTGGCGACGTTCCAGATGGCCGGCGATGTCGGGTCCGTGCTCGGACCGTTGCTCGCCGGCCGGCTCGCCGACGGGCATGGCTACGGTCCAGCGTTCGCGCTCGGGTCGGTGGTGGCGCTCCTGCCGGTCGTGGCGGTGCTGCGGGCGCCCGAGACGGTGCGCCGCCGCGAGAGTGTCCCGATACCGATCGAGCCACCCGAGGCAGACTGAAGCGATGCGACTCGAGGTGATCCAGGGCGATATCACCGACCAGCGGGTGGACGCGATCGTCAACGCCGCCAATTCGTCGCTGCTGGGCGGCGGGGGAGTCGACGGCGCGATCCACTACCGCGGTGGCCCGACGATCCTGGCCGAGTGCCGGGTGCTGCGCGACACGAAGCCATCCGAAGGGCTTGCCGGCCGGCAACGCGGTCGCGACCACGGCCGGCGACCTCGCCGCCCGCTGGGTGATCCACACCGTCGGGCCGGTGTACCGGCGGGGCGAGGACCGGGTCGCGACGCTCCGCTCCGTGCTATTCGTCGTCGATCGCCGTCGCCGAAGAACTGGGCGCGCGGACGATCGCCTTCCCGTTGATCTCGGCCGGCGCGTACGGCTGGCCGGTCGAGGACGCCGTGCGGCAGGCGATTGAGGTGATCTCGGCGTCCCCGGTCGATGGCGTCGCGACCCTCGTGCTGTTCGATCGCTCGACCCTGGCGATCGCGCGGCGACTACTGGCCGACCGTCCCGACTCCGGCCTCTAGGATCGACCGATGACCTCGACGCGGGCCCGGACCCGGCGCGTGCCGGCGACCGGCGGCGGCGAGATCACCCGTACCGAGTTGCCCGGCGGCCTGCGCGTGATCAGCGAAGCGATGCCCGGCGTTCGCAGCGCGAGCGTCGGGGTCTGGATCCCGATCGGTTCCCGGGACGAGACGCCGTCGCTGGCCGGCTCCAGTCACTTCCTCGAGCACCTGCTGTTCAAGGGCACGACCGACTCGCACCGCGCTCGACATCGCCACGGCCATGGATGCCGTCGGCGGGGAGTTCAACGCGTTCACCGAGAAGGAGCACACCTGCTTCTACGCCACCGTCGTCGATCGTGATCTGCCCATGGCGGTCGAGATCGTCAGCGACGTCGTGCTCAACGCGACCATCTCGGCCCGCGACGTCGACGTCGAGCGCAGCGTCGTCCTCGAAGAGATCGCCATGCGCGACGACGACCCGGCCGACCTCGTCCACGACGAGTTCGCCGCCGCGCTGTTCGGCGACACGCCGCTCGGCCGTCCGATCCTCGGTACGAGCGAGTCGATCGGCGCGCTGAGCCGTCGCCAGATCGCCGGCTACTACCGCGACCGCTACGACCCGGGCGCGATGGTCGTTTCGGTCGCCGGCAACATCGGCACGCTCGACGTCGTTCCGCAGGTCCGGGCGGCCTTCGACGGCCGGCTGGACGCGGCCCGCCCCGGCCGGCCCGCGAGTGCGGGGCGGCTCCGCACGGGTCGATCGGCGCCGGCCCGTCCGATCGAGGTGGTCGACGACGACACCGAGCAGGCCAACCTCATCCTCGGCATGCGCGGGTTCTCGCGGCACGACCACGCGCCGGTTCGCGCTCGGCGTCCTGTCGGCGGCGCTCGGCGGTGGCATGAGTTCGCGGTTGTTCCAGCAGCATTCGCGAGGAACGGGGGCTGGCCTACTCGGTGTACAGCTTCGTGTCCAGCTACGCCGACGCCGGCCTGTTCGGCGTGTACGCGGGGTGCCAGCCCGGCAAGGCCGACGAGGTCATCTCACTCATCAAGGCCAGCCTGGACGCGGCCGCCCGGGGCGAGCTCACGGACGCCGAGATCGAGCGCGGTAAGGGCCAGATGCGCGGTGGCATCGTCCTCGGGCTCGAAGACTCCGGATCGCGAATGACCCGTATCGGTAAGAGCGAACTCGGCTTCGGCGAGATCCTCGGCGTCGACGAACTCCTCGCCCGCGTCGACACGGTGACCGCAGTTGCCGTCGCGGAACTGGCCGCCGAACTGCTCGATCGGCCCCGCTGCCTCACGGTCGTCGGACCGTTCGGCGACCACGACTTCGACGGCGCGATCTGACGGAATGGACGAACAGTGAGCGAACTGTCACGGCCGGGCGAAAGGACCAGCGTCGGAGTTCTCGGAGCGCGCGGCCGGATGGGCCAGGAGGTCTGCCGCAGCGTCGACCGCGCCGATGATCTCGACCTCGTGGCGATGGTGGACGCGGGCGATTGGCTGTTCAGCGTGGCCGATGCCGGCGCCGAGGTGATCGTCGATTTCACTCACCCGGACGTCGTGATGGACAACATCCGCTTCGCGATCGACCAGGGTATGCACGCCGTCGTCGGCACGACCGGAATGTCGTCCGACCGGCTCGACACGATCCGCACCTGGCTGCTCGATGCGCCGGAGGTCGGCGTGATCGTCGCCCCCAACTTCGGGATCGGCGCGATCCTGTCGATGCAGTTCGCGCGCATGGCCGCCCGCTTCTACGAGTCGGCGGAGGTCATCGAGCTGCACCACGCCGGCAAGGCCGACGCGCCGAGCGGCACCGCGGTGCGGACGGCCGCGGTCATCGCCGAGGCGCGGCGAGCGGCCGGAATGGGACCGGTGCCCGACGCCACGACCCAGAGCTTGGACGGGGCCCGCGGCGCCGACGTCGAGGGCATCCGTGTGCAGCGGCCTGCGGCTGGCCGGCCTGGTCGCCCACCAAGAGATCCTCTTCGGCACCGAGGGCGAGACGTTGACGATCCGCCACGACTCGCTGTCGCGCACGTCCTTCATGCCTGGTGTCCTGCTGGCGATCCGGTCGGTCGGCGCCCGTCCGGGCCTCACCGTCGGCATCGAGCCGTTGCTCGGGCTGCCGTCCAGCAGCTGATGCGCGCCCGCGCCGTGGTCGGGGTTCTGGTTGTCGTCCTGGCCGCCTACTTCGCGATCATCGGCTACCGCGCCGTGTACCTGCTCGATCAGGGCCGGCTCACGTTGAAGGTCCTCGGCGGCGCCGTCCTCGCGTTCCCGCTGGTGGGCATCTGGGTCGTCGTCGCCGAGCTGCGGTTCGGACGGGCGACGTCCGACCTGGCGCGGCGGCTCGATCCGTCGACCGAGCCGTCGCCGGCGGTGCCGCGACGTCCGTCCGGGCGAGTGGACCGGGCCGCGGCCGATCTCGCGTTCGCGGCGCAGAAGCTGCGCGTCGAGGCGGCGCCGGCGGATTGGCAGGAGTGGTACCGGCTGGCCGAGGCCTACGACGAGGCCGGCGATCGACGGCGCGCGCGGGCCGCGATGCGCACCGCGATCGAGCTGTCGTCGACCTGATCCGCTCCATCACTGTGCACCCAAGTTGTCGGTTCGAATCGCCGTTCGAGCGCGAAATCACCCACAACGGGGGTGCAACGTGCGCCTCAGCGGGCGGTCTGCGGACGGGCGCAGCGCGAGCAGGCGACCGGAGTCGTCATCGTCGACCAGAAGTGGCCGATCTTGCGGCACTTGCGCCCGCGGACCCAGTCGGCCGTGAAGACGTCGACCACCATGTGCACGTTGTTGTAGCCCATTGCCGACCTCCTGTCCGGTCCCCGCCGAATGAGCGCGCGAGTCCCAAGGTCTGCACGTCGCTACACAAGGCGTCCTTGTGGATGAGCGGATTGCGTTCTCGCCTAATACATCGGCGCTCAAACGGTTTGGATGAGGAATCATCGCCGTCGCCCGGACGCGTGAACGAGCTGACTAGCCCCGACCGACGTGCGTGTCGAGCCAGCTCGTCAGGGGGGCGATCGAGCGCCAGGCCTTGGCGATCTCGGAGCGCGCCCGAGCGGTGGTCAACCAGGCCGGTGCACCGAACTGCCGGTGCGCGGTCAGCGTCTTGTACAGCAGGAGGTCCGCCCGCGGGTGGTCCTTCGGATACCCGGACGGGACGCGCGTGACCCGGTCGCCGCCGATCTCGAACTTCGCCTTGGTCACCGCGGCGATCGCCCGCTCGAGGGCCGGACCGGCGACGTCGTCGGCCACGGCGCGGCGCAGGCGGGCGACCTGGTCGGACTCGGTCTGCCAGTACCCGGCGGCCAGCATCAGCCCTGCGGCCGAGACCTGGACGTACGTGTTGGCCTCGCCGAACCACGCGCCCTGGTGCGGTTTTGTACAGCGTCTTGTCCTTGCTGAAGCGCACATCGCGATAGGGCCGGAACAACTTGCCGGCGCCGAACTCGTCGGCCAGCTCGGCGGCAAGCGCCTCCATCGGCGCTTTCACCGATTCGTCGTAGACGTGCTTGTGGGCCGTCCAGAACGCCTTGCTGTTGTCGGCCTCGAGATCCTCGTAGAAGTCGAGCGCCGCGATCGGGATACCGGTGAAGTCACCCGTCCTCCAACGAGACGTGGATGCGGACCTCGCGCAGTTCACCGGCACCGGTGTCGAGCGTGCGGGCGTAGCCGTCGGCGGCCCAGCCGCCGGCCGCGAAGAACGCGCGCGAGGTGGTGTCGGCCTCGGGCAGCCACGAGATAGCGCGCACCAAGCCATCGCCGCGCGCGTGGTCGACGGCCGCGGCGAGCAACCGCGACCCGTGGCCCCGGCGTCCCCAGCGCGGTTCGACGAGGATCGGCCCGATCGACGCGGTCGACGACGGCGAGGGGTCGTCGGGCTCGAGGTCGTCGGCCGGGGCCACGAGCGGCGAACCCGACGATGCGATCCTGCTCGAGCGCGACGAGTACGTGGTGGCGTCGCGAGGGCGGCGACGTGATCGCGGCCGTCCACACCGGGGTCGCGGTGTCGACGTCGAGTTCGGCCAGGACGGCCGCCGGTAACACGGTCGCGTACCCGACCCGCCAGGTCTCGATCTGGATGCGCGCGATCTCCCCGGCATCGGCGGGGTACGCGGGTCGGACGCTGACATCGGCCACGCGTCCAACCTAGAGCAGCTCAGCCCTCGGTGAGATCGGCGGCGGCGTAGGCCTGTGCCTCGGCCCGCTCGCGACGGCTGCGCCGAACATGGAGGGCGACGACGACGGCCACGACGATCGCGAGCACGGCGAGCGGGGCCCAGGTGAGGACGCTGCCGACCGTCGACAGCGCGACTCGAGAACGCGTACCCGAGCAGGACGCAGCCGGGCGCCCAGATCAGACCGCCGGCCAGCGTTCCAGACCAGGAACGTGCGGTAACGCATCCCGCTCATGCCGGCCATCGACGGGATGAGCGCCCGGAACAGCGCCGTCAGCCGTCCGAGGAACACGGCCTTGCCGCCGTGCCGGTGCAGGAACCCGTCGACCGCCGCCCAACGGTGTTCGCCGACCCACGCACCCAAGCGCGACCGGCGCAGCGACGGCCCGAACTTGCGCCCGAACTCGAAGCCGACCGAGTCGCCGGCGATGGCGCAGACGATGGCGATCGGGATCATCAACCAGAGATTGAGGACGCCGTCGCTGGCAGAAGACGCCGGCGACCAGCAGCGCGGTCTCGCCGGGCAGCACCATGCCGACCAGGATCGCGGCCTCGGCGAACGCCAGCGCGCCGGCGATCAGATACAGCCAGCTGCCGACGGCGTCGCCGATGTGCTTGATGATGCTTTCGAACACCTGAGCATCGTGGCATGAAACCGGTGATCAACGGCAGGCCGGCTCAGCATTCGGCGGACTCTGAGCGGGTTTGTCAGATCGGCGCCCTAGAGTCCGCGGTGATGACCACGCTCGATGCCGGCGACCGAGACCCTGACCGCGACCGCCGCCCGGCGCATCGCCCTCGCAGCGCAGGGTTTCGCCGATGCGCGCCCGACCGGCCGGATCGACGCGCGCCACATCCGGCGGGTCATCGACCGGATCGGTGTGCTGCAGCTCGACTCGGTCAACGTGTTCTGCCGTTCGCACTACATGCCGATCTTCTCGCGGCTGGGGCCGTACCCCCGCGAGGCGCTCGACCGGCTGACGGCGCACACGGCCGGCCCGATCCGGCGGGAACTGGTCGAGTACTGGGCGCACGAGGCGTCGCTCATCCCGGTCGACAACCATCCGCTGTTCCGCTGGCGGATGGAACGGGCGTCGGCTGAGGCGTGGGGCGGGATCGTCGCAGGTTGATCCGCGAAAAGCCGGAGCTCGTCGAGCGACGTGCTGCAGCTCGTCCGCGACCGGGGCCCGATGCGCGCCGCCGAGACCGGCCAGACGCGAGCGCCCAGGCGGGCCGGCGAGATGTGGAACTGGCACGACGGCAAGATCGCGCTCGAGTACCTGTTCTGGTCCGGGCAGATCGCGGCCGCCCGGCGGGTCAACTTCGAGCGCCTGTACGACCTGCCCGAGCGGGTGCTGCCGGCCGAGGTGTTCGGCCGCCCCACGCCCGACCCCGACGACGCCCAGCGCGAGCTCGTCCGCATAGCAGCGCGGGCGATGGGGGTGGCTACCGAACCGGACCTCGGCGACTACTTCCGGCTGCCCCGGGCCGACTCGAAGGCGCGGGTCGCCGAGCTGGTCGCCGCCGGTGAGCTGCTGCCGGTCAAGGTCGCGGGTTGGACGGCGCCGGCCTACCTGTGGCCCGACGCCCGGCGGCCGCGTCGGATCACGGCCCGGGCCCTGCTGTCACCGTTCGACTCGCTGGTCTGGTTTCGCGAGCGGACCGAGCGACTGTTCGGCTTCCGCTACCGCATCGAGATCTATACGCCGGCGCCGCAGCGCGTCCACGGCTACTACGTCCTGCCCTTCCTGCTCGGCGACTCGCTGGTCGCGCGGGTCGACCTGAAGTCCGATCGGCAGGCCGGCGTGCTGCGGGTTCAGGGCGCGTTCGCCGAGATCGGCCGCGATCGGGACGATGTCGCGTCCGAGCTCGCCGCCGAGCTCTGGACGACCGCCGAATGGCTCGGACTCGGTGACGTGGCCGTCGTCGCGAATGGTGATCTCGCCGCGCCGTTGGCGAAGGCGGTCGAAGCGGGCCCGCGCGGTTTACGCTGACGGGCACATCCGTCGCGTGAATTCCAGGAGTGCCCGCGTGCCCGACATCGTCCCGCTCAAAGCCCAGATCATCGCCTGGACGCACTTCGAGGCGCCCGGCGAGGTCCCGTGGGAGACCGACGCCGACGGCGGCCAGGCCCTGGCCGAGTTCGCCGGCCGGGCCTGCTACCAGTCGTGGACCAAGCCGAATCCGGCCACCGCAACCAATGCCGGCTACCTGCACCACATCCTCGAGGTCGGCCACCTGTCGGTCTTGGAGCACGGCTCGGTGACGTTCTACCTGTCCGGCGTGTCCCGGTCGCTGACCCACGAACTGATCCGGCACCGCCACTTCTCGTACTCGCAGCTGTCCCAGCGCTACGTCCCGGAACGCAACGCCGCGATGGTCGAGCCGGACGTCATCGCCGACGATCCCGACCTGCACGCCAAGTTCGTGGCCGCGACCGACGCCGCGGTGCAGGCCTACACCGAGCTGCTCGAAGGTCTCGAGAAGCGCTTCGCGGACGTCGAGCACGCGACGCTGCGGCGCAAGCAGGCCCGTCAGGCCGCCCGCGCGCTGCTGCCGAACGCGACCGAGACGCGCATCGTGGTCACCGGTAACTACCGCGCTTGGCGGCACTTCATCGCGATGCGGGCCTCCGAGCACGCCGACGTCGAGATCCGCCAGTTGGCGATCGCCTGCCTGCGGGAGCTGAACCGCGTCGCCGGCAACGTCTTTGCCGACTTCGCGATCACCACACTGCCCGACGGCACCGAGGTCGCGGCGAGCCCTATGGTCAGCGAAGGCTGAGCGATTTCGAGTCGCCCCGCACGGTAGATTTGTTGCCTATGGCCCCCCAATTCGACGCGCGGCACCCCTTCGGGCGGGTCGTGACGGCGATGGTCACCCCGTTCGACGTGGCCGGCGGGCTCGATGTCGACGCCGCCGCCGAACTCGCGGTGCATCTGGTCGACGATCAGCGCAATGACGCTCTTGTGATCAACGGGACGGCCGGCGAGTCGCCGACGACCACGGATGCCGAGAAGGCCACGCTGATCCGCGCGGTCGTCGATGCGGTCGGGGATCGGGCCCGCGTGATCGCCGGCGTCGGGACCTTCGACACCGTCCACACCGTCCATCTGGCCGACCAGGCCGCCAAGGCGGGTGCCGACGCGGTCCTGGTCGTCACGCCGTACTACTCGCGCCCACCCCAGGCCGGCTTGCTTGCGCACTTCCGCACGATCGCCGACTCGACCGATCTGCCGGTCATGCTCTACGACATCCCGGCCCGCTCGGGCACGGCCATCGCGTCCGAAACGCTGTTGGCCCTCGCCGAACATCCCCGCATCATTGCGATCAAGGACGCGAAGGGCGATCTCGTGGCATCCTCCCGGGTGATCGCCGAGACCGATCTGGCTTATTACTGCGGCGACGATGCCCTCACGCTTCCGTTGCTGGCGGTCGGCGGCGTCGGAGTGGTCGGGACGTCGACGCACTTCTGCGGCCCCGAGACGGGCGAGTTGATCGCGGCGTTCGACCGGGGCGACAATGCCGCCGCGGCCCGGCTCAATGCCCAGTTGCTGCCGATCTACACCGGCATCTTCAAGACGCAGGGCACGATCCTGGTGAAGGCGGGACTGGCTGTCCGCGGTCGACCGGTCGGTTCGGTCCGGCCGCCATTGATCGAGGCAACTGCGCACGAGATCGAGCATCTTCGGCAGGATCTGGCGGCGGCCGGCCTCTAGCCGGCTGCGACACGGGGCGTCAGCTCCGAACGAACTGTCAACCTGAGCGTTACGGTTGTTCGGTGCCAGCAACCAGTACCCGCAACCGCCCGTCCACCGGTCGGAAGGCCCCGGCCAAGGGCCGATCGACCAATCCGCTCGCCCCGCTCGGACGCGTACTCGCGACCGTCTGGCGAGCGATGGCGCGGTTGGTCGGCGGTATCGCGCGCGCGGTGGGACGCAACGCGGCAACCGCTCGCGAGCTCGAGATCGAGCACCGGCGCGACGGGGTCGGCCTCGGGCTGCTGGCCGGCGCGCTCGTCACCGCGATGGCGATCTGGTTCCGCGCGGCCGGTCCGGTCGGGCGCGAGCTCGACACGGCCGTGCGATTCTTCGTCGGCAACGGGTGCTGGCTCGTGCCGGTCGTGCTGGCGGTGGCCGGGGTGCACGCCCTGCGTCAGGCGCCGTTGCCCGATCAGCGGGGCCGCGTGATCGTCGGCGGCTTCGCGCTCGGCCTGGCGGTGCTCGGTCTGCTCGACATCTCCGCCGGCGCACCGCGGCCGGTCCCGGATCGCGGGCACGCCGGTGGGATCGTCGGCACCGCGATGGGCGACCCGTTGGCCCACGGGGTGTCGGCAGCGCTGGCCGTGCCGCTGTTGTTCCTGCTCGGCGCGTTCGGGGCACTGGTGCTGACGTCGACGCCGATCCGCCAGCTTCCGCAGCAGCTACGCGAGCTGTTCGTTCGCCCGACCGCCGAGGCCGAGGTCGCGCCGCCGGCGGCCAACCGCGGCCGCATCCGGGCCGCGCGTCCGGTCCCGAGTCTGGACGACGAGATGGCCGCGCCGGACGGCTCCACCAGCGAGCTGCCCTATCTCGAAGATCCGTTCGCCGCGGGCGACGAGAGCGATGTCGAAGCAGCGGTCCCGCGTCCGCGCCGGCCCCGCAAGCCGAAGCCGGTCGAGGACGACCTGCCGCCGATCACCGAACCCGTCCAGCTCGAACTCAACAACGGCGGCGGGCTCTACACGCTGCCGACGTTGAGCGTGCTGAGCGCGGGTAGTCCGCATCACGAGCACACCCGCGCGAACGACGAGGTCATCGAGGCGTTGCAGGCGGTCTTCGGCGACTTCAGCGTCGACTGCGAGATCAGCGGCTTCACCCGCGGCCCGACGGTCACCCGTTACGAGGTCACGCTCGGCCCAGCCGTGAAGGTCGAGCGGATCACCCAGCTGCAGCGAAACATCGCGTACGCGGTCAAGAGTCCGGACGTGCGCATCATCAGCCCGATCCCCGGCAAGAGTGCCGTCGGCGTCGAGATCCCCAATGCCGATCCCGAGATGGTCATGCTCGGCGATGTGCTCCGGTCCCCGATCGCGCAGCGCGACCAGCACCCCATGGTCGCGGCGCTCGGCAAGGACGTCGAGGGCGGCTTCGTCGTCGCCAACCTGACCAAGATGCCGCACCTGCTCGTCGCCGGCGCGACCGGCGCGGGCAAGTCGAGTTGCATCAACGCATTGATCCTGTCGATCCTGACCCGAGCCACGCCTGACCAGGTGCGCATGGTGCTCATCGATCCGAAGCGCGTCGAGTTCGCCGCCTACCAGGGCATTCCGCACCTCGTGACCCCGGTGATCACCAATCCGAAGAAGGCGGCCGACGCGCTGGCCTGGGTCGTTCGCGAGATGGACCTCCGCTACGAGGACATGGAGGCCAGCGGCGTTCGGCACATCGACGACTTCAACCGCAAGGTGCAGACCGGCGAACTCGTCGCTCCGCCGGGGTCCGAGCGCGTGTACACGACCTACCCGTACCTGCTGGTCATCGTCGACGAGCTGGCCGACCTGATGATGGTCGCGCCGCGCGATGTCGAGGACGCCGTTGTCCGGATCACCCAGCTCGCGCGGGCGGCCGGCATTCACCTCGTGATCGCCACGCAGCGGCCGTCGGTCGATGTCGTTACCGGGCTGATCAAGGCGAACGTCCCGTCGCGGCTGGGCTTCAAGACCTCGTCGGTCACCGACTCGCGGGTCATCCTCGATCAGCCCGGTGCCGAGAAGTTGCTCGGCAAGGGCGACGGGTTGTTCCTACCGATGGGCGCGTCGAAACCGGCGCGCATCCAGGGGGCGTTCGTCACCGACGCCGAGATCCACGCGATCGTCGACCACTGCAAGGGTCAGTTGCAGCCGAACTACCGCGCGGACGTCACGGCGCCGCAGGCGGTCAAGAAGGAGGTCGACGAGGAGATCGGCGACGACCTCGACCTGTTCCTCTCGGCGGTCGAGCTGGTCGTGTCGACGCAGTTCGGCTCGACGTCCATGCTGCAGCGCAAGCTGCGGGTGGGCTTCGCGAAGGCCGGACGCCTCATGGACCTGATGGAATCTCGCTCGATCGTCGGCCCGTCCGAGGGTTCGAAAGCGCGGGACGTCCTGGTCATGCCCGACGAGTTGGCCGGCTTGCTCTTCACGCTGCGGAACGGCGGCACCGCCGACGACCTGGTCGAGGATGACGACGCCGTCGAGGATCCCGGTCCGGAAGGCTGATCGGCGCGAGTGGACAGGAACTCGTCGCGCAGGGATTTCCCGACGATGTCGATATCGCCGCGGTAGCGAACGTGCCGTCTGTTGTGCCACGGCTGATCGGCCGACAATTCGTCTCAGCCGAACCGGCGGATTCTTTCGGGGTCTGACACTAAATCAGCGGACGGACCGACCCCCGTCGATCCGTCCGCTGACCTGTTGTTGTGCTGTCTACGCCGCTACTTGCGTCGGTGCCGGGCGCCGTAGAACATTCTGCGGAAGGTGAGCAACGCGCGGCCCATTCCGCGGTGCCGACCGATCCAGTCGACACTCGTCCGCGTTGGTTGCGCCCAGCCGCTGACGTAGCCGTCGATTTCGTTCAGTGTGCTCATCTGCATCACCCCCACTTTCCGAGCGAACGCTAACGCGGATTTGCACTCGGACGTCGCAGGCGCGCAGACACGGCGTGGCGGATCTCAGCGCAAATTCAGCAACATCCGCGTGTTGCCCAATGTGTTGGGCTTGACGTATTCGAGTCCGAGGAATTCCGCGACGCCGGGATCGAATGAACGACGCAGCGCACTGTAGGTATCCGGGTCGACGGGAGTGCCCTCGATCTCGACGAATCCGTGCCGGCTGAAGAAGGTCGTCTGGAAGGTGAGGGCGAACAATCGGGCCAGGCCGAGCTCGCGCGCGGTAGCGACGAGGGCCGTGAGCAGCTCGGCGCCGATCCGGCGTCCGACGTTGTTCGGGTGGACGGCGAGCGTGCGGATCTCGCCGAGGTCGGCCCAGAGAACGTGCAAGGCGCCGCAGCCGACCACGTCGCCGTCCGCTTCGGCGACCCGGAAGTCCTGGATGTCCTCGTAGAGCGACACCAGCTCCTTCGCGAGCAGTTTGCGGCCGGATCCGGCGTAGGTGTCGATGAGTGCCTTCATGGCGGGCACGTCCGCGGTGCGGGCGCGCCGGATGATCACAGTCACGGCGACAACCTAGCTCCGGACCCGAGCGCGCCGTCGGTGCGACACCGCACGACCGCGCGCAGTCACGGCCCACGGGTAGTCTGCGAACGTGTCACAGGGAGCCGCACCGTCCGACGAGGGTGGCCGCTCCGTCGCCTTGGTGACCCTCGGCTGTGCGCGCAACGAGGTCGATTCCGAGGAGCTGGCCGCCCGACTGGGCGCCGGCGGCTGGTCGTTGACCGACGCCGACCGCGCCGACGTCATCGTGGTCAACACCTGCGGATTCGTCGACACGGCGAAGAAGGATTCGATCGACACCTTGCTCGCGGCCGCCGACTCGGGTCGCAAGGTCGTGGCCGTGGGCTGCCTGGCCGAGCGCTACGGCCAGGAGCTGGCCGACTCGCTCCCCGAGGCCGACGCGATCCTCGGCTTCGAGTCGTACGCCGACATCGCCGCCCGCCTCGACGATGTCGCGGCCGGACGGACGATCACGCCGCACATCCCGCGCGACCGGCGCACGCTGCTGCCCGTCGCACCGGCCGCTCGGCGCGGGGCAGTCGCCGAGGTAGCCCTGCCCGGACACGCCTGGCTGCCGATGGGCCGCCGCCGCCTCGACGACGCGCCGGCGGCGTACTTGAAGCTGGCGTCGGGCTGCGATCGCCGATGCTCGTTCTGCGCGATCCCGTCGTTTCGCGGATCGTTCGTGTCGCGTCCGCCGGACGAACTGCTCGCGGAGGCGACCTGGCTCGCGTCGACGGGCGCCCGCGAACTCGTGCTCGTCAGCGAGAACTCCACGTCCTACGGCAAGGACCTGGGCGATCTGCGCACGCTCGAACGCCTGTTGCCCCAACTGGCCGGGATCGACGGCATCGAACGCGTCCGGGTGTCGTACCTGCAGCCGGCGGAGCTGCGCCCGTCACTGCTCGAGACCATCGCGACGACACCGGGTATCGCACCGTACTTCGACCTGTCGTTCCAGCATGCGAGTCCGGGCGTGCTACGACGGATGAGGCGCTTCGGGTCGACCGAGACGTTCGTCGAGCTACTCGATCGCGCCCGCCAGCTGGCTCCGACGGCCGGCGCGCGCAGCAACGTCATCGTCGGCTTTCCGGGTGAGACCGAGGACGATCTCGCCGAACTCGAGCGTTTCCTGACCGCCGCCCGCCTCGACGCCATCGGCGTCTTCGGGTACTCCGACGAGGACGGGACCGAGGCCGCCGGGTTCGACGGCAAGCTCGACGCCGACGTCGTTGCCGCCCGCGTCGAGCGGATCACCGCCCTCGCGGAGGAACTGGTGAACCAGCGCGCCGAGGAGCGGGTCGGCGAGAAGGTCGTCGTACTCATCGAGGACGCCGACGGTAATGGCCGGGCGGCGCATCAAGGGCCGGACGTCGACGGGACGACTCGGCTGGTGGGCGCCGATCCAATCATGCGCGCCGGGGCGATGGTCGAGGCGGTCGTTGTCGACACCGAGGGCGTCGACCTCATCGCCGAAGTGACCGGGACGGCGTGGTGAGCACCCGCCCGATCGATCCGGTCGCCCTACCGCCCGACGGAGTATCGGCCTGGAACATCGCCAACGGCCTGACGATCGCCCGCCTGCTCCTGGTCCCGGTCTTCGCCGTGGCGCTGTGGCACGCGCACGGCGACTCACGGGGGTGGCGGGTCGCGGCCTGGGCCATTTTCGCCGTCGCGTCGCTCACCGACCGGTTCGACGGCGAGATCGCGCGACGGCGCGGTCTGGTGACCGAATTCGGCAAGCTCGCCGACCCGATCGCCGACAAGGCACTCGTCGGCACCGCCTTGATCGGTCTCTCGTCCCTGCACCTACTGGCGTGGTGGATCACGATCGTGATGCTCATTCGCGAGGTCGGCGTGACGCTGCTGCGCTTCTGGGTGATCCGCCACGGCGTCATCCCCGCCAGCCGCGGCGGCAAGGTCAAGACCTTGCTGCAGTCCGTCGCGATCGGCCTGTACGTGTTGCCGCTGAGCGGGATCCTGCACGACATCGCGGCCGTGATCATGTTCGCGGCCGTCGTCGTGGCCATGGTGACCGGAGTCGACTACGTCGCGCGCGCCGTCCGGCTCCGGCGGGTCGGTCGCGCCACGGCCTGACGGACGGGAATTCGAGCGGTGCTTACATCGTTACGTTCGCCGTGAGCAGACAGACAGCGTTGGTCGCCCCGTCGTCGGATGCGGCGGGTACCGTTGTGGTTCCTGGTCGAGTCGCAGAGGGAGGTCCGCACCGTGGCCGTACTTCGTAAGGTCGTCGGCGAGACGCTCCGCGCGCTACGTCTGCGCCAGCGTCGGACCCTGCGCGAGGTGTCCGCTACCGCCCGCGTGAGCCTCGGATACCTGTCCGAGGTCGAGCGAGGCCAGAAGGAACCCTCCTCGGAGTTGCTGGCCGCCATCTGCCGCGCGCTCGACGTCGAGCTGTCCGAGCTGTTCCGGGAAGTCACCGACACGCTGCACCGTGAAGAGAAGCTGGCCCTGCGCGGTTCGCTCATCGCGAACGGCTCGCACGCGCGCATCACGCCCGCGGGCGCCAGCTCGGACGGCGGCGCGCAGGTGCGGTCGCTGCCCACCGTCGCGGCCTAGTCCTTCCCCTCCCGCGCGTCGCCTCGGTCTCACCGCCCCACGGCGGTAGCGTCCGACCCTATGGGCTTCACAGCGGATCGGTCAGCCGGCAGTCCCGTTGATCCATTGTTCGACGCCCTCTTCCGGCCGACCGGTCCCGTGCCGGCCATCGGCTCGGCTGCGCCGGTACGCGTCACCGGAACCCGCACGCGCGCCGGCAATTCCATGGCCCGCACCCGCGCCGCGTTGCTCGACGGGGCCCGGCTGGCCGTCGAGACCAGCGGCACCCGCATCACGATGTCGCAGGTGGCGGCGTGCGCGGGCGTCGCCAAGGCGACTCTGTACAACCACTTCCGCACTCGTGAGGCGGTCCTGAGCGCCCTGCTCGAGGACGAGATCCGTCTGATCATCGAGGCCTGTACCGGCCAGCCGATCGCGCGGTCGTTGACGACTGCGGCGACGGCGATCGCCGACCATCGGCTGCTCCGGTCGCTGGCCGAGGTCGAACCGGGCACGCTCGCGGCGCTGTCGCGAGTCGATTCGGCCTCGGTGGGGTGGCGTACGGCGATCAGTGAGATCCGCCGGCAGCTGGCCGAAGCCGGACTTGGTGGCGAGCCGATCGTGCTGCGCTGGCTGGCGTCGTTCATGCTCACGCCCGCGGACGAGGCGGCGATCGCCGCGGACCTCGTGGTGCTGCTCGCGGGGCTGCCGCCGGTACGTCACGAAGCGCAGGCCCTGTCGGCCTGAGCGCCGGCGGGCGGCTGGCCCGGTGTTGCGGAACTTCTCGTGACACGATGGACGTTGATGTCACGAACCGCCGGGTCTCGGCACAGGAGGATTCAGCATGGCCAAGGCGAACCCGATCGTCCGCTGGTGGAAGTACATGTCCGCCTGGTCCGGTGCGAAGCTGGACGAGAAGGCCGACCCGAAGATCCAGATCCAGCAGGCAATCCAAGAAGCCCAGCAGCAGCACGAACAGCTCGTCCGCCAGGCCGCCAACGTCATCGCGAACCAGCGCCAGCTCGAGATGAAGCTCGATCGGCAGCTCGGTCAGATCGAGACGCTGCAGAGCCAGGCCCGGCAGGCGCTCGTCCTCGCTGACAAGGCCCAGTCGGACGGCGATACGGCCAAGGCAGCCGACTTCGAGCAGACGGCGCAGGCCCTTGCCAATCAGCTCGTCGGCGCCGAACAGTCCGTGCAGGACCTCAAGACGCTGCACGACCAGTCCTTGGGCGCCGCCCAGCAGGCTCGCGAGGCCGTCGAGAACAACAAGATGTTGCTGCAGGAAAAGCTCACCGAGCGCACCAAACTGCTCAGCCAGCTCGAGCAGGCCAAGATGCAGGAGGCCGTATCCGCCTCGCTGCAGCAGGTCGGCGAACTGGGGGCCGCCCGCAACACGCCCTCGCTGGACGAGGTGCGCGACAAGATCGAGAAGCGTTACGCCGTGGCGCTGGGCCAGGCCGACCTCGCGTCGAACAACATCGATTCCCGGATGCTCGAGGTGCGACGCGCGTCGATCAACCTCGAGGGGTCCAGTCGCCTGCAGGAGATTCGCGCGGCTCTCGATGCCGAGAAGAAGCCGGCGATCGGCTCGGCCGCGGCGGCGACGCCCGGTGTCACGTCCGGATCGACGCCCCAGGTCGAGGCGGCTCCGACTCAGCCAGCGACGGCGATCCGGCCGATGCCGCGGTCCCCGAGACCGAGCACTGACACCGCACGTCGCCCGGCGCGACCACGCCTAGATCGATCGCGCCGAGCCCGCGCCGCCGGCGGGCTAGGACTGCGGGTGGTCGGCTGGCAGCGCGGACACCAAAAGGTGCAGGCGTTCGCGCGGCGGCGCGCCCTGCTCGGCGGATTGATCCGGGTGGCGCACCGGCGGCATGGTCGACCGGCGCGCAGGTACACCCAGTGATCGCGGTCGCGTCCGAGCAGACCGGTCGTCGACTGTTCCGGACGCTCCCGGTTCGCCATCAACAGGCGGTGCGCGGACGCGAGGATCGCTGCGAGATCCTCCACCGCACCGACCGGTCGCCACGGATGCACGCCATGGATGAACAACAGTTCGGATTTGTACATGTTGCCGATGCCGGCGAGCCTGGGTTGATCCAACAGCGCGTCACCGATTGCGACGGTCGGGCTCGCGGCGAGGCGTCGCTTCGGCCACCGCGGCGTCCCAGTCCGGGCCGAGCAGGTCCGGGCCGAGATGACCGACGACGATCGCCTCGTCCGCGGTGCGTACCAGCCGAAGGTCGTGCACGCGGAAGCCGGCGGCGAGCCAGTCGCGTTGCCGACGAGCGCGCGGATCAGGAAGGCCGGTCGCGCGGCGGGCGGTCGGCCGGCCGGACTGATGTGCCAGCAGCCGTCCATGCGCAGGTGACTGTGCAGCGTGAGCGCCGCTGTCGAACCGCATCAGCAGGTGCTTGCCTCGGGCGACGACCTCGATGACGGTGTCGCCCGCGCAGGTCGCCAGTGCCGAGCTGCGGGACGCGCAGCTCGAAGGTCGGTCAGCGACCCGGTCCCGCAGTGCCTGGTCCAGCCGGTGCGCGGTCGAGCCAGACGGTGTCGCCCTCGGGCATCGGTCAGGCCTCAGGCGCAGCCGCAGGCCGCGCGGCGTCGGCCGGAAGCCGGCCGCCTCGAGGGCGTCGACCCGAGGGCGGAGGCCGGACGGGTACGCCGTCGGCTCGTTCGACTGGCGAGCTTGCCGAGCGCGCCGTCGTGGACGGCGAGCGCCAGCGCGTCGGCCGCCGGTTGCAGGTCGGCGGACGTCGGTGAACGACAGCAACGTCCGGCCGCCTCGCTCGACGTAGAGCACGCAACGCGCCGTCGACCAGGACGACCAGCGCGCCGGCCTTGCGAGCGGGCTGATGCCCGCGACGGTGGCGGTCGACGCCGGGGTGGGGCGTCGGCCACGGCAGGGCGGCGCCGAACGGGTTGGCCGGATCGGTCGCCGCGAGGACCAGCGTCGGGACGCCGCGTCGCGGCGATCGCCGGGGCCGATTGCGGCGCGCAGCCGATCGACGGCGCCCGGGCAGTGCGAACTGCGCCGCCCCGAGCCCCTCCACGAAGTAGCCGCGGCGGACCCGGCCGGACTCCTCGGCGGCGCGCAGCACCGGGTAGACGAACGAGAAGCCGCCCGGCAACCGCTCGGCCGCGGCCACTGCCCGCGGGTGACGATGCCGTAGCGGTCGAGCAGTCCGTCGGCAGCCGCGATCGCCCGCGTGGTCGGCTCGGCCGTCGCGCGCCGGCAGCCGCGACCACCGTCCACTCATCGCCGGCGGTCCGGAGCGAGGTCGGGCCGCGGACGCCGGATGTCCGCCAGGCCGGCGTACCGCCCGTACCGCGCTCGCGGGGTCCGTGGCCGGCGTGGGTGGGCGGCCCGGGTCGGACCGTCGAGCAGCGCCCGGACCGGCGCCAGGGTGTCGTTCGTCAAAGCCCCCGACCAGACGAGGTCCCACATGGCTGCCACGATGTCGGCCTCGAGCGGTGGCGACGGGTCAGCGAGGGCGCTCACCGCGTCGACCACCTGATCGGCGATCGAGCCGAAGAACAGCGCCTGATCGCCGTCGACCGTCGCCAGCACCAGCCGGTGGGTCTCGTCGCCGCCCGGATCCGTTATCTCGGGCAGCAGCACCGGGGCGAGGTCGGCCGGGGCCAGGACGAGCCACCCGTCGGCGCTGCCGATGGCGCCGCTGCCGGCCCAGATCACCTCGCCCGAGAGGGTCAGCTCGTCGAGCATCGCGGGTGCGTAGTCGGCGACACGACTCGGCAGCACAAGTGTCTCGAGTGCGCTCGCGGCCAGCGGCGCCCCGGCCAGCTGTTCGACCACCCGCAGCACGCCATCGACCCCTCGTAGTGGCGCCGACCGGCCACCGATGCCTTGCCAGGTCGGGACGAACCGCGCCAGCACCTCGGTCTCGACCGGCTCAACCTCTTTGCGTAGCGCAGCCAACGAGCGGCGACGGATCAGGCGGAGCACCTCGGCGTCGCACCACTCGGATCCGGAATGCGGCCGGCCGAAACTCGCCTTGCGACCAACCGGCCCCGCAGCCGCTCGAGAGTGCCGGTGACGACAGCCTGACCGAGCCCGAGCCGACGGGCCACGTCGTCGGGAATGAACGGCCCGTGGGTGCGGGCGTATCGCGAAACAAGGTCGCCGAGCGGGTCGCGGACGGGCTCGGTGAACACTTCGGGCACGCCGACCGGGAGCGCGGTGCCGAGGGCGTCGCGCAAACGTCCGGAGTCCTCGATCGCCACCCAGCGCTGTTCACCAGCGATCCGAACTCGCACCAATCGCCGCTGCGCTTCGAGGTCGGCGAGTTCGCGGTTCGTCGCCCCCCGCGCGATCGCCTCCTCGGTGGTGAGGTCGCCGATGGTGCGGGCCAGGTCGTGGACGGCATCGACGCCGCTGACCTGACGATCGGGCTCGAGGCGCTGCAGTTCACGTTCGACCGATGCGATGGCATCGGCGTCGAGCAGGTCGCGTAGTTCGGTCGTCCCGAGCAGCTCAGCCAGCAGCGCCGGGTCGAGAGACAGCGCCTGAGCCCGGCGTTCGGCCAGTGGAGCGTCGGATTCGTAGAGGAACATGCCCACGTAGCCGAACAGCAACGAGCTGGCGAACGGAGACGCGGACTCGGTCTCGACCTCGACCAGGCGGACCGCCCGGCGATTCCAGGTCGCGCATGATCTGCGCCAGCCCGGGGACGTCGAACACGTCCTGCAGGCACTCGCGCATCGCTTCGAGTACGACCGGGAAGTCGGCGATATTCGCGGGCGACCTGCAGCAGCTGATTGGCGCGCTGGCGTTGCTGCCACAGTGCCGTCCGACGGCGTGGATCGCGGCGCGGCAGCAGCAGCGAGCGGGCCGCGCACTCCCGGAAGCGCGCGGCGAACAGTGCCGAACCGCCCACCTCGGCGGTGACGATCGCCTGGATCTCGTCGGCATCGAAGACGACCAGCTCGGCCGCGGGCGGCTCGGCGTCGGTGTCGGGCAGCCGCAGCACGATCCCGTCGTCGGAGTGCATGGACTGGCTTCGATCCCGTAGCGCTCTCGCAGGCGCGCGGTGATCGCCAGCGCCCACGGCGCGTTGACCGGCGCGCCGAACGGCGAATGGACGACCAGCCGCCAGTCACCGAGTTCGTCGCGGAACCGCTCGACGAGCGACCGTTCGATCGTCCGGGAACTTGGCCGGTGGCCTCGCGTTGCTCTGCGAGGTAGTCGAGCAGGTTGGCGGTGCCCCAGTCGTCCAGGCCGGCCGCGCGCCGCCCGCGCCGTCCCGGTCGCTCGATCGGCCGTGGACACCTCGCGCAGGAACGCGCCGAGCGCGCGGCCCAGTTCGACGGGTCGGCCCGGGCGCGTCGCCCTTCCAGAACGGCATGCGGCCGACCTGGCCCGGCGCCGGCGTGACCAGCACGCGGTCGTGGGTGATGTCCTCGATGCGCCACGAGGACGAGCCGAGCAGGAAGACGTCACCGACCCGGGATTCGTACACCATCTCCTCGTCGAGCTCGCCGACCCGGCGCGCCGGGTCCCTGCGCGCCTCCGAACCGGCCAGGAAGACGCCGAACAGGCCTCGGTCGGGGATCGTCCCGCCGCTGGTCACCGCCAGCCGCTGCGCACCGCCGCGGGCCGGTCAGCTCGCCGGTCGACCCGGTCCCAGACGAGCCGGGGCCGCAGCTCGGCGAAGGCGTCGGACGGGTAGCGGCCGGCGAGCATGTCGAGCACCGCCTCGAGCGCCGATCGCGGCAGCCCCGCGAACGGGGCCGCGCGCCGAACCAGCTCCTCCACCTCGTCCACCGTGATCGTCTCGAGCGCCGACCATCGCCACGATCTGCTGGGCCAGCACGTCGAGCGGGTTGCGCGGGTAGCGCATCGACTCGATCGCGCCGTCGCGCATGCGTTCGGCGACCACGGCGCATTCGAGGAGGTCGCCGCGGTACTTCGGGAAGATCACGCCCTCGGACACTGCGCCGACCTGGTGGCCGGCCCGGCCGACCCGCTGCAGGCCGGACGGCCACCGACGGCGGCGACTCGACCTGGATCACCAGGTCGACCGCGCCCATGTCGATGCCGAGCTCGAGCGACGAGGTGGCGACGACCGCGGGCAGGCGCCGGCCTTGAGCTCCTCCTCGACGATCGCGCGCTGTTCGCGGGAGACCGAGCCGTGGTGGGCGCGGGCCACGATCACGTCGCCGGCCGGTGCCCGGCCCGGACTCGCCGATCACCTGGGCCGGCGAGCGGGTCGTCTCGGCCAGGCGACTCCGCGCGCTCGCCGGCGAGCTCGTTCAGCCGGGCGGTGAGCCGCTCGGCCAGCCGGCGGGAGTTGGCGAAGACGATCGTCGAGCGGTGCGCCTCGATCAGGTCGAGCACCCGCTCCTCGACGTGCGGCCAGATCGAGGCGCGGCGCTCGGCGCCGGCCGCCGGCCCGCTCAGG
Source organism: uncultured Actinomycetes bacterium (assembly GCA_963737785.1). Lineage (GTDB taxonomy): Bacteria > Actinomycetota > Actinomycetes > Mycobacteriales > Jatrophihabitantaceae > CAVTTS01. The sequence goes on from CAVTTS010000003.1 coordinate 385,143, forward strand.
TCGCCGGTCGGCTCGCCGAGCGCGGACATGTCCTCGACCGGCACCACCACGTCGCAGCTCGAACGTCTTCGTCGACGGCGGCTGCACGATCGTCACCGGCCGGCCGCCGGCCAGGAAGGTCGCCACCTCGTCGACCGGGCGGACCGTGGCCGACAGGCCGATCCGCTGCGCCGGGCGCGCCAGCAGCGCGTCCAGCCGTTCCAGGCTCAGCGCCAGATGTGCACCGCGCTTGGTCGCCGCGACCGCATGCACCTCGTCGACGATGACCGTCTCGACGCCCGCGCAGCGCCTCGCGGGCCGGCCGAGGTGAGCAGCAGGAACAGCGACTCGGGCGTGGTGATCAGGATGTCGGCGGGGCGCCGGGCGAACAGCCGACGATCGTCGGCGCTGGTGTCGCCGGATCGCATCGCCACCGTGATGTCGGGTTCGGGCAGACCGAGCCGGCGCGGCCGCCTGGCGGATGCCCGCCAAGCGGCGATCGCAGGTTGCGTTCGACGTCGACGGCCAGCGCCTTCAGCGGGCTGACGTAGAGCACGCGGCAGCGCCGCAGCGGCTCGTCCGGCATCGGCGGCGCGGCCAGCCGGTCGAGTGCGGACAGGAAGGCGGCCAACGTCTTGCCCGAGCCGGTCGGCGCGACGACCAAGGTGTGCTCGCCGCGTGCGATCGCTTCCCAGGCACCCAGCTGGGCCGGCGTGGGCTGCGGCGAAGGCACCGTCGAACCAGGCCTGGGCGCGGGGGAGAAGCCGGGCCATGGTTGCCAGTGTGCCCTCGGGTACCGACACCGGGTCGGCGTGCCGGTCCGTGCGCCGGTCAGCCGTCGGCCAGACGCGCCCGGAGCCGTCGTGGACGGCCGGCCAGTCGTCGTCGGTCATCGAGTACTGGACGGTGTCCCGCCACGATCCGTCGCGCCGGATGCGGTGCTTGCGCAGCACGCCCTCCGAGTCGCGCCGAGCCGGGCGATGGCCGCCTGCGAACGTTCGTTGTAGATGTCGGTGTGCCAGACGACGCGCGCCGCGCCGAGCGTCGTCGAAGGCGTGGGTCAGCAGCAGCAGCTTCGACTCGGTGTTGTGCCCGGTGCGCCACCAGCGCGTGCCCAGCCAGGTGTGGCCGATGGCGAGCGTCCGCGGCTGCGGGCTCGACGTCGTAGAGCGAGTGGTGCCGGCGAACTCGCCGGTGACGGCGTCGAGCTGCGCGTAGGGCAGACGATCGCCGGCGCGCCCGATGCGGCCAGCGCGCGGCACGATGTGCCTTCGGGCGTCGTCGAGCGTCGGCCGGCGGCCGGCCCGTCGAGCCAGCCGGAAGACCTCCGTCGGCCTGCCGTCGGTGCCGGCCGCGGCGAGGTAGCCCGGCCGCGTGCTCGACCGTCGAGCGGCTCCAGGCGGACCAGCGTGCCGGCACAGGACGGGCAGGTCGCGTACCAGTCTGGTCGGCCGTGCGGTCATCGCCGCGATCCTGCCGATGGTCGTCCGCTAGGCTGGCGCTCGTGCGATTGACCGAGTTCTGGCGGCGGATGGAGACGCGGTTCGGCGCCGCCTACGCCCGCAGCCTGGCGGCCGACTACCGGCTGCCGGTGCTCGGGGCGACGGTCGACGAGGCGATCGCCGCGGGGACGAGACCGAAGGAGATCTGGCGCGCGGTCTGTGACGAGTTCGAGGTCCCGCAGCGGCTGCGCTGAGCCGACCGCAGTCGACCGGCGTGTCGGCGAGTCGCTCGTCGAACAGCTGTTCGTCTAATCTGTGCACAGCGACTCGGTCGTCCACAGACTCCGCTGTTCCGGCGCGGAATTGTCGGTGGCTGGTCCTAGCGTCACACACGAGACTCGACGACACCGACATACGAAGAGGTGTCCGCAGATGGCAGCAGGATTCGACCGCAACAAGGCGCTGGACGTCGCGCTGGCGCAGATCGACAAGCAGTTCGGCAAGGGCTCGGTCATGCGGCTGGGCGAGCGCGCCGCCGTGCCGATCGAGGTGATCCCGACCGGATCGATCGCCCTCGACATCGCGCTGGGCATCGGCGGGCTGCCGCGTGGCCGCGTCGTCGAGATCTACGGCCCGGAAAGCTCGGGTAAGACGACGGTCGCCCTGCACGCGGTGGCCAACGCCCAGGCCGCCGGCGGCATCGCGGCCTTCATCGACGCCGAGCACGCGCTCGATCCCGACTACGCCCGCGCGCTCGGCGTCGACACCGACGCGCTGCTGGTCAGCCAGCCCGACACCGGTGAGCAGGCCCTGGAGATCATGGACATGCTGATCCGTTCCGGCGCGATCGACATCATCGTCGTCGACTCGGTCGCCGCACTGGTGCCTCGCGCCGAGATCGAGGGCGAGATGGGCGACAGCCACGTCGGCCTGCAGGCCCGGCTGATGAGCCAGGCGCTGCGCAAGATCACCGGCGCGCTGAGCAACTCCGGAACGACCGCGATCTTCATCAACCAGCTTCGCGAGAAGATCGGCGTCATGTTCGGCTCGCCGGAGACGACAACCGGTGGCAAGGCGCTGAAGTTCTACTCGTCGATCCGCCTGGACGTCCGGCGGATCGAGACGCTGAAGGACGGTGGCGACGCGGTCGGCAACCGTACCCGCGTCAAGGTGGTCAAGAACAAGGTGGCGCCGCCGTTCAAGCAGGCGGAGTTCGACATCGTGTACGGCCAGGGCATCAGCCGCGAGGGATCGCTGATCGATGTCGGTGTCGAGCAGGGCATCGTCAAGAAGTCCGGTGCTTGGTACACCTACGAGGGCGACCAGCTCGGTCAGGGCAAGGAGAACGTCCGCAGCTTCCTGCGCGACAACCCTGACATCGCCGACGAGATCGAGAAGAAGATCAAGGAGAAGCTGGGCGTCGGCGCTCGGCTCGACGTCGATGCGATCGAGCCGCTTCCCGCCCCGGTCGACTTCTAGCCGCCGCCGATGTCGACCGCCCGCGAGGATGTCGACTCACTCCGCGACGGCGCTGACGAGCGAGAGCGACAATACGCGACGCGCCCGGTGATCCGGAGACCGTGGCCCGGATCATCTGCCTGCGGATGCTCGAAGCGCGCCCACGGACGCGCTCCGAGCTCGCGCGCGCTCTCGTCAAGAAGGGCGTACCACCCGACGCCGGTGAGCGAGTGTTGGATCGCCTGACCGAGGTCGGTCTGATCGATGACGCGGCGTTGGCCGAGTCGTTCGCGCAGGCCCGCCACCGCGAGCGCGGCCTGGCTCGTCGGGCTATCGCGGTACAGCTCGCACGACGCGGTGTCGACGATGCCGTCGTGGCCCAGGCCACGTCCGGCATCGACTCGGAGCACGAGGTCGCCGCCGCGTCGCGGCTGGCCGTCGCGCGGCTGCGCAAGATGCCGACACTCGACACGGCCACCCAGACAACGGAGGCTGGTCGGCCTGCTGGGCCGACGGGGGTACTCCGCCGAGGTGACCTACGGCGCGATCCGCTCGGCATATGCCGAGCTGGGCTCCGAGTCGGCCGCCGAGGCTGTCGAACTCGGTTGACAGCTCGGCACGCCTCGTGGCCGCGTCGGCCGGCCGCGTTCGGAACGACGCGACGGTGAACAACCGGGGTTGCGCCCACGCGGATCGGTGACGGTCGGCCTCGACCAATCGGATGACTTTTCCGATTTAGGGTGGCGGTACTTGACCTTCTCGTGATCAATTCTTAGCCTCGGGTTCACCAGGTAAACGCAGAGGTTCACGGGAGCTATCGGCTCCGCTTATAGATCATGCTCGTGGGATTCGCAGAGAAAGGGACGACTACTCGAGGTTCGTGGGCCCCACGCCTACGGAATCCGGGCGACAGCACGACCGGGTGGTCGTGTGCGTGCCCGCTCGACGCGCTGCCTGGGCTGCACATTCTGTAGCGCAACCAGGAGGCGCACGATGCAAGGTGTCCTATACACAGCAGTCGTCGCCGCGTCGTTGTTGGGTATTTTGTTCATCCTGGCCTACTTCAAGCGAGACCGCGGCGTATCGCCCGGCCGGGCGGCGGCCCAAGACGAGACCGACGGATTCGCGGAATCGGTCCGCCGCGTTGCGGAGGCCGAAGCCGCGTCGACCCGCCAACTCGCTCAGACCGAGGCGGATGCGCTGCGGCGCGCCGCGATGACCGAGGCCGACGCGGTGCGGCGGGCCGCCCGTTCGGACGCGGCCGCGGCCGCTGCCGAAGCTGAGTCGACCCAGCGCAAGACCCAGACCCAGATCGACACGCTCATGGCCCAGGCCCGCCGAGACGCCGAAGCCGAGGTCGCCCGCCTGACCGAGGCCGCCGCCCGGGCCGAGCGCGACGTCGCCGCCCAGGGCCTGCGGCTGGACGAGCAGCAGACGCGGCTGGAGCGGGAAGCCGCCAAGCTGGCCGCGGAGACCGACGAGCTCGACGCCGCCGTCCGTCAGGTGGAGGCGAGTCGACTCGAGCTCGAGGCCGACCGTCACCTGCTGGCATCCCGCACGGTCGAACTCGAGGAGCGCTCCCGCCGACAGGTCGAAGAGCTCGAACGAGTCGCCGGGCTGAGCACCGACGAGGCGAAGGCCGAACTGATGACGGTCGTCGAAGCCGGCGCCCGTCGCGAAGCGGCCGTCCTCGTCCGCTCGATCGAGAACGAGGCCCGTACCGAGGCGACCACCCGCGCGCGGTCGATCGTCGCCGAGGCCGTCCAGCGCGTCGCCAGCGAGCAGACCAGCGAGACGGTCGTCAGCGTGCTGCATCTGCCCGGCGACGAGATGAAGGGCCGGATCATCGGCCGCGAGGGGCGCAACATCCGGGCCTTCGAATCGGTCACCGGCGTCAACGTGATCATCGACGACACGCCGGAAGCGGTGTTGCTGTCGTGCTTCGACCCGGTACGCCGCGAGGTCGGACGGTTGACCCTCGAAAAGCTCATCGTCGACGGTCGCATCCATCCGCACCGCATCGAGGAGGCGTACGAGCTCAGCCGCCAAGAGGTCGACGAGTTGTGCCTGCGCGCTGCGCGCGATGCGCTGCGCCGACGTCGGGATCGGCGATCTGGACGAGCGGCTGCTGCCGACGCTCGGCCGGCTGAAGTACCGCACGAGCTACGGGCAGAACGTGCTCGGCCACCTCGTCGAAACCGCGCACATCGCCGGCGTGATGGCCGCCGAACTCGGCGTCGAGCCGACCCTGGTCAAACGCTGTGCGTTCCTGCACGACATCGGCAAGGCGCTCACGCACGAGGTCGAGGGCAGCCACGCGATCGTCGGCGCGGACCTGCTGCGCCGGTTCGGCGAGATCCGAGGCGGTCGCGCACGCCGTCGAGGCCCACCACAACGAGGTGCAGCCGCGCACCATCGAGGCGGTCCTGACCCAGGCGTCCGACACCTGTTCGGCGGCCCGGCCCGGGCGCCCGCCGCGAGTCGTTGGAGTCCTACGTCAAGCGGCTGGCCCGCATCGAGGAGATCGCCACGCGCCAAGCGGGCGTCGAGAAGGTGTTCGCGATGCAGGCCGGTCGCGAGGTCCGTGTCATGGTGCAGCCCGACCGAGGTCGACGACCTGGCGGCCGGCGTGATCGCCCGCGAGATCGCCAAGCAGATCGAGGACGAGCTGACCTATCCCGGCCAGATCCGGGTGACCGTGGTCCGCGAGTCGCGGTCGACCGAGATCGCCCACTGACGACATCGACGGGCGACGCTGGCGTCAGGACGCCCGAAGCGCGAGCTGATTCAAGTTCGGGAGCGTGATCCCGAGGCTTTGCGTCGCGTGCGTCGCGACATTGACGACGGCCACCTGGCCACCCTGGTTGACCAGGAAGAGCCACTTCGAATCCGGCGACCACGCGAGCACCGACCCGGCGTACACCTGATCGGACGAAATCTGTTCGGGAATCGGGGTCTCGACGCCCGTCTGCAGATCCATGATCGAGGCTGACAGCTGACCGATCGGACTCGTCTGGAAGACGGCCGCGTGCAAACCGTCCGGCGAGATCGCACCGATCGGTCCGCTCACGTCCTGCGACGGCTGGCCGAGCGAGCGATGCGCCCCGCTCGCGCGGTCGATCACCGTCGTCACGCACCGCGCGTGGTCGTCGCACTCGGCGGTCAGCCACCGGGTCGGGCCGATCGCGAGCACCGCGCCGGTGGTGATGCGCTTCAACCCGGACGGTTGGGCGTCGTACACGCCCCCGGCGCCGCTGTAGATGACTCCGCCCGTCTCGTCGGACGCATTCGGGCCGGCGCCGTTCGCCGGCGACGGGATCGTCGCGCCGGTGGCCTTGCCGCTGAGATCCACCAGGATGAGGGTCTCGGAAGCGAGATCACCGGACTGCACCCACACGTGCGAGGAGTCGGGTCCGGGGAAGCTCGCTCCGCCTCGACTGAATTCGGCCGACAGGCTCGCGGCCGGTTGGCCGTCCGGCACGATGAAGCTGGTCTCGACATCCCACGGACGGACGATCGCGCCGGCGCTGTTCGCGAGCAGCGTGATCGGCCCGTCGCTCGCGAGTGAGGGCAGCTGCGTCGTCGTGATCCGGCCGTTCGAGAGTTCGATCCGCACGACCAGGTTGGCGCCCAGCCCGTACAGCGTCCAGTGGCTGGTGACGCCCAACAATGGATGTCCGACCTCGCTGACCGTGACCGGTGTCGCGCTGGTCGCCACCGGCAGGTCCGTCGGCAACTGCTGCGGTGGCCCCAACGTGAGCGGCCGCGAGGTCGAGGCACTCGGCGACGCGCTCGGCTTCGCAGCCGACTTGGCGGTCGGGGACGATCCGCCGGCCGTCTTGACGACGATCAGTACCGCCGCCAGGACGGCTACGGCCGCGACGACGAGCACGACCCGATTCGTCGGAGGCCGTCGCGACGGACCGTTGTCGAGATACTCGGCCGGCGCCTCGTCGACCCACTCGACGGGGGAGTCGTCCGGATAGGTCACGGCTTCATCATGACTCGATCGGGGCCAGATTGTCGCGCTGCTCGACGTTCGGCACCGCGCGAGGTCCAGCGATCCGTACTCTGTAGGCGTCATGACTGCGCGTACCTACGACATCCGCACGTACGGATGCCAGATGAACGTTCACGACTCCGAGCGGTTGTCGGGGCTGCTCGAGCAGGCCGGCTATGTGCGGGCCGCGGCCGGCGCCGGGAACGACGTCGACCTCGTCGTGTTCAACACCTGCGCGGTCCGCGAGAACGCCGACAATCGGCTGTACGGCAACCTCGGACACCTGTTGCCCGCCAAGCAACGCCGCCCCGGGCTGCAGGTCGCGGTCGGCGGGTGTCTTGCCCAGAAGGATCGGGCCGGCATCATCGAGCGCGCCCCCTGGGTCGACGTCGTCTTCGGCACGCACAATCTGGCCGCGCTGCCCGCGCTGCTCGACCGGGCCCGCCACAACGCCGAGGCGCAGGTCGAGATCGCCGAGACGCTGCAGAACTTCCCGTCCGACCTGCCGTCCCGGCGCGATTCCCCGTTCTCGGCCTGGGTGTCGATCTCGGTCGGGTGCGACAACACCTGCACGTTCTGCATCGTGCCGAGCTTGCGGGGTACCGAGACCGACCGGCGTCCGGGCGACGTGCTTGCCGAGATCCAGGCCCTGGTCGAGTCGGGTGTCACCGAGGTGACGCTGCTCGGCCAGAACGTGAACTCGTACGGTCGCTCGTTCGGGGATCAACTCGCGTTCGGGAAGCTGTTGCGAGCCTGCGGGCGGGTCGACGGTCTCGAGCGCGTCCGCTTCACCAGCCCGCATCCACGCGATTTCACCGACGACGTGATCGCCGCGATGGCCGAGACCGCGAACGTCTGCCCGCAATTGCACATGCCGATGCAGTCTGGCTCGGACACCGTGCTGCGCGCGATGCGCCGCAGCTACCGGCAAGAGCGCTACCTGGCGATCATCGACAACGTCCGCGCAGCGATGCCCGACGCCGCGATCACCACCGACATCATCGTCGGCTTCCCCGGTGAGACGGACGCCGATTTCGAGCAGACGCTGGACGTGGTGCGGGCCGCCCGGTTCGCGAGCGCGTTCACGTTCCAGTACTCCAAGCGACCCGGTACGCCGGCGGCGACCATGCCGAACCAGGTGGGGAAGGACGTCGTGCGCGAGCGGTACGACCGGCTGACCGCTGTGCAGGACGAGATCTCCTGGGCGGCGAACACCGAGCTGGTCGGACAGGCCGTCGAGGTACTCGTGAGCAACGTCGAGGGACGCAAGGACGAGGCAACCGGACGCGTGTCCGGACGGGCGCGGGACGGGCGGCTCGTCCACGTTCTGGCCGGCGACCGAAAGCCGGCCGCGGGCGATGTCGTGACGGCGGCCATCACCCGAGCCGCACCTCATCACCTGATGGCCGACGCCGGCATCACCGCTCATCGACGGTGGCGCGGTGCTTCCGACGCGACCGCGCACGCACCACAGCCACAGCTACTCACCATCGGAACGCGTCCAACCGGCTCCTGACCCCGCCGGCGGACTGTGATTCGACGGCAGCGACTGCGTCGCCGCGGACCTAGCTCGGCAGCAGACTGCGCCGCTGCGCGACGTCGTCCTCGGCCTTCGCGATCCGCGCCGCGTCTCCGGATTTCCGGGCTCGTTCGAGCTTCTGTTCGGCCTCGACGAGCCGTTCGCGCAGCTGAGCGAGGAACGGGTTCGAATCGGTGCTGCCCCGTCGCCACTGGGCGTCCGCGGCATCGCGAACCCGCTGCTCGGCGGCCCGCATGCGGTCGTCGATCGTCCGCACCACGTCGCGCGGGACGTGGCCGATCTCGTCGAAGCGAGCCTGCAGATCGCGCAGGGCGCTCTGCGCGGCCCGGGGGTCGGACAGCTCGATCGCAGCCGCGGCGACGACGATCGCCTCTTTCTTGTGCTGGTTCTCGACCTGTTCGGCGTCCCGTTCGGCGAACACACCCGACCGGGCGGCGAAGAAGGCGTCCTGCGCACCGCGGAAGCGCGCCCAGAGCGCGTCCTCGACATCGCGGCTGGCCCGCCCGGCCGCTTTCCACTCGGTCATGAGGTCTTTCATCGCGGAAGCCGTGGTCTTCCAGTCCGAGGACTTGGCCAGCTCCTCGGCGCGCGCCACCAGGGCCTCTTTCTGGGCCTTGGCGCTGCCGCGTTCGACGTCGAGCTGCGCGAAGTGCGCGCCCCGCCGCTTGCCGAACGAATCCCGGGCCGCCGCGAACCGCTTCCAGAGCGCCTCGTCGGTCTTGCGATCGATCCCCTTGATCGTCTTCCATTCGTCGACGATCTGGCGGAGTCGATCGCCGGACGTCTTCCACGACGTGGCCGAGGCCGCGATCGTCTCAGCTTCGGCGACCAACTTCTCCTTGGCGGCGATCGCCTCGGCTCGCGCGGCCTTGCGGGCCTCGGCAGCCGCGGCGACGCGGGTGTCGGCACTGGCGTGGACGGCGTCGAGTCGAGCCTCGAGCGAGGTTAGGTCGCCGATCGCCGATGCCGAGGGGACCTGTGATTTGAGCGCGGCCGCCTGGGTGCGGGTAGCCGCCGGGTCACCGGCTCCGGACTCGAGGCGCTGCTCGAGCAACGTCACCTCGGTCTCGAGGTCCTCGAAGTGCCGGACGTAGTACGCCAGGCCCGCTTCGGCGTCGCCGGCCTGCCACGAACCGATGACCCGCTCGCCGTCCGGTGTTCGGACGTAGGCGGTCCCGTCGTCGTCGATACGTCCCCACTCGGAGCTCATGACAGTGAATTGAACACGAGACAGGCCCCGACGCGTGAGCCGGTTAGCCTGCGAACGTGATCGTCGGCGCCGCGTTCTGCCCGCACCCACCCGCATTGCTCCCCGAACTGGGTCGCGGCGTGAGCGAGTTCGGCGAGATCCGCGGGGCGTGCCGGACTGCGCTGGATGAGCTGTACGCCCTGGAACCCGACCGCATCGTGGTCGTCGGATCCGGCCCGACGAGCAGCGTTCACGCCGCGTCGGCCTGGGGAACGACCGCGGCGTACGGGGTCGACCGGCGCTACGGATACGGCGAGCCCGCCGACGACGCGGCGACCCTGCCCTTGTCGCTGACGGTCGGCGCGTACCTGCTGGGTGCCGATGCCGAACGCGGATTCGCCGGCTCGATCACGCCCCGATCGGTCGCGCCGGGCGACAACGCGCGCGTGGCCGGCGAGATCAGAGCCGAAGCGAACGGCGGCGCGACGGCTCTGCTCGTGATGGGCGACGGTTCGGCCCGTCGGGACACGACGGCGCCGGGCTACCTGGACGAGCGGGCCCGGCCGTTCGACGAGATCGTGGAGGGTGCGCTGCGCGACGGGGACTGGGCGACTCTGGCCGCACTCGACGAGGTCCTCGCCGCGCAGCTACTGGTCGCCGGAGCCGCACCCTGGCGCGTCGCCGGTAGGGTCTTCGCCGACACCGACATCGACGCGCACCTGATCCTCTCGACCAGCCCGTTCGGTGTCGCCTATTTCGTCGCCACCTGGCGGCCCCGGTGATCCACCGGCCCGAGCGGGCGGTTCTCGCGATCGTCGGACCGACCGCGACGGGCAAATCCGATCTCGCCGTCGAGCTGGCGCTCGCACTGGACGGTGACATCGTCAACGCCGACTCCATGCAGCTGTACGAGGGGATGGATATCGGCACCGCCAAGCTCCCACCGGGCGAGCGGCGCGGGGTCGCCCACCACCTGCTCGACGCGTGGCCGCTCGAGAAGTCGGCCGCGGTCGCGGAGTACCAGACGATGGCGCGGGCCGCGATCGACGCCATTCACGCCCGCGGACGGCTGCCCGTCCTGGTCGGCGGATCGGGGCTGTACGTGCGGGCGGTCCTCGATCACCTGGATTTCCCGGGGGAGTCACCCACCATCCGGGCGCGCCTGTACGCGGAACTCGAGCAGGAGGGGCCGGCGGCCCTGCACGCGCGGCTCGCCGCGATCGACGCCGAGGCGGCCGCGCACGTCCTGCCCTCGAACGGCCGTCGGATCGTGCGCGCGCTCGAGGTCATCGAGATAACGGGCGCACCGTTCTCGGCCCGGATGCCCGGCTTCGACTCGATCTACCCCGTCGTGCAGCTCGGCCTCGATCGCGCCGATCTGGACGAACGAGTCGAGCGCCGGGTCGCGGTCATGCTCGCGCGCGGCTTCGTGGACGAGGTCCGCTCCCTGCTCGGGGCCGGTCTGCGCGCGAGTCCCACGGCCGGCAAGGCCCTCGGCTACGCGCAGCTGCTCGCGGTGATCGACGACGACGGGCGGGTCGTCGGTGACCTCGACGAGGCGGCCGCTGCGACCGTGCGCGGTACGCGCCGCTTCGTCCGGCGCCAGCGGTCGTGGTTTCGTCGCGACCCCCGGATCGTCTGGCTCGACGCGGCCCGTCACGATCTGCGCGCGGTCGCACTCAGTACGCTGAGCTCGTGGGATTGAGAGTCGTCAAAGGGCACGGCACCGAGAACGACTTCGTGCGTGCTCCCCGACCTCGACGGTGCGCTCACGCTGACGCCCGCACTCGTCCGGGCGCTGTGCGACCGGCACGCCGGTATCGGAGCGGACGGGGTCCTGCGCGTCGTCCGGGCGTCCGCCGATCCCGAGTCGGCCGCGACGGGGGCGCCGTTCTTCATGGACTATCGCAACGCCGACGGCTCCGTCGCCGAGATGTGCGGCAACGGCGTACGGGTTTTCGTGCGGTACCTGCAGGTCAACGGTTTGGCCGGAGCCGAAACGAAGGTCGCGACCCGGGGCGGCGTGGTGACTGCTCGCACGCGCGCCGACGGCGACGTCGTGGTCGGCATGGGCCGCCCGACCCGGCTGGAAAAGCGTCCGGCCGTCACGGTGGGCACCGTCGGCTGCGATCGAGGGGCTCGCCCTGCACATTCCGAACCCGCATGTCGTCGTCGCGCGTCGAGTCACGCGCCGTCCTCGATGCACTCGATCTCACCCGTTCGCCGATCGTCGATCCGGAGCTGCCCGACGGGCAGAATGTCGAATTCGTCGTCCGCGTCGACGAGCGACATCTGGCGATGCGCGTCCACGAGCGGGGCGTCGGCGAGACCCGATCGTGCGGCACGGGTATCTGCGCCGCGGTCCTCGCCTCGGCCTGGGCCGACGGACACACCAGCGGCGACGGGTCGACGTGGCGGGTCGACGTACCGGGCGGCACCTGCACGGTCGTCTGGCATCCGGACGGCTCGGTCGACCTGAGCGGACCGGCCGTGCTGGTCGGCGAGATCGAGCTAGACGACGAGTGGTTGGCCGCCGTCGAGCGGGACTGACGTCCGGTCGGCCGCGGGCGTTGTGACCGGTGTGAGCGCTCAATTCGGTGGCTCACCGGCCGCCGGCCGTGTCACCATGGACCAACGATGACATTCCTGCCTGACGATTCCGACCTGCTCGACGTCGACGACTCGACCGGCGCCTTCGAGCTCGAAGATCGTCAGGCCTTGCGGCGCGTCGCGGGCCTGTCGACCGAGCTCGTCGACGTCACCGAGGTCGAATACCGGCAGCTGCGGCTCGAACTCGTCGTGCTCGTCGGCGTCTGGACCGGCGGGACGATGGTCGACGCCGAGAACTCGCTCGCCGAGTTGGCGCGGCTGGCCGAGACGGCTGGTTCGAGAGTGCTCGACGCTCTGATCCAGCGGCGTGACCGTCCGGACCCGGCCACCTACATCGGATCCGGCAAGGCCAAGCAGCTGCGCGACATCGTCGCGGCCACCGGCGCCGACACCGTCATCTGCGACGGTGAACTGACACCGGGCCAGCTGCGGCAGCTGGAGAAGGTGGTGAAGGTCAAGGTCGTCGACCGAACCGCGCTGATCCTCGACATCTTCGCCCAGCACGCCCGGTCGAAGGAGGGCAAGGCTCAGGTCGAGCTCGCCCAACTCCAATATCTGATGCCCCGCCTGCGTGGCTGGGGTGAGTCGCTGTCCCGGCAGGTCGGCGGCCGGGCGGCGGGCGGTCTCGGTATCGGCGGCCGTGGCCCCGGCGAGACGAAGCTCGAAATCGACCGACGCCGGATCACCGTCCGAGCGGCCAAGCTGCGCCGCCAGATCGCGTCGATGAAGACGGCGCGTGAGGTGAAGCGCGCCTCGCGCGTGGCCCATCGGGTGCCGTCGGTGGCTCTGACCGGCTACACGAACGCCGGCAAGTCATCGTTGCTCAACAGCCTGTCCGGCGCGGGAGTGCTGGTCGAGAACGCGCTGTTCGCGACCCTCGACCCGACGGTCCGCCGCTGCCGCACGACCGACGGCCGCGAGTTCACGCTGACCGACACCGTCGGTTTCGTCCGTCATCTCCCGCACCAGCTGATCGAGGCCTTCCGGTCGACGCTCGAGGAGGTCGGGGGATCGGATCTCATCGTGCACGTCGTCGACGCGTCCGACGCGGATCCCGAGGCGCAGATCCGGGCCGTGCGTGAGGTGCTGGCCGAGATCGATGCCTTGGGCGTCCCCGAGCAGATCGTCTTCAACAAGATCGACGCCGCTGACGACGAGATGCTCGCGCGGCTGCGCCGCCTCGATCCGTCGGCGCTGTTCGTGTCGGCGCGCACCGGCGCCGGCGTCGAGGCGCTGCGTGAGCTGATCGCCGCGCGGCTACCCCGTCCGGATGTCGAGCTCGTGGTCCTCGTTCCCTACACGCGCGGTGAACTGGTGTCGCGCATCCATGGAACCGGACGGGTGCTGCACTCCGAACACACTGCTGAGGGAACGAGGTTGTCGGTGCGAGTGAATGCTGAGCTCGCGGGCAGTCTCGAGCCCTACCGGGTTGCTGCGGGCGTATCCTCGCAGTAGACGCGTTCCACCGCAGTTCTCGGAACTCACGAAAGGCCGTCTGATGGGTTTAGATGCACCTTGGCACTGGGTCATCCTCGCGCTGATCGTGGTTGCGCTGTTCGGTTACAAGAAGATGCCGGAAATGGCCCGCTCCGTCGGTAAGTCGTTGCGCATCTTCAAGACCGAGATCAAGGGCATGGCCGACGACGACGCCGCCCGCATCCAGGCCGTCGCACCGCCGGCGCCGGCGCCGATTGTCGCCCCGACCGCGGTTCCGCCCGCGCCCGCCGTCGCGCCTGACGCTCCGGCCAGCGGTTCTTCCACCACCGCCAGCTGAAGCCACTGCAGATGCGCCGGCCCGCTCGGGCCGCGGCGCGGAGCGCGCTCGGCAACACGCGCGGGGCGCGCTCGGCAACGCGGCGCGGCGCACGCTCGGAAATCCCCCCTGGTGGGCGGTCGGTGTGGCCGCTGTCGTCCTGGTCCTGACGACCGCGGACGTGCTCCATCACGGCCTGTTGAGCGGACTCGATCACCGGATCTCGCGGCTTATGGTCCGGTGGAACATCGACGGACGGACCTGGCCCCGGCGGTTCACGTACCTGCTGACGTTGTTCGGCCAGCGGGGGACCGTGCTCGTCGTGACGATCCCGACGATCTGCTACCTGAGTTGGGTCCGGCGCACGGTGGACCCGATCGCTCGGTACGTGCTGGCACTCCTGCTGCTCACCGTCGCGGTTTACGCGGTCAAGGACGTAGTTGGACGCACGGCCCCGCCGGTGGACGCGCTGCACACGGCGTCCGGCGCCTCTTACCCGTCCGGGCACATCGCCAATGCGGTGCTGGTGTGGGGGCTGTTGTGGTTCTGTGCGCAGGACCGCCTGGTGCCGGACTGGCTACGCGACACCCTCGGGGTGATCCGCCTGATCGCACCCTGGTCCGTGGCGCTCGGAATGACCTTGTTGGAGTACCACTGGTTCACGGACTTCATCGCCGGGGCGGCGACAGGAACGATCCTGCTGGCCGTGGTCACGATGCCGGCCCTCACCGGGCCGATGGCTGCCCTTGATCAACGGGTGGCCCGCGGGCGGGCCACCCGTCAGCTCTAGACCTTCCGGAGCACCGCGACGACCCGGCCCAGGATCGTCGCCTCGTCGCCGTCGATGGGCTGAGTACGCGGAGTTGTGCGGCATCAACCAGACATGCCCGTCCCGACGCCGGTAGGTCTTCACCGTTGCCTCGCCGTCGATCATGGCGGCGACGATCTCGCCGTTCTCGGCGGTCGGCTGCTGCCGGATAACGACCCAGTCGTCATCGGAGATCGCCGCGTCGATCATCGAGTCGCCCACGACCTTCAACAGGAAGAGGGTGCCGTCGCCGACGAGCGGCCGCGGCAGCGGGAAGACGTCCTCGACCATCTCTTCCGCGAGAATCGGACCTCCGGCGGCGATGCGCCCGACGACGGGCACGAACACCGGCTTGGCGCCGGACATGGACTCACCGGCCGCGACCTCGCCGGCGCTGCGGACGTCAACGGCTCGGGGACGGTTAGCGTCGCGGCGCAGATACCCCTTGCGCTCGAGAACGGTGAGCTGGTGGGCGACGCTCGACGTCGACGCCAGCCCGGTCGCCTCGCAGATCTCGCGAATGCTCGGCGGGTACCCCCGGCGTTCGACGGACTCCCGGATGATTTCGAGGATCGCGCGCTGCCGGGTGGTCAGGCCGTCGGGGCCGGGCGGCGCGTGGAGTTCACTCACCGAGGCGTTCGACAGGCTGAGGGCGTTCGCGTTCGTTACCGCCGACGGAGCCGATTTACGCGCCCGCGTCGTGCGCGGCGCCGCATCGGTTGCGAGCTTGGTTGGGCGGGTGACTGGCTTGCCTGCCACGGGAGTTTCTCCTTCACATCGTGCGTTTCCCTCGAGGTTCGACGAAGCCCACGGTAACCGGCCGGGAGATCGAACTCAAACATTTGTTCGAACGACACGCCGCACCGTCTGGATTTTGTCAGAGGGGCCTGTTAGACATACGAACAGTCGTTCGATCGAACAGTCGTTCGACGTGATGCGTCTCTGATGAGGAGTTCCATGGCCGCTGCGCTTGAATATCCGCCCGTCGTCTACATCCCGCGCCGCGCCGTCGGCGCGCGTCGCCCCGCCGGATCCGTCCTCGCGTTCCCGGGTGGGACGACGTGGCACGACGGTGTCGAGTCGGAGTCGAACCGAGTGCCTTGTGTGGTGACGACGCTGCACGCGGTCGCGCCGGCGCCCCTTCACATCAGCTCGTCGATTGCGGCCGCGCCGGTGCGGCTGACTCGGCGGGGCGTCCGGCTCATCGCCGCGGCCAGCCTGCTCGTCGCGGGCGCTCTGGTCGCCATTGCCTGGCTGTCCGCCCCGAGCGGTGCGTCTCAAGTGCCGGCCGGTGTCCCGGCCACTGTCGTCGTCCACTCGGGCGACTCGCTCTGGTCGATCGCACAGCGGGTCGCTCCGCAGGGTGATCCGCGCGCGACGGTGGCGCGACTCGAGCGCGTCAACGGGCTGACCGACGGTGCGGCCCTGCAACCGGGACAGGTACTGCGCGTCCGCTGACGAGCCGTCGCACTGATGAACGAATCGGAAACTTCTTCGGCGATTCGGCTTGCGGAACATGTTCTCGCGTCTTAGCGTTACCCCTACATCTAGTAGTTACAGAGATGTAAGTTGTCCACAAGTTGGGGTTCGTGGTCCACAGCTTCGGCTGCGGCGTCCACAGATCGTCCCCAGGTTGTCGACAGGTCGGTCCACAGACCGGCGGCTGCACCCGTCGGGACGTGGCACGAACCCCGCGGGGGCGCGGCGGTTCCGAGCGAGGGGAGTCGGCGAGATGCGTTGTCCGTACTGCCGGCTTCCCCGACTCCCGGGTCGTCGATTCGCGCGAGCAGGACGAGGGCCAGGTCATCCGGCGCCGACGCTCCTGCCCCGACTGCGGGCGCCGGTTCACGACGGTCGAAGAGGCGACTCTCGCCGTGATCAAGCGCAGCGGCGTCACCGAGCCGTTCAGTCGGCAGAAGGTGATCAACGGTGTCCGGCGCGCCTGCCAGGGTCGTCCGGTCGACGAAGATGCGCTGGCGCAACTGGCGCAGGCGGTCGAAGAGGCGATCCGGGCGACCGGCGCCGCCGAGATCCCCAGCGACGAGGTCGGTCTCGCGATCCTCGGTCCGCTGCGTGACCTGGACGAGGTCGCCTATCTGCGCTTCGCGAGCGTCTATCAAGCGTTCAGTTCGGTCGACGACTTCGAGAAGGCGATCACCGAACTCCGCCAGCCGCATCCGAGCCCACCACCGCCCTGAACACGCTCACGTCGTGATCCGGGGTCGGCCGTCCGACCGCACCCCGACAGCATCCCGAGACACCGCACATCCCATCGACCAGCCCGACGCGACTGCACAGCGACGGAAGGACCCCGCACATGACCGAGGCACTCGAGACCACCAGCGTGAGCGACGACGACAGCCGCGGTCGACGTCGGCGAACAAGCCGGCGCGCGCTTCGCCACGAACGGCCTGGTGATCGAGCGGGTCTACACGACCGCGGGTGTGCACCCCTACGCCGAGGTCACGCTGGGAGCGGCGCGACGTCGTCATGACCAACTGGCGCGACGGCTCGATCAACTTCGAGCAGCGCGGGCGTCGAGTTCCCGGAGTTCTGGTCGGTCAATGCCGCGAACATCGTCACGACCAAGTACTTCCGCGGGGCCGTCGGGACGCGACGTGCGCGAGTGGTCGTTGCGCCAGCTGATCGACCGGGTCGTGCACAAGTACCGCGAGGCTGGTGAGGAGAACGGCTACTTCCGCTCGGCCGATCGACGCCGAGGTGTTCGAGCACGAGCTGACCTGGATGCTGCTGCACCAGGTGTTCAGCTTCAACTCGCCGGTCTGGTTCAACGTCGGCACGACCTCGCCGCAGCAGGTCAGCGCCTGCTTCATCCTCGCCGTCGACGACACGATGGACTCGATCCTGAACTGGTACCGCGAAGAAGGCCTGATCTTCAAGGGTGGTTCGGGCGCCGGCCTGAACCTGTCGCGCATCCGTTCGTCCAAGGAGCTGCTGTCCTCCGGCGGCACGGCCTCGGGCCCGGTGTCGCTTCATGCGCGGCGCCGACGCCTCCGCCGGCACGATCAAGTCCGGTGGCGCCACCCGCCGGGCGGCCAAGATGGTCGTCCTCGACGTCGATCACCCCGACATCGTCGAGTTCGTCGAGACGAAGGCCCGCGAGGAAGACAAGATCCGCGTGCTGCGCGACGCCGGCTTCGACATGGATCTCGGCGGCGCCGACATCGCCAGCGTCCAGTACCAGAACGCCAACAACTCGGTCCGGGTGTCCGACGAGTTCATGCGCGCCGTCGACGGACGGCACCGAGTTCGGGCTGCGGGCCCGCGAGACCGGCCAGGTCATCGAGACCGTCGATGCGCGGGAGCTGTTCGGCAAGATCGCCCAGGCGGCCTGGGAGTGCGCCGACCCGGGCATCCAGTACGACGACACGATCAACGACTGGCACACCAACCCGGAGTCGGGCCGGATCACCGCATCCAACCCGTGCTCGGAGTACATGAGCCTGGACAACACGTCCTGCAACCTGGCCTCGCTGAACCTGATGAAGTTCCTGCGCGACGACGACACCTTCGATGCCGCCGACCTTCGTCAAGGCCGTCGAGCTCATCATCACCGCGATGGACATCTCGATCTGCTTCGCGGACTTCCCGACCGAGGCGATCGGCGTCAACACCCGCGCCTACCGGCAGCTCGGCATCGGCTACGCCAACCTCGGCGCGCTGCTGATGGCGTCCGGCCTGGCCTACGACTCGGACGGCGGTCGCGCCCTGGCCGGCGCGATCACCTCGTTGATGACCGGCGACGTCCTACCGTCGTTCGGCCGAGTTGGCCGGCATCGTCGGGCCCTACGACGGCTACGCCCGCAACGCCGCTGCCCACACGCGGGTCATGCGCAAGCACGCCGCGGCCAACGATTCCGCCCGCCCGCTCAGCGAGAACGACCGCGCGGTGTTCACGCCGCGGCCGCTCAGCAGTGGGCACGGGCAACACGATCGGCGAGCAGCAACGGCTGGCGCAACGCCCAGGCCTCCGTGCTGGCTCCGACCGGCACGATCGGCCTGATGATGGACTGCGACACGACCGGTGTCGAGCCCGACCTCGCGCTGGTCAAGTTCAAGAAGCTGGTCGGCGGCGGATCGATGCAGATCGTCAACCAGACGGTGCCGCGCGCGCTGCGCGTCCTGGGCTACCAGGAGGAGCAGGTCGAGGCGATCGTCGAGTACATCGCCGAGCACGGTCACGTCATCGACGCCCCCGGCCTGCGCCAGGAGCACTACGAGGTCTTCGACTGCGCGATGGGCGCCCGGGCGATCCGGCCGATGGGGCACGTGCGGATGATGGCGGCGGTTCAGCCGTTCCTGTCCGGCGCGATCTCCAAGACGGTCAACCTGCCCGAGTCGGCGACGGTCGAGGAGATCGCCGACGTCTACATGCAGGGCTGGAAGCTCGGACTAAAGGCGCTCGCCGTCTACCGCGACAACTGCAAGGTCGGTCAGCCGCTGTCGGCGGGCAAGGCGCGACGAGCAGGGTCGACCGAGGAGGGGCCGGTCGAGAAGGTCGTCGAGTACCGGCCGATCCGCAAGCGGCTGCCGAAGGCCCGTCCGTCGCTGACGACCTCGTTCGCCGTCGGGTGGCGCCGAGGGTTACATGACGGCCGGTTCCTACCCGGACGACGGCCTCGGCGAGGTGTTCCTGAAGCTCGGCAAGCAGGGTTCGACGCTGGCCGGTGTGATGGACGCGTTCTCGATCGCGATCTCGATCGCGCTGCAGCACGGCGTGCCGCTCGAGACCTACGTGCAGAAGTTCACCAACATGCGGTTCGAGCCGGCCGGTCTGACCGACGACCCGGACATTCGCATGGCCCAGTCGGTGCTCGACTACATCTTCCGCCGGCTGGCGCTGGACTACCTGAGCTTCGACACGCGGGCCGGTCTCGGTATCTACACGGCGTCCGAGCGCACCCGTCAACTCGAGACCGGATCGTACGAGCCGATCGATGAGGTCGAGGATCTCGAGACGCTTGCGCAGTCCGCGCCGGTGAACTCGTCCGCTCCGACCGTCGAGGCCGACGACGAGCAGCTCGTCGAAGCGACGGCGAAGCCGGCCGGCGCGGCGGTGCACAGCTCGACCGAGCTGCTCGATTCGCTGCTCGGGTCGTCCGCCGACGCGCCGCTGTGCATGAACTGCGGCACGAAGATGCGCCCGGCCGGTAGCTGCTTCGTGTGCGAGGGCTGCGGCAGCACCTCCGGCTGCAGCTGAGCATCCGACACACAGCGCGGCCCCGGTCTCCTCAGGAGGTCGGGGCCGCGCCTATGTGGCGTTAGGGGCTACGACGCGAGAGCGGCGTCGAGCAGGATCTCGGCGGTCGCGCGAGCGGTCGCCGCGGCGTCGAGGCGGTTGTCCATGCGGGCGGCGATGCTGGCTCCGTCGTAGAGAAGCACCAGCCGGGCGCCTAGCTGCTCGGGGTTCGGTGCGCCGGCATCACGCGCCAACTCGACGAACAGCGATCGGACCCAGTCCCGATACTCGTCGACGACGGCGGTAACCGGACTGCCCGGCCGGGCTTCGGCGCTGGCGTTGACGAACGCGCAGCCGTGGAAGCCGGGATCGGCGAACGCCTCGGCCAGCGCGTCGTACACGGCCAGCAGCCGAGCCCGGGGCGTGGCCGCCGCGGCGAGCTTGCCCTCGATCCGCCGGCGGCGCGCCTCATGCCGCTCGTGCAAATACGAGCGGACGAGTTCGTCCTTGCTGCCGAAGGTGTTGTACAGCGATGCCTTGGCGACGCCGGCGCGCTCGATCACCCGATCGATGCCCACGGTGTGAATGCCCTCGTCGTAAAAGAGCTCGTTCGCGGCGGCGAGCAGCCGCTCGCGGGCCGACGCGCGTTCCGTCGTGGTCATGACTTGACAGTAGCAGACAGATCTGTCTAATCTCAAGCAGCAGACAGACCGGTCTACTCAGGTCGGTACGATCAAGCGAAAGAGCAGTCGATGAGTCTCCTGACATCGCCCACGTCGATCCGCAGCCGCCGGCTGCCGAGCCGGGTGTCGTTCTATCTATTGGCCTCGATCACATTGTTCTTCTTGGCCTCCTCCAGCGCACCGACACCGCTGTACGCCGTGTACCAGTCCGAGTGGCACTTCTCCCCGATCACGACAACTGTGGTCTTCGGCGTCTACGCCCTGGCCGTCCTGACATCGCTGCTGATCTTCGGATCGCTGTCGGATCACGTCGGGCGGCGACCAGTGCTGCTCGTCGCGGTCATCGTCCAGGCCGTCACGATGCTGATCTTCCTGAACGCCGGCGGCGTGCCGGAACTGATCCTCGCCCGGATCGTGCAGGGGCTGGCCACTGGCGCGGCCCTCGGCGCAGTCGGTGCCGGACTGCTCGATCTCGATCGAGCGCGGGGGACGATCGCCAACTCGGCCGCGCCGATCTTCGGCGTCGCCACCGGCGGATTCGGCTCGGGCCTGCTCGTTCAGTACCTGCCGCTCCCGACTCATCTGGTCTTTCTCGTCCTCTGCGCGATCTTCGCCCTACAGGCCGTCGGTGTCGCGTTCATGGCCGAGACCGTGTCACCGCGTCCGGGCGCGCTCGGCTCGTTGCGGGTCGACTTCGCCCTGCCGCCGGCCATTCGTCGGCCGCTGATCGTGGCCGTCCCCGCGATAGTCGCCGTCTGGGCCCTGGCGGGTCTTTATGGAGCGCTCGGACCGACACTCGTGCGACTGCTGATCGGGCACAACTCGTTCGTGCTCGGCGGATTGGCGCTGTTCGTGCTGGCCGGTGCCGGTGCCGTCACGGTGCTCGTGCTACGCGACGCAGCACCCCGCACTCTGATGCTCGTGGGCACCAGCGACCTGATCGTCGGGGTCGGGCTCACCGTCGTGGCGATCTCAGAATTGTCGACGGCGCTGTTCTTCGTGGGCACGGCGATCGCCGGTACAGGTTTCGGCGCGTCCTTCCAGGGCGGTATCCGGTCGGTCGTCGGTCTCGCGCAGGCGCACCAGCGGGCCGGCGTCCTCTCGATCCTCTACGTCGTGTCGTATCTGGCGATGGGTCTGCCCGCCGTTGTCGCCGGCGTCCTGATCGTCGACGGCGGCGGCGTCCTCGACACCGCGAAGGAGTACGGCGTCGTCGTCATGGTGCTCGCCGCGCTGGCCCTGATCGGCGTCGCGCGCACCGGCCGGTCGCGGGTCGCTGTCGAGCAGCCGGGCGAGTCCTTCGTCGAGCGCTGTGGTCGCGACGACGAGATGGTCTCCTCCGCCGCGTGAGCTGACGCGACACAAGCTGATCGACCAGCGCGGCCGGCCGGGCGGATGCCCGACCGGCCGCCACGATCTACTGGGCCGACGCCGGCCAGGCCGAGGACCTACATCAGCGGAGTGGCGAACCCGATGAGGAACCAGCCGGCCTGCCGTCGTATTCGATCTGGAACCGGGTCTCGGGGTCGCCGCCCGCGTAGCACGTCGTACCGGGCGGCGGTGCGGTGTAGCGAGGCGGCGATGTCGCGAAGTTCACCGGGTCGAGCTCGTCGGCCCACGACGCCTCGAAGTTGTAGCCGTTCGCGATTGTGGCGAGCGATTCCACGCGGCTGTTGGGCTCTCCTGTCACACAACGTGACTCGTTATAGACCGCTGGTCATCGGCCGTCTACAGCCCGAGGTCGGGTCACGTCGCAGTGTCCGCGGTGCCCGAAAGGTCTAGGGAACCGTTCCTGAACGTAGGCGCGAACTGTGCACGGGGAACTCGCGAGCTCCTCCATGGCGCGGTCGCACACCGGCGGTCGCACGCAGCCTCAGCGAGAGGAAGTCAGCAGTGGACGACACATCACGGCGGAAGTTTCTAGCGACAGCGGGGGCCGGCGCCGCCGGTTTGGCAGTCGCCGGAGTGCTGTCGGCGTCACCGGCACAGGCAACAGGGACACCGTCGACGACGGTGCCGGACGGCGCCGAGGGGGCCCTCGTGGCCTACGTGCGCGACGTCAAGGGCAATCAGGTCAATGTCATGGTCGGCGAGCAGGAAGTCGTCGTGCATGACTCCGAGTTGGTGGCCCGCCTCGCGCGGGCCGCGGCGAAGTAGGGGGCAGCATGTCGTCGCATCGCGAAGCACCAGAAATTTCGAAGGACCCGGTTGCCGACAACACCGACGTGTATGCGTTTGTCAGCCCGGATGCGCCCAGTACGGTCACCTTGATCGCGAACTTCATTCCGCTGCAGTCACCGAGCGGCGGTCCGAACTTCTTCGAGTTCGGCGACGACGTGATGTACGAGATCCACGTGTCCAATCACGGAGATGCCCGCCCGGACGTCACGTATCAGTTCCGGTTCCACACGGTGATCCGCAATCCGCACACGTTCCTCTACAACACCGGCCCGATCAGCTCGATCGGCAGCCCGAACTGGAACCGGCCGCAGTACTACTCGGTCACCCGGGTGAGTCGGTCACGGCGGCCCGTAAGCTGCTGGGCTCGAACCTGGCCGTGCCACCGGTCAACGTGGGCATCCGCAGCACGCCGAACTACGCGAGCACCTTCACGGGTGCGGCGACCCACGCCTGCCGGGTGGACGCAAGGTGTTCGCCGGGCAACGCGCTGAAGGCTTCTGGGTTGACCTGGGCAGCATCTTCGACCTGGGCACCCTGCGGCCGTTCGAGCACCTGCACCTCATCCCGACCGCGGACGCGATGGGCGTCAACGGCACGCAGGGGTTCAACGTCCACACCATCGCGATCCAGGTCCCGAAGACGGATCTCACCGCCAACGGGAAGCTCCCGACCGGCGTGATGGACCCCGATGCGGTCGTCGGTGTCTGGTCTTCGACCAGTCGCCAGGCATCGAAGGTTCGCGCCAGCGACGGTTCGCACTCCTGCCACGGTCCGTGGATGCAGGTATCGCGTCTGGGTAACCCGCTGTTCAACGAGGTCATCGTGCCGATGGCGTCGAAGGACCGATGGAACTCCCAGGCTCCGTCGTCGGACGCCCAGTTTGCGCCAGCGTCACCAAGCCCGAGCTCGCGGGGCTGTTGCCGGTTCTGTACCCGGGAGTCTTCCCGAACCTGGCGGCGTACACCAAGCCGCGCGCCGACTTGGCCGCGATCTTGCTCACCGGCATCCCCGCGGGTGTCGTGACGGGCTTCCAGAACTACACCGGGGCGACGCAGGCCGACATGCTGCGGCTCAACCTCGCCGTCCCACCGACGGCGAAGCCCAATCCGCTCGGACTGGTCGGTGGCGACGCCGCCGGCTACCCGAACGGTCGCCGCCTGACCGATGACGTCGTCACGATCGAGCTGCGCGCCGTTGCCGGAGCCACCATCCCGCTCGTCGACAAGTCGTTCACGCCGGACGCCGCCGCGGGCGGCATCGACGACGGCACGTCCAACACCAATGCGCCGTTCCTGCCGCATTTCCCGTACCTGGGAACTCCCGGCGGCGGTTACCAGACCAAGCCTGGTACCACCGCAGCCTGATCGGTCGATGGGGCAGCCGGCGTCCAACCGGCTGCCCCGTCCTCGAACGAAGGAATCGCATGGAGGAGCACAACCGGTTCGCCGGCCAGGGGTCGGTGATGCTGGACATCGGTGGCGACGTCGGCGCACTCGTCGTCCACATGCCGGCCGAGATGCTCGGTCTCGAAGTCGAGATCCGGCCATCGGGCGGCCCGCACTCGCACGAGCACAGGCGCGATGAGCCCACGATCACGACCACGACCACGGGCACGACGATGCGCACGACCACGGGCACGACCATGCGCATCCGCATCTACCGCATGTCGCGGTCGTCGCGCGGCCGGGCCCCGCGGCGACGACCGATCACACCTGCGTGTTTCCCGAGCTCGTCGAAGGACGCTACGAGCTGTACGTGCGCCCCGACGGTCCGGTCCGCCTCACCGTCGACATCGTCGGTGGCGAGGTCGCCGACCACACATGGCCTTCGGGATCATCAGACCGCGACGAATGATTCTGTGACCGGTGCCGCACGCAGCCGGCGAAGTACGGACGACGCGGCCCGACGAGCCAACTCCGCGAGGATCAACAACCCGACGGCCACGATCCCGTCCAGCCAGAAGTGGTTGCCCGTCGCGACGACGACGAAGATCGTGACGATCGGATGGGCCAGGACCAGCCAGCGCCATCGGCTCGGACTGATCGTGACCACCGCCCAGCCCACCAGTACCGCCCAGCCCACGTGGACGGACGGCATCGCCGACAGCTGATCGGCGGTCGGAAAGGCCGCGTACACCGACTGCCCGTAGCGGTCGGCGAGGTCGACGAACCCGTACTGCGGAAACAAGCGCGGCGGGGCCACCGGCAGCAGCTGGATGAGCAGGCACGCACCGGTGAGCAGCACGATCGTCGTCCGAACGCGGGCGTACTGGTCGCGGTGGCGGACGAACAACCAGAGCAACAAGGCGCCGAGTCCGGCGAAGTGCATTCCGGCGTAGTACAGATTGCAGAGTTCGGCGACGGTGCGGTGCGGCTCGACGAGATGCTGCAGATCGGTCTCGCTCGGCAGGTGGACCGCCCGCTCGAAGCGGATGATCCATCGCCCGCGCGCGAACGCCCCGCTGACGTCGACGACCGAGACGGTCCCGGCCAGCTGCCACATCGAGTACAGCGCGGCGATGATGCCCGACTCGCGGGCGAACGGCGTCACGGCGCGCACGCGCGGTCCGCCCAGCACCCGGCAGACGATCGCGACGCCGAACAGCGCGGCGGCCAGGACGGCGGCCTGCTGCCACGTCAAGGCCAGGTTGCGCACCTGGACACTATGCCCGGTGATCGACCGCGGCCGGAATTCGGCGGCCCGATGTCGGTGTTCGGGCATAGGTTGACCGGGAGTCCGGTCGTGACGACCGGTCGGACGAGCCGAGATGGGGGAGCGGATGACCCGGCGCAGCGGATTGCTGTTCGCGGCGATGTGCGTTATCTGGGGGATTCCGTATCTGCTGATCCGGGTCGCGGTGCGCGACTTCTCGCCCGGCACGCTGGTGTTCGCGCGTACGGCGGTCGGCGGACTGATCCTGCTGCCGGTCGCGCTCGTCAAGGGCGGATTCGGCCCGGTGCTGCGGCGCTGGCGTCCGCTGGTCGCGTTCACCGTGATCGAGGTCGGGATCCCGTGGCTGTTCCTGTCGGACGCCGAGACGAAGTTGTCGAGCTCGTTGTCAGGACTGCTCGTCGCCGCGGTCCCGCTCGTGGGCGTGATCGTTGGCCGGCATGATGCGCACCGGCGATCACCTGGACGCGCCGCGCCTGGCCGGGCTGCTCATGGGCGTGCTCGGTGTCGCGGCGTTGGTCGGGCTCGACCTGGGCCAGCTGCACGTCGGGGCCCTGCTCGAAGTCGCGGCCGTCGTCATCGGGTACGCCGTCGCGCCAGTCATCATGGCTCGCAGCCTGGCCGACCTGCCCGCGATCCCGGTCGTCGCCGCGTCCCTGCTGCTCACGGCCATCGGTTACCTGCCCGTCGCCATCGTCCGTCCGCCGCACCATCTGTCGACGCACGTCGTGCTGTCGGTCGCTGTGCTGGCCGTGGTCTGCACCGCTCTCGCATTCGTTGTCTTCTTCGCGCTCATCGCCGAGATCGGCCCCGCGCGCGCAGTGGTGATCACGTACGTCAACCCGGCCGTCGCGGTGTTGCTGGGTGTCGTGCTGCTCGGCGAGCGGTTCACCGTCGGGATGGCGATCGGTTTCCCGCTCATCCTGGCCGGCTCCGTCCTTGCGGCGCGACGATCGCGGCCAACGTCGGCATCGGACCCGGCGGCGGAGCCGGCCGTGGCGATGCTGGCCGGCGAGACGTCGACGCCCTAGTCGGAGAAGACCTCGTCGGAGAAGATCCAGTCGAACGGGAACTAGTCGAACTAGGAACTAATCGACGCGGACGGATCCTCGCTGCGTGTCGAAGACCGCCGCGACGATGCCGGTCTCGTCGTCCTCGGCGGGGAGCCAGCGCACCGCGATGCCGTCGAGCGGTTGGTCGGTCGAGGCCCCGAGATAGTGCTCGACCGATGCCTCGTCGCCGGCAATCTCGAGACCGGCCAGCGAGACGCTGCCGCCCCCTGCCGACGGATGGTGCGCGGCGTCGGTCAGCCACTGGATGAAGTACGGCCGCTGCGGGTCGACCGCGAGATCGAGCACGCCCAGCTGGCGCCAGGTCAGCTCGAAGCCGTCCGGTCGACGTCGATGTCCGGCGACCGAGTCGCGCCCCAAGCGCTGCTTCGAGCGGCGTGACGTCGTCGACGCCGATGGCCCAACCCAACCACCCGCCGCCGGCGTCGCGGCGCTCGCGCACGGCTCGGCCGAACGGCGCGCTGTCGACGGCCGGATGGTCGAGGACGTCGACGACCTCGAGATAGATCCCGTTCGCCATCGGCAGGACGAAGTTGCGGGTGCCGAATGCGGGGTGGATCCCACCGTCGGTGAACGACGCGCCGATCGTCGAGCCGAGGCGCTGCACACACGCCCCGAGCCCTTCGGGGCCGGCCGCGTACGACACATGATCAAGGCGCATAGGCCCATGGTGACCCAGCGTCGAATCGGGCGGTGACCCGGTCGGTTGATCGGCGGCGCGCCGCGGGTGTTACAAGCGATGCGCCGCGGGTGTCACGACCGGCTCAGCTCGACGGTGCGGCTGATGGCACCGGCGCCCCGCCGCTGCCTTGACCGCCGCC
This sequence comes from uncultured Actinomycetes bacterium, assembly GCA_963737785.1. GTDB lineage: Bacteria > Actinomycetota > Actinomycetes > Mycobacteriales > Jatrophihabitantaceae > CAVTTS01. The sequence goes on from CAVTTS010000003.1 coordinate 412,547, forward strand.
CGCCCGCCCGGTCGGGACGGTGATCCCGCACGCCTTGAGGGCCGCCTGGATCTGCTGGCCCTCCGCCGTGTCGGTACCGAAGAAGCCGCCGCCGAAGCCGCCGCCCGCGCCGCTGGGCCGGGTGAACGACCCACTCGGGCGGGTGAACGAGCCGCTCGGTCGCGTGAACGAGCCACTGGGGCGGGCGCCCGCACTGAACGTCGGGACGGTGATCCCGGCCGCCTTCAGACACTGCTGCACCTGGGCGCTCTGCAGGAACCCCGCACCACCCGCACCGCGTCCCCGCGACGCCGATCCGCTTGCGGACGCGCTCGAACTCGAACTCGACGTTGCGGAGGCTTTGGCCGATCCGCTGCTACCGCCGCACGCGGTCAGCGACAAGGTCCCGGCCAGAACGGCCAGTCCGGCAATGGTGATTCGCACTGGAGCTCTCATGATGTTGCGCCTTCCCGGTACTTCATTGGATCTTGACGTTCGTGGCGGTCACGCTGCCGTCCGCGGCGGCTGTGCCCGTCACCGCGACGGTCTGGCCGGCCGCGAGGTCGGCGGCCCCGATGGTCTTGGTGACCGTGGTGGTCGCGCTGAGATGGACGGTCACCTGTTGGCCACCGAGGTTCTTGAGGACCATCGTCTGTCCGCTCACGCTGACGACTGTGCCGATCGCGGCGGGGACGGCCGGCGTCGACGTGCCGCCCGTCGCCCCGGAACCGGTTCTGGTGCCCGCCCCGGCCCCGCCGCCGGCGCCGCCCGCGAAACCACCGGTTCCGCCCGCGCCAGCGGCACCACCGGCGAAGCCGCCGGCCGCGGCCCGACGGGCGAAGGCCGCCGCCGTACTGCTCGTACCGCTGCCCCCTTCGTGCTTCTGGATCTGGGCCCCGACCAGAAATCCACCACCGGCCACGAGCAGCGCCGCGAGTATCACCGTGAGCGCGCCGACCTTGTAGCGCGGCCGGGGTGCGAAGTCGTCGTCGTCATCGTCGCCGGAGTCGATCTCGCCGAGGTCTTCGGGATAGGAGAACTGGGGCCGGCCCTCGACGCGGGTGGTCGCGTCAGGGTCATCCGCTGGGTTCACCACAGCGCTGGGCGCGGTGTCGCGTTCGGTCATGGCGCTGTCCTCACTCGGCATCGATCTCACTCATAACGAAGGGCGTCGATCGGCTTCAACGACGCGGCGCGGTTGGCGGGATAGATGCCGAAGAACAAGCCGACGGCAACGGCCACTCCGAAGGCCAGGAATACCGACCACGGGGCAACGACGGGCACGACGCCGACGATCGTGAACCGGCTTCCGATCAGTCCGACGACGACACCGGCCACCGCGCCGGCGAGACTCAGGAGCACGGCTTCGGCAATGAACTGCATGACGATGTTGCCCTTGCCGGCGCCGATGGCCTTCCGGATACCGATCTCGCGGGTCCGTTCGGTGACCGTCACCAGCATGATGTTCATGACGCCGATGCCACCGACGAGCAGGCTGATCGCCGCGACCGCACCGAGCAGCACGGTCAGCGTCTGCGTCGTGCTGGTCGCGGTGGCGACGATCGTCGTCGGATTCTGGATCGTGTAGTCACGCGAGGACGACGTGACGCCGTGACGAGCGTCCATCACGGTGTAGATCTCGTTCTGCGCCTGCGTGACCTTTCCGGCGCTGGTCGCCTCGACGAGGATGCTCGACAGGCTCTGCCCGACACCGGTGAACTCGTCGGCGACGGACGTCAGTGGTGCGATCACCACGTCGTCCTGGTCGGTGAAGCCGGTCGATCCCTTCGACGCGAGAACACCGCGAACGATGAAGTTCACGCTGTTGAACTGGACCGTCTGACCGACGGCACTCGACGCGCTGCCGAACAGGTCGTCGGCGACGGTCGTCCCGATCACCGCGACATCGCTGTGTTGCAGGTAGTCGTTGCCATTGAAGCCGGAGCCGTACTGCACCGTGTCGTTCTCGATCGTCAGGTAGCTGGGCGTGCTGCCCACGAAGCTGCTGACGGAGTGGGTGACTCCGGTGTACGCCGCTGTGATCGACGACGCCGTGACGACCGGTGCGACATCGGCGACATCCGGAGTCTGCGCCGAGTGGTCGACGGCGAGCGCGTCGGCGAGCGTCAGGTTCGTCGACGAGGTACGTGAACCGGATGTCGCACCGCCGCGCGTTACCGCCCGGGCCGCACCCCCGCCCACGCCCCCGAAGCCACCGAATCCGCCGCCCGCGCCGGCGGCACCCGCGCGACCATTGCCCGCCGCGGATCGATTGATCGTGAGTGTGGTGGTGCCCAATGCCGACAGGCGTTTCTTCACCGCCGCGCTCGAACCGGTGCCCACCGACAGGAGCACGATCACGGCCGCCACGCCGATGAGGATGCCCAACGTGGTCAGCATCGAACGGAGCTTGTTCGCGCTGATGCCCCGCACTGCGAAGCGCAGTGAGCCGAGCAGGTTCACGCCCGGGCCACCGGGTCGAGCAACGTCGAGCCACCGAGCCGGGGCGGATTGCCGGCGAGCGCGGCCTGTCGGATGTCGTCGACGATCCGACCGTCGCGCATCCGGATCACGCGTTTCGCATGGTCGGCGACCTCTTGCTCGTGGGTGATCACGACGACGGTCCGGCCGGCCGCGTTGAGCCGATCGAACAGGTCGAGGACCTCCTCGGACGCGTGCGAGTCGAGCGCACCCGTCGGCTCGTCGGCCAGCAGCAGGACCGGCTCGGTGACGATCGCTCGCGCGACGGCGACGCGCTGTTGCTGGCCGCCCGAGAGCTGGGTCGGCAGGTGGTCGAGTCGATCGGCCAGACCGACCGCCTCGAGCGCTTCGACGGCGCGGGTGCGTCGTTCGGCCGGGCGGACCTTGGCGTACGACAACGGCAGCGAGACGTTGTCGACGGCCGGCGTACGGGGGATGAGGTTGAAGTTCTGGAAGACGAAGCCGATCTTGCGGTTTCGGATCACGGCGAGCTGGTGTTCGTCGAGGGTGCGGACGTCGACCCCGTCGAGCAGGTAGCGGCCCGTGGACGGTTCGTCCAGGCACCCGATGATGTTCATCAGCGTCGACTTGCCCGAGCCCGACGGCCCCATGATCGCGAGGTAGTCGCCGCGCTCGACCACGAGGTCCACCTCGCGAGCGGCGTGGACGATCGTGTCACCGCGTCCGTAGACCTTGCTGACCCGCTCGAGCGCGATGACCGGCCGCTTCGCGCGGGGTGTCTTCGCGACGGGGCGGCTCGGCTCGTCCGCGGCCTTCACTCGATGCCGCGCTCCGAACAGTCCGCTCATCGTCCGCCACCCAGCGTCCCGCCGCCGCCACCGAGCAGCGTCGAGGTTGATGTCGACGTGGTCGTCGGCAGGACGAGCACCTGTCCGGCGGTCACCCCCGAGTCGATCTCGGTGAAGCCGTTGCCGGTGATGCCCGTCGTCACCGTGACGACCTGGTCGGTGTTACCGCTCTTGACCGTCACCGTCTTGCCGCGGCCGGTTGTCGTGATCGCATTGCTCGTCACTCGCAGCACGTTGTCCTTGCTCGCGGTCGTGATCGTCGCCGTTCCGGTCTGTCCGAGGCGCAGCGTGGCCGGTGGGGACGTGAGCGAGATCGTCACGCCGTAGGACACCACCGAGCTCGACACGGTGCTGGTCAACGCGACCGACGACAGCGTGCCGGCGACCGTGGTGCCGTTCGGGTTGCTGGTCGATGTCAGAGCCGAGAAGAGCACCGAGACCGCGTCGCCCGCCTTGACCGACCCGATGTCCGATTCGGTCACCGTTGACGGCATCACCAGCTGCGTCATGTCCGCGATCGTGATGAAGCCGCCGCTCGTGCTCACTCCGGCGGTCGAACTCGAGGTGGAACTGGACGTCGAGTTCGAGGACGTCGAGTTCGAGGACGTCGAACCCGTACCCGTCGAAGACGATCCGGTTCCGGTGCTCGAGGACGACGAACTCGTCGATCCCGAGGAGATGCTCGTCGAACCCGGAGTCGTACCGACGGTCCCGCTGACGGTGATCACTGTCCCGGCGATCGGCGACGTCAACGTGCACGACGCGAGCGCAGTCTGCGCGTTCGCGACATTGGTCTGGGCGGTGGTCACCGCCTGCGCCGCCTGGCTGGTGCTCGCCTTGGCTTGGTTCAGGGCAGTGAGCGCCGCCGCGACCTGCTCGGCGTCCCGGTCCTTGGTGGATTGCGATTCGGTCTGGGTCGTCGTTTGGCCGTTCTGGCCGGTAGTCGTGGTCGTCACGGCGTCGTCGGCCTGGGTCGTCCGCGCGTTGTCGTAGCTGGTCTGCGCCGACGCGATCGCGTTGCTACGGGCCGTCTGGGCGGCAGCGAGCGCCGTCTGCGCCGTGCTGAGCGCCGCCTGGGCGTTGCTCGTATCGACGGTCGCGAGAGTCTGTCCGGCCGTCACGGTGGCTCCGGGCGTCACCGCCACGCTGGTGAGCGGACCCGTGCACGACGAGAACGAGACCCCGAGGTAATTCGCGCTGGTCACGTTCCCGGAAGCCGACACCGTCGCCGTGACCGTTCCTTCGGAGACGGTAGCCGTCTGAGTCGTCGACGTCTTGGTCGCGGCCGTGCCGACCGACTCGTAACTGACGACGCCGACGACCGCGATACCGACGATGAGAATTCCGTTGATGACCAGCGTTCGCCGTCGCATGTGCCCTTGCCTCGAAGATGGTGGACCGAACCTTCGCGAACCTTGGTCTGGTCACCTGAGCGCTTCGTGGGTTGCTGCTGTGGGCCGGCTGGGAAAGGGGCGGGGTCAGCCGCCTAGTGCACCGGTCAACCAGGCGAGGTCGACCACCATCGCCGCGCGACCGCTCCACTGCTCCCGATGCTCGGAAACCACGATGACTCGGCGGTCGGAGCGGTGACCGTCCTCGTCGAGAGCTTCGGCCGCGGACGATGACGATAGCTTTGCGCGCCACCACGGAGCGCCGTTCGCGTCGATGGGGTCGCGCAACGCCGGGGACGCTGCCGTCACCAGTCGGACGTCGGGAAGCACGGTTCGCAGCCGACGATCGTCGGCATCGGCAGCCCGGTCGTCAAATGATGCACGGTCGGCCGTGAAGCCGAGGCGGGCGAGCCGGACCGCGGTCTCGGACAGCATCGTCGCGACCGCCAGGTCGTCGACACCGGCGCGATCGATGACGACGAGAACGGACGGTGGCCGGACCGCCAGGCGCGACCAGGCGCCTCGCAACCCGTGGTGCAACGGCAGCGTCGCGATGATCTCGTCCGGCCACCACCGCACGTCGGTGCTCTCGGCGTTTGCGGCGTGCGGGAAGATGGGCTGACGCGGGCGCGCGAGGACCGTCGTGTAGGACCAGCCGCCGTGGTCGTCGACCCACGTCGCCGAACGGTCGACCGCGTGGCCGGGTCGAGGGTCGGTCTCCTCGCCGGCCTCGCGCAGCGCGGCCGTCGAGCGCGTCCTCGTGGCTGTCGCGGGCGCCGCCGGGCAGCGCCCAGGTGTCGCCCTCGTGGGTCCAGGCGGCCCGGTGCTGCAGGATCACCCGCGTCGCCGTCGGTGATCAGGATGCCGGCGGCGCCGAAGCGGCCCCAGTGCCGATGGCCGAGCGCGCAGCTGCACCCAGCCGTTGCCGTCACCGCTCACGCCGTCGGCCGTTCATCCGTCGCAGCGGTCCGTGCCGAGTCGAGGTAGTGACGCCGGCCCGCCAGGTCGCCTCTCGGCGGAAGGCCGCTCGTGGCGGCAAATGTGGGACCGGGGGCCATGGATCGGGCCGACGCCGCTGCTCACGGTACCGGCTCGACCTGTGCGTGCGCGCGGCTGCGCGACTCGGTGAGATCGCGGCCGTGCCGCAACGCGCCGGCGCGAGCCGTGATCGTGAGCAGTCGTGCCGACGTCAGCCCGCGCCCGCACCGTCCGGCGCCGCTATGCCGACCTGACCGCGTTCATCGACGCGGCCGGCGGCGAGTACGCCGACCTCGCGTGCCGAGATCGCGGCGGCGACCGCCGCGGTCGTCGTCCGCCGGCCGGACGCGACGCCGAGCGACCGGACGCCGATGGGCTTCGTCGATCTGGCCGACCGGTGGGCCTCGACACGCTGGCCGCGCTGTGGCGCGACGCCGACCCGGTGAGCCTGCCCGGCGCGCTGTGGGCGCTGTACCTGCTGCGGCAGTGGTGCCACGTGCACGGCCGACGAGGTCGCCGGCTGTGGCGCGGCCGGGCAGCCGCTGGCGCCGGCCGACGCGGTCGTCGCCGGCGTGGCCGAGCCCGGCGACGTCGAGGCGGCGATGCGGCCGGTCGCCGACGCGATGCTCAGCGGCGTGTACCGCGGCGACTTCGCGGTCGCGCTCGAGCGGGCGCGCCGCGGTGTTCCGGGTGGTGGCCGCCGGCCGCCGCGAGCCGGCACGCGCGGCGGCGACGGCCGACGGCCGAGCTCGTGCTGGCCGAACGCAACGAGCGGGTGGCTGCGACCTCGGCACGGCCGCCCGGCGCTGGCGAGCGCGGCACGCTGCTCTGACCGCGCGGCCGCGACCTAGCGCACCGCACCGACCGCGGTCGGGCACGTCCACAGCCCCGCCCGGTCGTCCACAGCTCGCGCATCGCTCGGTCACGCGGCGCCGCCGACCGCGCGAGGGTGTCGCCATGGCGACCGACACCGACCACCGCGCCGACGACCCGACCGACCACCGCGACCTCGCTGCGCGCTGCGCGGCGCCGGCCGACTCGTCGAAGCCGATGCCGTACCTGCTCGGCTTCCACCCGCCCGCAGCCTGGTGCTGGTCGGGCTGGCCGGCGGCGCGCTCGTCGTCACCGTACGGATGGATCTCGCTGATCTCGCCGAGTCGAGGTCCTGCTCGACGACGCGGTGGCCGACTCGATCGGTCGCGGCGGGCCGGCCGTCTCGTCGCGATCGTTCGACGACGCGGCGCGCTGCGGCACCGATCGCCGGCCGGCGGCTGCCGCCGGCCGACCTGGCCGACGGTCGCGGCAGCGCGCTCGTCGCTCGCGGCTGCCGGCGTCGCTCGACGGTCGTCTGCTGGTCGGCCGGCGAGCGTGGTGGTCGTACTCTGTGCACGGCGGCCCGGCTGCTGTGCGCCCGCGGGCAGCCGCTGGACCGGGCTCCGAGGTCGCGGCCACGGCGACCTATCGCCGGCCTGGTCGCCCTGCCCGACCGGCGCAGCGCTGGCGGCCGCCCTCGCCCGACCCGGCGCCGGATCGCGAGCGAGCTGCTCCGCGCCTCGCTGGTCGGCCGAGCGACGCCGCCGAGGCGGCGCGGCAACGGTCGTCGGCCGCGCGCAGCGACGATCGGTCAAGCGGGCGCTGTTCGCCGCCGCGCGCGGAGCCGACGCCGCGCGGGTGCCGAGGACCCGACGTCGCCCGACCAGACGGACGGCGCCGCGTTCGCCGTCGGCGCTGCGCCGACGATCGCGTCCGCGACGCCTTGTGGCTGGCCGTCGACGACGCGGCGACTCGACGGCCGCGCGCTGTGGCAGCGACCTGGCGCGGCGGCTGCCCGCGCCGTACGACGCGGCGCCGCTGTTCCTGTTCGGCTGGGCGAGCTGGCGCAGCGGCAACGGTGCGCTGGCCGGCATCGCCGCCGAGCGGGCGCTCGACAGCGACCCGAGCTACAGCGCGGCCGACCTGCTGCTGGCGCGGTCGCCGCGGCCTCGACCCGCGTCGATCCGCCGCGGCTGCGCCGCCGCGCGTCGTGCCGGCCGCGATGAGCCGCCGGGTCGCGGCCCGCAGAGCGCCATCGGCGCGCGGCGTGCGGGCTACCGGGTTCGGCAGTCCGAGCGCCGGTGAGCCGGCGTCGACGGCCGCCGCGCAGGCCCGGCCTTCGGCGATGGCCCAGACGACGAGCGAGGCGCCGCGGCTGGCGTCTCCGCAGGCGTAGACGCCGTCGGCCGTGGTCTGCCAGTCGTCGTCGACACGGCGGTGCCGCGGGTCGGGTCGCGCTCGACGCCGAGCGCGGTCGAGCAGTTCGGGACGTCGGTGCCGACGAAGCCGGCCGCCAGCAGCACCAGGTCGGCCGGCAGTTCGGTGCGCGAACCGGGCACCGGCCGGAACTCGCGGCGGCCGCTCGACCCGGACGATCTCGACCTCTTCGACCACGACGGCCGCGCACGGCGCCGTGCTCGTCGCCGACGAACTCGACCACCTCGCGCGCCCACGCCTCGTGCACGCCCTCGTCGTGGGCCGGCGAGAGCTGCCGCGGGTGTTCGGCGCCGACGGCCAGACCGGGTTGACCAGACTCGATCGCGGGCGGCCGGCCGGGGGTTGTGGTCGAGCACGGTCACCGTCAGCGCGCCCTGCCGGTTGGCCGTGCCGAGGCAGTCGGCGGCAGTGTCGCCGCCGCCGATGATGATCACGTGCTTGCCGCGCGCGTCGATGGCGGGCGCGTCGATGTCGCCGGCCTGGACGCGATTGCCCTGCGGCAGGTAGTCCATCGCCTGGTGCACGCCGGCCAGCGCGCGGCCCGGGCTGCTGAGCTCGCGCGGGCGCCAGGGCACCGACCGCGAGCACGATGGCGTCGAACTCCGCGCGCAGCCCGTCGACGTCGTCCGGGCGCGATGTCGGTGCTCAGACGGAACTCGGTGCCCTCCGCGGTCATCTGGGCCAACCGGCGATCGATGATGTCCTTCGGCATCTTGAAGTCCGGGATGCCGTAGCGCAGCAGACCGCCGAGCGCGGTCGTCACGCTCGAACACGGCGACGGCGTGCCCGGCGCGGGTCAGCTGCTGGGCGGCGGCGAGCCCGGCCGGGCCCGAGCCGACGACGGCGACCCGCCGGCCGGTGCGTTCACGCGGCGGCTGCGGCACGACGATGCCGTCGTCGAAGGCCCGCTCGACGATCGACACCTCGACCTGCTTGATGGTCACCGGATCGGTGTTGAGGGCGAGCACGCAGGCCGCCTCGCACGGCGCCGGGCAGATCCAACCGGTGAACTCCGGGAAGTTGTTGGTGGCGTGCAGGCGCTCGCTCGCGCTCGCGAAGTCGCCGCGGGCGGCGAACTCGTTCCATTCCGGGATCAGGTTGCCCAACGGGCAACCGCTGTGGCAGAACGCGACGCCGCAGTCCATGCAGCGCGCCGCTTGTTCGCTCGACGACGGCGGCCGCGGCCCGCAGATAGATGGGCTGCCAGTCGCGGACCCGGTCGGCCGCCGGGCGCTTCGGCGTGTCGACGCGCGCGTGCTTGATGAAACCTTGCGGATCGTGCGCCACGGGCTACCTTTCGCCGACCGGCCGGGCTCGGAGTCCGAGCCCGCGGAGGGGCCCGAATTCGCAGGCGAGGCAGCGCCGACTCGCGACCGGCAGTCTATCCGTCCGCTACGAGCGCGTTTGCGACGGCGGGCACCCGTACGAAGATGTGATCGCCGACGAGACGGTCGATGGACGTGGCGACGCCGTCCTGCCAGACGTCCAGGCCGAGACGCGTCGCGGTCACACTCACGCGCCGGCCCGGCCGGATGCCGGCGACGTTGAGCACATGCATGAGGTCGGCGTCCGGCTGGAGCTGTTCGGAGATCCGGGACACGGTGACGCCTTCCGCACCTGCCTCCACGGCGGCGCTCAACGAGACGAGCCCTTGCGAATCGTCCGTCGACGAGAACGGCAAGCCGAGATCCTCGAGGCCGGGGATCGGGTTGCCGTGCGGGCAGACGAGCGGCTTCGACAGCATCGCCACGATGCGCCGCTCGACCGCCTCGCTCATCACGTGCTCCCACCGGCAGGCCTCTATATGGACCTGTTCCCAGTCGAGACCGATGATGTCGGCGAGCAGTCGTTCGGCCGAGCCGGTGCTTGCGCATCACGGCGACCGCCTCTCGGCGACCCTGCTCGGAGAGTTGCAGATGCCGATCGCCGGCGACGTGCAGCAAGCCGTCGCGCTCCATCCGGGCGACCGTCTGGCTCACGGTCGGACCGCTCTGCCCGAGGCGCTCGGCGATGCGCGCCCGCAACGCCACGACGCCCTCTTCCTCGAGTTCGTAGATGGTGCGCAGGTACATCTCGGTGGTGTCGATCAGATCGCTGTGATGGCTCACATCAGTCATTGTCCAGCATGTGCCAAGTCCGTGCGTCGCACGCGCCGCGCGATCCTGGACAGCCAGTCACGACGCGACGATCTGATCGCCGCGCAGCTCAGGAATCCAGGTAACCGGGCCGCGCTCAGGAATCCAGATAGTCGCGCAGCGCCTGCGCCCGGGACGGGTGACGCAGTTTCGCCATCGTCTCGCGCTCGATCTGCCGAATCCGTTCGCGCGACAGCTTGAACGACCGGCCGATCTCGTCGAGCGTGCGCGGCTGGCCGTCGTCCAGCCCGTAGCGCATCCGGACGACCGCGGCCTCGCGAGCCTCGAGCGTGTCCGAGGATCGAGTGCAGCTGCGCTCGCATCAAGCCGGCCTCGACCGCCTGCTCGGCGGCCGGCGCCTTGTCGTCGGCGATGAAATCTCCCAGCGAGGCGTCGTCCTCGGTTCCGACGGTCTGGTCCAGGCTCACCAGGTCGCGGGAGAGGTCCATCAGCTCGCGGACCCGCTCCTCGGTGATGTCGAGCTCGGCGCCGAGTTCGGCTGCGGTAGCCTCCCGGCCGAGCGCCTGATTGAGTTCGCGACGGATCCGCTGCAGCTTGTTGACCTGCTCGACGAGGTGGACGGGCAGCCGGATGGTGCGCGACTGGTCGGCCATGGCCCGGCTGATGGCCTGGCGGATCCACCAGGTGGCATACGTCGAGAACTTGAAGCCCTTGGTGTAGTCGAACTTCTCGACCGCGCGGATCAGGCCCAGGTTGCCCTCCTGGATCAGGTCCAGGAACGGCATGCCGTGGCCGGTGTAGCGCTTGGCCAGCGAGACGACGAGGCGCAGGTTCGCGCGCAGCAGATGGTCTTTGGCGCGCTCGCCGTCGATGACCACGGCCCGCAGTTCGCGGCGCGCGCGTCGGCGAAGCCGCTTGGTCGTCTCGATCAACTGGGTCGCGTACAAGCCCGGCTTCGATGCGCTTGGCCAGCTCGACCTCGTCGGCCGCCGTGAGCAGCGAGACCTTGCCGATCTCGTTCAGGTAGACCCGAACCAGGTCAGCGGACGCGGCTACCTCGTCGAGGTCGGCGGCCGGCAGCACGACCTCGTCGGGGGACGAAGCGGTGTCGGCGCCGGACCGGGCATCGAGGACGGGCGCATCGACGTCGACCGTCGCGACCTCGGTTGCAACGGCCGACGGCTCGGCAACCGCGGCCGACGGGCGCGCCGGGCGGTGCGGTGTGCGCGCGTCGTCAGGCTCGGCTCGGTCGAACGGGCCTTGCGGGGAGCGGTGCGGGGAGTTGGCACGGTATGGACCACCTAAAGATCGACGTCGCCTCTACTTCTTTAGTTCGTGTTCGAGGCGGCTGTTGGTTCACCTTGTGCAACGTTTCTCGAAGTCTCGTGTTCCCGGAACCGGCCCCGCTCTATCCGGTTCTCAGTCGGTGCACAGCGCTTCGAGCCGCTAGCGCTGGGCTTAAATGTCCAGCAGAAGGGTCATCGGCCCGTTATTGACCGATTCGACCAGCATATCGGCTCCGAAGCGTCCTGTCTCGACAGTGGCTCCGCGCGAACGCAATGCCCCGATCAACATGTCGACAAGCGGCTCGGCGACCGGCCCGGACGCCGCGGCGATCCAGGTCGGGCGACGACCCTTCCGTGCGTCGCCGTACAGCGTGAACTGGCTGACCACGAGGATCGCCGCCGACGCGACGTCGGCGATCGATCGTTCGCCGTCGAGGATCCGCAGCTCGTGGATCTTGCGCGCCATCGTGGCGACCTCGGCCGGACCGTCCGTGTGCGTCACACCCACCAGCACCAGGAGTCCGGGGCCGATGCCGGCCACGAGGTCGTCCGCGACTCGGACGCTCGCCCGGTCCACCCGTTGGACGACGGCCCTCACGTTCTCGCCTCCGGCACGGCCGGGAGGAGGAATCCACGCCGGACGAGATCCCGGAGCACCGGCGCGACGCGCGGCCCGCACGTCATCGGCCGGCACCGCCAGATGGGCGGCGAGCAGGTCGGCCGCGACGCCGACAGGGACTGAGCCGTCACAACCGCCGATCAAGGTCGCCGTCGGCTCGTCGATTTCCAGATCCCAGTGCAGTCCGCGGGTCTGGACGAGTCGCCGGGCCGACGCCGACCACCCGGACGGACCGGCGAACCGCACGTCCAGCTCGCAGTCGTCCGCTCGCCGGAGTGCAACGGCGAACAGTTCGCGGTCCGATGTCCGCGCCAACCACGCCGACCGCTCGAACCACGAGTCGATGGCCGAACCGCTCGGCTGCTCGACGGCCTGGGGCACGTCCTCGCACACGACGATTCGACGAGCCGGTCCGCCGCAGGGTCACGCAACCCATGCCGATCGCGGCGACGCCGTGCGAATCGAACCACCCCATCCACTCGTCGTAGCGCTCGTTCCAGCGACTGGTGCCCGGGCTGCTCACCGGCATCACGCAACCAGAGCGCAACGTAGCGACCGGTTTCGGCGACCTCGCGCTGCCAGATCCACGCGTCACAACCGCGGCCGGCCAGCCAGCCCCCGACCCGATCCACCCATGTGCCGTTCCCGTCGATGATCCAGTTCGCCAACAGCTGGGCCGTTCCGCCGGGCGCAAGACGATCGGGCAGCTGCTGCAGCAGCGCTCGGCAGACCCCGTCGCCGGCCAGGCCCGAATCGCGGTAGTCGTAGCCGCCCTGACCGGCGGTCCACCCCGGCGACACCACGAACGGGGGATTGGCCACGACCAGATCGAACGCGTCGTCGGCGACCGGCTCGAGCAGCGAACCCCGCCGCAGGTCCCACTCCACGCCGCTGAGGGCCGCTGAGGCGGCGGCCAGTCGCAGCGCGCGGGCACTCACGTCCGTGGCCACGACCCGGCGGGCGTGTCGCGACAGGTGCAGGGCTTGGATGCCGCATCCGGTGCCGAGGTCGAGGGCGTCTTCGACGGGGGCGCGCACGGTCAGTTGCGCCAGCGTGAGCGACGCGGCGCCGACGCCCAGGACGTGATCATCGTCGACGGGCCCGGGCTTGACGTCCGAGCCGAAGTCGGAGACGACCCACCAGTCCGGGCCGTCCACCTCCGCGTAGGGCCGGACGTCCAGCCGGCTGCTTACCTGATCGCCGATGACCTCGAGCAGCCCGTCGGCGGCCGCGATGTCGAGGCCGGGCAGTACGACCGCGGCCCGTTCCCGCTCGAGCGACTCGCCGAGCAGAAACAGCCTGATCAACGAGGCGACGCCACCTTCGCGGCCGCGCAGCAGACGAGCGACGCCGGCCAGATCACCCCGATCGAGCGCGGCCGAGCCGATCAGTCCGAGCTCCTCGTGCACGGCGTCGACCGTGTAGTAAAGGGCAAACATCTCGCGCACGGGCCCCAGCGCTTCGGCGGTGAGTATGGGACGCATGGGCGGCATCCTTCCGCACCGGAGCGAGCACGCCGCCGCGCGGATCAGCCGCCGCCACCACGTCTATCACGATCGGTGCAACGATGGGTGTCATGCGCCACGAGCGAGCGGACGACGTCGCACTGATCACGAGTGCGCCGGACAGCCGAGCGGTCGACCTCGCCCGCCGCAAGCGGCGATACACGCTGATGATGGCGACCCGCGGGGTGTGCGTGATCTTGGCGGCGGTTCTCTACCCGCTGTCGATCGTGGTGGCGTTGTTGCTCGTGGTCGGCGGGGCTCTGCTGCCCTGGTGTGCGGTGCTGATCGCGAACGACGGCCCGGCCCGCAAACGTCGTCCGGTGTCCAAGCCGATCGTCCTGACGCCGCTGATTGCGCTGCCCGCTGCCGATGACGACCGCACGATCGACGGCTGAGCTGGCAGAATTCAGACCGTGACGACGACGCAGACCCTCGAATCACCGAAAACCTCGGACGCGGACACCGGCGACCGCCTGTTCCACTACGTCCGCAAGGCCAAGATCGCTGAAAGCGCGGTCATGGGAAACATGGTGCAGGCGCTGTGCGGCGAGGTGTTCCCGGTGACCCGATCGCCCAAGCCGGGCTCACCGGTGTGCCCGCGCTGCAAGGAGATCTACGAATCGATGCCGGCCGGCGGCGGCTCGTCCGACTGATCGTTCTCGACGTCGAGTGCGTGACGCCAGGCGCGCGGGTCGAGGACCCGCGGCGGCTTGTGTAGCGACGGCGAGTACTGCTCGATCGCGGCGTTGAACTCGGCACCCAGTAGGACCCCGAGCGCGAGGATGTAGAAGAACAGCAAGGCCGCCACCGGCGCCGCGAGCGTGCCGTAGGCGTGGTTGCGGCTCAGGATGAAGTGGATGTACTCGCGCAGCCCGGCCGAACCCGCGACGAAGACCAGCATCGCCAGCAGCGCGCCGGGGACGCCCCGTAGCCACGGCAGCCGGCGGGGCGGGGCGAGGTGGTACAGCGTCGTGAGACCGGTCATCAGCAACACGACGACGACCGGGTAGTAGAGGCTGTCGATGACGGTGCTCGCGGTGTCCTGCTCGGCCTTCGGAAAGAGGTCGGCCAGCAGGGTCGGGCCGAGGACGAGCAGCGGCAGCACCAAGGCGCCGACGACGACCGAACCGAGGAACAGCCACAGCGCGAGCAGTCGGCTCCGGACGGGTCCGCGAAGATCACGCATGCCGTAGGCGATCGTGATCGTGTTCACGAACGTGGCCGTCGCCGACGACCCGGCCCAGAGTGCGAGCACGAACCCCACGCTGATGATGTCGGCCCGGCCCCCGTTGAGCACTTCGCGCAGGATCGGGGTCACCAGCTCCTGCACGACCTCGGGGCTGAAGGCCCGGCTGAACGTCTTCTCCAGTTGCGTCTCGGTGCTCTTCAGCGAGGCCGGCCCGAGCAGCCGCGAGAAGTAGCCAAGGGTGGCGATCACAGCGAGCAACAGGGACGGCAGGCTCAGCAACTGCCAGAACGCCGCCTCGGCGGACAGTCCGAGAACCCGGTCGTGCCAGGCGTTGGCGACGGCGCGGCGCAGCAGCATCGGCACCCGGGTGATCGCCCGGACCAGTCTGCGCAGCTTCACGAGTGCTCAGTCTGCCGACTTCCGGCCCCGGCGCGGCCCAGCGCCGTCCGCGCCTGCGTGTCGCGGCCCGGTCAGCGTCGTTACGAAGGACGTCCGGCTCGACGGGCGAGTCGTAGCCCGCGGGGCCGACCCTCACCGACTAACCTGCGATCTAGATGCCCTGCGGCCGTGCGGCCCGGGGCATTTCGACGCAGTCGGACGGAAGGGAACGTGTGTTGGCGCAACCGCTGGCCAACTCGATCCCGCGTATACGGCTCCGCTCGTGGCAGCGAACGGCCCTCGCCTCCTATCAGGCGTCCGGCGGTCGCGACTTTCTCGTCACGGCCACCCCCGGCTCCGGCAAGACCACCTTCGCGCTCGCCCTCGCGGCCGACCTGCTCGCGCGCCGGGTCATCGATCGGATCGTCGTGGTCTGCCCGACCGACCACCTGCGCACGCAGTGGGCCGAGGCCGCCGAGGCACTCGGCATCGCGTTGGACCCGGGCCTCACCAACGCGGTCGGGCCGGTGCGACCGGGCCTGACCGGCTACGTCACGACCTACGCGCAAGTCGCCGCGAAACCCGGTGTCCACGCGGCGCGCAGCTCGGCCCGCCGCAGCCTGGTGATCCTGGACGAGGTCCACCATGCCGGCGACGGCCTGTCGTGGGGCGAAGCGGTGGCCGAGGCGTTCGAGCGGGCCGAGCGACGCCTGTGCCTCACCGGGACCCCGTTCCGGACCCGAGCGGACGAGCGGATCCCTTTCGTTCGCTACGACGTCGAGGCGGACGGCGGCCTGAGCAGTACCGCCGACTACACGTACGGGTACCGCGAGGGGCTGCGTGACGGAGTCGTCCGCCCGGTCGTCTTCGCCGCGTACACGGGCACGTCGCGCTGGCGCAACAGTGCCGGCGAGGTCGTGGCGGCCAGCCTGACCGAGTCGGCGACGAAGCGGATCGAGGCAACCGCCTGGCGGACAGCGCTGAACCCGCGAGGCCAGTGGGTTCCGCACGTCCTGGCCGCGATGGACGAGCGCATCACGCACCTGCGCGCGTCGGGCATGCCGGACGCCGCCGGGATCGTTCTCGCCACCGATCAGGACGATGCACGGGAGTATGCCGCCATCGTCGAGCGGGTCACGGGGGAGGCGCCGGCCGTCATCGTCTCGGACGATCCCAAGGCCAGCGAGAAGATCGCCGCGTTCGCGGCCGGCGAAGGTCGCATCGCGGTCTGCGTGCGGATGATCTCCGAGGGCGTCGACGTGCCGCGCGCCGCCTGCCTGGCCTGGATGACCTCCTACCGGACGCCGCTGTTCTTCGCCCAGGCGGTCGGGCGTGTCGTCCGGGCCCGGGGACGGCACGAGTCGGCGACCGTTTTCCTGCCCGCCGTCCGCCCGTTGCTCGCCCTGGCCGCGGCGCTGGAGGACGAACGCAACCACGTCATCCCACCGCCCAGTGGAGGCGAGCTACTCGACGTCGAGGTCACCGAGGTCGAAGAGAACGAGCCGGTCGGCGACTACGAGGCCCTGGACGCGGACGCGGAGTTCGCGCACGTCCTGCACGCCGGTCGGGCAGTCGTCGCCGGAGGTCGGCCCGTCGCTCAGGAGGACGAGGACTTCCTGGGTCTGCCCGGGCTGCTGTCCGCCGAGCAGACCGCCCAGCTGCTCGCCGATCGCGACGCCGCGCTGCGCCGACGGGCGAGCTCGACGGCGCCGGAGGCCCACGAGGTGCCGGCCGAGGTCGTGGCCTGGCGGGCCGCCGCCGAGCTCCGGCGGGAGGTCAATCGGATGGTGGCTGTCGTCGCGGCGCGCACCGGGCGCCCGCACGGTCAGGTTCATGCCCAGCTGCGGCAACTCGTGCCCGGGCCGCCATCGGCGTCCGCAAGCTCCGAGGTGCTCGCCGGCCGCCGGGACGCGCTGATGGGGTTGCTCGAACGCTGAACCCAGCGCCCGAGCAACCCCGATCGGCTGGATCAGCCGATGTGCGCCAGCAACTTCAGCCGCGCGGCCTTGCCGGTGGTCGCGGCCGAGCCGTGCGCCGTCGACGTCCCCGATGTGGCGGCGGCCGCCGAGGCACCGGGGTCCTGCGCCGGCGGCGGCGCCAACGGCGCGCAGGTCGCGTCCGGCCCATTACCGGCCTTGCGAGCAGGTAGCGCCCCGGTGGCGATGTACTTGGCGATCAGGTCGTCCTCGCACGCGTCGCCGAACAGCGACAGCGCATGCGACGTCCCACCGGGCAGCGCCAGCAGACTCGAGTTCGGGTACAGCTTGCGAACCTCGAGGCTGCCCGTGTACGGCGTCGCCGCGTCGAGCGTCTCGTCGATGAGCAGGACGCTCGCGACTTTGCTGCCGTCGATCTTGACCGGCGTGTGAGCGGCCGCCGGCCAGTACAGGCACGGGCCGTTGAACCAGGCGTTGGCCCACGTCTCGTACGGCGCTTGGGCGTTCACCCGCGAGTTGTCCTGGCTCCAGGTGCTCCAGGCGGTTGGCCACTGCACGTCGCTGCACTGCACCGCGTTGTAGACGGCGAACTCGTTGTCGTCGCCCAGACCGTCGGCACTGACGTACGCGTCGATCAGTGGCGCGGCGTCGTGCGTGCGGGCGTAGTCGGCGAACAGTGCGCCGGCATCGGACCACGTGACGTTGTAGTAGCCGGCCTCCAGGAAGATGTCGATCCACTCGTCATAGCCGATCTTGCCGGCGGCCGGGTGCGTGCGCAGGTTGACGGCGATCTTGTAGAACTTCGACTCGACGGCCGCCTCGGTCTTGCCGAGGTTGTAGACATCGTTGTTCTTGCGCGATCCACGCCCACCAGCGCTCCATGTTGCCCTGGAAGGCCAGATCCTGGTCGAGGTTGGCCGCGTACCAGATGCGGGTCGGGTCGACGTTGCTGTCGAGCACCATCCGTCGCACATGGGTCGGGAACAGCGAGCTGTACACCTGGCCGAGGTACGTGCCGTACGAGAAGCCGTAGTAGTTGATCTGGGTGGCTCCCAGGGCCACGCGCAGGCTGTCCATGTCACGCGCCGAGTCCTCGGTGGTCATGTTGTTCAACAGGGCCGAAGAGTTGTTGGCCGCGCAGGCCTTGTCGTAGTTCTGCGACCGGGTCAGCCATGCGTTCAGGTCGGTCTGGTTGATCGGGTCGTAGAAGGGCCGGTTGTAGCCGAAGTAGTCGGGGTCGCAGCTCAGCGCCGGGACGCTGGAGCCGACTCCACGAGGGTCGAAGCCGATCCAGTCGTACGCGTCACCGGCGCCATTGGGCACATACTGGCCGAGCGTCGACAGGGTGAGCCCCGAACCGCCCGGCCCGCCAGGATTCGTGAGCATGACGCCCTGGAACTGGGAGTCCGGAACCGTGTGACGGATCCGGGACACCGCGAGTTGGATCTTGGCCCCGCCCGGATGGCTGTAGTCGAGCGGAACGCTGACCATCGCGCACTGTCCGTCCAGGCTCTGCAGGTCCGGATCGCTGCACGCCCCCCAGTGAATCGACGACGCGCCCAACGTCACGCGGGCCGGGGTGGCCGCTCCCGCTGACGAGATTCCGGGGTTCACGGCGCCGGCCACGATGGTGATCCCGACGGCGGCGGCGGCGACGACAAGTCTGTGCCTCATTGCCAACCCTCCTGGCCCCGGATCGGTCGTCCGGCGGCCAACCTTGAACCTGCCAGCCATTCGCTGTGTGTGGCAAGGGTCCACGCGCGGCACGCGGATGGATCCGAGGAGTTCGCTCGACGCGAACACTGAGAGAGGACGTGCCCAGTTGGGCATGACACGGCCCGGTTGCTGGTTGGATAGACGTACGGGGTGGACGATTACGTCAGCCCGACGATGGGAACGATCGAGTGGAAGAGGGTGCTGACATGACCACGATGGCTGCGAACACGCTCAATGCCGCCGACCGCTGCGACCGGTGCGGAGCTCAGGCCTATGTGCGAGCGACGTTGGCTTCCGGCGCCCAGTTGCTGTTCTGCGTGCATCACGCGCGCGAGTTCGAAACGGGATTGCGCGCCATCGATGCCGAGATCTACACCGAGTCGGACCGTCTAGAAGACGCCAGCGCCGGATAGTTCGGATCGCGTCCTACCGCGATCGAGAAG
Organism: uncultured Actinomycetes bacterium; assembly: GCA_963737785.1. Classification (GTDB taxonomy): domain Bacteria; phylum Actinomycetota; class Actinomycetes; order Mycobacteriales; family Jatrophihabitantaceae; genus CAVTTS01. The sequence continues at coordinate 431,604 of CAVTTS010000003.1, forward strand.
GCCCCGTCCGCCCGGACGGGGCCTTCGGTCGTCTGGGGTCGATTTGCACGCTGCGGGTGCTGCACGGCGCGACGGTGATATCTGTGCGCCGCCATGACGTCGCATGAATATCAGCGTCGCCGGTGGCTAGCGGGTGCGGCGCCCTTCGGCGAGGGCGGTGGCGGTCTTCTCGATGCGGGTCGCGCGCGTCTCGGGCTTCTTCGACTCCTCGACCCAGCGCACCCACTCCTTGCGGTGTGTGAACGAGAGGGCGTCATAGAACTCGCGGGCACCGGGCGCGGCGTCGATCGCGGTCGCCAGGTCGTCGGGCACCGGCACTTCGCGCGGGCTCTCGTCGGCCGCGATGAGCACGTCGACGTCGTCACCCGCTTCGACTCCGGCCGCGGCGCGGTTGTCGGCCGCGAGCGGCACCAGGAACTGACCGCCCATGAACGCCGCCGTCGTTCGGTACGTGTGCGAACCGATGGTCACCGTCACCTTCGGACGCCGCCCTTGGCCGAGTCGTTCGATGACGTCGGCCGGCACCTCGATGCCCGTCGCGGTCTTGCCGTGCAATTCGACCCGGGCGCGAAAGGTCTCCGCCATGCTGATCAGTCCAGGTAGTCGCGCAGGACCTGCGAACGGGACGGGTGACGCAGCTTCGACATGGTCTTGGACTCGATCTGCCGGATCCGCTCGCGGGTCACGCCGTAGACCTGGCCGATCTCGTCGAGCGTCCGCGGCTGTCCGTCGGTGAGGCCGAAGCGCAGCTTCACGACGCCGGCTTCGCGCTCTGACAGCGTCTGCAGCACCGACTGCAGCTGATCCTGCAGCAACGTGAAACTGACCGCGTCGACCGCCACGACCGCCTCGGAGTCCTCGATGAAGTCGCCGAGCTGACTGTCGCCCTCGTCGCCGATGGTCTGGTCGAGGCTGATGGGCTCGCGGGCGTACTGCTGGATCTCGAGCACCTTGTCGGGCGTGATGTCCATTTCCTTGGCGAGCTCTTCGGGCGTGGGCTCACGGCCGAGGTCCTGGAGCAGCTCGCGCTGGATGCGGCCGAGCTTGTTGATGACCTCGACCATGTGGACGGGAATGCGGATCGTGCGGGCCTGGTCGGCCATCGCGCGGGTGATCGCTTGCCGGATCCACCAGGTGGCATACGTCGAGAACTTGTAACCCTTGGTGTAGTCGAACTTCTCGACCGCGCGGATCAGGCCGAGGTTGCCCTCCTGGATCAGGTCCAGGAACGCCATGCCGCGGCCGGTGTAGCGCTTGGCCAGTGACACGACGAGGCGCAGGTTGGCCTCGAGCAGGTGGTTCTTGGCGCGCTCGCCGTCGCGGACGATCCAGCGCAGGTCACGCTTGAACTGCATCGCGAGCTTCTCGCTGGACTCGTCGGCCTGGCGCAGCCGCTCGGCCGAGTACAGCCCGGCCTCGATGCGCTTGGCGAGATCGACCTCCTCCTCGGCGTTGAGCAGCGCGACCTTGCCGATCTGCTTGAGGTACGCACGCACCGAGTCGGCCGAGGCCGTCATCTCGGCGTCCTTGCGCGCCTGGCGCAGCGCCTCCGACTCTTCCTCGTCGTCCCAGGCGAACTCGTCGCTTTCCGCGGCCTCGCCGGCGGCGGGGGTCTCGGTCGTCTCGTCGAGTTCGACCTCAACTGTCACGACCTCGAGTTCGACAGCCCCGATCTCGACCTCTTCGAGTTCGACGATGCCGTCAACCGGACCGTCCCCGGTCGTCGCCGGTGCGGCCTTGGCCGCCTTCGGGGTCGTCGCCTTGGTGGCGGCCTTGACCGGTCGTGCGGGCGCGGTCTTCGCGGTGGCCTTCACCGGTGCGGTCTTGGTCGCCGTGGCGGCCTTGGGCTCGGCCTTCGGGTCCGCCGTGGCGGTGGTGACGCGCCGGGCCGCGGTCGCGGCGGCCAGGACGGACTTCGGCTCGGGACTACTCGGAACCACGGTGCCCTTTCGACTTCTGCACGGGCGCGCAAGAAACAAGCTGAAGCGCGCGGATTCGGGTCCGCATTCGCGGAGTCTAGGGACTGCTGGCCGACTGTGGGTTGACTCTGCTCGAGTCCAGTTCGTGCGCAGCGTCGCACTCCCCATTGTACTTGTCTGTCGCCAGCGCGCGACTCAGCCGATCTCGAGGCGCGTCGTCAGCTCGACGGACGTTCCGCGGCGGCCATCGCGGCGCCGACGATGCCGGCGTTGTTCAGCAGCTGGGCCGGCTTGACCGGCGTCCGCAGCTCGAGGAGCGGCACCCATTTGTCGGCGTCCTTGCTCACGCCCCCACCGACGACGAACAGGTCGGGCGTGAACAGACCTTCGACCTTCGCCATGTAGTGCTGCACCCGCTTGGCCCACTTCTGATAGGACATCTTGTGCCGGTCGCGGACGGCGGCGGACGCGCGAGTCTCGGCGTCGTGCCCGTCCAGTTCGAGGTGGCCGAGCTCGGTGTTAGGCACGAGCTTGCCGTCGACCAACAGCGCGCTGCCGATGCCGGTGCCGAACGTGAGCAGGATGACCACTCCCGGAATGTCCTTGGCGGCACCGAACCGGGCCTCGGCGATTCCGGCCGCGTCGGCGTCGTTGAGCACCGTGACCTCGAGTCCGGTCGCCGCGGTGAACTTCGAGTCGGCGTCCGCGCCGATCCAACTGGCATCGACGTTCGCCGCCGTCCGGGCGATTCCGTGCTGAATCACCGCCGGGAAGGTAGCGCCGACGCGCCCGTGCCAATCGGCCTGCTCGACCAGCTTCTTGACCACGGCCGCGACGGCGTCCGGTGTCGACGGCTGCGGGGTCGCGATGCGCACCCGGGGCGTGATCAGGTCGCCGGTGGCGGTGTGTACGGCGGCACCTTTGATACCGGAGCCACCGATGTCGATGCCGTACGCCGCATCGGAGAGGTCGACCTGATCGGCCACGTCAGCTCCCATTTCGAGTTTCAGTGATGGCGCCGGTACCTTACCCGCCCGATCGAGGCGGCGGCGGACGTGCTGCGATAGAGCGGTGCCAGCCACCGCGTCCGACGACGGGAACGACCTCGCCGAACTGGCCGTCGAGCTGGCCGTCGCGGCCGGGCAACTCGCGATGCGACGTCGTCGCGACGGCTTCGCCGTATCGACGAAGTCGACCGCGACGGATCTGGTCACCGAGGTCGATCGAGCCGTCGAAGCATGGGTCATCGGCGAGCTCGCGACGCGCCGTCCCGCCGACGGCGTGCTGGCCGAAGAGGGCGGCACCGCCGTCACGCGCAGCGGAGTGCGCTGGATCATCGACCCGATCGACGGCACCGTGAACTTCGCCCTCGGTCTTCCCGACTACGCGGTGTCGGTGGGTGTCGAACGCGAGGGCGTGATCGTCGCCGGCTGCGTCGCCTGCCCGGAGCGCGGCGACGTCTACCGCGCGCAGCTCGGCCGCGGCGCGTTCGTCACCGACCGGTGGGGCGAGCAGACCCACCTCACCGGACCACGCTCGATCACCCTCGAGCGGGCCGTCATCGGAACCGGTTTCGCGTATTCGTCGGCAACGCGCGCTCGTCAGGCCGCGGTCGTGGCCGCCCTGTTGCCGGGGATCGGCGACATCCGCCGCATCGGTTCGGCCGCGCTCGACCTGTGTGCGGTCGCGGCCGGCCGACTCGACGCCTACTTCGAGGCGGGCCTGAGTCCGTGGGACCGGGCGGCCGGCCTGTTGATCGCGACCGAGGCCGGCTGCGTGACGTCGGGGTTACGCGGTCGGCCCGCGGACCAGGTCATCACCTGCGTCGCGCGGCCGGACCTCGCGCCGGCCCTGTTCGCGGCGCTCGAAGCGCTTGACGCCGACGACGTGCTGCCTCCGGGCTGACGGTCAGCAGCTGGACCGCGTCGCGGCGGGGGTCGAGCTCGTCGAGGTGCCCGGATGCACGGACCCGCTGGGAGTCACGGTCGGCGTGGCCACCGGCGCGGTCGCCTGCGCGATGTGCGCGCTGGCGAGCGCCTTCGCCACGTCCGTCGGGGCCGCCACAGTCGTGAACTGCGCACCCAGCGACAGGTCGACCGACGCGTCGGTGCGCTTGTCGGCGACGAGCGTCGCGCCGGGGATGTAGTAGCTGAGCAACGTCGCTGCCGCCGTACCGGCCGGCCCGTAGCGCACGTCGGCGACTCCGGCGATCGGGTTCGGGTCGTTGGCCACCGGCCCGTTGATCTGGAAGCCGAGGTGCGTGAGGGTGGCGGCGACGGTCGCGGCGAGGCCGGTTCGGTTCGTCGAATTCAAGACCTTCACGAGGACCGTGCCTGGCGCCGGGACGACGCTCACGACAACCGCGGAGGGTGTCACGCAGCTCGCCGACACCTTCGGCTTGGCCACCGACGTGCTCGTGCGATGCAAGACGCGCCACCAGACGAGCGCCGACAGCAACGAGAGCGCGACAAGGAAGATCAGCGCCGGCAAGGGCTTACGCGCCGAGGGCCGGGCCATTGTCGAGCGCACTCCTTGCCGATCTCGCGGGTCTCGGCACCTGTCCAGAGGGCCCGTCCCGGCCGTCGCCGAGTGCCATGAGACTAACCCGGTCAGGCGGCGGGAATGCGGCGCCGTGCCCGATCGTTGCGGAGTGGTCGCCAGGCGGTAGCGTTCGCCCTCGCCGTCGCGACCGGGCCCCGAGTTTCAGCTCACAGAACTGGTGTCGGGATTCGGGCACAAGATGGCGTGGCTGTACGTTGCACCGGCGCGTGCGGGAACAACACACCGCACAGGATTGACGACATGACGTTTTAGCCGTACTGATACCCCCTCAGACGCGACTGAACAGAACGAGGAGTTGAAAGACGATGGCCACCGACTACGACGCACCGCGCCGCGGCGACGTCGACGAACTCAGCGAAGATTCGCTGGAGGAATTGAAGGCCCGGCGGGCCGAGGCTCAGTCCGGCACGATCGACGTCGACGAGACCGAGCTGAACGAATCACTGGAACTGCCCGGGGCGGACCTCTCGAGCCTCTCCGGTGAAGAGCTGACCGTCCGGGTGCTGCCCAAGCAGGACGACGAGTTCACCTGCTCGAGCTGCTTCCTGGTCCACCACCGCAGCCGCCTCGCCCGGGAGAAGAACGGGCAGTACATCTGCCGCGACTGCGCCTGATCGACGCGGAGCGTCGCGCCTGATCGACGCGGAGCGTCGCGCCTGATCGACGCTTCGGGCCCGATCGAAAGTTAGGCCCAACCGATGTTGAGGGTCAGACCGCCGTCGAGAACGAGGGTCTGACCGGTTACCCAGGCGGCGTCGTCGGACGCGAGGAACGCGACCGCTCCGGCGACGTCCTCGGCGACGCCCAGCCGACCGAGTGCGTACGCCTTCGCCGCGACGTCCTCTCGTCCCTCGTAGAGCGCGGTCGCGAATTTCGTCTTGACCACCGCCGGCGCGACGGCGTTCACCCGCACCGACGGCGCCAACTCGAGCGCCAGCTGCCGGGTCAGCCCGATCAGCGCCGACTTGGTCACTCCGTAGAACGCGATACCCGGCGACGCGTGGACGCCGGCGATCGAGGCGATGTTCACGATCGCGCCACCGCCGCCCTCGCCGAGGCCCTGGGCGCGAGCGGCCCGGACCCAGGACAGCGCCGCCAGCACATTGACCTCGAACGTCTTGCGGGCCGCGCCGAAGTCCAGGTCCGCGAGCGGACCGTACGACGGGTTGATGCCGGTGTTGTTGACGAGCACGTCCAGGCGCCCGAACGCGCTCACCGCCGTGCCGACCGCCTCGTCCTGATGGGCCAGGTCATCGGCGGGTCCGGCGACGGCGACGGCGTGCGCGCTGCCACCCAGCGCCGCCACCGCTTCGTCGAGCGCGTCCTGCTTGCGGGCGGTAATGCAGACCTGGCCGCCTTCATCGACGATCCGTTGCGCAATGGCGAGGCCGATACCTCGGCTGGCGCCGGTGACGATCGCGACCTTGCCCGTGAACCTGTCCATGCGCCGAACTGTATCGGCGGGCCCGGTTGTCGAGGAACCAACCCAGCCGTCAGGAACGCAGGAGGGCCATGACGCGATCAGGGTGTCGCGTGCTCACGATCCAGTAGGGCGTCGGGTCGTCCGGATCGTCCAGCAACAACTGCAGACCGGGTCCGATCCACGGCCGGATCGAGACGAAGGCGGACGGGTCCCCGTCGCGGCCCACGACCCGGAGCAGCGTCCGGTGATCGAGCGCGACGACCTCGCTGACGAACTCGATCGGCAGACGAGCACCACGGACGTGCAACTCGCCGTCGGCGATGCGAAGTTCGCTGTGCCCGATCCACCAGACGATCGCGATCGAGAACGGCACGAGCGTGCAATACGGGATCCAGTCGGTGAGGGTCTCGTCCGCGATGTGGAACTCGGCGGCCAGGATGACCGCGACGGCCAGGGCCATGAGGTACCACCAGGACGGGGTGCGCAGTCGCTCGCGGTACACGGTGCCCGATGCCGAGATCGCGGCCCGCGGATCGGTCGGCGAATCGCTTTCGGCACTCACACCGGTCAGCGTAACCGGGCGCCGTGACCGTGTGGCTCGGGATCGGTACGGGCGGGTAGGTTTGCGCCGTGCCCGATTGCCCGTCGAACCGACCTGCCAGCGCCCACGGCCAGGCCGGCGACAGGCGTCCGTTCGCGAGGGCGTCCGGATGAGCACAGCGCCGCTCGACGTTCTCGTTCGCCGGCTCGATCCGGACGTACCGCTTCCCAGCTATGCCCTGCCCGGTGATGCCGGAGCCGACATCATGACGACGATCGACGCCGAGCTCGAGCCGGGCGAACGGGCCGTGCTGCCCACCGGAATCGCGATCGTCGTGCCCGAAGGCTTCGCCGCGTTCGTGCATCCGCGCTCGGGCCTCGCCGCCCGGGCCGGAATGGCCTTGGTGAACGCTCCCGGCACGATCGACGCCGGCTATCGCGGCGAGGTCAAGGTCATCGTGATCAATCACGATCCGCGCCGGACCCTGCAGTTGCGCCGCGGCGACCGGATCGCACAGCTCGTCCTGCAACGGGTCGAGGCGGCGCGCTTCGTCGAGGTCGACGAGCTCCCCGAATCGACTCGGGGGACCGGTGGGCACGGGTCAACCGGCGGTGCCGCGGCGTTGCTCGCCCGACTCCTCGGCGAACGGCGGCGCGTGATGGCGCTGCGCCGGCGCGAGAAGCGAACCGCCCAGTCGAAGATCGACGCCACGCCGCCGTGGGAGACCCGCCGTCGCGACGAGCCGGAGCCCACGACCGGACCCTGGGACGTCACCGACGCCCCCGACGACGACGTCGCCCGGATCGATCTGGGCGGCCTGTTGATACCGGTCGTCGCGGGAATGGACATCCGGCTCGACACCAACGAGTCACAGCAGGTCGTGTCGGTGACAGTGACGAATCCGAGCGGCCACATGCAGCTCGGAGTCTTCGCCGCCCCCCGCAACGAGCGGATCTGGGACGAGGTCCGCTCCGAGATCAAGCAGTCGATCGTCGAGCAGGGCGGCGCGGCGCGGGACAAGGCCGACGGCCTGTTCGGCCCCGAAGTGCTCGGTCGGCTCAAGACCGACGGCGGCGGCACCGCGCCGGCTCGGTTCATCGGGGTCGAGGGTCCGCGGTGGTTCCTGCGGGCCCTGCTCGTCGGGACCCCGGCGACTGAAGCGGCCAAGGCCGCGCCGTTCGAGCGGATGCTGCGCGACATCGTCGTCGTCCGGGGCTCGGACCCGCTGCCCGCTCGCGAACAGGTCCCGCTCCGCTTACCGAAGGAAGCTATCGAGGCGTCCGCGGCGGCCGAGGACGACGGCACCGCGCAGTAGCTACCCTTGATGTCATGACTGGCCGTCCGTCCCTGCTGCGTCGCCTCACCGGCCACGTCGCGGAACTCGACGCGCACGAGCTGCAGGAGGACTCAGCGCGCCTGTCCTGTGTACCGGTCGCCGAGCTGCGTCGCGGTCAACTCGTCACAATCGCCGGCCGGCTGCGGGCCGTCGTCTACACGCCCCGCGAAACGCATCCGACCCTGGCCGCCGAACTCTTCGACGGCAGTTCGTCGATCGAGCTCGTCTGGCTCGGCCGGCGCCGGATCGCCGGTCTCGAACCCGGGCGCCGGGTGCTCGTGCGCGGTCGCGTCGGCGACCACGACGGGAAGCTCGCGATCTACAACCCGTGGTACCAGCTGCGCGAGCCCGCGTGAGCGGGCGGGGACCGGCGTGAGCGAGCCGGCCGGCGACGTACGGGAGCAATATCGGCAGCAGCTCATCGCGAGCATCGGCGGTTGGTCAGGCACCGTCGTCGCGGCGGTGCCGCCGATCGTCTTCGTGATCGTCAACTCGTGGGCCGGCCTGCACTGGGCCATCGGCGCGGCGGTGGGCGCGGCGGTCGTCCTCGCCGGCTACCGCCTGCTGCGCCATCAGCCGATCCAGCAGGCGCTGACCGGGCTGTTCGGGGTCGTCGTCGCATCGATCATCGCGGCCCGCACCGGCCACGCGAAGGGGTACTTCCTGCTCGGGATCTGGAGCAGCTTCCTCTATGCGGCGGTGTTCCTGGGCTCGCTGGCGATCCGCCGTCCGATCGTCGGGCTGATGTGGGAGTTCCTCGACCCGACACCGTCAGAGGACGGCATCGCGTGGAATCGGCGGCGTCGGCTGCTCGTGGCGTACGACCTGGCCACCGTGCTGGCGGCGGTGATCTTCCTGGCGCGCGGCCTCGTCCAACTCACGTTGTTCAACCACAACGCGACTGGCTGGCTGGCCGTCGCCCGAGTGTCGATGGGCTACCCGCTGTACATTCTCGCGATCGGATTCGGCTTCTGGATCGTCAACCGGGCCCGCCGATCGCTGGCCGTCGACACCGCCGGCGCCTCGGCCGCACCGTTGTCGGCGCCCGGCGAGGACTAATCGAGCATTCGGCCGGCCAGGACGGTCGTGCGGATCGCGGCTTCCGACTCCGGTCGGGCCACGAACAGCAACTCGTCACCGGCTTCCAATGGCTCTTCCGGAGTCGGGACGATGACCCGGTTTCCGCGCACGATCGTCACGAGCGCTGAATCCTTCGGCAGGTTGAGATCGCGCACGGCGGCACCGGCGCACGGTGCGTCGTCCGGCAGCGTGATCTCGATGAGGTTGGCCTGTCCTTCGCGGATGCTGAACAGCCGGACGAGGTCGCCGACCGACACCGCCTCCTCGACCAGGGCGGCCAGGACGCGCGGGGTGGACACCGCGTGGTCGACGCCCCACGCCTCGGTGAACAACCACTCGTTGGCCGGATGGTTGATCCGGGCCACGACCCGCCGCACCGAGAATTCGGTCTTGGCGAGCAGCGACACGACCAGGTTCACCTTGTCGTCACCGGTCGCACCGATCATCACGTCGTAGCCCTCGAGACCGGCGTCCTCGAGATTGGCGACCTCGCACGCGTCACCGAGCAGCCAGTCGGCGCCGGGGATGCGATGGGGCGTGATCTTCACGCCGTCCTTGTCGATCAGCAGCACGGAGTGCCCGTTGCCGACCAGCTCCCGGGCGATCGACCGGCCGACGGCACCGGCCCCGGCGATGGCGACCTTCATCAGTGCCCCCCGTCCGGGGACTCGTTCGCGATGATCTTCAGGCCCGGGATGAGGTCGTCGGTCGCGAGCACGTTCAGCCGGTCACCGGCTTGAATGACGCTCGAGGTGGTCGGCAGTTCGCCGGTACCGAAGCGCGTGATCAGCGCGACGCGCCCACCGCTGGTCGACTCGAACTCCGAGACGCGGTGACCGATCCAGCCCTCGTTCGGGATCACGTGCAGCATCGCGACGCCGCCGGAGGGATCGCGCCAGACCTCGTCCGTGCTCTCACCGAGGACGGCCTTCAGCAGGCGGGACGCAGTCCAGGGGACCGTGGCGATCGTCGGGATGCCCAGTCGTTCGAAGATCTCGGCGCGCTTCGAGTCGTAGATGCGGGCGACGACCTTTTGAACGCCGAACGTCTCTCGGGCGACGCGCGCCGCGATGATGTTCGAGTTGTCCCCGTTACTCACGGCCGCGAAGGCGTTGGCGTCCTCGATGCCGGCCGCGATGAGGGTCTCCTGGTCGAAGCCCATACCGGTCACCGTGCGCCCCCGGAAGTCGTCACCGAGGCGGCGGAACGCCGACGGGTCCTGGTCGATCACGGCGACGCTGTGGTCGAGCCGCTCGAGATGGTGGATCAGCGAGGACCCCACGCGGCCGCATCCCATCACGACGATGTGCACGGGCGGCACGCTACACACGTTCGCGCCCCGCCGCTGCGGCGGGCCGTTTCGCGTCACGGTGTGCGCCGGTGACTTCGATTGGCCGTATTCTGCCGCCCGTGGGTGTCACGACGCGGGTCTTGAAGCGCTTGGTCATCGGCAGCCCGGTCAGCACCGCCCAGGCGGGGCACTCGCTGCTGCCGAAGCGGCTCGCCCTGCCGATCTTCGCCAGCGACGCGTTGTCCAGTGTCGCGTACGCGACGCAGGAGATCCTGCTCGTCCTCACAGTCGGTGGAACGGCGTTCCTCTACCTGGCGCCGTGGGTCGCCATCGCCGTCGTCGTCCTGATGGCGGCGGTCGTCGCGTCGTACCGGCAGCTGGTCCGCGCGTACCCGACGGGCGGGGGGGACTACGAAGTCGCGTCGAAGAACATCGGCCGACCGGCCGGCGTGGTCGTCGCGAGCGCGCTGCTCGTCGACTACGTCATGACCGTCGCCGTGTCGGTGTCGTCGGGCGTCGACAACATCATCTCGGCCGTTCCGTCGCTCGCCAGTCATCGCGTCGAAATGGCGCTCGGATTCCTGGTCGTGCTGGCCGCCGTCAACCTGCGCGGCATCCGCGAGGCCGGGTTGGCGTTCGCCGCACCCACCTATCTGTTCGCCACGGGTGTCTTCGTCATGATCGTGACCGGGTTCTTCCGGGCGATCATCGGCAAGCCGCCGGTGGCCGAGAGCGCGCACTATGGCGTGGCGGTCCAGCACGGGTACGGGTCGCTGGGATTCCTCGCCCTGTGTTTCCTGACGTTGCGCGCGTTCTCGTCGGGCTGCACGGCCCTCACCGGCGTCGAGGCGATCGCCAACGGCGTCCCGGCATTCCGCAAGCCGAAGGCCAAGAACGCCCAGAAGACACTGGTCGCCATGGGCGCGATCGCCGTCTCGATGTTCGGTGGTATCACCGCCCTCGCCCTGATCGCCAAGGTCCGCATCACCGCCGACCCGTGCGACCTGGTCGGCTTCCCCGACTGCGCCCACCAGCCGCAACGGACCGTCATCGCCCAGGTCGCGTCAGCCGTCTTCGGCGGGGCGCACTCGCCGGGCTTCTTCTACATCCAGGCGACGACCGCGCTGATCCTGGTGCTGGCCGCCAACACCGCCTTCAACGGTTTCCCACTGCTCGGCGCGATCCTGGCCAAGGACAAGAACCTGCCCCGCCAGCTGTCCAGTCGCGGCGACCGGCTCGCCTACAGCAACGGAATCCTGATGCTCGCGATCGTCGCCGGCTTCATGATCTTCATCTACAAGGCGGACGTCACTCACCTGATCCAGCTGTACATCGTCGGCGTCTTCACGTCGTTCACCCTCGGCCAGACCGGCATGGTGCGGCACTGGAACCGCGCCCTGCGGACCGAGCGCGACCCGGCCGAGCGGCGGCGGATGGTGCAGTCGCGCATGATCAACGCCTTCGGCGGATCGCTGTGCGGCGTCGTCCTGGTGATCGTGATCGTCACGAAGTTCACCAAGGGTGCCTACATCGTGCTCATCGCGATGCCGATCCTGTATGCGCTGATGCGGGCCATCAACCGGCACTACGAGCGAATCGGCAACGAGCTCTCCAGCGACGACCGCGGTCTGATGCTGCCGGCCCGCAACCACGTCGTCGTCCTCGTGTCGAAGGTGCACCGTCCGACCCTGCGCGCTCTCGCCTTCGCGAAGGCGACCCGGCCCGACACGCTGACGGCCCTCACCGTGAACGTCGACGACGAGGAGACCCGTCATCTGCTCGCCGAGTGGGAGAAGCACGACCTCCCGGTCGGGCTGACCGTCCTCGAGTCGCCCTATCGCGAAGTGACGACGCCGATCATCGACTACGTGCGGCAGCTGCGGCGCGACCGCCCGAGCGACATCGTGAGCGTCTTCATCCCCGAATACGTCGTGGGCCACTGGTGGGAACAGCTGCTGCACAACCAGTCGGCCCTGCGGTTGAAGGGCCGGCTGCTGTTCCAACCCGGCGTGATGGTGACCAGCGTGCCGTGGCAGCTCGTGTCGTCGAATACCCGGGCCGAGGCCGAGGCCGAACAGGCCGCCGCGCGGGTGGCCGACCAGCGCGACCGGATGGAGAACGCCGCCCCGGCCGACCGGCGCAGTGGCCGACCCGGACCTGGCGCCGACGACGAACAGCCGACCCCGCTCGGCAAACGTGGCTGAGCCCGGCCTGCTCGGGCGGCGGCTCACTCTGACGATCGGACGAGTCGCCCACGGCGGGCACTGCGTGGCCCGCGTCGACGACGAGCCGTCCGGGCGGGTCGTCTTCGTCCGGCACGCGCTGCCCGGAGAAGTCGTCGTCGCGGTCGTGACCGAGGACACCGGCGGCTCGTACTGCCGGGCCGACGCGGTCGAGGTGATCACACCGTCCGCCGACCGCGTCGCGCCGCCCTGTCCACACGCCGGCCCGGGCCGCTGCGGCGGCTGCGACTGGCAGCACGTTGATGTCGACGCCCAGCGGCGACTGAAGGCCGCGGTCGTCCAGGAGCAGTTCCAGCGCCTGGCCCGGTTGGACGTCGAGGTCGAGGTCGAAGCGCTGCCAGGCGGCGCGCTCGGCTGGCGCACCCGGACCGTGTTCGCGGTCAACCCGGCGAACCGGCTGGGCCTTCGGCGGCATCGCTCGAGCGAAATCGAGGAGCTCGACGCCTGCCCGCTCGGCGCGCCGGGCATCGGCGACGGGGACCACTTCGGACGACCCTGGCCGGACGTCTCGGCCGTCGAGCTCGTCGTCGCAGACACGGCCCGCACCGTCTTGACCCACACCCGCCCGCGATCGCGTCGCGGCCGGCCCGAACCCGACGTGATCACGCGGGTCGAGGGGCCGGCTCGACTGCGTCACACGGTCTCAGGCGTGCCGTTCCGCGTGAGCGCCGGCGGATTCTGGCAGGGCCATCCGGCCGCCGCCCAGGTGCTCGCGGACGCCCTGCTCGAGGGCATCGCGCTGCGTCCCGGCGAGGCGGTCCTCGACCTGTACGCCGGCGCCGGACTCTTCACGGTGTTGCTGGCCGACGCCGTCGGCGCCACCGGGAACGTCCTGGGCATCGAGTCCGACCGCCAGGCGGTGTCCGACGCCGCGCTGAACCTCGCGGCCCGGCCGTGGGCCCGCATCGAGCGCGCCCGACTCGACAGGGCCGCGCTCGAACGCCTCACCTTCCGGCCGGACGTCATCGTCCTCGATCCGCCCCGCGCGGGTGTCGGAGCCGCGTTGATGACGGCACTCGCCGACCGCGGCGCGCGGGCAATTGGCTACGTGTCCTGCGATCCGGCGTCCCTCGCCCGCGACGTCGCGGCCGCGGTCGAGGCGGGCTTCGCGCTCCGGCAGCTGCGCGCGTTCGACGCGTTCCCCATGACCCACCACATCGAGTGCGTGGCCGTCTTGAGCCCGGGGTGAGGCGCTGGATTCGGTGGCCACGTCGGCGCGTCCGCCCGGCCCGCGGGTCGACGCGACCACGTACGCTCCTACCTGTGAGTCGCGTGTTGAGCCGGGTGGAGTCGCCGGCCGATCTGCAGCAACTCGACCATGCCGAATTGGTGCTGCTGTGCGCCGAGATCCGCGATTTCCTCGTCGCGCAGGTCTCGCGAACCGGTGGTCATCTCGGGCCCAATCTGGGCGCCGTCGAACTCACGGTCGCGCTGCACCGGGTCTTCGACTCGCCGACCGAACCGATTCTGTTCGACGTCGGGCACCAGGCCTACGTTCACAAGATCCTGACCGGACGCGCCGGCCGCATGCCGACCCTCCGCCAGACCGGCGGGCTGTCCGGGTACCCGAGCCGGGCCGAGAGTCCGCACGACTGGATCGAGAACTCGCACGCCTCGACCGCCCTGTCGTACGCCGACGGCATCGCGAAGGCGTTCGAGGTACGCGGTGAACGACGACCGGTGGTGGCGGTCGTCGGTGACGGTGCCCTGACCGGCGGGATGTGCTGGGAGGCCCTGAACAACATCGCAGCCGCGCCGCGTCCGGTCGTGATCGTCGTGAACGACAACGGCCGCTCCTACTCACCGACCACCGGCGGCTTCGCCGAGCACCTCGCCGGGCTGCGGCTTCGTCCCGGCTACGAGCGGATGCTCGGGTCGGTACGCAACAGCCTTCCCCGGGTGCCCGTGGTCGGCCCGCCGCTCTACGAGGCACTGCACGGCGTGAAGCGCGGCATGAAGGATCTCCTCGCCCCGCAGGGCATGTTCGAGGACCTCGGCCTGAAGTACGTGGGTCCCATCGACGGACACGACCTGGACGCGCTGGAGCAGGCCTTCGTGCAGGCCCGCGGCTTCGACGGCCCGGTGATCGTCCACTGCGTCACCCGCAAGGGCTACGGCTACAAGCCGGCCGAGGACCACGAAGCCGACCAGATGCATCAGGTCGCGGGCGCGTTCGATCCCAAGACGGGCGTGCCGCTGAACCCGACCGGCAAGCGCTGGACCGAGGCGTTCGCCGACGAGCTCGTCGCGATCGGTGAGGCCCGCGAGGACGTCGTCGCGATCACCGCCGCCATGACCGAACCGACCGGCCTGGGCCGCTTCGCCCGCCGGTTCCCGGATCGCAGCTACGACGTCGGTATCGCCGAGCAGCACGCCGTGACGTCCGCGGCCGGCCTCGCGATGGGCGGGCTGCACCCCGTCGTCGCCATCTACGCGACGTTCGTCAACCGCGCGTTCGACCAACTGCTCATGGATGTCGCGCTGCACCGGCTGCCGGTCACGCTCGTCCTCGACCGCGCCGGCGTCACCGGCCAGGACGGCCCGAGCCACAACGGCATGTGGGATCTCGCCCTGCTCTCGATGGTGCCCGATATCCGGATCGCGGCGCCCCGCGACGAGGCGACGCTGCGGTCCGAGTTGCGCGAGGCCGTCGACCACAACAGCGGCCCTTCGGTGTTGCGATTCCCGAAGACGCCGATGCCCGAGCACATCGCGCCGGTCCGGCGGGTGGGCGGCGTCGACGTGCTCCTCGAACCGTCCGACGGCGCCGGCTCGTCCGGGCCGGTCGATGTCGATGTGCTGATCGTCGCCGTCGGCGCGGTGGCGACCGACGTCCTGGCGGCGGTCCCGATGGTGCGTCGGGCCGGTTTCACGGTGCGGGTCGTCGACCCGCGTTGGGTGATGCCGGTCGATGGCGCACTGACCGAGCTCGCCGCGTCGGCCCGGTTGGTCGTCACGGTCGAGGACGGTGTGGCGGACGGGGGCATCGGAGCCCGGATCGGCCAGCAACTGCGGCGGGCCGGTGTCGACGTGCCGACGCGCGAGATCGGGATACCGGGACAATTTCTCGATCACGGCCAGGTCGCGGACGTGAAAGCAAATATCGGGCTGTCGGTGCTCGACATAGGTAGGCGAATCGTGGAATGGTCAGCGCTCGTCCACATAACAGAAGGACGAACCGCCATGAACGTCACAGATATGTCCGTAACTCAACGGACAGCCGATCGGACCGGCGACACAACGCCGGCGGGGGAGATTGACTGATGCGAGTACTCGTAGTCGAGGACGAGGCCCAGCTGGCCGAGGCGGTCGCCCGTGGGCTGCGCCGCGAAGGTATGGCGGTCGACGTCGCCTATGACGGCGACGACGGTTACCGGAAGGCGTCGCTGACCCGGTACGACGTGATCGTTCTGGACCGTGACCTGCCGGGGATCTCGGGCGACGAGCTGTGCCGCCGACTGTCGGACGAAGGCGTGCTGACCCGGGTGATGATGCTCACCGCGAGCGTCACAGTCGAGGACAAGGTCTCCGGGCTCGCGCTCGGTGCCGACGACTACCTCGCCAAGCCGTTCGCGTTCGTCGAGCTGGTCGCGCGGGTGCGCGCGCTCGGCCGCCGCACGACCCCGGCGGCGCCGCCGGTCCTCACCGCGGGCGACATCGAGCTCGACTCGTCGCGTCGGACCGTCAGCCGGGGGGGCGAGCTGATCGACCTCACGCGCAAGGAGTTCGGCGTGCTCGAGACGCTGCTCATGGCGCAGGGCACGGTCGTCAGCAGCGAGGAGCTGCTCGATCGGGTCTGGGACGAGAACGCCGACCCGTTCACCACGACCGTTCGCGTGACGATGATGACGCTGCGCCGAAAGCTCGGCGAGCCGCCCATCATCGACACGGTCGTCGGCTCCGGTTACCGCATCGACCCCGCGGCTCTCGGATCCGGTGACGACGCGGCTGGATCATCCGCCGGGTGAGGCTCTTCCGCTCTACGCTGCGCGTACGAATGGCGCTGTTGTACGGCGGATTAGTGCTGCTCGTCGGTGTGTCACTGCTGTTCACGTCCGTCGTCCTGCTCGACCACGCGATCGCGAGTGTGCCGCTCTTCCGGACGACGCACGGCGTCATCACGATCACCGACCAGCAGGGTCATTCCCAGACGGTCGACCCGACGACCCTCGGGCAGCCGGGCGCGCAGCGACGCGCGCGGCTACCTGTTGCACACCGGGCTCATCTACTTCTCGATCATCGTCGTCATCGGGACCGCGGGCGGCTACCTGCTCGCGAAGCAGGCCCTGCGCCCGATCGCGAAGCTGACCCGAACGGCCAAGCAGTTGTCGTCCGAAACGCTCGACCAGCGCATCAACCTGGGCGGCCCCGACGACGAACTGCGGGAGCTGGCCGACACCTTCGACGCCATGCTGGCCCGCCTGGACGCGGCGTTCGACAGCCAGCGGCTGTTCGTGGCGAATGCCAGCCACGAGCTGCGGACGCCGCTGGCGGTCATCCGCACCGAGCTCGACGTGACGCTCTCCGATCCTGACGCGACGAGCGAGCACCTGCGCGAGATGGGCGAGATCGCGTTGGGCGCGACCGAGCGGGCCCAGGGACTGGTCGGGTCGCTGTTGACGTTGGCGAAGCTGCAGGCCGGTGCGCGCAGCTGAGCTCGAGGTCTACGAGCCGCTCGACCTGGCCGCGCTCGTCCCGGCCGTCCTGGACTCGGTCGAGGCCGAGGCGAAGGAGCGACAGGTGACCATCGAGCAGGACACCGCGCCGGCGCCGACGATCGGCGACCCGCGGCTGCTCGAACGGCTGATCGGCAACCTGGTCGAGAACGCGATCCGCCACAACGTGCCGGGCGGCTGGCTGCGGGTGACTGCGGCAGTCCGCGTCCGACCGCATCTGGTTGCACGTCGCGAACGGCGGCCAGGTGATTCCGCCGAACGAGGTCGACGCGCTGTTCGAGCCGTTCCGCCGGGGCGGCAACCGGGCCCGCACAGCGACGAAGGGCGCGGGCTGGGCTCTTCGATCGTGCGGCTGATCGTCGAGGCCCACCACGGGCGGCTGCAGGCGGCGGCCCCGCCGTTCGGCGGGCTGGCCGTGCGCATCGAGCTGCCCCAACGCCCCGAGGACGCGAACCCGGCTTCTGAGCGGGTGTCGTGGGGTCGGGTCACGTCGGACGGTTCGGCCGCGCGGTCCGGCGCGCGCGTCCGGCGCGGCTGCGTCCCGCGCGGCTGCACGGCCCGCGCGCCATCGGCGCCGTCGCCATCGGCGAGCCAACCGTCAGCCGGCGATGACGAGCTCGACCTGCCAGCGGCGCGCGCCGAGCTCGACCAACCGTTCGCGCACGGTCGACTCGTCGATGGGCGCGGGCGGTTCCCACGCAATCGCCGCACGATGTCGGACGGCAGCAGGTTCTGCGCGAGGATCTGGTGTGCTGCTCGGCGAGTTCGGCGACCGCCTCGCGCGCGGCCGCGAGCCGGGCCGCCGCCTCGGGCGCCCGCTCGCGCCAGCGGCCGGTCGGAGGCACGGAATCCGACTGGGGCCGGCCGTGGTTGCCGGCAGCTCGTCCTCGGGCAGGAACCGGGCGGCCTCGAGGGCTGCGAACCATCTGTCGACGACGCGGCGCTGGCGGGACCCGCCGAAGACCGGGAGGGCGAGCAGATCGCCGGCCGTCGCGGGGGCCCGGCGGGCGGCGTCGATGATCGCGGCGTCCGGAAGCACCCGTCCGGGCGCGACATCGCGGCCGGACGCGTAGACGTCGCGGGCTTCCCAGAGGGATCGGACGGCGGCCAGCTGCCGGCGGTTGCGCAGCGCGTGGATGCCGGACGTGCGCCGCCATGGTTCGACCCGCGGGGCCGGCGGCGGGGCCGACAACGCGGCGACGAATTCCTGCGCGGCCCATTCACTCTTGCCGGCGGCGGCCAGTTCACCGGCTAGTCCGGCGCGCAGCTCGATGAGCAACTCGACGTCGAGGGCCGCGTACACCAGCCAGTCGTGCGGCAGCGGGCGCGTGCTCCAGTCGGCCGCCGAATGGCCCTTCTCGAGGCGGACGCCGAGGTAACGCTCGACCATCGTGCCGAGGGCGACCCGTTCCTCGCCGAGCAGACGGCCGGCGAGCTCGGTGTCGAACAGGCGGGACGGGACGAGCCCGACTTCGGCCAGACAGGGCAGGTCCTGGTGGGCGGCGTGAATGATCCACTCGGCCGAGCCGATCGCCGCGTTCAGTTCGGACAGGTCCGGCAGCGCGATCGGGTCGATCAGGACCGTGCCGTACCCGGCGCGGCGCAGCTGGACCAGGTAGGCCCGCTGGCTGTAGCGGTAACCGCTGGCCCGTTCGGCGTCGATCGCGACCGGCCCGTCTCCGGCGGCGAACCCGGCGCTGACCTCGCTCAGCTCGCGCGCGCTCGTGATCGGCTCGGGAACGCCGTCGGCGGGCTCGCGCAGCAGCGGTACCTCGGGTCCGGGATCTTCGCCGGGCTCGCCGTCGATCGAGGCGCGCTGCGGGGACACCGAAGCGTCCGCAATGGCCACGTCGTCGTTGTCGGCGCCGCCCGCGGTGAGTGCGTCGTCGGACTTCGCAGCGCTCATCAGGTTGTCGGCAGAATACTCACGCCTTCGGGTGGCAATCCGGCGGCAGTACACAGCATGTCGACGAAGCCCAGCAGATGCGGCGTCAGTTCGGTGCTGCGGGCCGTCCACGATCCACGCAGTTCGAGCGTCACGGTGGTGCCGGCCCGTGCACGTCCCCGAAGCGGGTCGACGTCGTCTGGGTAACCGTGCCGCCGGCGGCGAGATGGTCGGCACCACGATCCTGCAGGCTGCTGGTGAGCCAGTTCCAGGCGACCTCCGGCAGCAGCGGATCGGTAGCGATGTCGGGCTCGACCTCGGCGGAGGCGAACACGACCAGGCGCAGTTCGCCATCCCACGCTTCGGCGCCGTCCGGGTCGTACAGCAGCACCAATCGACCGGTTGCCAGCTCTTCGCCGTCGGCCGCGATGATGTCGGTCGACAGCGCGTAGGTCCAGGGCGCGAGCCGCTGGGGTGCGCGGATCGGCTCGACCCGGGCCTCGGCGCGGACGGTCGTGGCCAGCAGCGCCGCCACGGCGAGCCGGAACGGTTCAGGTGACGTCGGGGCGTCCGGATCGGGTTCGGAGGAGGCCGGGACGGACGAGATCGAGCTCACCGGAGCGCCGTTCGCGGTACCGGTCACGCGGCATACCGCCATTGCGTCAGATGGGTCGCGACGATCACGAGGGCGCAGCCGCATGCCGTGCAGGCCCGATCGGGACAGGTCTCGCCGTGGCCGTCGGCGCAAGGCGGCACCTCGACCGGCTGCGGCGACTCGCACGACGGGCAGTACTGGACGTCACACCTGGACGTCGATCGTCGTCACGGCCATCGGATTGCCTCTCGAAGCGGGTCCAGCTGTTTCAGGAAGACGCTCGCACGGGGTACCGACAATTTCGCCGAGGCGCGCCGATCATGACCTCCGACCGCCCGCGGGGCCGGCGAATGCTTCCGTACGATGGGGCCCGATGACCGCCATACCCGCCGCCGCATCGCGCCTCGTACGTGCGGCTACCGGCGACGCGAGCGCCGGCACACCCGTCTGGTTCATGCGACAGGCCGGGCGATCGCTGCCGGAATACCGGGCATTGCGAACGAGCGGCACGATACTCGACGCCTGTCGCGACGCCGCCCTGATCACCGAAATCACCCTGCAGCCGGTCCGCCGCCACGCTGTCGACGCCGCGATCCTGTTCTCCGACATCGTCGTGCCGCTGGTCGCGATCGGTGTCGACATCGAGATCGTGTCAGGTGTCGGGCCGGTCATCGCCAAGCCAGTGCGTTCGCTCGCCGACCTCGACGCGTTTCGGGCCCTCGAGCTCGCCGACGTCCCCTACGTCGACGCCGCGATCCGCGCGCTCGTCGACGAGCTCGGACCTACACCGTTGATCGGCTTCGCGGGGGCGCCGTTCACGCTGGCCAGCTACCTGATCGAGGGCGGACCGTCGCGCGATCACGCCCGGACGAAGGCGATGATGCGCAGCGACCCGACGCTCTGGCATGAGCTGCTGAGCCGCCTCGCGATCATCGCGAACGCCTTCCTGCGGGTGCAGGTGGCCGCCGGCGCCTCGGTCGTCCAGCTCTTCGACTCCTGGGCCGGGACCCTGTCGGCAGCTGACTACGAACGATTCGTGTGGCCGCACAGCCGCGCCGCGCTGGGCGACCTCGGCGTTCCGCGCATCCATTTCGGCGTCGGGACGGGAGAATTCCTACCGTTGATGCGGTCGGCCGGTGCCGATGTGGTGGGCGTCGACTGGCGGATCCCGCTCGACGTCGCCGCAGAACGGGTTGGGCCCGGAGCGGCTCTGCAGGGAAACCTCGATCCCGCTTTGCTGCTGGCCGACTGGGACGTCGTCGAGGTCGAGGTACGTCGCATCGTCGCCGACGGCCGTCGCGCCGTCGACCAACACGGTGCAGCGGGGCACATCTTCAACCTCGGGCACGGCGTGCTCCCGGACACCGACCCGGACGTGCTCACCCGGGTGGTCGAGCTCGTCCATTCACTCGCGCCGTGACCGATCCGAACCACCGCCGACGCCGCACCATCGCCGTCGTCGGCGGCGGGATCTCCGGCCTGGCCGCCGCCTGGACGGTCCGGCACGAGGCCTCGGACCTGGGCATCGACGCGGACGTTGTCGTGTTCGAGTCGTCCGCCCGGGTGGGCGGGAAGCTGCGGGTCGCCGAGCTCGCGGGACAACCGGTCGATGTCGGTGCCGAAGCGCTGCTCGTGCGTCGCCCCGAGGGGCGCGCCCTCGTCGAGGCGGCCGGCCTCGGCGACCGACTCATCGCCCCGTCGACCCTCTCGGCCCGGGTGCGGGCCCGTGGGGCCAACCATCCGCTGCCGCGCGGCACGATGTTCGGCGTCCCCGGTGACCTCGACGAGCTGGAGCGCTCCGGCGTGCTGTCCGACGCGGGATTCGCCGCCGTCACCGCCGAGGCAGACCTCGAACCGCTCGCCCCCCTCGATTCGGACGTGTCGGTGGGCGATCTGGTGGGCGCGCGTCTCGGGCCCGAGGTCGTGCAGCGCCTTGTCGAACCACTGCTCGGCGGGGTCTACGCCGGCGACCCGAACCGGCTGTCGTTCGCCGCGACCATGCCGCAGCTCTACGCCGCCCTCGCCGAGTCGGGCGGCTACCTGCGCGAGACGGCGCGGGCGCTGTCGCCGATCGGGCCGGCACCCGACCCGGGGTCGGTGTTCGCATCGCTCGACGGCGCGCTCGGCCACCTGCCGCTCGCACTCGCGGCTGCGCTTCCGGACGTACGCGTGTCGGCAACCGTCCGCGCCATCAACCGGCGCCCCGACGGCTATCGCCTCGTCCTCGGGTCGGCTGCCGAGCCCGAGACGTTCGACGCCGACGGGGTGATCATCGCGACGCCGGCCGCGAAGTCGGCCCGGCTGTTACGGGAGCTCGACGCGGCCGCGGCGTTCGAACTGAACACGATCGAGACGGCGAGCATGGCGATCGTCTCCCTTGCCTACCGTGACGCCGAGCTACCGCCGGGGAGCGGCCTGCTCGTCGGCTCGGGACAGGGGTTCGCCGTCAAGGCAATCACCGTCTCGTCGCAGAAATGGCCGGGCACCCCGCCCGGATTGACGCTGTTGCGGGCCTCGGTCGGCCGGGCCGGTGACGCCACCGACCTGCAACGTGACGACGCGGAGCTCGCCGAACTGGCCACTCGCGAAGTGGGTGCGCTGCTCGGCTTCGCCGCCCGGCCGATCGACCGGCTCGTGACGCGTTGGGGCGGAGGCCTGCCGCAGTACGACGTGGGACACCTCGCCACCGTCGACCGGATCGAATCGTCGGTGGCGCGGCTGCCCGACCTTGCGCTGTGCGGAGCGAGCTACCACGGCATCGGTATTCCGGCCTGCATCGCGACGGCGACCACGGCGGCCCGCCGGGTGCTGACGTCGCTGTCGCAGCGAGGAGAATGAGCGGCATGGTCGACGGAAAGCAGGCTCGCGAACTCAACGATGTCATCCGCTACACCGCCTGGTCGGTGTTCCGGATCGCCCGGCCGCTCGGCGACCGCGATCGGCGTCCCCTCGCCGATGAGGTCGACGCCGTCTTCGCGCAGCTCGCTGAGAAGGACGTGACGGTCCGCGGGACCTACGACGTGAGCGCCCTGCGCGCCGACGCCGATCTGATGATCTGGTGGCACGCGTCCACTGCCGAAGCCCTGCAGGACGCCTACAGCCGGTTCCGCCGCACCGCGCTCGGCGCGCATCTCGACCCGGTCTGGTCGAACATGGCACTGCACCGTCCGGCCGAGTTCAACAAGAGCCACATCCCGGCGTTCCTCGCCGACGAGCAGGCGCGCGCGTACGTCTGCGTGTACCCGTTCGTCCGCTCCTACGAGTGGTACCTGCTGCCCGACGCCGAACGGCGGGCGCTGCTGGCCGAGCACGGTCAGCTGGCCCGTGAGTACCCGGACGTGCGCGCGAACACCGTCGCGTCGTTCGCGTTGGGCGACTACGAGTGGTTGCTGGCCTTCGAGGCCGACGAGCTGCACCGCATCGTCGATCTGATGCGTCACCTGCGCAGCTCCGAGACCCGCCGGCACGTCCGCGACGAGGTGCCGTTCTACACCGGCACCCGCCGCGACCTCGGCGACCTCGTCGACGCGTTGCCCTAGCCGGTGACCATCAGCCGCGGGGAGCTGCGGAGCTGGATCGAGGACGCGCTCGCGCGCCACGAACGAGACACGCGCGAGCGCGACGAGCAGCAAACGACCGTGTCGGTCACCGAGATCGTCGATGCCGTCTGGGGGCGGTTGCCGCTCGAGATCCGCCGGCAGGTCTCACGTGCCCAGGTCCAGGCCAGCCTGACGATGCTGACCTTGCAGCGCGGGGTGTCGTCGCGACCCGACGCGGCCCCCGAGACGACCACGTCCGAGCTCGAAGCGTGAGTTTCTGTCGGACGGTCCGGGCACGATGACGGCATGACCACCGTTGCGGACCTCCGCGCGACCGCCCAGGCCCATCTGGCCCGGCTGGCCGGCCCGGGCGCGGTGCTGCGCGACGACCAGTGGACCGCGATCAATTCTCTGGTGGTCGATCACCGCAAGGTCGTGGTCGTGCAGCGCACCGGCTGGGGCAAGTCGGCGGTCTACTGGATCGCGACCGGACTGCGACGAGCGGCCGGGGCCGGCCCGACACTGGTGATCTCGCCGCTGCTCGCGCTGATGCGTGATCAGGTCGCCGCCGCCGAACGGTCCGGGCTACGGGCGGTGACGCTGAACTCCGCCAACTTCGACGACTGGCCGACGATCGAGGCCCGGCTGGCGGCCGATGACGTCGACGTCCTGCTGATCTCGCCCGAGCGGCTGAACTCCGCGGGTTTTCGGGCCCGGGTGCTTCCGTCGCTCGCCGCTCGCGTCGGCCTGCTGGTCGTCGACGAGGCGCACTGTCTGTCCGACTGGGGGCACGACTTCCGGCCCGACTACCGGCGGCTCGCGCAGGTGCTGGCCGGCCTGCCGTCGGGCACGCCGGTGCTGGCCACGACGGCCACCGCCAATTCGCGCGTCACCGATGACATCGCGGCCCAGTTGGGCACCGACACGCTGACCCTGCGGGGGAGCCTCGATCGAGAATCCCTAGCCCTGGCCGTGGTGTCGACGCCCGATCTGGCTCACGCCTACGCCTGGATCTCCGATGCGTTGGACGGCCCCGACCTCACCGGCAGCGGCATCATCTACACGCTGACGGTCGCGGGGACGACCCAGCTGGCGGAGTACCTGACGGCCACCGGGCACGCCGTCGCCGCGTACTCGTCGGCCACCCCGGCCGACGAACGAGCGTCGCTTGAGGCGCGGTTGCTCGGGCACGATCTGCGCGCGCTCGTTGCCACCTCGTCGCTCGGCATGGGCCTCGACATGCCCGACCTCGCGTTCGTGGTGCACGTCGGCGCGCCGTCGTCGCCGATCGCCTACTACCAACAGGTCGGACGGGCCGGCCGCGCGCTGGCGTCAGCCCGGGCCGTCCTGCTTCCGACATCGGCCGATCAACGGATCTGGGACTACTTCGACTCGACGGCCTTCCCGCCCGAACCCACGGTGCACAAGGTCATCGACATCCTGGCGTCGGCGGGTCGGCCGATGACGCTGCCCGCGCTCGAGGTCGAAGCGGGACTGCGGCGAACCCGCTTGGAATCATTGCTCAAAGTGCTCGACGTCGACGGCGCGGTCGCGCGGGCCGAAGGCGGTTGGGAGGCGACCGGCCGGCCGTGGGCGTATGACGCGCCGCGATACGCGGGCATCGCGTCGGCCCGCAGACGCGAGCAGGCGACGATCCGCGACTACCAGGGGGGATCGCGGTGCCTGATGCGGATCCTGCGCGAGGCGCTCGACGATCCGGGCGCTCTCGATTGCGGCCGCTGCTCGGTGTGCGCCGGATCATTGCCGGCCCCCGGGCTCACTCCGGCTGCGGCGTCGGTCGCGGCCGCTCGCGATCACCTGCGCGCCCAGGAGTATGCGATCGAGCCCCGCAAGATGTGGCCCTCGGGCGCGGCACGGCGCGGCAAGATCGTCGACGCGATGCGGGCCGAGCCCGGTCGCGCCCTCGCCATCGGGATGGACTCGGCGTGGGCCGAGGCCGTGGACGATGCGCTGGCCGCCGACCGTCCGATCAGTGACGAGTTGTTCGACGGCGTCGTGCGCGTCCTGGGCAAGTGGGGGTGGCCGGCCGGGCGGCCGACCTGGATCACGTTCGTCCCGTCGCGGCGGCGAGCCGTACTGCTCACGGATCTCGCCGAGCGACTTGCCGCGCGCGGACGGATGGAGTTCGTGACCGTCTTGTCGGCTTCGGCCGGCGCCTATCAGGCTGACGCGGCCACCAATGCGCAGTCGGCCACGCAGGCGCTCGATCGCCTCGCGGTCGAGCCACCCGTGCCGTCCGGCCCGGTGCTGTTGATCGACGACACGCTTCGGTCGGGCTTCACCCTGACGGCGGCGGCGACCTTGCTGCGCGAAGCCGGGACGGGGCCGGTCTATCCGCTCGTGCTCCGCAAGGCGTTCTGACCCGCCGCGCTATTGCTCGTCGAAGGTGAGCGAGATCGAGTTGATGCAGTACCGGAGATCGGTCGGTGTCGGGTAGCCCTCGCCCGAGAACACATGGCCGAGGTGGCTGTGGCAGTTCGCGCACAGCACTTCGGTGCGACTCATGAACAGGCCGCCGTCGCGCCGCTCGACGATCCGGTCGCCGGCCAGCGGCGAGAAGAAGCTCGGCCAGCCGCAGTGCGAGTCGAACTTCTGCTCACTGCGGAACAGTTCGGTGCCGCACGCGCGACACCGGTAGATCCCGACCCGGTGGTTGTCGGTGTACTCGCCCGTGAAGGGGCGCTCGGTGGCGGCATTGCGCAGGACGGCATATTCCTGCGGACTGAGCTGCGCGCGCCATTCCGCGTCGGTCTTCTGAACGGTGGCGGTGCCGATGTCGGCGCGAGTCCTCATGCAGCGACGGTACGTCGGCGGCCGGAGGTGCGGGATGACGATCCGCTTACGGGATCAGCCGGAGCCGGGCGGCGGGTCCTTCACTGCGCCACTCGACCCTCGCGAACCGGCTCCGCCGATGCGACCGCGAAAGCGGCTACACCACTCGGACGGCGAAGAGGAACACCGCGAGGGCGTAGCAGGCGACGAAGAGCAGGGCGATCCAGGCGGCCGTCTTGGCGGCCGTCCGCCGCCAGCCGCTCGCCGCGATGGCCGCGTCGGCGAAGGCGGCGACGCTCTGCACCTGGCCATCGGCGGTGTTCGGATTGGCGCTCGCGCCCAGCTCAGGACACGGCGATCCGCCTCGGCGTCGGCCGGGTCGTCGTAGTAGCCGTCGCGGTAATCGGGCACCCGGTAAGCCTGCCTCTTATCGGACGTCCGCGCCAGCACCCGCGGTTTCGGTGTCGTTACCCGGGCCGTCCGGCGAGGTGCGATGCTCGTAACCATGGCGGTTCCCGCGGTCGAGCTCGAGGTCGGTGGACGGTCGGTGCGCATCAGCAACCCCGACCGCGTCTACTTCGCCGCGCGCGGCGAGACCAAGCTCGACCTCGTCAACTACTACCTGTCGGTCGGCGACGGCATCGTGCGGGCGCTGCGCGAGCGGCCGTGCATGCTGCACCGCTTCCCGGACGGGCACGGCGGGCGAGAAGATCTACCAGAAGCGGCTGCCCAAGGGCGCGCCCGACTGGGTCGAGACCGTCGAGGTCGCGTTCCCGTCCGGGCGCACCGCCGACGAGCTGTGCGTCACCGAGCTGGCCGACGTCGTCTGGGCCGTGCAGATGTCGACGGTCGAGTTCCACCCGTGGCACTCCCGCCGGGCCGACATCGAGCGCCCGGACGAGCTGCGGATCGACCTCGACCCGCAGCCCGGCACCGGTCTCGCCGAGGCCAAGGTGGTCGCGGAGTCGTGCACGAGGTGCTCGACCGAGCTCGGCGCGGTCGGCTGGCCGAAGACGTCGGGCCGCAAGCGGCATCCACATCTACGTGCGCATCGAGCCGCAGTTCGGCTTCCGCGAGGTGCGCCGGGCCGCGCTGGCGTTCGCCCGCGAGGTCGAGCGGCGAGCGCCGCGCCTGGTCACGACCGCGTGGTGGAAGGAGGAGCGCGGCGAGCAGATCTTCATCGACTACAACCAGAACGCCCGGGACCGGACGATCGCCGCGGCGTACTCGGTGCGCGGCGTCGCCGCACGGCCCGGTGTCGGCGCCGGTCACCTGGGACGAGCTGCCCGACGTCGAGATGGCGGACTTCACGATCGCGACGATGCCGGCGCGGTTCGCCGAGCTCGGCGACCTGCACGCCGGCATCGACGATGCGCGTCTGGTCGATCGAGCCGCTGCTCGAGTGGGCCGACCGGGACGAGCGCGACCGCGGGCTGGGCGACGCGCCGTACCCGCCGAACTTCCCGAAGCAGGAGGGCGAGCCGCCGCGCGTGCAGCCGTCCCGGATGAACAAGGCCAACTGGGACGAGGGCGGCCAGCGTGCCGACGGCGTACAACCGCAACAGCTCGACTAGGCCGGTGAGCTAGAACTGCCGTCCCCATGTCGATGGCGGTCCGCTGTGCCAGGGCGCGGAACGCAAGCGGTCACCGTGGCCGGTACCGGCGTCGTAAGCCTCCGCGTTCCAGCCGCCGTACAGCTGCTCGAGTTCGATTCCCGGTAGCGAGACGACGTACATCGTCGCCGAGGCGCGACGGCGCCGACGCCGGCGAGCCGCGCAGTACGCGGTCGCGGCCACGACAACGAGCAGCGCAAGCACAGCTGCCACGGCGGCCTCCTCGGCGCCGATGCTAGAGAGCTCCGGCGTCAGGCGGGTTGCGTCACGATCACGATTCAGTCCCCGAGATGCGTGTCCGTCCACGACAAGTCTTCGGTTTCGGCAAGGCGTCGGGATTCAGCGGAACGCGGGTGGTCGTTCGTCCCGGGCCGTGGCGCTGTCGAAACCTAGGCGGACACGTCCAGGTGGCCCGCGGTATCCGTCGCATCCGCGCTGCCGGCAACGGTCGGGTCCGACCCGTTCAGCTGGGCCTGCTGCAAGGCGACCTGATCCGATTGCACAGCGAGCTCGTCGATCTTCACGCCGAGGTCGATCGTCGGCGGAGGCGCCTGGGTCTGTTGCCTCGACAGCTGGCGCAGATCAGCCTGCAATCGCTGCTCGAGTGCAGCTGGCGACCGTATCGCGCCCACAATGTTCACCGCCGTCATGTCGCTCCCTCATCCGTGATAGAGCCCTCCACATATACCGGTCGGCAGGCGGCAGGCGAATCTGAGCGATTCGGGACGCGAACTTCGTCTCAACCGGTCCGACCGGCGGACTCGTCCGAACGAACGGTGATACGGATGCGACGTCACCGCAGTGCGTGCATATCAGTGTCGCGTCGGCCGACGTCGAACGTTTGCCCGGGGCGGCCCGTGCCCGGACGGCGACACGCCGCAGCCGGGGAGTCGCGGGTCGCCGGTCGGGTCTTAAACTCCAGTCGAATCGATCACGAGCGGTGCCGCTCCCCAGACGTCCGGAAGCAATCCAGTGAACCAGCCGAAAGTGACTCGCCGGAGTCTGTTGGGGCTGAGTTTGGGGGCAGCGGCCGCGCTGATGTTGGACGCCTGCGACCACCACGAACCCGCGGCCGGGCCCGCCGTATCAGCGAGCGCCCGGTCGGAGCGGATCTACGGCCCGATCACACCGCAGCGCCCGTTCGGACCGGTGCTGCCCGCGAACACGGCCGCCGGTGCTCCCGCCGCCGGTGCTCCCGCCCCCGGGGTCGTCAACGCCTGGTCGACACCCGTCTACTCGCTGACCGACTACGTCCGGCACTTCCCGCAGGCGAGCTTCCCGGCCGAGGCGATCATGCTCACGATCGACGACGGCCCGAATCCGACCTGGACCCCCAAGGTTCTCCAGCTGCTCGAGAGCTACGACGTGCAGGCAACGTTCTTCGTGATCGGAGAGGAGGCGGTAGCCCATCCCGACCTGGTCCGGGCCGTCGTCGGCGCGGGTCACCACGTCGCCAACCACACGTTCCACCACCCCATCGATCTGCCGAGCCTGAGCCCGGATCGGATCAGTACAGAGATCGTCAATACGCAACAGGCGATCACCGAGGCGGCCGGGGTGACCCCGCGGATGTTCCGCTCGCCCGGCGGCAACTGGGGTGGTGACGTCTACAGCGCCGTCGCCCAGCAGGACCTGGTTCCGCTCGACTGGGACGTCGATCCGCGCGACTGGTCGCGCCCCGGCGCCCAGCACATCGAGTCCGACCTGCTGGGCGCGCGACCGGGCCAGATCCTGCTGTGCCACGACGGCGGTGGGGACCGCTCGCAGACCTACGCAGCGCTGGCAACCGTGATCCCGCAATTGCTGGCGCGCGGTCTGACGTTCGTGACCCTGCCCCAATGACCGACGGCGATGGGCTCGGAACGAGCGATCAGGAGCCGTCCGGAACGTCCGGTTCTCAGCCTGACGAGGCCAAGGAATCCGTCACCGAGCAGCGGTTACCGATGACCGATGCGCACCGGCGCGCGCTCATCTCCGACCGCGGTGGCTGTGGGCTCATGATCTTCGTCGTCGTCTTCGCTTTCGTCGGGGCGCTGATCCTCGCGGTACCGAGGGTCATCTACAAGGGACGCTCACTCGGCGATGTCGTCCCGATCGCGGTGATATTCATTGTCGGGTTCGTGGCCCTCATGATCTGGAACCGGCACGAGTCCAACCGCGACATCCGGGGCGGCGTCTTCGTGCGCTATACCGGGCCGCTCGCGGCCGACGGGCCCGCTTGCGAACATCTCGTCGTCGGCAAGCGTCAGATCGCCGTGTTCGACACCGAGCGACCCGCGTTGGCGGCGATCCTGCCGTGCCGCGGCGCAGCCGATGTCGCGCCGCGCACCGATCTGATCTTCGAGATCCGCGACGAGACCGGACAGGTGATCTACACCGGGCCGGACATGCGCACGGCGCTCGACCAGGCGAGCTGACGCAAGTTCCGGAGCGTTCGCTCGGTGGCTTAGGTTTGTCGCGTGGCCGAAGACGACGAGGAGCGGGCCGCCAAGGCGGTGGCCGACCACCCGGTCAAGCGCGAAGACAACTCGGTCGGTCGGCTCCTCGCGCTGTCGGACGGCATCTTTGCCATCGCGATGACCCTGCTGACCCTCGATCTGAGCGTGCCCGATATCAACCCGAAGACCGACCACGAGTTGGTCAAGCAGCTCGGCGCGCAATCATCGAGCTACCTCTCGTTCGCCGTCAGCTTCTACGTCGTCGCGACGTACTGGATCAGACACCGCCAGGTCATGCGGGGCGTGGTGACGATCCACCCGCTGCTGATCCGCGACACGCTCCTGCTCCTCCTGCTGGTCGCCACGATGCCCTTCTTCGCGGGCCTGCTGGGGCGGTACGGCTCGCTGCCGGTGTCCCTGGCGCTGTACGGAGCCGCCAACGTCCTGGCGATCGCTGCCCTGATGTCCCTCAATCGACACGTCGAGAAGCTCGGCCTCGCCGGCGACGCCGAACCGAGCGACTATGCGCATCGCTGGCAGACCTGGCTGTCACTGGGAGTCTTCGCGCTGTCGATCCCGGCCGCCTTCCTGCTCGGCCGGCACGGACCCTGGTTCCTGGTGCTGCTGGCCGTCCCGAATCGATTCACCTGGCTGCGCCGTTTGTTCCACCACCATTCCGAGGCCGCCGCCGGGTAGCGTCGCCTCGGTGGAACGAGGTGCACAGCCCGGCCTGGCGTCATCCTTCGGCGCGGTCGCGACTGCTTACGCGGCTCACCGGCCGGACTACGCCGCGGACGCGGTGCGGTGGGCGCTCGCGCTCGCGCCCGGCCGGCGCGTGCTCGATCTCGGGGCCGGCACCGGCAAACTCACGGCGACCATCGCAGCACTGGGCGCCGACGTCAGCGCCGTCGAACCCGACCCGGCGATGCTGGCCGAGCTGCGCCGGGCGTTGCCAACCATCCTCGCGTCGACCGGCAGCGCGGAGTCGATTCCGCTGCTCGACGGTTCGGTCGACGCAGTGGTCGCCGGCAATGCAATGCACTGGTTCGATATGGACATCGCCGGGCCCGAGATCGCCCGCGTCCTCGCGCCCGGCGGGTACCTGGCCGGGTTGTGGAACGTTCTCGACGATCGGGTCGACTGGATCGCCGATCTCGCCAGAGTCGCCGGGAGCGCGGCGATCGGGCGGCGGGACACTGTCAGCAGCTGGCGGGCCGCCACCGCCGAGACCCATCTCGGCTCCGCGGGCTCCCGATCGCGCTTCGGCTCGTCGGAGCAGGCCGAGTTCCCACACGGTCAGCGCCGCACGGCCGGTTCCCTCGTCGCAACGCTCGCGACCCGGGCCGGAATGCTCGTCATGCCGGAGGTCGAACGGCGAGCGACCCTGGCCCGCATCCGTGCATTTCTCGACGGCCGACCAGAGACCGCCGCCGGCGACTTCACCCTCCCGATGGTGACGGGCGTCCTCCGCGTTCGGCGACTCTAGCCCGCCCGCGGCGGAGACGGGCTTCGACAGGTCTGCCCCTTCGTCCCTTACGCGGGCGACCCGGTCATGATCGTGTTGCGCCATGCATTCGAGAGCGGCTCACCTGCTGGCAATCGCGGTCGCCAGCCTGGCCATTGCGAGCTCGCTGAGCGGCTGCTCCGGGTCGAACGGCGGGTCCGGCGTGGTCGCGGCGGGGGCCGCTACGAGTGCGACACCCAGCGGCAGCTTGCCAGTTGCCAGCGCGACATCGAGCGCGTCGCCGCCGGCGGCCGCCCAGACGAAGCCGGTCGCCCAACCGACCTTCAAGTTCAACGGAATGCCGAAGCACTGCCCGCCGGCCGACGAGATCACGCTCGCGGTGCGCGTGTCGATCCCGCACCTGTACGAGCAGAGCATCGGGGACGCGCTCAACTGCACCTACTACGTCGACGACAGCAAGACGTCGCCGGGCGCGAACCTGACCTTCGGTGATCAGGGCATCAACGACCCGGCAGGAGCAGTCGTGGCGTGGAAGGCGAACCTCAGCGCGTTCCCATCCGCCGTGCTCGTGCCCGGGGTCGGCGACGGGGCCGTGTACTACCTCGCTCCGGGCGGCATCTCCGCGTTCAACTTCATCAGCAACGGGGTGACCTGCAACATGTACACCGGCAATCTGCAGGCGACCCAGGCCCAACTGACCGACCTGGCTCAGTTCATCCTCGAAGGCTAGGTCTGGACGAGTTCCGGTCGAACGCGGCGGTCGATGGCGGGCTCCGGACCCGCGAATGGCAGCATCGCCGGCGTGACGTCCGCGGTGACCGGTGAGCAGCTCGCGCAGCTGCGCGGCCGGTTGCTCGCGTACTGCTATCAGATGCTGGGGTCTCCGTTCGAGGCCGAGGACGCCGTCCAGGATGTGATGGAACGGGCGTGGCGGTCGCGGGCCAGTTACGACGAATCGCGGGCCTCCCTGACGACGTGGTGCTTCCGTATCGCTCACAACGCGTGTGTGGATCGGCTGCGCGGCGCCGCGCGCCGGCCGCTGCCGCGGGATCTGCAGGAGCCCGGGATCGAGATCGGCGCGCCGCTCGTGCCGGCGTTCGACGTGCCGTGGTTGATGCCGGCGCCCGCGAGCTGGTTCGCCGCTTCGGCGCCCGAGGCGACGGTCGAGCGGGGCGTCGACGTGCGGCTGGCCGTCACGGCCATGCTCCAGGCCCTCCCTGCCGCACAACGCGGAGTGTTCGTCCTGCGCGAGGTCTTGGGATGGTCGGCCGCCGAGACCGCGCAGGTTTTGCAGCTGAGCGTCCCGGCGGTGAACTCGTCGCTGCAGCGCGCCCGCGCGGCGGTGAGCGCCGGAGCCGGTCGGCCCGGTCCGCTGTCCGGCGGCCGGGTCGAGCGGTACGCGAAGGCGATCGAGCGCGCCGATGTCGCGGCCCTTGTCGATCTGGTAGCGGACGACGTGCTGCTCGAAATGCCGCCGGTGCGCGCGTGGTCACGCGGTCGCGAGCAGTACCGCGATTTCATGGCGCAACTGTTCACCTGGCGCGGAACGAGCTGGCGAGCCCGTCCGATCGACGACATCCGTCAGCCGACCCTGCTGCTGTATCGGCTCACCGACGAGGGCCCGAGCCCGCACACCATCCAGTTGATCGAATGCGACGACGACGGCCAGATCACCCACGTACTCGTCTATCAGGACCCGCGCCTGTTCGCCCTCTTCGAGGCCGATCACTGAAGTCGGCGATGAGTCCGGCCCGCCCGTTCGTAAGAACTCGTGGAACCACGAACGCTTTCGAAGGGAACCACATCATGGGGCGAGTCATCGTCGTTCAGTTCAGCACGCTCGACGGGGTCGTCGAAGATCCGGACGGCAGCGATCACACGGCCTTCGGCGGCTGGGCACTCCGGCACGGACCGCAGGCCATCGCCGGCGACAAGTTCCGGCTGGGTCCGTTGATGGAGCACGGAACATTGCTCTTTGGTCGACGCACCTGGGAGCACTTCAGCACCCTGTGGCCGCCGCGCGACGACGCCTTCTCGCAAGCGATGAACGCCGCCACCAAGACGGTCGTGACGCATCACCCGGTCGATCCCGGTACCTGGGCCAACTCCACGGTCGCCAGCCAACCGCTCGAGACCTGGGTTGCCGATGCGCTTCGCACTCTCGACATCGTCGTCATCGGCAGCGGGTCGGTCGTCGACGCGCTCGCCCGGGCGAACCTGGTCGACGAGTACCGGCTGCTGATCTTCCCGTTCGCCGCCGGCGCCGGTCGGCGACTCTTCGGCGCCGACCAGCGATTCGAGCTGACGAGCGTGGAGCCGGTCGGTCCGGGCGCGCTGTGCATCCTCACGCCCGAGCGGGCGTGACGACTCGGGTCTTGACATCGGCGGGTTCCGTGAGCGCCGCGTGTCGGTCGTTGAACGGCCCGGGTTGATCCGGTTGGCTGCGAACCGGGCGACGCGAATGTTGCCCGGTCTCGACGGTAGGCGGGAGCACGCGTGCGGTTGTTCGGCGGCCTGGGCCGGCGCTTCGGCTGGTTGTGGGCCGCCTATGCCGTGAGTGCGTACGGCACGTGGCTGGGTTTCGGGGCGTTCTCGTTCATCGCGATCCGGGTGCTGCACGCCGGGGCCGCCGAGGTCGCGGCGATGTCGGCGGCCGGCCTCGCCGCCGGCGCGCTCGTCGCCGTACCGCTCGGCCCTTGGGTCGAGTTCCGGCTCAAGCGGCCCGTGATGGTCACCATGGACGTCGTCCGATTCGGTGCGCAGGCATCGATCCCCGTCGCGTACGCGTTCGGCGTGCTGAGCATCGTCCAGTTGATCATCGTGTCGATGGTGCTGTCGGCGGCGAACATCGCGTTCACCGCCGCCAGCGGTGCGTTCCTCAAGAGCCTCGTCCGCAGCGACGACCTGCTCGTCGCCAGCACGCGGTTCGAGTCGACGACCTGGTCGGCCGCCGTCGTCGGCCCGACCCTTGGCGGGGCGGCCATCGGACTGCTCGGGCCGGTCGTCACCATCGCCGCGGACGCGGTGAGCTATGTGTTGTCGGCTCTTGGGATCGCCGCGATCGGCGGCGACGAACCGGAGCCGATGGCCGCGCGCGAGCGACTCACCTGGGCCGGGCTCGCTGCCGGGTGGCGGCAGATCCGGCGACACCCGCAACTGCGCCGACTGTTCGTGAACTCGCTCACCGTCAACGGCCTGATCATGGCCGGCGAGGCGCCGTTGGCGGTGCTCATGCTCGGCCAGCTCGGTTTCCGTCCGTGGCAGTACGGGCTCGCGTTCGCCGTGCCGTGCTTCGGCGGGCTAATCGGATCGCGACTGGCGCGCCCCCTGGCGAACCGATGCGGCAGCGACACCGTGCTACGGACGTTCGGCGGGTTACGCTGCTGCTGGCCGCTCGGACTCGTCCTCGTCGGGCCGGGCCCGCGCGGTCTCGTCGTGGTCATCGTCGTCGAGCTGATGCTGATCATCTGTTGCAGCATCTTCAATCCGCTACTGGCGACACGCCGCCTGCAGCTCGTCGAGCGCGACCACATCGCGCGGGTCCTGGCCGCTTGGTCGGTGACCAGCACGGCGATCCGAGCCGGGTTGATCGCGCTGTGGGGAGTGCTCGCGACCGCGACCAGTCCGCGCTGGGCTCTCGCGGTCGCGGGCGTCCTGCTGTTGATCGCGCCGGTGCTGCTTCCGCTGGGCGAACGCACCGGCGCAGCGTCCGAGCTGTCCGAGCTGTCCGAGTCGTCCGACGAGCAGGTGGGCCCGTCGATCGAGGTCGCCACCGAAAGCGGTCGAGCGGCGTGATGGCCTACCAGGCGTAGTGCTCCGGAGCCGTTCGGAAACCCGGAAAGATCTCGTCGAGACGCGTAAGTGCCTTGTCGTCGAGGTCGACGTCGACGGCTCGCACCGCGGCATCGAGGTGCTCCTGGATGCGCGGACCGACGATGGGCGCCGTGACCGCCGGCTGGTGCAGCAGCCACGCGAGCGCGACATCGCCCGGTTCGTGGCCCAACTCGTCCGCGAAATCCTCGAACGCCTCGATCGCGTCACGCTTGGCTTCGAGCGTCTTGGCCGCGCGCCCCTCGAGCCGCCGTTTCCCGTCCCGTTGCTTGCGCAGCACCCCACCGAGCAGGCCGCCTTCGAGCGGCGACCACGGAATGATCCCGATGCCGTAGTGCAGCGCCGCCGGGATCACCTCGAGCTCGATGTCGCGGGTGATCAAGTTGTAGAACGACTGCTCGCTGGACAGCCCGACCAGGCCGTGTCGTTGCGCTGCCTCTTGAGCCTGCGCGAGGTTCCAGCCGGCGAAGTTGCTGCTGCCTACGTAGAGGATCTTGCCGGCGGTGATCGCAACCTCGATGGCCTGCCAGATCTCGTCCCACGGTGTCGCGCGGTCGATGTGATGGAACTGGTAGAGGTCGATGTAGTCGGTCTGCAGGCGGGTCAGGCTCGCGTCGAGCGCGCGGCGGATGTTGAGCGCCGACAGCTTGCCTTCATTGGGCCACTCACCCATGTCGCCGTACAACTTGGTGGCCAACACAGTCCGTTCGCGGCGTCCGCCGCCCTGCGCGAACCAACGGCCGATGATCTGCTCGGTCGAACCCTTTCCCGCGCCCTCACCGGAAACGCCGGCCGAACGCAGTCCGTACGCGTTTGCCGTGTCGAAGAAGTTGATGCCGTACTCGTGCGCGGAATCCATGATCGCGTGCGCGTCGGGCTCAGGGGTCAACGGTCCGAAATTCATCGTGCCGAGGCACAGTCGGGATACGGTCAGGCCGGAACGGCCGAGATGAGTGAACTCCATAAGGCCAGCCTGCACCTCGCGGTGGGATCGGTCCAATGCGTGTGGGCCGAGAGTCAGTCGGGGCGACGGTCTGATCAGGCGACTCGGCGCGCGAGTAGAATTTCGAGCTATTCGGTTAGTTGACCTGCCGAGTGTGCCCGGCCCAGTACGGCTCGCGGAGCTTGAACTTCTGCAGCTTGCCGGTAGCGGTACGAGCGAGCTCGTCCACGAACTCGACCCGCTTAGGGCACTTGTACCCCGCCAGGTGCGCCCGGCAGTGCGCGATGACGTCGTCGGCGGTCACATCGCCCGCCGCCGGGTCGATCACCACCAACGCCGTCACGAGCTCGCCCCACTTGTCGTCGGGAATTCCGATCACCGCGACCTCGCGGATCGGCGCGAACGAGCTGAGGACATCCTCGACCTCGATCGAGCTGACGTTCTCGCCACCGGAGATGATCACGTCCTTCTTGCGGTCCGAGATCGTCAGATACCCGTCGTCGAACGAGCCGCCATCGCCGGTGTGGAACCAGTTCCCCTCGGTCGCATCGGCCGTGGCGGACGGGTTGTCCCAGTACGCCTCGAGGTTGTGGTTCGCACGCGTGAGGATCTCGCCGTCGGCGGAGATGCCGACGGTGACGCCGAGCGCCGGCGCACCCGCGCGTCCAAGCAGCCGGGCCTGCTCGCCGGGCTCCAGCTCGTCCCACTCGGAACGCAATCGGTTCACGGTGACCAGCGGGGACGTCTCGGTGAGGCCGTAGATCTGGATGAACTCCCAGCCGAGTTCGGCGCGAATGCGCTCGATCGTGCGCGTCGGCGGGGGAGCGCCGGCCGCGATCACCCGCACGCGATCGCGGCCCGGGATCTCGCCCGTCCACTCTGCCGCGGCGTCCAGAATGGCGTTGAGAACGGCGGGCGCGGCGCACATGAACGTGACGCCCTGCTGCTCGACGCGGCGCAGGATCTCGGTGCCGTCGATCTTGCGCATAACGACCTGCCGCACGCCCAGTCCGGTGGTCGCGAACGGCATGCCCCAACCGTTCGCGTGGAACATCGGCAGGGTGTGCAGGTACACGTCGCGGTCGGTGACGCCGGCGTGCAGGGCGAAGACGGTCGCGTTGAGCCAGGTCGCCCGGTGGGTCTGCTGCACCCCCTTGGGGCGAGCGGTCGTCCCCGACGTGTAGTTGACCGTTGCCGTCGCGCCTTCGTCGCCCGCCCACGGTTTCGGGGAGGCATCCGAGCCGGGCCCGCCGAAGATCTCGTCGTCGTCCTCGCCGAGAATCCGAACGTTGCCTGCGTTGATCGACCCCAGGACGTCGCGCAGTTCCGGGTCGACGATCAGCACCTCGGCGCCGCAGTGCCCAACGATGTAGCTCGACCTCGGCGGGGGCCAGCCGAAAGTTGATCGGCACGAAAGCGCGCCCGTAGCCGGCGACCCCGAAGAACGACGCGAGCAGGCGGGCGCTGTTGTGCGACACGATCGCGACCCGTCCGCCGATCGGTACGCCCAGGCCGTCGAGCCAGGCGGCCTGATGACGGGCCATCCGGGCCAATCGCCGGTACGTCACGTCGCCGAGAGAGCGGCGCGGGCTGCGCAGGCTCGTCCACGACTCCGACCCGATCGGGATAGACCGTCTCGGCGCGATCGATGAAGTCGCGGACGTTGAGCGGGAAGAACATCGATTCCTCCAGAGGGTGACCGCGGGGGCCGGGGTCAGCGCGGGTTTCGCCGGGTCGCCAGATAGAGCGGGAAGACGAAGATCCACAGCGCGATCGTTCCGACCGACCAGGTCGTGGGCCGATCGATCAGCACGGGCCCGATGCGGGTCGTGACCGGGTGGCCCGACTCGGCCTGCCGCTGCGCGTCGATCAGGACCCAGCCGCCGGTCGCCACCACGAAGGCGACGACCAACAACGGGGCCAACGCGGGATCCACGCCTGCGACGGTACGCGGTCGCAGGGATCGACGGCAGCGGTGATTCTCGAGCCGCCCGGGCGCCGCGCCGCGGTCGCGCGGCACCCGGTGCGTC
The DNA here is from genome assembly GCA_963737785.1 of uncultured Actinomycetes bacterium. GTDB lineage: Bacteria > Actinomycetota > Actinomycetes > Mycobacteriales > Jatrophihabitantaceae > CAVTTS01. Next base: position 469,807 of record CAVTTS010000003.1, read on the forward strand.
GGTTCAGCGCCGGACGCGGTACCGCAGATGCAGCACTCGATCGCCCGTGATCACCGGGTCCGCATCATCGAGCAGCTGCCGGGTATCCAGCCCACCGAAGTACCGTTTGCCGGAGCCGAAGACCACCGGAACGACGTCCATGGCGACCTCGTCGACCAGGCCGAGGGCGAGGGCCTGGCCACCGAGGTCGCCGGCCGTGAGCGCCACGTCGCGATCTCCGGCGAGTTCCTTCGCAACCGCGATTCCGTCCGCGACGTCATCGACGAAGCGGCACGATGCCTCGGGATGCCAGCCGTCCGGCCTCGGTCGGTGCGAGACGACCACGATGTGGTCGCCGGCCGGCGGGACGCCCTCCCACCCGTTGGTCAGGTCGAAGAGGTGACGACCCATGACCGTCGTCCCGATGCGCTCCCACATCGGACGGACATAGCCGGCCGAGGCGTCGGACACGCGGAACGGCCCACCGCCCACGATCTCGTTGGTGCCGTTGAAGTACCAGTCGAACAGTGGCCCGACATCGTCGTTCGCGTCGGCGATAAAGCCGTCGACGGACACGACAGCGTGCATGAAGACAACACTCATCGCTCGATCATGCCGGGCCGAGCCGGGCTTCGGCCAGCGGCTCAGCTCTGTTGCAGTACCGACAGGACGTTCCCCGCCGGGTCGGTGAACCAGGCGATGTTCGGACCGCGATCGGCGGCGAGCCCGCGCAGAACACCCTTATCGTCCTGGGGTATTCCTTCGTACCGCGCGAACTCCACGCCGCGCGCGGCGAGGCCGTCGACCGCCTCGTCGATGTCGTCGACCGGGAAGTTCAGGATCGTGTAGCTCGCCGGCACGTGGTCGGGTTTCGCGTAAACGAGCGTCGGGCGGTCACCGGCCAGGTGCAAGGTCAGCATCCCGTTGTGTTCTGTCACCTCCAGGCCCAGCACGTCGGCGTAGAACGCCTTGGCCGTGCTGACGTCGTCGACGGTGAATCCGCTGAAGGCCCGGCTGTCATGAAGCATGCGGCCAGTATGGACCGGCCCGGCGACGACGCATCGTCATGGGCGGCGTCGGGCCAGAGTCATTGCGTCGACGCCGGTGTTCTCAGCGGATCGGGCGCGATCCTCGGCGATGAGCGGTTCCCAGTCCCCGTCATCGAGCGCCGCCGCGGTCCCGTCGACCGCTACCTGGATCTGCCCGGCCGCGGGCGTCGGGGCCCGGTCACCGGGTCGGTCGCCGAGAAGCCGGCGGCGCCGTGACGATCAGGCCGCCAATCGCGGCCGGTCAGGCCGACAGCAGTTGCGGCAGCGCGTTCACGACCACCGTCCAGTCGGGTGAGCTCGGATCGATGAGCGTGAAGTGATCACCGGGCACGGTCGCGAGGGTCGCGCGGGCGCCGGCCTTCGTCGCCGCCGCGACGTACGCCGTGCTCTGGGCGTACGGCACGTTCCCGTCAGCGTGCGCGTGGACGCACAGGACGGGCACCGACAGCGGGACCTGTCGGATCGGATCCGCCCAGCCGTACCGCTGAGCCACCTGCGCGGGCGAGCCACCCATGAGGTCCGCGACCGCGCTCCCTCCGACACCCTGTTCCGCCGCGGTCGCGAGATCGAGGACGCCCGCTTGTGAGAGCACTGCGGTCAATGGCACACGGGGGTGCGCCCCCGGTGCGGCCGCGGGCAGTTTCGCCCGGCCGGCCGCCCAGGCGGCCAGCTGCCCGCCCGCCGAGTGACCGATTGCCACGACGCGGGACGTGTCGACGTCGAGCGTGGTCAGCGCGTCGATTCCGGCCGCCACGTCGGCGAAGGTCGCCGGCCAGCCACCGCCGGCGCCGACGCGCCGGTACTCGAGGTTCCAGACGACGTATCCGCGTCCGGCGAGATCCTGCGCCATCGGGGCATCGAGAGTCAGGTCGTACGCGGACCGCCAGAAGCCGCCGTGGATCAGGACGATCGTTCCCGGACGCGCCGCCGACGTCGGACGGTAGAGCTCGCCGAACTGAGCGGCGTCCGCTCCGTAGGTGTGACGAGTCGGCGTAACCGACCCTCGACTCGATGCGGCCGGCGACCGATCGGTCGACCCGGTCGACGCGACACGTGTCGCCGACGGGGGCCGCTGTCGCGTCGATCCGCAGGCGGCGAGCGCCGAGGCGCCGGCCAGGCCGAAAGCCGAGGCGAGCACAGCGCGACGTGAGGGGAGCACCCTTCATTCCTAACAGCCGACCGCTCCGGACGGCGCGAACATGATCCGGACGCGCGCAATCCCACCGCGCGCTGCACGTGATCGGTCTGGACGAGGCGCGTCTCGATGATCTCGCTCAGCACTCGGGTGTACTCGTGCGCGAACAACGTCAGCGCATCCGGCGCACGCTCAGGCGGCCGCGCCGCGTGGGCGGCGAGATCGACGAGGAACGGATCGTCAGCAACGGTCGCGCACAATCGGCGGTAGAGCGGCGAGCTCCAGAACTCGGACGGGTCGATGAACGTCCGGCAATCGTGTCCTGCATACGACGATGCTGCGTCAGACGGTGATCAGGACGATCGACAGTGCCGCCAGGGCCAGGCCGATTCGTTGTAGTCGCCCGGTGCGCTCGTGCAGCACGACGATGGCGAGCACCACAGTTGCGGCCGGGTAGAGCGAAGTGATCACGCTCGCGAGCGAGAGGTACCCGTGGCGCGACGCGAGCAGGAAGAACAGGTTCGCGCCGGCGTCGCACAAGCCGGCGACGATCGCCAACGCGAGGAGCCGACCGCGCATCAGCGTGACGTTCTTGGTCGATCGGGCGAGCGGATAGATCAGGATGGCCGACGTGAACCGGGAGATGACGACCGGCCAGGCCCCGGACGAGTGCGGGTTGCGCGCCAGGCAGATGAAGTAGACGCCGAAGCCGACGCCGGCGAGCACCGCCATCGTCATGACCCGCACCGGCACCCGGCCGTGCGGATGGTCGTCGGGCGTCCGGCTGACCATGATCACCGCGAACAGGCCGAGAAGTATGCCGATCCACGCGGTGACGGCCGGCCGTTCGCCGACGGCCACCCCGAACCCCACCGGGACGATCGCGGCGAGCACCGCGGTAACCGGAGAAATGATGTTCATGGGCGCCACTGCGAGCGCGCTGTACATGAGGATGACGCCCACCATGCCGGCCAGTCCGCCGGAAGCTCCGAGCACGATCGTTCGGGGCCCGGCGTGGCCCGGGACGAACAGCAACGACACCGTCATGAGGACGCCGCCGATCGGGTACGCGTAGAGCAACAGCGCGATGGCCGAGCGCTGCCGCGACGCGAGTCCCCCGACGAAGTCGCCGATGCCGTAGAGGCCGGCGGCGACCAGGGCGAGGACGACGATCACGCGTCACCCTAACGAGCGAGCGCCCAACTCCCGCGGAACCGGCGAACCGAGCCGCGGCGGCCTAGTCAGGCCGGCTTCGTCAGCAGGAACTGACCGACGTCCAGGTAGCCCGAGCGGAAGCCGGCCTCGGAGTAGGCGAGGTAGAGCGACCACATGCGCCGGAACGTGTCGTCGAACCCGAGCCGCGCGACGTCGGCGGCCCGCTGGTCGAAGCGGGTCCGCCATCGGCGCAAGGTCTCGGCGTAGTGGTGCCCGAACATGTAGCGGTCGGTCAGCAGCAGCGAGGTGTGCTCCTGCACCGTGCGCTGGATCGCCTCGGCGGACGGCAACGCGCCTCCGGGGAAGATGTACTTCTGCGTCCAGGTGTACGTCCGGCCGCTGGCCCGCACGGCGCTGTCGAGCTGCGTGATGGCCTGCAGCCCGAACCGGCCACCGGGGACGAGCAACCGGTCGACGGCGCTGAAGTACTCGTGCCAGCGGTTGGCGCCGACGGCCTCGATCATCTCGACGCTGACGACGGCGTCGAACTTTCCTTCGACCGAGCGGTAGTCCTCGAGCAGGACGCTCGGCCCGGCTCTCGAGCCCGAGGGCACCGATCCGCTGTTCAGCGAGCGCGGCCTGCTCCTCGGAGATCGTGATCGTCGTGACATCGGCGCCGCGCTTGGCCGCCCGGATGGCGAGCTCGCCCCAGCCCGTCCCGATCTCGAGCAACCGACTGCCGGGACCGACCTGCGTGACGTCGAGCAACCGATCGATCTTGCGGTGCTGGGCGGCTTCGAGCTCGTCGTGGGACTGGTAAGGATTGTCGTTGAACAGTGCGGACGAGTAAGTCATCGTCTCGTCGAGGAACACCTTGAACATGTCGTTCGACAGGTCGTAGTGCCGCTGGATGTTCTTGCGGGCGCCCTCGATGGTGTTGTCGTCGGACTCCGGGATCCGGTGCAGGACGGCGTGTCGCAGCTTCTGCAGCGGGGCGGGGATCAGATCCCGCATGTTCGCGGCGAACGCCGTCAGTACTCCCGCGACGTCGTCCGATGCCCAGTCGCCGGCCATGAACGCCTCGCCGAAGCCGATCGTGCCGCTCGTGCCGACGCGATGGAAGAAATCGTCGGGACGCACCAGCCGCAGGACGGGCGCGTCGACGCGACCGCCGCCGTAGGTGCTGCCGTCCGGTTCGACGACGCGCACCGGCAGCCGGTCGACAGCGTGCCGGAACAGGCGTCGGGCCACGGCCGCGCGGAGGGGCTTGTGCGGAACCGTTGCGACGTCCGGCCACCGATCGGGTGCGGGGCGCGCGGAATGCGCGGTCGGCGCGGCGACCGGCCGGCCGGCGCCCTCGGAGCTCGAGTCGCCAGGGGTAACGGACGGCGGTTGGACGGTCGCGGTCATGAGCTGTTCCCCTCGTGTGCCGGCCGATTCACACCACGAGTGTGGGTGCGCCGGCGAGTGCGTCTGTCAGTGCTGCTGTACATACACCTGCGTTCGTACTTGCGTGATCAACGGTTTCGTTTGCGGGTTTATTGCACAATGCCCCGACCGTAAATCCTGCCGCCAAGTCTTGCCAGAGGGCGGCCCGCCGTAGCATCGCGTGTCGCCCGCCGCGCACCTCGACGAAGGTGACCTGTTCGGCGATTCGTCGAGCCCGCTCGGCGTACGCCGCGGACCGCGCGGGGTCGGTCGTGTGGTCATCGGTGCCGTGCAGGATCAGCACGCGCCGTCCGGTCATGGTCTCGACCGGATCGCCGGCCTCGATCCAGGGGGCGAGCAGCACGACCGAACGCACGCTCGGCTGATCGGCGGCGTAGATCGACGTGCGGCCGCCCATCGAGTGGCCGACGAGTCCGATCGGCAGACCCGGGAACCGGCGCTCGAGCTCCGCGAGGGCCCAGCGGGCGTCGGCGACCGGCGACCGATCGGTCCCGTTCCAACCCCGCACGCGGAACCGCAGGCGGGCCACCGCCACCCCTCGGGGCCCGCCGAGCCGAGTGAGGGTCCGCGCGAACGGCACCATCCGGAGGGCGGCCAGGGATGTCGCCCGGACCGGCTGGCGTCCGTCGACCCGGCCACCGTGCAGAACGAGCACGACGGCCCGGGCCGGGCGGGGCGGGCTGGTCACGCGCAGCCATGGCGGTGCGGAGACGCGGTCGTTCACGCCGGGCAGATCGTGCCGACAGCGGGCGGCACGCCGGTGATCAGGTAGTTGTCGACCTTGTCGTCGATACAGGAGCTGCCCTGGTCGTAGGCCGTGTGCCCCTCGCCCTCCCACGTCAGCAGGACGCCGGTCGTGAGCGCGGCGGTCAGATGCTGGGCCCACAGGTACGGCGTAGCCGGGTCGTGGGTGTTGCCGACCACGAGAATCGGCACGGATCCCGCCGCGGTCGCTGCGGGCAGGGTGTGTCCGCTCGCCGGCCAGTCCTCGCACTGCACGAGTTCCAGCGAGAACCACAGCCCCAGCATCGGGTACTGGGTCGCCCACTGGGTGGCGGCGGCCTGGATCGACGCATCGGTGGGGCGGGTGGCCTGGTCGTTGCACAGGATCGCCGTGTTCGCGTCGAGAATGTTGCTGAAACTGCCGTCGGCGTTGCGCTCCCAGTACTCATCGGCGAGCTCGAACAGCAGTTTCGAATCGCCCTTCTGGGCCGCGACGATCGCGTCGCCGAGATCGGGCCAGAACTCCTTCGAGTACAGCGCCTCGCTGACGGCGGTGAGCACCACGCCACCGTCCGCGGTGCGGGTCTCGCCCTTCAGGCTGCTCTTGATCGGGTTCGCCTGTGCGGCCGCCGCCAGGGCGATCACGGCCGCACGGGGCTGGCCCATCGCGGCGCACGCCGGGCGGGTCAGGCAGTCGGCTGAGAACTGGTCGAACGCGCTCTCGAAACCCGTGAGCTGCTGGGTGAGGAAGCCGGTGAAGTCGAGCGTGGGATCGACGGCACCGTCCAGGACGGCCGCCCGGACGTTGGTCGGGTACAGGTGCGCGTACGTCCAGCCCAGAGCCGTCCCGTACGAGAATCCGAGATACGACAGCTTCTTGTCACCGAGCGCCGCGCGGATCCGGTCCATGTCCATGGCCGTGTACGTCGTGTTGTAGTCGGCAAGCGTTCCCGGGTACTGGGCCGCGCACTCTTGCGCGACGAGGTCCCAGTCCTGCTTCGCGGCGGCCAGGCCGGCGGCGGTGCGCGGGTCCGAATCGAGCGCGACGATCGCGTCCTTCTGGGTGTCGGTCACACAGTCGAGCGGGCTCGAGAGCCCGACCCCCCGGGGATCGAATCCGATCAGGTCGAAGTGCTGGAGCAGATCGTTGGGCGCGTCGGCGGCGAGCGCGAGCGGCACGGTCAGGCCCGACTCACCCGGTCCGCCGGGGTTGACGAGCAGCGAGCCGACCCGGTTCTTCTGATCGGTGTCGTGAACCTTCACGATCTGGATGCTGATCGTCCGGCCGGTCGGGTCGGCGTAGTCGAGGGGGACCGTCACCTTGCCGCACTGGAACGTCAGCGACTTCAGCCGGGCGGACGGGATTCCGGCACCGCTGACGTCCAGCAGCCGCGAGCAGTCGCTGAACGTGATCTTCGACGCATCGGTCGGCGAGGCCGTCGCGCTCGCCGTCGCTGTGCGAGGTCGTCGGGGTCGTCTGGCGTCCCGCGGCCCTGTCGTGTCGACCGTGCACGCGCTCAGAAGAAGCAGCAGCGCGACGATCGGGGCACCGAACCGCCGGATGACGGAATGGCGGGGTCGATGCGGCACACGGAGCAGGTTACCGACCGCGACCATGCGCCCGGTCCACCGCCGGTCGCGGGGCCCACGGTCGCGCCCATCGAAGCGGACCCGATGCGAGACTGGGCCCATGAAGCTGCCCGTGATGCCGCCGGTCGCGCCGATGCTGGCCAAGTCGGTACCGACGATCCCGCCCGGGGCGTCCTACGAGCCGAAGTGGGACGGTTTCCGGTCCCTGATCTTCCGCGACGGCGACGAGGTCGAATTCGGCAGCCGCAACGAGAAGCCGATGACCCGCTACTTCCCGGAGTTGGTCGAGGCGGTCAAGGCCGAGCTGCCCGAACGGTGCGTCCTCGACGGCGAGATCGTCATCGCCACGTCGACGGGCTGGACTTCGAGGCGCTCCAGCAACGCATCCATCCGGCCGTCTCGCGCGTGACGATGCTGGCCGAGACAGACGCCGGCCTCGTTCATCGCCTTCGACCTGCTCGCCCTCGGCGACGAGGACTACACCGAGCGGCCCTTCGCCGAGCGCCGCGCGCGCGCTGGAAGGCGCGCTGGCCGCCGCGAAGGCGCCGATCCACCTCACCCCGACCACGACCGACCTCGAGGTCGCGCAACCGCTGGTTCGTCGAGCTCGAGGGCGCCGTCTGGACGGCGTGATCGCCAAACCGCTCGACGGCACCTACCAGCCCGACAAGCGGGTCATGTTCAAGATCAAGCACGTCCGCACGGCCGACTGCGTGCTCGCCGGATTCCGCTGGCACAAGACCTCCACCGAGGCGCAGCCGCTGGTCGGGTCGCTGCTGCTCGGCCTCTACAACGACGAGCACCAGCTGCAACACGTCGGCGTGGTCGGCGCCTTCACCGCGGGCCGACGAGCTGAACTCGTCGATGAGCTCGAACCGCTGGTGCTCGGTGACGTCCGACAGCCATCCGTGGAGCGAGTGGGCCGACGCGGAGGCTCATCAGGGTCAGCGACTGCCCGGGAACGTCAGCCGCTGGAACGCCACCAAGGACCTGTCGTTCGTGCCGCTGCGGCCCGAACGGGTGCTCGAGGTCAAGTACGAACACATGGAGGGCACCCGGTTCCGGCACCTGGCGCACTTCGTCCGCTGGCGGGACGACCGCACCCCGCAGTCCTGCACCTACGAACAGCTCGAGCAGCCCCACACCTATGCCCTCGACGACATCGTGCCCGGACTCGGCTTGCTCACCTGACGAGGCCCGCCGCGGTCGGAGCCTCGGCGGCGCGGTCGGTCAGCGCACCGCGTATCTGCCGAAGAGCGCGTTGTCCTCGGTGAGCAGCCCGAGCAACCGGACGTCGCGGGGCGCCGGCCACGCGTCCCCGGCGGTCAACCGGCCGCTGCCCGGTCCGGCCAAGAGCGGGCTGATGGTCAGGCACAGCTCGTCGATGAGGCCGGCGCCGGCCAACGACGCGAAGAGCGTCGGTCCGCCTTCGCACAACAGCCGGGTCAGGCCCCGGCCGCGCAGGTCGGCCAGCACGGCGCCGAGGTCGACCTGGTCGTCGCCGCAGCACGATGACATCGCACGTCGCCTCGAGCGCGCGGCGGACCGTTGCGTCGCCGGCCGCGCCGGTGACCACGATCGTCGGCGCATCGGGCGAGCTGCCCGCGAACAACGAGTCCGACGGGGTCGAGGCGCAGGTGCTGGCTCACGACGACCGTCGGCAGCATGTCGGGCAGTCCGTACCGCTGCCGCTTCGCCAACCGGTCGCCGGACGGCCGGACGGGCGCGTACCTCTCCGCGCGGGCGGTTCCGGCCCCGACGATGACGGCGTCGGCCAGGTCGCGGAGCGCTGCGAAGATCAAGTTGTCGGCCGGCGTCTGGAGTCCGCGCGGACAGCCCCGATACCGAGATCGCGCCGTCGACGCCGGCGATGAAGTTCGCACGCAGTCCGCCGTGCTCGATCCAGTGCGAGGAGAAGAACCCGTGCACGTCGGGGTCGTCGATCGGTCGAGGTAGCAGCGCGCGCATCACTCGAACGTAGTCTCGAAGGAAATGGCCACTCGTCTTCCCGTCCCGGCGCAGCTCGAGCGCGCGCTGGACGTCGCGCTCGAACGGGCGCTCACCACCCAGCGGCGTCCGGTCATCGCCTACGTCCGGCGGCTCCGGCGCCGCCTCAGTCCCGAACAGGCCGTGGCCCGCCTCGATCGTCGGTACCTCGCCGGAGTCGCCGGCATCGGCGCGGCGTCCGGAGGGGTGGCGGCGCTTCCCGGCGTCGGTACGGCCGCCGCGCTGGCGTCCGGTGTCGCCGAAGTCGCCGCTTTCGTCGAAGCGACCGCGGTCTACGTGACGGGTCTGGCCGAGATCTACGGCCTCGGCGTCGACGATCCGGAGGTCCGGCGCACGCTCGTGCTCGGAATCGTGCTCGGCGACGCGGGTGCCGTCGCGATCGAGGCGGCCGGCGCGGCCGAAACCCGCTGGGCGCAGGTGATCGCGCGGGGAGTGGTGGGCCGTGAGTCGATCGGTCGGGTGAACAAGCTGCTGCTCGGTCAGTTCGTCCGGCGGTTCGGCACGAGACAGGGCGCCCTGCTCATCGGTCGGGCCCTGCCGTTCGGAGTCGGCGCCGGAATCGGCGCGACTCGGCAACGCGGCCTTCGGACGGGCCGCGATCCGCTCGGCTCGCCGCGCGTTCGGACCGCCGCCGCAGCTCTGGCCGCCGCCGGTGATCGACGGCCGGGTGATCGACGGTCAGCTCGTCCAGCCGCCGGACTGAACGCGCACGACCGCGCCGCTGTCGGGGCCGAGCCGCAGGCCGTCCGGGCCCGGTTCGACGGTGCCGATCTCGAACAGCAGGTCTCCCGGACCGAGCGGCAGCACGACGGCGGCCGCGCCGAAGTTCGCCACCACCACGATGTCCGCGCGAGTCACCCGGAACCAGCCGAGGTCGTCGTCGAACGCCACGTCGACGAGGTCCAGGCGTGGGTCGCTGAGCGCAGACTCCCGCCGCCGCAACGCGATGAGGCGCCGGTACACGTCGAGCACGTGGGCGTGCTCGGGATCGGCGACCTCGTCCCAGTCGAGCAACGCCGTCCGGTAGGAATGCGGATCCTGGGGATCGGGGATATCCGCACCGTCCCAGCCGTGATCGGCGAACTCCTCGGCGCGACCTGCGGCGATCGCGCGGGCGAGCTCCGGTTCGGGGTGCGACGTGAAGTACGGCCAGCGGGTCGTCGCGCCCCACTCCTCGCCCATCCAGAGCATCGGCGTGTACGGCGAACAGAAGATCAACATCGTCGCCAGCAGCCGGCGGTCGCGCGGCGCCAGTTCGGTGATGCGGTCACCGACCGCGCGATTGCCGACCTGATCGTGGTTCTGCAGGGCAACCACGAACCGGTGGCCGGCCGTCGTCGACCGGTCGACCGGACGACCGTGCATGTGTCCGCGAAACGTCGAGAACGTCCCGTCGTGTTCGAACGCGCGAGTGAACACCTTCGCCAGAACGGCCAACGACCCGAAGTCGCAGTAGTAGCCGTCGCGTTCACCGGTGACCAGAGCGTGCAACGCGTGATGGACGTCGTCGTCCCACTGCCCGTCGAGGCCGTAGCCGTGCGCCTCCCGCGGCGTGATCATCACCGGGTCGTTGAGATCCGACTCGGCGATGAGAACCAGCGACCGTCCGAGGTGCGCCGACCGAGCGTCCACCGCACGGCTGAGGGCGGCGAGAAGATGCGGAGTCGAGCCGTCGACCAGGGCATGCACGGCGTCGAGGCGCAGTCCGTCCACGTGAAAATCGTCCAACCACATAAGGGCGTTCTCGATGATGAAGCGCCGAACGCCCGCGGAGTCGGCCCCGTCGAGGTTGATCACTTCACCCCAGGCGCCACGGTCGGCCGTCACGTACGGCCCGAACCGCGGCAGGTAGTTCCCGCTCGGGCCGAGGTGGTTGTAGACGACGTCGAGCAGCACCGCGAGGCCGGCGGCGTGTGCGGCGTCGACGAACTGCTTCAGCGCGTCGGGTCCGCCGTACGGTTCGTGCACCGCGTACCAGTCGACGCCGTCGTAGCCCCAGCCCCAGATGCCGTTGAATGCGTTCACCGGCATCAGCTCGACGTGCGTGATACCGAGCTCGACGAGATGAGGCAGCTTCTCGATCGCGGTGAGCAGCGTCGCCCCCGGCGTGAACGTGCCCACGTGCAGCTCGTAGATCACCGCCCCGGCGAGCGGCCGACCCGTCCACTGCGAGTCCGTCCACGCGAACGTCGATTGGTCGTACACGCGGCTCGGACCGTGAACGCCGTCCGGCTGCTGACGCGACGCGGGGTCGGGCAGCTCGCTGTCGTCGTCGTCGATGCGGTAGGCGTAGGCCGTTCCGGCCGGCACCGCGTCGTCGAGGCGCCACCAACCATCGGTCGTGCGCACGAGCGCCTGTTCGCGACCGTCGACGACCGCCCGCACGCGCAGTGCGTCGGGTGCCCAGACCGGGAGGCGGCTCACGAGTTGCCACCCTGTCATGCGCAGCGAATACCCTCACACCCATGTCTCGTAACCCCGCCGCCGTTCGCGAAGCCCTGCGCGTCCGTCCGGGGACGGTGAATCTGGCCGGCTACGACTCCGCGGCGACGCCCGCCGCCCCCGGCAAGAAGGACAAGACCGAGAAGGCCGGCGCTGCGGTTGCCGCGGGCCTGGCCGGGCTCCAGGAACGGCTGTGGGCCGAGGGCAGCCGCAGCGTGCTGTTGGTGCTCCAGGGCATCGACACGGCCGGCAAGGGCGGTGTCGTGAGCCACGTGGTCGGTCTACTCGGTCCGGAGGGTGTCGTCTGCACGGCCTTCAAACGGCCCACCCCGGAGGAACTCGCCCATCACTTCCTGTGGCGGATCCGGAAGCGATTGCCCCAACCGGGCATCATCGGCGTGTTCGACCGGTCGCACTACGAGGACGTGCTCGTGCCCCGGGTGCACGAAACCGTGCCGGAGGCCGAATGGCGCCGGCGCTACACCGAGATCAACGACTTCGAAGCCGACCTGACCGCGCGCGGCACGACGGTGATCAAGTGCTTCCTGCACATCTCGTACTCGACACAGCGCGAGCGGCTGCTCGCCCGCCTCGACGACCCGACCAAGTTGTGGAAGTTCCACGAGAGCGACATCGACGAGCGGGCGTACTGGTCGGATTACCAGGCGGCGTACACCGGCATGCTGCAGAACTGCTCGACCGACGCCGCCCCGTGGTACGTGATCCCCAGCGATCACAAGTGGTATCGCAACTGGGCGGTCGGGCAGATCCTGGACGAGACCCTGACCGAACTCGATCCGCAGTACCCGGAGCCGGCCCTCGACATCCCCCGACTCAAGGCCCGGCTGCAGCCGCCGTACTGATCGTCAGGCCGACCGGACGAGCAACGCGACCGGATACGTTGCGAGGACGTCGGCCACCGGCACCGTCCCCTCGTGCTCACGATCGTCGAGGATGTTGCGGTACGCGACCCGACAGCTCCAGCGCCGTCTCGGCCCAGCCACCGCGCCGTTCGAGCCGGGCCGGCAGCCGCGTTGCCAGCGTGATGGCGCCGCCGCGGTCGAATGCGACCAGATGCCGGGCCGCCGAGCCGATCGCATCGACCTCGCTGTAGCCGGCGAACAGTTCGGGGCGATCGCGGCGCAGGCGCAGCACGCGCGACACCAGCCAGAGCTTGGCCGCACCGCTCGCGTCGATGGGTGGCGGCGTCGCGGCCGCGTCGAGCTCGGCGAGCCGGCGCGCCCGCGCCGGGAAGTCGACGGCGCGCCGATTGTCGGGGTCGACCAGTGAGTCATCCCAGAGCTCGGTGCCCTCGTACACGTCGGGAACACCTGGCATCGTCAGCTGAATCAGCTTCTGCGACAGGGAATTCGTCCAACCATAGGACTCGGCCCGGGTGCAGAACGCCTCGATCGCCTCGCGGTTGATGCGGTAGTCGTAGGCCCGGTCGATCGACGCCTGCACCAGCCGTTCGAAGCGGACGGACGGATCGATCCAGTGCGTCTCATCGGCGCCTTCTCGCATCGCCTTCTCGGCGTACTCGTGCATGCGATCGCGTTCGATCAGACCGGCCCCGACGAACGTCTGCCAGAGCAGATAGGCCAGCCCTCGATTGGGCATCGGCACGCGCGTCATCAGCTCGCGAACCAGCGCCTCCCACTCGGCGGGGATCTCGGCCAGCACGGCAAGGCGGGCCCGCACGTCCTCGCTGCGCTTGGTGTCGTGCGTGGTGAGCGTCGTCATCCCGTCCGGGTGCGCGTCCTGCCGATGGCGCTGCGCGACGTGGAACGTGGCCAGCGGAGCGCCGATCCGGGCGGGGTCGCCGCCGACCTCGTTGAGGCTGACCATCCGCGAATACCGGTAGTACGCGGTGTCCTCGACGCCCTTGGCCATGACCGCGCCGGACGTCTGCTGGAAGCGGATGGCGATCTCGTCGGCCGGGTCGGAGAGCCGGGGGAGCAGGCGGTCGATCGATGCGGTCAGGTCAGGCCGCCGTTCAGTAGCCACCCGGGCGGCGACCGCGAGCTGGCCGAGACCGATCGGCAGGTAGGAGCGATACACCGGGAAGGCGACGAGCAGCTCGGCGATGGCGGCCTCGGGGTCGAACCCGCCGAGCCGGGCCAGCCGCAGCACCTCGGCCCGCAGGATCGACTCGACGACCTGCCGCTTTCCGCCCTGCACGTGATCGGCGAACGTGAGCTGATCGGACGTCATTTCGCGGTACAGGTCGTCGAGCGGTTCGGCGCCGTCGGAATCGACGATGACGTTCGTGACCTCGGTCAGCGCGTCGTAGCCGGTCGTCCCGGCGACCGGCCAGTCGGGCAGTGTCTCGCCGGGTTCGAGGATCTTCTCGACGGTGATCCAACAGCCCCCGGTCGCGTCCTGCAGCCGTTCGAGGTACTGCAGCGGGTCGGCGAGACCGTCGGGATGATCGATCCGCAGTCCCGCGATGCCGTCCTCGCGTACCCAGCGCACGATCTCGCGATGCGTGGCGGCGAATACATCCGCGTCCTCGACCCGCAGCGCGGCCAGCGAACTCACGGCGAAGAACCGGCGGTAGTTGAGCTCGTCGTCGGCGCGCCGGAAGTTGGCCAGCTCGTAGTGCTGACGGGCGTGGACCTCGTCGGGCGAGCCTTCGCCGGTGCCCGGCGCGATCGGGAAACGGTGCTCGAAATAGCGCAACTCGTCATCGACGACTTCGAGCACGGGCTCGCCGTCGCCAAGGACCGGGACAAGGATCCGACCCCGCGACCAGTCGATGTCGAACCAGCGCGCGTAAGGGGATTCTCGACCCAACCGCAGCACGTCCCACCAGGCCCGGTTTTCGCTCGCGTCGTCGACACCCATGTGGTTGGGGACGATGTCGACGATGACGTCCAAGCCATTGGCGCGCGCGGCGGTGAGCAGGGCCTGCCACCCGGCCGCCCCGCCCCGCGCCGGATCGACCTCGTCGTGGTCGACCACGTCGTAGCCGTGTTCTGAGCCGCTCGCCGCGGTCAGCAGCGGCGAGCAGTAGACCGCGCCTACGCCGAGGGCCGCCAGGTAGTCGCAGATCTCGGCCGCGGCGGACAGCTCGAACTCGGGACTGATCTGCAGACGGTACGTGGAACTGGGTACGCGCATGGGACTACACGGCCCGCCGCAGCACGACGAGGGCCCGCGGTCCGACGTCGACGATTCCCGCGGCGTCCAGGACCTCTTCGCCGTCGAGGTCGGGACGCGCGGTGTCGAGCACGATCTGCCACCCCGCCCCGAATTCGGCCGGCGGCAGCGTGAAGCCGATCGCGTCGTCGTGCGCGCTGAAGTACAGCAGGAAGGACTCGTCGGTGACCCGCTGGCCGCGGGTGTCGCGTCCCCGGAATGCCGTTGCCGTTGAGGAACACCCCGACCGAGCGGCCGAAGCCCGATGCCCAGTCCTTCTCGGTCATCTGGCTGCCGTCCGGCGTGAACCACGCGATGTCGGGCAATGACTTGGTGCCGCGGCGACGCACCGGGCGACCGTCGAAGAATCGGCGGCGCCGGAAGATCCGGTGTTGCTGCCGCAGCTCGACGACCCGGCGCGTGAACGCGAGCAGGTCGACGTCGATCTTCGACCAGTCGATCCAGGTCAGCTCGTTGTCCTGGCAGAACCCGTTGTTGTTGCCGCGCTGCGTCCGCCCGAGCTCGTCGCCGTGACAGATCATCGGAACGCCCTGCGACAGCAGCAGAGTGGCGAGGAAGTTACGGCTCTGCTGGGCCCGCAGGGCGAGGACCGCCGCGTCGTCGGTGTCGCCCTCAGCCCCGCAGTTCCACGAACGGTTGTGGCTCTCGCCGTCGTTGTTGTTCTCGCCGTTCGCGTCGTTGTGCTTCTCGTTGTACGAGACCAGGTCGCGCAGCGTGAATCCGTCGTGCGCGGTGACGAAGTTGATCGACGCGACCGGGCGGCGGGCGGTGTGCTCGTAGAGGTCGGCCGAGCCGGTGATGCGGGCCGCGAACTCGCCGAGTGTCGCCGGCTCGCCGCGCCAGAAATCCCTTACGGTGTCGCGGTACTTGCCGTTCCACTCGGTCCACTGGGGCGGGAAGTTGCCGACCTGGTAGCCGCCCGGGCCGACGTCCCAGGGCTCGGCGATCAGCTTCACCTGGCTGACGATCGGGTCCTGCTGAACGAGTTCGAAGAAGCTCGACAGCCGGTCGACGTCGTAGAACTCACGGGCCAGCGTCGCGGCGAGATCGAAGCGGAAGCCGTCGACGTGCATCTCGGTCGACCCAGTAGCGCAGCGAATCCATGATCAACTGCAGCGAATGCGGATGCCGGACGTTGAGGGTGTTGCCCGGTGCCGGTGTAGTCCATGTAGTAGCGCTTGTCGTCGTCGACGAGGCGGTAGTACGCCGCGTTGTCGATGCCGCGGAAGCGACAGCGTCGGGCCGAGGTGGTTGCCCTCGGCCGGTGTGGTTGTAGACGACGTCGAGGATCACTTCGATGTCCGGCGTCGTGCAGCGTCGCGCACCATCGCCTTGAACTCCTGCACCTGGCCGCCGGGGCTCGCTGGACGCGCGTACTTCGTATCGGGTGCGAAGAAGCCGATCGTGTTGTAGCCCCAGTAGTTGGCGAGGCCCTTCTCGATCAGGGTCGAGTCGTTGGCGAAGTGGTGCACCGGCATCAGCTCGATCGCGGTGACGCCGAGCGCCTGCAGGTGATCGACGATCACCGGGTGCGCGATCGCGCCGTACGTGCCGCGGATGTCCTTCGGGATCTCGGGATGCAGGTACGGTCAGGCCCTTGACGTGCGCCTCGTAGATCACCGATTCCGCGTACGGGTGCTTCGGCGGGCGGTCGACGCCCCAGTCGAAGAACGGGTTGATGACGACCGACTTCGGCATGTGGCGCGGCGGAGTCGTCGTCGTTGCGCGAGTCGGGGTCGCCGAAGTTGTAGCCGAACAGCGACTGGTCCCAGTCGAACTTGCCGTCGATCGCCTTGGCGTAGGGGTCCAGCAGCAGCTTGTTCGGGTTGCAGCGCTGGCCCGTTGGCCGGGTCGTACGGGCCGTGCACCCGATAGCCGTAGCGCTGGCCGGGCTCGATACCGGGCAGGAACGCGTGCCAGACGAGGCCGTCCTGCTCCGGCAGCGTCACGCGGGTCTCGCTGCCCTTCGCGTCGAACAGGCACAGCTCGACCCGCTCGGCGACCTCGCTGAACAGCGCGAAGTTCGTCCCCGATCCGTCGTACGTCGCACCGAGCGGGTACGCGGTTCCGGGCCAGACCTGCATGCGGCTCCTTCGTCGGGACGGATGGGCTCATCCACCCTGCCAGACGCGCGTTACCCACGACGCCTCGACGGCGAAACTGACTGGCGCTTCGTACCGTTTAGCGGCATGTGAGGATCCGAAAGCGAACGCCGTTTACTGTGTCGCCGACGCTCGACGAGGTCGCCGCGGCGGACGGCTCGAGGCGCGCCTGGCGCCCCGGGGGCCGGGTGCCGCTGGGGCGGATGGGGAACTGGCCCACTCCGTTCGGGGCCGTCCGTTGGATACCGGGCACCACCGTTGCCGAACTGACCCGGGTAGCCGGGGTGATTTTGGTCGCCCTGGACGAACCGAGCCGGGCCGCGGTTCATCGAGTGGCGGTCGTCGACGTGCCGCCCGATGCCGACACCGAGGCCGAGCAGGACGAGCGCGGCCACGACCGCGGTGACGATCGCCCGTCCACGCCGGGCCGGGTTGATCCACCGCACCCGGGGCGGCCGGGGCGGCGCGAGGAACGGGTCCGGTACGTATCCGGGCGGGATCGTCGGGCCGGAGGCGATCGCCGGGCCCACGCCGCCGAGGCCGCCGGATGCGTGAACGCGGCGTGCTGGGCGCCGCGACGGACGGAACTTCCGCGGTGCTGTCGAGCGCCTCGGACGCGGATGCATCCGGCGCCGTCCGCGATGTGCTCGGTCGGTTCGTTGTCTGGGCCGGTCATGTCGCCACCTCTTTCACCTTCGAGTGTAAGACCGCCGTTAAACATGTCGCGGGAAACTGTCGCATTCCTACCCGTTCCACATACTCCGGCGCCGCGCACTCACCGCGCGGAACTTGTATGTCAGACCCGCCTCGTACCGTGGTGTCCATGCGGGTCCACAGCGACATCACGCCGAGCGGCGGCAAGTTCGAGGTGATCTCGGACTTCGAGCCGAGCGGCGACCAGCCGACGGCCATCGCCGAGCTCGAGCGCCGGCTGCGCGGCGGCGAGCAGCGACGTCGTGCTGCTCGGCGCCACCGGCACCGGCAAGTCGGCGACGACCGCCTGGCTGATCGAGCGGCTCCAGCGGCCGACGCTGGTCATGGCGCCGAACAAGACGCTCGCCGCCCAGCTGGCCAACGAGCTGCGCGAGATGCTGCCGAACAACGCCGTCGAGTACTTCGTCAGCTACTACGACTACTACCAGCCCGAGGCCTACGTCCCGCAGACCGATACCTACATCGAGAAGGACTCCTCGATCAACGACGAGGTCGAGCGGCTGCGTCACTCGGCGACGATGTCGCTGCTGACCCGGCGCGATGTCGTCGTAGTCGCGACGGTGTCGTGCATCTACGGCCTCGGCACCCCGCAGGAGTACGTCGACCGCTCGCTACGACTGCGGGTCGGGCAGACGATCGAGCGCGACTGGATCCTGCGCCGCCTCGTCGACGTGCAGTACACGCCGCAACGATCTGTCCTTCACCCGCGGCACGTTCCGCGTCCGCGGCGACACCATCGAGATCTTCCCGGTGTACGAGGAGCTCGCGGTCCGGGTCGAGATGTTCGGTGACGAGGTCGAACGGCTCTACTACCTGCACCCGCTGACCGGCGAGGTGATCCGCGAGGTCGACGAGGTCTTCGTCTTCCCGGCGACCCACTACGCCGCCGGTCCGGAGCGGATGGAACGCGCGATCCGCGGCATCGAGGCCGAGCTGGCCGAGCGGCTCGCCGAGCTCGAACGACAGAACAAGCTGCTCGAGGCCCAGCGGCTGCGGATGCGCACGAGCCTACGACATCGAGATGATGCGCCAGGTCGGCTTCTGCTCGGGCATCGAGAACTACTCGCTGCACATCGACGGGCGGCGAACCCGGCAGCGCGCCGAACTGCCTGCTCGACTACTTCCCTGAAGACTTCCTGCTCGTTATCGACGAGTCCCACAACACCGTGCCGCAGACCGGCGGCATGTACGAGGGCGACATGTCGCGTAAGCGCATGCTGGTCGAGCACGGGTTCCGGCTGCCGTCCGCCATGGACAATCGCCCGTTGAAGTTCGAAGAGTTCGTCGAGCGCATCGGTCAAACCGTCTACCTCTCCGCGACGCCGGGTTCGTACGAACTCGGCCGGACGAACGGGGAGTTCGTCGAACAGGTGATCCGCCCGACCGGCCTCATCGACCCCGAGGTCGTGGTGAAACCGACCAAGGGCCAGATCGACGACCTCGTCCACGAGATCCGGCAGCGGGCCGATCGCAACGAGCGCGTGCTCGTCACGACGCTCACGAAGAAGATGTCCGAGGACCTCACCGACTATCTCCTCGAACTCGGGGTGCGCGTCCGTTACCTGCACTCCGAGGTCGACACCCTGCGCCGGATCGAGTTGTTGCGCGAGCTGCGCATGGGTGAATACGACGTCCTGGTCGGTATCAACCTGCTGCGCGAGGGTCTCGACCTGCCCGAGGTGTCGCTGGTGTCGATCCTCGACGCCGACAAGGAGGGCTTCCTGCGTAGCGGCACGGCCTTGATCCAGACGATCGGGCGCGCGGCCCGCAACGTGTCGGGTGAGGTCCACATGTACGCCGACAAGATCACCCCGTCCATGCAGCGTGCGATCGACGAGACCAACCGGCGGCGCGAGAAGCAGGTCGCCTACAACCTCGAGAACGGCATCGACCCGACCCCGTTGCGCAAGCGGATCGCCGACATCACCGACCAGCTCGTCCGCGAGGCCGCCGACACCGAACAGCTGCTCAACGGCGACCTCCCGGTCGGCGGGTCCGGCCGGTCACAGTCGCGCGGCAAGTCGGCGGTGCCGGGACGCGGCGGCCGCGGGACCAAGGGTCAGCTCAAGTCCGGACGGGGCACCGATCCCAACGGGCGGTCGCCAGGAGTCGTCGGCGTCGGCACGCATGCCGACGGGCACCTGGACGTCACCGAGATGCCGCGCGCCGCGCTCGCGGACCTGATCCAGCAGCTCAACGACCAGATGCTGGGCGCAGCTCGCGAGCTGCAGTTCGAGGTGGCCGCCCGCCTGCGCGACGAGATCAACGAATTGAAGAAGGAACTGCGCGGCATGGACGCGGCCGGTGTCGGCGGCGCCCCCTCGAACGTCGTTCAGCTGCGGCCGGCGCGCGCCGCTGGTCGCCCGCCGAACCGCTGACACGCCTGCGCCGCCAGCCGGTGCCCAGCGGTCAACGCGTCGACGACGGACCCGTCGTCGACAAGCGCGGCGAGCATCCCGGCCGCGAAGGCATCGCCCGCACCGGTCGTGTCGATCGGCGTGATCCGTTCAGCCGGCACGAACTCGAGCGTCGATCCGTCCGACCAGTACGCGCCGTCCGCTCCGCACTTCACGACCGCCGCGCCGACCTGGTCGGCGAGCGCTCGAGCGCACTGCGGCGCTTCCGTCCGGCCGGTCAGCACCTGCGCCTCGTCCAGGTTGGCGAATACGAGGGCACCGGCGCCGACCAGGTCGATGAACAGCTGCGGCCCGACCGCACGCAACGGTGCCGACGAACCGGCATCAACGGAGATCGACAGGCCGATCGAGCGGGCGCGCTCCAGTGCATCGGTCGCCGCGGCGCGGCCCGCGCCCATCAGCGCGTAGCCGGACACGTGCAGGCGAGCGGCCGCGGTGAACAGCGAGTCGGGCAGGTCCGCCACCGCCAGTTCCGCGTTGGCCCCGGTGTCGGGAACCATCGTCCGTTCGCCATCCGGTCCCACCAGCACGAGGCAGGTGCCGGTCGGGTGCGCCGCCGTACGGGCCAGGTGCAACTCCACGCCCAGTCCGCCGAGTTCGGAGATCGTCCAGTCGCCCAGGTGATCGGTGCCGATGCAGCCGATCAGGGCAGCGGACGCCCCGGACGCCGCCAGCCAGCAGGCGGTATTCGCGGCCGAACCGCCGCCGACGAGCCGGATCTCACCGGCCGCGTCCGAGCCGATGGCCAGCGGCGTGCCGACGCGCGCCACCACGTCGACCATGACATCGCCGAGGCAGACGACGGTCACGTCGACGCGTGCTCCACCGCGACGACGCCCGCGAGTTGCGCGTTGTTGAGCACCAACGCGACGTTCGTCGCCAGCGACGCCCCTTCGGTGTGGCTGTTGAAGTAGCCGAGCAGGAACGGCGTGACGTCCTTGCCCCGCACACCGGCTTCCTCGGCCGCGGCCAGGCCGGCGGCCAACGTCCGGTCGTGCAGCTCGCGATCAAGCTGGGCCGCGACCGGAACCGGGTTGGCGAGGACGAGACCGAAGACATCGGTACCCAGCCGGGCCCGTTCGCGCAGGACCGCCGCGACCTCGGCCGGCGAGTCGACCCGCCAGTCGAGCCGGAAGCCGGAATCCGCTCGGTAGAAGCCCGGAAATGCGTTCGTCCGGTACCCCAGGACGCCGACGTTCAGGGTCTCGAGCCGTTCGAGCGTTGCCGGGACGTCCAGGATCGATTTCACGCCGGCGCACACGACGAGGATCGGAGTGCGCGACAACGTCGTCAGGTCGGCCGACTCGTCCCAGCTGTCGCGGGCCTCGCGGTGGACGCCGCCGAGGCCGCCGGTCGCGAACACCGCGATACCCGCCCGCGCCGCCAGGTGAGCCGTCGAGGCGACCGTCGTCGCGCCGCACCCACCCCGCGCCGCGACGATCGCGATCTCGCGCACGCTCGCCTTCACGACATCCTCGGACGCCGCGATGCGCTCCAGCGCGACGTCGTCGAGCCCGATCCGCGCGACGCCGTCGACGATCGCGATGGTCGCGGGCACCGCGCCCGCCCCGCGGACGGCCTGCTCGATCTCGCGCGCGACGAGCAGGTTCTGCGGTCGGGGGAGACCGTGACTGATGATCGTGCTCTCGAGCGCGACGACCGGTCGGCCGTCGGCCAGAGCATCGGCAACTTCGGGATGGACCAGCACGGCTGGCTATTCTGCCCGGGATGACTTCTGCGCCCGGCGGCGGCCGACTCCTGCACGTGACAGTCGTCGCGCGACGGCTGGACGAGAGTCTGGACTTCTACGACGCGACACTGGGTGAGCTCGGAATCGAGCGGACGGTCGAATACCCCGACGAAGAGGAAGGGGCCGACGGTGCGGCCGACGCGGTGGGGTTCGGACGCGACGCAGTCATCTCGATCTGGCTCGTGAGTGGGACGGCTGCGACCTGCGGCGTCCACGTCGCGTTCGCCGCGACGTCGGCGGAGCAGGTCGATCGGTTCTGGACGGCCGCCCTGGCCAACGGTGGGACCGGACGCCAGGCGCCGCGGGCCTGGGAGATCTACCGACCCGGCTACTACGGCGCGATCGTGGCCGACCCGGACGGCAACCTGGTCGAAGCGGTCTTCGACGCGGGCTGAACTCGTCAGACGTCGGCGAAGTGCTCGACGCGCGGTGGGTGGGCGAAGTGCGGACCGATCGCGGCGCGCCACGCGGTGAAGCGCTCCGTCCCTCGGAAGTTGTCCTCGTGGGCGGCCACCGAGTCCCACTCGACGAGCAGCACGAACCGCGTCGGCGACTCGATGCCGTGCGTCATTCGCACCGACCGGCAGCCCGGCGTGCCGGCCAGCACCTCGCGCACCTGCCGGTAGGCATCGATGAACGCGTCTTCGGCCCCCGGGGCCACCTCGATCTCGCCGACTTCGAGCACCATGCCCGGCAGCCTGCCAGACGCGGGGATGCGGTCGGCAAGCGGCTGTCGACAACCTCATCTGTCACACTGGCCACATGCGTTTCGGACGACTCGTCGCGACCGGTGGCTCGATCGCCGGGGTGGGAATCTGCGCGGTCGTGGTTATCGGCATGGTGTCGGCCGCGCCGTCGGCACACCCCGACGCGGCGATCCGCCCGCTCGCCGCCGCGACGACCCCGAGCTATCACGACCCCGCGACACAGTCGGTCGACGAATCGAGCTCGACGCCGGAATCCCCGTCGTTCACCCCCAGCACGCCGGCGTCCACCGCGGTCGCGCCGACCGTAGTCGCAACCACCGCGCCGCCGGCGGTTGTCGCGAGCACCACGCATGCGGCGCCCCGGGCCAGCGCCGCGCCCACGACCAAGGCAGCCCCGCCGCCGGTGGCCACCGGTCGGGGGTTGCCGTTGACGCTGGCGACCGGATCGGCGACCGAAGTCATCACCGTCGTCGCCACCGCCAGCACCGCCACCACCGCCACCCTGCAAGCCTGGACCGCCGCACCCGGCGGCGGCTGGCTACCCTACGGACCCGCCATCACCGCCCACCTCGGCGCCGACGGCATCGGCCGAGCCAGCGAAACCACCTCCCGAACCCCCGCCGGCTCCTTCACCCTCACCCAAGCCTTCGGCCACCTCACCAACCCCGGCACCGGCCTGCCCTACCTCCAAACCACCCCCGCCGACTGGTGGATCTCCCAACCCGGAACCCTCTACAACACCCACCAACACTGCTCAGCCAACTGCGCCTTCACCCAAGGCAACCCCAACGAACACCTCTACTACGAAACCCCGTACTACAACTACGCCGTCGTCATCGACTACAACACCGCACCCGTAGTCCAAGGCGCCGGCAGCGCCTTCTTCCTCCACGTCACCGACGGCAAACCCACCGCCGGCTGCGTCGCCATCCCCCAAACCAACCTCACCACGATCATGCGCTGGCTCACCCCCACCGCCCACCCCCGCATCCTCATCGGCGTGAGCTGACCGGACCGACGGGGCCGCGCGGTGCTGCGCACGTGAGACCCTGGGTGGATGTGGTTGGCCCCTCGACGCGTGATCGCGGTGGCCGCGGCACTGGTCGCGGTGGCCGCGTTGACCGCCTGCGGAGCCACTCACACCTCCGGATCGGCCGCGGCGACGAGATCATCGTCGACGCCGTCCGACACCGGGGTGTCGAGTGATCCCGCCCTCGTTACCGACTCGCCGAGTCCCACTCCGACTGCGACCACGGCCGCGACGAGTACCGCACCGGGCCCAACCGTGACAGCCCCGTCGAAGACGGTCGTCGCCCCGTCGACGAAGGCCCCCGCCGCGCCGGCCGCCGCTCACGCGTTGCCGTTGACGCTGGCGACCGGATCGGCGACCGAAGTCATCACCGTCGTCGCCACCGCCAGCACCGCCACCACCGCCACCCTGCAAGCCTGGACCGCCGCACCCGGCGGCGGCTGGCTACCCTACGGACCCGCCATCACCGCCCACCTCGGCGCCGACGGCATCGGCCGAGCCAGCGAAACCACCTCCCGAACCCCCGCCGGCTCCTTCACCCTCACCCAAGCCTTCGGCCACCTCACCAACCCCGGCACCGGCCTGCCCTACCTCCAAACCACCCCCGCCGACTGGTGGATCTCCCAACCCGGAACCCTCTACAACACCCACCAACACTGCTCAGCCAACTGCGCCTTCACCCAAGGCAACCCCAACGAACACCTCTACTACGAAACCCCGTACTACAACTACGCCGTCGTCATCGACTACAACACCGCACCCGTAGTCCAAGGCGCCGGCAGCGCCTTCTTCCTCCACGTCACCGACGGCAAACCCACCGCCGGCTGCGTCGCCATCCCCCAAACCAACCTCACCACGATCATGCGCTGGCTCACCCCCACCGCCCACCCCCGCATCCTCATCGGCGTGAGCTGAACCAGGCCGCCCCGGCGAGCCCCGCGGCCTCCGCGTCGATCGAGCGCCGGACCGTCGGCGCGGTCGTCACCGCGGCGAGAAATCCGGGGGAGAGGACGTCCCACGACGCGGCCATCGATCCGCCGACGACGATGACGTCCGGGTCGAACCGAGCCAAGTAGGGGCCGAGCGCGCGACCGAGCCCGCTCGTCGCCACCCGCAGCACCTCGATCGCCACCGCGTCGCCGGCGCGCGCCCGCCCGGCGATCTCGCGCACGTCCGCCTGGGCGTCGTCGGTAGCCGCCGCATACGCCGCGCGGATCGCCCGTCGCGACATCACGTCCTCGAGCGGCCGACCGTCCAGCGTGATCCGGTGCGCGCGGCCGCCGGGCGGAACCGCGGGACCGGCCGACACGATCGAGCCGTCGGCGATCCACCCGCTGCCGACGCCGGTGCCCAGCGTCAACCCGACGCACCGCCGCGTTCCGCGTGCGGCTCCGACGAGCCATTCGCCCAGGATGAACGCGTCCGCGTCGTTGACGAACGCGACCGACTCCGGAGGCGGGGCGATGGACCCGCGCAGCGCCGCGCCGACGTCGAGCCCGAACAAGGCCTCGAACTTGCCGACGCCCTCGAACCGGGCGATTCCCCGCGGATAGTCGAACGGATCCGGCATGGCAACGCCCCACCGGGCGCCGGACGGTGCCGCACTCGCGCCGGCCGCGGCGACCCAGGCCGCGATGATCTCGGCGGCCGGCCCGGCCGCGTCGACCGACTGGCGGTGCCGCGGGCCGACGAGCGCCCACGTCGTGGGATCGACGAGCGCCGCGGTGACGTGCGTGCCGCCCACTTCGAGAGCCGGAATCGAGGCCACGGCAGCATTCCTACCGGGTCGGTTCGGCTCGATCATCGGCGGTAGCGAACTCATCCAGCAATCCGGGCGTCGCCGTCCGGCTCAGCGCGAGTGCGGTCGCGGTGCCCAGATCGATGACTCGATACCGCTGGCGCCCGGCCGCAGTCGTCGCGACGAGCGTCGCCAGGCCGGCCCGGCGCTGCATAAGGGTCCGCCGGATGTTCCAGCCGATGATGTCGTCGCACTCCAGGACGGCCTGACGCCGGACGAGCGATCCCGACCGGCTGGTGAGGAACTCACCGACGACCGCATGACCGAGGTTGCGGTAACGGTCGCCGGCCAGCAGGATCGCGGCCGGTATGACCAGCGATGACGCCACCACGGCCGACCAGCCCGCTGCGGTGCTGAGCGCCACGCCGGCCACGGCGAGCACGATCGCGATCGAACCGGCGACGGCCCGCAGGTACCGGCGCCGACGAGCTCTCGGTCCGTGCGGGACGAGCGGCGCGGCAAGCGGCGCAGCCGTCTCGAGCACGAAAGCCGCGACGCGCCGTGCTTCGTCCCGCGGCGCCGGGGGGAGCAGAATCGTGCCCCCGCGTTCTGCGCCGCGGCCGACCCGCAAACCGGTCGCGATCGCCAGGCAACGAGCGCCGCGCACCGCTCGCAGCAACAGCGGCTCCGAGATCTCGATGCCGACGAGCCGGCGGCGTTCGATCGTGGTCGCCCGCGTCGTGAGCAGGCCGCGAGTGATGTGCAGCGAATGCCGCGCCTGCCGGACGAGCCGAAAGTTCCAGAACGCCAGGATGTAGCCGACGGTCGAGGCGAGCGCGATCAGGACGAACGCCCCCGCCGCCACTTCGACGATGTCCACCCCGATCGGCGTCCGTCGCAGCTGTTCGGCGGCGGTGTGCACGGGCCCGAAATCGTCGACGTTGTAGCGGGTTTCGTTGTCGATCCGCCACCCGAAGCCCGCCACCGCCACGGCGGTGACGGCACCCGAGAGCGTGAACGGCGCGTACCGCACCCAGCGGCGATCGAAGTGGGTCAACTCCACGTCCGGTTCGGCCGGGTTCGGGTCGGCCATTGGCTCGGCGACGCGCTGGTGCAGCAGTTCGCTGCGCAGCCGATCAGCCGCGCCGCGATCGAGGCCGTCGAGTTCGAGGCCACCTGCGCCACGCCGGTCGGACGTCCCGGTGCCGATCACGACCTTCGCCAACCCGAGCGCTCGGTGGAGTGGGTGGGCGGTGACGTCGACCGTCCGGACCCGATCGAGCGGCGCCGTGATCGTGCGCCGCCGGAAGAGCCCGCGCCGCAACTCGATCTGGCTGGGTGTGATCCGGTACCGCGTCGTGAACCAGCGCGAGGTCGCCAACGCGATGACGACCGCCACACCGATCAGGCTCCATCGCGACCCGTGACCGTTGCTGCTTCCGGCGACCAGCAGGCCGAGGAGCGCGGGCGACGAGCGGCCCGCCTCGACGATCGGGTGGATGAGCAACATTCGCGGACTCAGTCGACGCCAGTCCACCACGATCGGCGGTACGTCGAGCAGGGGATCGCTCACGTCCCGTCACCGCCCTGGGTGAGCGACGTCAGTCGCTCGGCCAGCCGCTCGGCGGTGCTTCGATCGAGTCCGTGGATCCGCAGCGGGCCGGCTGCCGACGCCGTCGTCACGGTGACATTCGACAGACGGAAGAGTTGTTCGATCGGACCTCGATGAGTGTCGACGGTCTGGATCCGGCTGGTCGGCGCGATCCGTCGCTCCTGCGTGAACCAACCGGTTTGCGTATAGACGGCCGAGTCGGTGACTTCCCATCGATGGACGCGATAACGCCAGCGCGGCATCACGGTCAGGTGCCCGATCGCCGCGATCAGGCTTGCCGCGAGGATGACCTTCTGCACCACGCCCGGCCGGTCGGTATTGAGCAGGATCACCAGTTCGAGGCCGACCACGACAATCCAACCGATCAGAGCGCGCACCGCCCAGAACCATCGAGCCCGCGGGCTGACCCGCTCGGTCGGCGGCCGCAGCTCACTCACGCCGCGCTCCGCTGCGCTCGCTATTGGTCACCGTGCGAGCGTAGGCAACGCCGGATTCGGCCAGAGGCCGGCTGGCTGAACGTACGGCCGATGTCTAAGTCCAGTTCCTCATGGCGCCCTCGATCGTCGGCACGGTGACGCCGGATTTCCGGCGGCTATGACGCGTGAACCACCGTTTTAACTGGAGCGTCGGGTGATTACTATCGGTTTGCTAAGTGATCCGGTCGGTACTCCTGGCGCGCTTCAATGACTTTCATGCAACCGGGACGCGATGGCACCGACAAATTACCTCGCCGCCGACGCGGTAATCCGGGCCACATTATTGCGATGAATTGCGCGTCGAATTTGACCTTGGGACGTGAATGTCGCATCATGCAAAGATGGCTAAGACAGTGGTAACCACAGACGACATCGACGGTACCTCGGACGCGCAGACGGTCACATTCTCGTTGAATGGCGCCGCCTACGAGATCGATCTCGGCAAGAAGAACCTGGCCGCACTCGAGAAGGTGCTGAAGCCGTACGTCGGCGCGGCGCGCCAGACTTCCGGTCGGTCGGCGCGGGCGAAGACTGTCACTCCGGGTCGCGCGAGTCGTGGACGCAGCCGGCGCACGGCCACGGCCGACACATCGGCGGTGCGCGCGTGGGCGGCCGAGAACGGCTTCCAGGTTTCGGATCGCGGTCGCATCAGCAGCGTCATTCTCGAGCAGTACAGCGCCGCTCACTGAGCTCTCGTTCGCTGAGGCGAACGGCGCGCGCGGCCGACTACCGACCGCGCGCGTGGCCGGCTACCAACCGCGCGAGCGCCACTCGGCCAAGTGCGGACGTTGCTCGCCCAATGTCGAGTCGTCTCCGTGCCCCGGATAGAACCACGTGTCGTCCGGCAGCACCGCGAATACTCGCTCGGAAACATCGTCGAGCAGTGATGTGAAGTCCTCGGGCGTCACCGTTTTGCCCACTCCGCCCGGGAACAGCGAATCACCCGTGAACAGATGCGGCGAACCGTGCGGGTCGCGATAGAGCACGGCGATCGAGCCGGGCGTGTGGCCGCGCAGGCCGATGATGTCCAAACTGAGATCGCCGACGGTAATGGAATCGCCATCGTCCAGCCGCTCGTCGACAGCCACCGGTAATCCATCGGCGTCGGCCGCACCCGCGTACACCGCCGCCTGCGAATCCTCGACCGCCGCGGCCAGCGCCTGCCAGTGATCAGCGTGCTGGTGCGTCGTAAGGATCGCCGAGACCGTCGGCCCGTCCAGCCTGACGAGGTCGTGCAGCCGCTGCGGCTCGTTGGCGGCGTCGATCAACAGTCCTTCACCGGTCGACGTACACCGGATCAGATAGGCGTTGTTCGACATCGGCCCGACGGCCACCTTGGCGATGGTCGCGCCGGTCAGGTGACGTACATCGATCGGCCCACCTACCGATACCTGTCCTGAATATTCGCTCATGCACGTCAACTTAGTCGTCGATGAACGCGAACTCCTCCGTGGGCGGCCCGGATATCTCGACCTTGGCGTCGGGCAGGAACGTCAGCACGCTGTCGACATACGATGCGACCGCGGCGGCCCGCCCGACGTCGTGGCCCTGGGTCTCGGACAGGAACCAGCGGTGCTCGCTGATTTCGTGGAAGAGCTCGGCATCGGGCAGCTTCGCGCGCAGCGCCGGCGGGACGAGTTGCAGGGTTCCGTAGAACTTCTCGTCCAGCCATTTGCGGGCGGCCAGGTCTTCAGGAATATCGGTGCCGGTGCCCTCGGACCATTTGGCGCGGAACCGGGCGAGGTCGGCCAGTAGCCGGCGGGCCTGATTCTCCTGGACCCGCAAGCCCGTCAACGCGAACAGACGTCGTTGATGGTGTCCGGGTTCGACGACGTGCGTGCCGAAACGCAGCCGCCGCCCACCTTCCTCGGTAGCGATCGCGATCTCGGCGACATCGAATCCGAGGCTGTTCAACCGGCGAACCCGGGCGTCGATGCGATAACTCTCGTCGCGCGCAAAGACTTCGTCCCTCGTCAATTCGGCCCACAGGCCCTCGTAGGCCGGCACCAGCGCGTGCGCCGTCTCGATCGGATCGATCGTCTCGTCGAGGTAGCCGGCCGCCTGGAGATCGAACATCTCGCCCGCGATGTTCTCGGTGGCGATCGTGAGGTCGTACGAACGCTGTCCGTCGGACAGGGCCGGGTGCATCTCGCCGGTCTCGGCGTCGACGAGGTACGCCGCGAGCGAACCGGCATCGCGCCGGAACAGCGTGTTCGACAGCGAGCAGTCGCCCCAATAGAACCCGGCGAGGTGGATGCGTACGAAGAGTTCCGCCAACGAGTCGAGTAACCGGGTCCGCAGATCCGGCAGCCCGCGTCCGGTGAACAGCGAACGGTAGGGGAGTGAGAACGGGAGGTGCTTGGTGATCAGCAGCCCGTCGAGTGGCTCGCCGGTGTCGGCCAGCGTACGGCCGAGGACGGTCCCGAACGCGTCGACGACCGGAACCGAACGATCGGCCAATTCGCGCAACAGCGTGTGCTCGCGAAGGACGTAGCGCTCGGTCGCTTCCTTGATCGCGAAGATCTCGCCGTGGGCCCGGATGAACCGCACGACATGTCGCGAGATGCCGCGGGGGACTTGCACCAGCCGCGGGTCGTCCCATTGGGCGAGCGGCACGTCATAGGGAAGGTCGAGCAACTCGGTCACCGCACCGAGCGTCGTCAACGTGTAGGTGCTCATCGCGTCTCAGCCTACGAGGCCGGTGTTACGCGAACGGCAACTTGAGCAAGGCATTTTCGATAACTTCCGAAAGTGCGGGATGAATCCAGTACTGACCGCGGGCCAGTTCCCGCGCATCCATGCCGAATGACATCGCTTGGATGATGGGTTGGATCAATACCGACGCCATGATTCCCATGATGTGCGCGCCCAACAAGGCGCCGGTGTCGGGGTCGGCCAGCAGCTTGACGACGCTGGTGGTGTCCTCCATCGCCCAGCCGTACGCCGTGTCACCGTATGACTGCACCGCCGAGACGTACTTCGTCCCCGCCTCCCGCAGTTCTCGCTCGGTCCGGCCGACCGAGGCGACCTGGGGATCGGTGAACACAGCGGCCGGCACGAACCGGTGATCGGCGGCGATCAGGGCGTCGGGATGGGCCAGATTGTGCGCGACCACGCGCGCTTCGTGATTGGCGACGTGTTTGAGCTGATGGTCGGACGACACGTCGCCGAGCGCCCACACGCCCTCGGCGGTCGTTCGTTGGTATTCGTCGACAACGACCCGACCGTCGTCGTGCAGCTCGATCCCGGCGCGTGCGGCGTCCAGGCGGTCGCCGTTCGGCAGCCGCCCGGTGGCGACGAGCAACAGGTCGCCCGCGACGCTCGTCCCGTCGCTGAGTTCCAACCGGACCTCACCGTCGACGGACGACGCGGCGACGACGTCGACCGCGACGTGCACATCCCACCGCGCGGAAGCGAGCTCGGTGTACCGGGTCGCGATCTCGTCGTCGAGATGACGCAGGAGCCGCGACCCGCGGCACACGATCGTCACCTCCACACCGAGTGCGCCGAACACGTGCGCGAACTCGGCGGAGATGTACCCGCCCCCCAGGATGATCAGGTGGCGCGGCAGGTCATCGATCCGCATGATCGTGTCCGAGGTGTGGAAGGGGACCCCGGAATCGACCACCACTGCGGGGATCTCCGCTCGCGCGCCGGCCGCGATCACGATGTGGTCGGCCGTGACCTGCTCGCCGTTCGAGAGCGCGAGCGACCGGGGACCGTCGAAGCGCGCCGTCGCTTCGAACAGCTTCGTGCGGTCGCCACCGGCCCGGTAGGCGCGGCCGCCGGCCGAGATCGGATCGATCCGACCGAAGATGCGGTCGCGGATATCGGTCCAACGAATCCCGTCGATGTGTGCATCGATCCCGTACCGAGCCGACTCACGAGTTGTTTCGGCGACCTCGGCCGCGTACACGTACATCTTGGTCGGGATGCAGCCGACGTTGAGGCAGGTGCCGCCGAACGTGCCGTCCTCGATGAGCGCGACGTCCCAGTCGGCCAGCTCGGGCGTGATGATCGAGTTGCCGGAGCCCGAACCGATGATCGCGAGATCGAAATGGGTCATGCATCGAACGCTAGCGGCCCCGACCCCCTCAGCTCAGATCAACCGGGCCGCCTCCGCCATCAGGTCGCCGAACAGGTGCTCGTATTCGGCCGTCCGCAGTCCGCGCGCGGTGAACCATCGGCAGATGTTCACGCAGTCGCGATGCAGAAAGTCCTGCCCCTGCGGATTGGTGACGACGTCGACGATCTGCGGCAGGTCGATCATCACCAGCCGTCCTCGATGGACGAGCAGGTTGTAGGCCGAGAGGTCGCCGTGCGCGTAACCGGCCCGGGCGAGCTGGAACATCGCCGCGCGACACTGCTCGAACAGGTCGGCGAGCACGGCGCCGGACGCGCGGACCTGGGCCAGGCGGGGCGCGGCGGTGCCATCGGGCTCACCGATGAACTCGAGCATGACCTCGGTCCCGGACAGCTGGACCGGGTACGGGACCGGTGCGCCCGGCCCGCCACAGTGCGCCGAGCGCGCCGAACTCGGCGGCCGCCCACTGGCCGGAGAGGAGCTCGCGACCGAATTCGGTGCGACGCGCCATCGCCCGGGTCTCTCGACTTCGGCGGACGCGGCGCCCTTCGGCGTAGCCGGCATCGCGGTGGAACATGCGGTGTTCGCTGGTTCGATAGCGCTTCGCGGCCAGCAGGCACTCCGGGCCGCCGGGCACCGCCCGCCGCACCAGGTGGACGTCGGCTTCCTTGCCGGTCTTCAGGACGCCGCACTCGGTGTCGAGCGCGGCCAACTCGGTGACGACCCAGTCCGGAATCGGTTCGGGGCCGTGGGTGGCGGTATCCCAGGTGGAATAGCCGGGTTCTTCGAATAGATCGGGTTCCAGTTGCACTGGAGGGCTCCTCGACGGACGGCTCACGCCGCCGGAGACCGGTCAGCGCGAAGCGGGACGGATGATGGCGATACACACCCGCGCGGCAGTGACCACCATGGGAATCGCCTCCTCTCGTCCGACGGCGCCCGATCGCATCTCGTCGAGATCGCGCCCTCTGCGAAGAAGTGTCACGCGTCCGGCACCGGGACGCAACCAGATAACCCGCGCGGCACCCGGCCGGCACTGCGTAACCTTGCCGCGTGCTCCGACTCTCGACTCTCTTCCTGCGAACCCTGCGCGACGACCCGGCCGACGCCGAGGTGCCGAGCCACAGGCTGCTCGTCCGCGCCGGCTACGTGCGGCGCGTCGCGCCGGGCATCTACTCGTGGCTGCCGCTCGGCATGGCCGTGCTAGCGCAACGTCGAGCGAGATCGTGCGCGAGGAGATGAACGCGATCGGATGCGCAGGAGGTGCATTTCCCGGCGCTGATCCCGCGCGAGATCTTCGAGAGCAGCGGCCGCTGGGCCGACTACGGCGACACGCTGTTCCGGCTGCAGGACCGCAAGGGCGCCGACTACCTGCTCGGTCCGACGCACGAGGAGCTGTTCACCCTGCTGGTGAAGGGCGAGTACTCCTCCTACAAGGACTATCCGCTCGTCGCTGTACCAGATCCAGACGAAGTACCGCGACGAGGCGCGCCCGCGCGCCGGCATCCTGCGCGGCCGCGAGTTCGTCATGAAGGACTCGTACTCCTTCGACCTCGACGACGAGGGCCTCGCCGCCTCCTACCGGGCCCACCGGGATGCCTACGAGCGGATCTTCAGCCGGCTCGGCTTCGACTACCGGATCGTGTTCGCGGTGTCGGGCGCGATGGGCGGCTCGGCGTCCGAGGAGTTCCTGGCGCCGACGCCGTCCGGCGAGGACACCTTCGTCCAGTGCACGAACTGCGACTACGCGGCCAACACCGAGGCGGTCGAGATCGCGGCGCCGCCGGCGCAGGATCCGGTCCGCGCAGCCGCCTGCGCAGGTGCTCGACACCCCCGACACGCCGACGATCGACACGCTGGTCGCCCGGCTGAACGAGCTCGACGCTCGGCCGGACGTTCACCGGCGCCGACACGCTGAAGAACGTCGTCCTCAAGACGCGGGCGCCGGGCGCCGACGACTGGGAGCTGCTCGTCGTCGGCGTGCCCGGCGATCGCGAGGTCGACCTCAAGCGGCTCGGCGGCCAGCTCGAGCCGGTCGAGGTCGCGCAGGCCGACGCCGGACGACCTCGCCGCGCGTCCCGGAACTGGTCAAGGGCTACATCGGCCCGCAGATCCTGGCCGACGGCGAAGGTCCGCTACCTCGTCGACCCGCTCGTCGTCGAGGGCAGCGCCTGGGTCACCGGCGCCAACGACGCCGGACAAGCACGCCGCCTTCGTCGTGCGCGGCCGCGACTTCGTGCCGGACGGCGAGATCGGCGCGGTCGAGATCCGCGACGGCGATCGCTGCGCGCGCTGCGGCTCGCCGCTCGACGATCTCGCGCGGCATCGAGCTCGGCCACGTCTTCCAGCTCGGCCGCAAGTACGCCAACGCCTTCGGGCTGACCGCGCTCGGTCCCGACGGCAAGCCGGTGACGATCACGATGGGCTCCTACGGCGTCGGCGTCACCCGGGCGGTCGCGGCGCTGGCCGAGCAGACCTACGACGAGAAGGGCCTGTGCTGGCCGCGGTCGGTCGCGCCGGCCGACGTGCACGTCGTCGCCACCGGCAAGGACGACGCCGTGTTCGCGGCCGCCGAGGACTTGGCCGACCGAGCTCGAGGCCGCCGGCGTGCGCGGTGCTCTACGACGACCGCCGCGGGGTCTCGCCGGGCGTGAAGTTCGCCGACTCCGAACTGCTGGGCGTGCCGACGATCGTCGATCGTCGGCCGGGGCCTGGCCGACGGTGTGGTCGAGGTGCGCGACCGGCTCACCGACGAGCGCGTCGAGGTCGCGGTGGCCGACGCGGTCGACGCGGTCGTCGCGGCGGTCGCGCGATGCGTGAGCCGTGGCCGCGCCCGCTGAGCGAGGTCGTCGAGGCGGGTTGGGCGCAGGCGCTCGCGCCCGTCGCCGCCCAGATCGCGGCGATGGGTGACTTCCTGCGGGCCGAGGTGGCGGCCGGGCGTCGCTACCTGCCGGCCGGGCCGAACGTCCTGCGGGCGTTCAGCCAACCGTTCGCGGACGTGCGGGTGCTCATCGTCGGCCAGGACCCTATCCGACGCCTGGGCATCCGGTCGGGCTGTCGTTCTCGGTCGCGCCCGACGTGCGGCCGATTCCGCGCAGCCTGCAGAACATCTACCGCGAGCTCGGAGCCGACCTCGGCGTGCCGGCGCCGACCAACGGCGATCTGTCGCCCTGGGCGCGAACACGGCGTGCTGCTGCTGAACCGGGTGCTGACGGTGGCGCCCGGCGCGCCGGCGTCGCATCGCGGAAAGGGCTGGGAGGCGGTCACCGATCAGGCGATCAGGGCGCTCGTCGCGCGCGGCACGCCGCTCGTCGCGATCCTCTGGGGACGCGACGCGCAGACGCTGCGGCCCGCTGCTCGGGTCGCGTACCGCGTGCATCGAGTCGGCTCACCCGAGCCCGATGTCGGCCGACCGCGGATTCTTCGGCTCGCGCCCGTTCAGCCGGGCCAACGCGCTGTTGGCGCAGCAGGGCGCCGCACCGGTCGATTGGGCCCTCCCGTAGACCGATTCGATTGGACTGGTGGTCGTAGTGTTACCCCCAGTAGCGGTCGCGATCGCGGGCGGCCGCCAGGGGAACGAGGGAGCCGGCCACGGTGACTAGCCCGGTGTGGACGGCCGACCATCGCGCCGTCTCGTCGGTCGCCAACGACCGCCCGGGTGCTCAAGGCGTTTCGGCAGGGCCGCACCGAGCTGGGAGTCTCGGAGTTGGCCCGCCACCTGAACGTCGCCAAAAGCACCGCGCATCGCCTCGTCACCACACTCGTCGGGGAGCATCTGCTCGAACGCGACGAACTCACCGGCCGATATCGGCTCGGCCGTCACGATGGTCGAACTCGGCGACTCCGTGCCGATCCATGAGGAGATCTACACGGCGGCCCGGCCGGTGATGGACAACCTGCGGATCCGTACGACCAGCTCATCCACATCGACGTGCGGCGCGGCCGGGAGGTCGTCTACATCGAGCGCGCCGAGACCGCGTCCGGTGTGCTGATCTCCGCCATCGACACCGCGAGTGGGTCCACTGCACGTCGACCGGACGGGTGCTGCTTGCCGACCTCACCCCGGGTGAGCTGGACGAGGTCTTGACCGATTGGGAACTGCCGCGCCGAACCGAGCGCACCATCACCTCGCCCGTCGAGTTGCGGGCCGAGCTCGACCGGGTGCGCGAGCGGGCTTCGCGGTCAACATGGGCGAGGCCCAGCCCGACGGCTGGTCGGTTGCGGCCCGATGGTCGACGGCGTCGCAATCGCAGCGCTCGCGATCGTCGCGCCGATGCGATCAGGCCGATCCGGCGACCGTGCCAGTCGATGAGCGCGTTGGTCGTCGGCGGACGCCGCGGTCGTGTCGCGGCGGCTCGGTGGCGCCCCCGCGACTGAGCGGGCCGCGCGGTGGCCCGGCGCCGCTCCGTACGGCGAGCGCCCCACACGACTGAGCGTGCCGCGGGGTGGCCTGGCGCCGCTCCGTACGGCAGCGCCCCACACGACTGAGCGTGCCGCGGGGTGGCCCGGCGCCGCTCCGTACGGCGAGCGCGTTGTCGGTGGCAGTCACTACTGTCGGAAGGTCAGCATTCTCGTAACTTCTCCGCCGACCGAAAGAACACCGTGGCCGACAGTCTCATCGTGCGTGGCGCGCGCGAGCACAACCTCAAGGACATCAGCGTCGAATTGCCACGCGACGCGCTGATCGTATTCACCGGGCTGTCCGGGTCCGGCAAGTCGAGCCTGGCGTTCGACACGATCTTCGCCGAAGGCCAGCGTCGCTACGTCGAATCGCTGTCGGCATATGCGCGGCAGTTCCTCGGCCAGATGGACAAGCCCGACGTCGACTTCATCGAGGGACTGTCGCCGGCCGTCTCGATCGACCAGAAATCGACCAGCCGTAACCCGCGATCGACGGTCGGGACGATCACCGAGGTTTACGACTATCTGCGCCTGCTGTATGCCCGCATCGGCCGCCCGCACTGCCCGATCTGCGGCGAGCCGATCACCAAGCAGACGCCTCAGCAGATCGTCGACCGCATCCTCGAGATGACCGAGGGGACGCGGTTCCAGGTGCTCGCGCCGGTCATCCGCGAACGCAAGGGCGAGTACGTCGACCTGCTGGCCGATCTGCAGACAAAGGGTTACGCCCGGGTACGCATCGACGGCATCGTCTATCCGCTGACCGAGCCACCCAAGCTGAAGAAGCAGGAGAAACACACCATCGAGGCGGTCGTCGACCGGCTGGCGGTCCGGGCGGCGAGCAAGCAGCGCATCACCGACTCGATCGAGACGGCGCTGGGCCTGGCGGGCGGCCTCGTCATCCTCGACTTCGTCGATCTGCCCGACGACGACCCGCACCGCGAGCGTCGCTACTCCGAGCGGTTGGCCTGCCCCAACGACCATCCTCTCGCCATCGACGATCTCGAGCCGCGGGCGTTCTCGTTCAACTCGCCGTTCGGTGCCTGCCCGGAGTGCACCGGCCTCGGCACCCGCAAAGAGGTCGATCCGGAGCTGCTGGTTCCCGACCCGGAACGCAGCATCGCCGAAGGCGCTATCTCACCCTGGGCGACCGGCCAGACCAGTGAGTATTTCTTGCGGCTGCTCGAGGGGGTGGCCGAGGCAATCGGGTTCCGCCTGAGCACTCCGTGGGAGCGGCTGCCCGCCGCGGCCCAGAAGGCGGTGATGAACGGGACGCCCGATCAGGTTCACGTCCACTACCGCAACCGGTACGGCCGCGATCGCTCGTACTACGCGAACTACGAGGGCGTCATCCCGTGGATCGAACGTCGGTATGCCGAGACAGAGAGCGACTACTCGCGAGAGAAGTACGAAGGCTTCATGCGCGAGGTCGCCTGCCCGACCTGCGGGGGCACCCGGCTCAAGCCCGAGATCCTCGCGGTGACCGTCGGCGGGCGGTCCATCGCCGAGCTGTCGGCACTGTCGATCGGCGATGCCTCGGGCTGGCTGGACGGGCTCGAACTCGACGACCGCGACCGGTTCATCGCCGAACGGGTGCTCAAAGAGGTGCAGGCCCGGTTGGGCTTTCTCGTCGATGTCGGACTCGACTACCTGTCACTCGACCGGGCGGCCGCGACCCTCGCCGGAGGTGAGGCCCAACGCATCCGGCTCGCGACCCAGATCGGCTCGGGGTTGGTCGGAGTTCTGTACGTCCTCGACGAGCCGTCGATCGGTTTGCACCAGCGGGACAATCACCGACTCATCGAGACGCTTCTGCGGCTCAAGCGCCTCGGCAACACCCTGATCGTCGTCGAACACGACGAGGACACGATCCGGACGGCCGACTGGGTCGTCGATATCGGGCCGTTGGCGGGTGAGCACGGCGGCAACGTCGTCGTGTCGGGACCGCTGTCGGATCTGCTGACGTCGAAGGACTCGATAACCGGCGCCTACCTGTCCGGCCGTCGGTCGATCGAGGTGCCGATGGTTCGGCGGCCCCGCCAGAAGGGTCGCGAGCTCGTCGTCGAAGGCGCGCGGGAACACAACCTGCGCAACATCGACGTCAGCTTCCCGCTCGGCTGCTTCGTCGCTGTCACCGGAGTCAGCGGTTCCGGCAAGTCGACATTGGTCAACGACATCCTCTACGCGAGCCTGGCCAACAAGATCAACCGCGCGAAGCTGCCGCCCGGCCGGCACAAGCGGGTGCGCGGCGTCGAGCATCTCGACAAGGTTGTCGGCGTCGACCAGTCGCCGATCGGACGAACGCCGCGGTCGAACCCGGCGACCTACACCGGCGTCTTCGACCACATTCGCAAGCTCTTCTCGGAGACCACCGAAGCGAAGATTCGCGGTTACCAGCAAGGGCGTTTCTCGTTCAACGTCAAGGGTGGTCGATGCGAGAACTGCGCCGGCGACGGCACGATCAAGATCGAGATGAACTTCCTGCCCGACGTCTACGTGCCGTGCGAGGTCTGCAAAGGCGCCCGCTACAACCGCGAGACCCTCGACGTGCACTACAAGGGCAAGACGATCTCCGAAGTGCTCGAGATGCCGATCGACGAGGCGGCCGAGTTCTTCGTCCGATCAGCCGGATCGCCCGCCACCTCGAGACCCTGGTCGACGTCGGGCTCGGCTACGTCCGCCTCGGACAGCCGGCCCCGACCTTGTCCGGTGGCGAGGCGCAACGCGTCAAGCTCGCCTCCGAGCTGCAGAAGCGCTCGACCGGACGGACGATCTACGTCCTCGACGAACCGACCACGGGCCTGCACTTCGAAGACGTGAACAAGCTGCTCGGAGTCCTGCAGTCACTCGTCGACAAGGGCAACAGCGTGATCGTCATCGAGCACAACCTCGATGTGATCAAGACGGCCGACTGGCTGATCGACATGGGACCCGAAGGCGGCTCCGGTGGGGGAGTCGTCGTCGCCGAAGGCACACCTGAGCAGGTCGCGGGCGTCGAGGCGTCCTACACCGGCCAATTCCTCCGGCCGCTGCTCGAGGCAGCCGGCTCGACCGCGCCGAGTCGGCCGGCGGCCAAGCGGACGGCGGCGAAGATCGCGCCGGCAAAGCCCGCGAAGGCGACGACCGCGGCCCGCGCGACGGCCGCTAGCAAGTCAACGGCCGCCAGCAAGTCAACGGCCACTACCAGGTCAACGGCCGGCGCCAAATCGACGGGCACCGCCAAGTCCACGGTGCCGACGCGGCGGGGGCGGATGTCAGAATCCGCGCGTGGCTGATCTCGAATCCTTCATCGCCGGACTGCCCAAAGCGGAGCTGCACGTCCACCACATCGGATCGGCATCGCCGCGGGCGGTCGCGGATCTGGCCGCGCGCTACGCCGGATCGACACCGGTGCCGACCGACCCCGAGCAGCTCAGCGACTACTTCACGTTCACGGACTTCCGGCACTTCATCACGGTGTACCTGTCGGTTGTCGACCTCGTCCGCGACGCCGCAGACATCCGCACCCTCACCTACGAGGTGGGCCGGGAACTCGCCGGCCAGCAGGTCCGGTACGCCGAGCTGACGATGACCCCGTATTCGTCTGTTGTGCGAGGCATCGCCGCCGAGGCCTACTGCGAAGCGATCGAAGATGCCCGGGCGTCGGTCGGCCGCGACTTCGGCCTCGAACTGCGATGGTGCTTCGACATTCCTGGCGAGGCCGGGCCGCCGGCCGGGGAGCTCACGCTCGACGTCGCGCTGCGATTGCGTCCGGACGGGCTGGTCAGCTTCGGTCTCGGCGGGCCCGAAATCGGCGTGCCGCGAGGGGACTTCGCCGAGGTGTTCGGCCGTGCCCGAGCCGCCGGCCTGCACAGCGTGCCCCACGCGGGGGAGTCGACGGGTCCGGAATCGATCTGGGCGGCCCTGACCGAACTCGGTGCCGAGCGCATCGGCCACGGCATCGCCGCCGCCCAGGACCCCGCCCTGCTCACCTACCTGGCCGAACACGCGATCCCGCTCGAGGTGTGCCCGACGTCGAACGTCCGGACCCGCTCGGTGCCTTCGCTGGCCGAGCATCCGCTTCCGGTACTCGTCGCCGCGGGCGTGCCGGTCACCATCAACTCTGACGACCCGCCGATGTTCTCGACGACCTTGAACCACGAGTACGCGATCGCCGCCCAGTTGCTCGAACTCGACACCGACGGCGTCGCCGACTTGGCGCGGGCGGCGGTCCGAGCTTCGTTCCTGGACCCGATCGGCCGCGACCGGCTGCTCGCCGAGATCGACGCCTACGCCTCGACGTGACACCACGTCGTCCGACGGGCTGACTACCCTCGACACCGTGCCCGACCCGTCCACCTACCGACCGGCGGTCGGCTCGATCCCGGTGGAGCCCGGCGTCTACAAGTTCCGCGACGAGCAGCAGCGCGTCGTCTACGTCGGCAAGGCGAAAAGCCTGCGGCAACGGCTGAATTCCTACTTCGCCGATTTGTCGGCGCTGCATCCGCGCACCCGGCAGATGGTGACCACCGCGGCCAGTGTCGAGTGGACGGTCGTGTCGACCGAGGTCGAGGCCTTGCAGCTCGAATACAACTGGATCAAGGAATTCGACCCCCGCTTCAACGTCCGGTACCGCGACGACAAGTCCTACCCGTCGCTCGCGGTCACGCTGTACGAACCGTTCCCACGACTGCAGGTCATGCGCGGCGCGAAGCGCAAGGGCGTCCGCTACTTCGGGCCGTACGCGCACGCGTGGGCGATCCGCGAGACCCTCGACCTGCTGCTGCGCGTCTTCCCGGCCCGGACGTGCTCGGCCGGGGTTTTCAAGCGGGCCGGACAGATCGGCCGGCCCTGCCTGCTCGGGTACATCGGCAAGTGCAGCGCGCCCTGCGTCGGGGCGGTGAGCGAGGACGAGCACCGCAAGATCGTCGAGGACTTCTGCGACTTCATGGCCGGCAAGACCGACTCGATGGTCAAGCGTCTCGAACGGGCCATGTCCGAGGCGAGCGCCGAGCTCGAGTTCGAGCGGGCCGCGCGATTGCGAGACGACCTCGAGGCGCTCAGGCGCGCGCTGGAGAAGCAGGCGGTCGTGTTCGGCGACGGTACCGACGCCGATGTCGTCGCGTTCGCCCAGGACGAGCTCGAGGCCGCCGTGCAGGTCTTCCACGTGCGCGGTGGACGCGTGCGCGGGCAGCGTGGCTGGGTCATCGACAAGATCGAGCCGATCGGTACGGCCGGACTGGTCGAGCAGTACGTCGCGCAGTTCTATGGAACGGACGACGATCCCGACTCGGGTGCGGCCATCCCGCGCGAGATCCTCGTCCCGGAATTGCCCGAGAACGTCGAGGCCTTGGCCGAATGGTTGTCGGCCCGGCGGGGCACACGCGTCGCGATTCGCGTTCCGCAGCGCGGCGACAAGCGGGCGCTGATGGCGACCGTCGATCGCAATGCCGCCCAGGCATTCGTGCAGCACAAGCTGAAGCGGGCCTCCGACCTCACGGCCCGCTCGGTGGCCCTCGGTGAGTTGCAGCACGCCCTCGGCCTCGACGATGCGCCGTTGCGGATCGAGTGCTTCGACATCAGCCATGTGCAGGGGACGAACGTGGTCGCAAGCATGGTCGTGTTCGAGGACGGGCTGGCCCGTAAGAGCGAGTACCGACGTTTCGCGATGCGTGAAGGTACCGGCGACACCGACTGGATCGCCGAGGTGGTGCGGCGGCGCTTCGCCCGCTACCTCGACGAGCAGGTGGCGGCGGGCGCGGACGTCGATGCTGAGCCCGGAGCCGAAGCGATCGAGGCGATCGCCGACGGACGGCCCGGCGGGGTCGACCCGCTGACGGGCCGGCCGCGGAAGTTCTCGTACGCGCCGAACCTGCTGGTCGTGGACGGCGGGGCGCCGCAGGTGCAGGCCGCCCAAGCCGTCCTCGACGATCTCGGCATCGACGACGTCGCGCTCGTCGGGCTGGCCAAACGGCTCGAGGAGGTCTGGCGGCCCGGTGAGGACTATCCCGTGATCCTGCCGCGTACGTCCGAGGCGCTGTACCTGTTGCAGCGGGTGCGCGACGAAGCGCATCGATTCGCGATCACGTTCCACCGGCAGAAGCGCTCGAAGGCGATGACCACCTCGGCGCTCGACGGAATCGCGGGTCTGGGTGAAACGCGGCGCAAGGCGTTGCTGCGGCACTTCGGCTCGCTGCGGAAGCTCCGGCTCGCGACCATCGAGCAGATCCGCGAGGTCCCCGGAATCGGGCCGGCGACGGCCGACGCGATCGTCATCGCCCTGCGCGAATCCGCTCGCGACGTCGTCCCGGCCGTGAACGTGTCGACCGGTGAGGTCCTCGAGGACGACCGTCCGTAAGCCGCCGCCGTGCGGGATTCCCCGACGCGGTAGAGGATGTAACTTCCGCCCCCGAGGAGTAATTCGTGACTGAACCCGCTGAGCCGCGCGGCGCGCTCGACACGGTTGTCGTCACCGGCTTGTCCGGAGCCGGCCGGAGCACGGCCGCGAAATG
This sequence comes from uncultured Actinomycetes bacterium, assembly GCA_963737785.1. Classification (GTDB taxonomy): domain Bacteria; phylum Actinomycetota; class Actinomycetes; order Mycobacteriales; family Jatrophihabitantaceae; genus CAVTTS01. The sequence continues at coordinate 512,020 of CAVTTS010000003.1, forward strand.
CCTCGAGGATCTCGGCTTCTTCGTCGTCGACAACCTGCCCCCCGAGCTTGTCGCGACAATGGTCGATCTGGGCAGCCGCACCCACGGAGCCGTGACTCGAATCGCCGTGGTGATGGATGTCCGCAGCCGCGCGTTCTCCTCCGACCTGCGCAGCACGATCGTGGAGCTGGCCGCCCGGGGACTACGGCCGCGCGTCCTGTTCCTCGAAGCCGCCGACGACGTGCTCGTCCGCCGGTTCGAGAGCGTTCGCCGCCAGCATCCGTTGCAGGGCGACGGTCGACTCATCGACGGCATCATCGCGGAGCGACGCCTGCTCGAAGGTCTGCGCGAGGAGGCCGACCTCGTCCTCGACACGAGCAACCGCTCGATCCATGAGCTGCGGCGAGCGATCGAATCCGCATTCGCGACCGGGGGATCTCTTGACGGCGCGCCCGAGCTGCGCGCGACCGTCGTGTCGTTCGGCTTCAAGTACGGATTGCCGGTGGACGCCGATCTCGTGGTCGACGTCCGCTTCCTGCCCAATCCGTTCTGGATACCGGAACTGCGGGACCTGACCGGCGAGACCGAGGAGGTCCGCGACTACGTGCTCGGCCAGCAACGAGCCGTCGAATTCCTCGATACCTACGCCCGGATCCTGGAAATCATCGGGGCCGGATACAGCCGGGAAGGCAAGCAATACGTAACGCTCGCCGTCGGCTGTACCGGCGGCAAACACCGATCGGTGGTCATGTCGCAGGAACTCGCGAACCGGCTCACCGCCATGGGAGTGAAGGCAACCGTCGTGCACCGGGACCTCGGACGTGAGTGAACGTTTGCGCGTCGTCGCCCTCGGCGGCGGCCACGGGCTGCACGCGACGTTGTCGGCGCTGCGCCTGCTCGATGTCGACATCACCGCCGTCGTGACCGTCGCCGACGACGGCGGCTCGTCGGGCCGGATCCGACACGAGCTCGGCCTCGTCCCGCCCGGCGATCTGCGTATGGCCCTGGCCGCGCTGGCCGGGCGAAAACCCGACGAGCATCATTGGGCCGAACTCATCCAGCACCGGTTCGGCGGAACCGGTGCCCTGGCCGGGCATCCGGTCGGCAACCTCCTGCTCAGCGCGTTGATGGAACGCAGTCACGATCCGGTGGCCGCGCTCGCCGTCGTTGGCGAGCTCGTCGGCGCTGTCGGCCGGGTGTTGCCGATGAGCCCGAGCCCGCTGGACCTGGTGGCCGAGATCGATCGCTTCGATCCCGCCGACCCGAGCCGAACCCGCCGTATCCGTGGGCAATCGTCGATCGCGGCCACGACCGGGCGAGTGCTCGGTGTGCGCTTGCTGCCGGCCGGTGCGCCGGCCTGTGCGGCCGCCGTCGATGCGGTGCGCGAGGCGGACGTCGTGATCCTGGGGCCGGGTTCGTGGTTCACCAGCGTGATTCCGCACCTCTTGCTGCGTGAACTCGCACACGCACTCGTCACGACCACCGCCACCACCGTCGTCACGCTCAACCTCGAGCCGCAGGCCGGGGAAACCGAGGATTTCTCGCCCGAAGAGCTCATCCGCGCCCTGCTGGCGCACGGTCCCGGGCTGCGAATCGACGCAATCATTGCCGACTTCGACTCAGTGCTAGATCATCACTCGCTGGACGGCTTCGCGCGCGAGATCGGCGCGCATCTCGTAATGTCATGCATCGCTGCCGAAGGCAGTGCCGCGGTACATGATCCCGAGCGACTGAGCGAGTCGTACCGCGGAGTCTTCGGGCTCGCGGCCGGACGGTAGGGGGAAGCGCGCATGGCCATGACGGCTGCGGTCAAGGACGAGCTGTCGCGGGTGATCGTGTCGAAGACGTCGTCGCGTCGCGCCGAGATCTCCACCATGCTGCGTTTCGCGGGTGCCCTGCACCTCGTCGGCGGTCACATCGTCGTCGAGGCCGAACTCGATACCGGGTCGGTTGCTCGTCGCCTGCGCAAGGAGATCGCGGACGTGTTCGGCCACGGCTCCGAGGTTCAGATCGTCGCGGCGAGCGGACTGCGCCGGGCCAGTCGCTACCTCGTCCGCGTCACGAAGGACGGCGAAGGCCTCGCCCGGCAGTCCGGACTGGTCGATCTGCGTGGTCGTCCGGTGCGGGGGCTGCCGCAGCACGTCGTCGCCGGTGGTGTCGCCGATGCCGAGGCGGCCTGGCGAGGCGCATTCCTTGCGCACGGTTCGCTGACCGAGCCCGGCCGGGCCTGTTCGCTCGAGATCACCTGCCCGTCGTCGGAAGCCGCGCTCGGCCTGGTGGGAGTCGGCCGCCGCCTCGGTGTGTCCGCCAAGGCGCGCGAGGTGCGCGGCTCGGACCGGGTCGTCGTTCGAGACGGCGACGCGATCGGCGCATTGCTCACGCGCATCGGCGCGCACGAGAGCGTGCTGGCCTGGGAAGAGCGCCGGATGCGACGCGAGGTCCGGGCCACCGCGAACCGGTTGGCCAATTTCGACGACGCGAACCTGCGGCGCTCCGCCCGCGCTGCGGTCGCGGCCGGTGCGCGCGTCGAGCGAGCGCTCCAGATCCTCGGGCCCGAGGCACCCGAGCATCTGCTGCAGGCGGGGACGCTGCGCCTGGAGCACAAGCAGGCCTCGCTCGAGGAGCTCGGCGCGCTGTCCGATCCGCCGATGACGAAGGACGCCGTGGCCGGCCGGATCCGCCGGTTATTGGCGATGGCCGACAAACGCGCCAGCGATCTTGGTATCCCCGACACCGAATCAGCCGTCACGCAGGACATGCTCGGCCCGTAAGCACCGATGTTCCGGCGGGTCGGGCGGCCGGCGGACCGCTCGGCCGTGTCATTTCCGACCAGCTCCACGAGATAGGGTTTCGTGTGGCCTCCGTCGCAGTGGGCCGTGCCGTGAACTCGACGAAACTCTAGGAGCCACCGCAGTGACCGTACGTGTGGGCATCAACGGATTCGGCCGCATCGGCCGCAACTTCTTCCGGGCCGCGACCGCGGCCGGCGCGGACATCGAGCTCGTCGCCGCGAACGACCTCGGCGACGTCAGGACGATGGCGCACCTGCTGAAGTACGACACCATCCTGGGCCGCTTCCCGCAGACGATCGAGCTGAGCTCGGACGGCATCCGCGTCGGCGACCACAACATCAAGATCCTGGCCGAGCGCGATCCGGCCAACCTGCCGTGGGGCGATCTCGGTGTCGATGTCGTCATCGAGTCGACCGGCTTCTTCACCAAGGCGGGCGACGCCCGCAAACACATCGACGGCGGCGCGAAGAAGGTCATCATCTCGGCCCCGGCCACCGACGAGGACGTCACGATCGTCATGGGCGTCAACGACGGCGACCTACGACCCGGCCGCCCACTCGATCATTTCGAACGCGTCCTGCACGACCAACTGCCTCGGCCCGCTGGCCAAGGTCCTCGACGATGCATTCGGCATCGAGCGGGGTTTGATGACCACGATCCACGCGTACACGCAGGACCAGAACCTGCAGGACGGCCCGCACAAGGACCTGCGCCGGGCCCGGGCGGCCGCGCTCAACATCGTCCCGACCTCGACCGGCGCGGCCAAGGCGATCGGCCTCGTCCTGCCGCAGCTCAAGGGCAAGCTCGACGGGTACGCGCTGCGCGTGCCGGTGCCCACGGGTTCGGCCACCGACCTCACCGTCACCGTGGCCCGCGAGGCCTCTGTCGCAGAGGTCAAAGCCGCGTACCAGGCGGCCGCCGAGGGCCCGTTCAAGGGCATCCTCACCTACACCGAGGACGAGATCGTCAGCTCCGACATCGTCACCGACCCGGCGTCGTGCATCTTCGACGCCGGGCTGACGAAGGTCATCGGCAACCAGGTGAAGGTCGTCGGCTGGTACGACAACGAGTGGGGCTACTCGAACCGCCTCGTCGACCTCACGGCGCTCGTCGGTTCGTCGCTGTAGGCCATGCGCACTCTCGACGATCTGCTCAAGCTGGGCGTCTCCGGGCGGCGCATCCTCGTCCGCTCCGACCTCAACGTCCCGTTGTCCAAAGGGGAGACCCCGACCGTCACCGACGACGGTCGGGTGCGCGCGTCGCTGCCCGTCCTGACCAAGTTGCTCGACCACGGCGCGCGGGTGATCGTCACGGCGCACCTCGGCCGGCCGAAGGGCGAGCCGGAGGCGAAGTACTCGCTGCGTCCGGTCGCCGATCGGCTCGCGCAGCTGCTCGGGCGGCCGGTCGACTTCGCGCTCGACACCGTCGGCGAGAGCGCCCGGCTGCTCGCGACCGAGCTCAACGACGGCGAACTGCTGCTGCTCGAGAACGTCCGCTTCAACGCCGGCGAGACGAGCAAGGACGACGCCGAGCGACGCAAGTTCGCCGAATGCCTCGCCCTGCTGACCGGGGGCGAGGACGAGGGCGGTGCGTTCGTCGAGGACGCGTTCGGTGCGGTGCACCGCAAACACGCATCGGTGTATGACGTCGCAACGCTTCTGCCGCATTACTGCGGAGATCTCGTACGGGACGAACTGAACGTACTGCGCGAGCTCACCGGCGAACCGAAGCGTCCGTACGTCGTCGTGCTCGGCGGCAGCAAGGTCAGCGACAAGCTGGCCGTAATCCAGTCACTGCTGCCGAAGGTCGACCGCCTGCTGGTCGGTGGCGGGATGTGCTTCACCTTCCTCGCCGCGCAGGGTCACGAAGTTGGCGACTCGCTGCTCGAGGCCGACCAGGTCGACGCGTGCCGCGGGTTCCTCGCCGACAGCGGAGACAAGATCGTGCTGCCGTCCGACATCGTCGTCGCGACCGATATCGCCGACGACGCCGAGACCCAGACCGTGGCCGCGGACGCCATCCCGGTCGGCACCAAGGGTCTCGACATCGGGCCGGCGAGTGTCGCGACCTTCGCCGCGGCTCTGGTCGGCGCCGAGACGGTGTTCTGGAACGGCCCGATGGGCGTGTTCGAGGTAGCTCCGTTCGCGGCGGGAACCAAGGGTGTCGCCGAAGCAGTGGCGGCCGCGCCGGGCCTGAGCGTGGTCGGCGGCGGCGACTCGGCGGCGGCGGTCCGCGCACTGGGCCTCGACGTCAACGGGTTCGGGCACATCTCGACCGGTGGCGGCGCGTCCCTGGAGTTCCTCGAAGGCAAGACCCTGCCCGGCGTCGCCGTCCTCGAGGAGAGCTGAGTTGCCTCGCAAGACCCTGATCGCCGGCAACTGGAAGATGAACCTGAACCACCTCGAGGCCATCGCGCTGACGCAGAAGATCGCCTTCAGCCTGAACGAGGCCCAGTTGACGGCGGTCGACGTCGTCGTGCTGCCGCCGTTCGTCGATCTGCGCAGCGTCCAGACGCTCGTCGACGGCGATCGGCTGCTGCTGCAGTACGGCGCCCAGGATCTCTCGCCGCACGAAGCCGGCGCGTACACGGGCGACATCAGCGGACCGATGCTCGCGAAGCTCGGCTGCTCGTTCGTCGTCGTCGGCCACTCCGAGCGCCGGCAGTACCACGGCGAAGACGACGCGGTCGTGAACGCCAAGGCGCTGGCCGCGTTCACGCACGGCATCGTCCCCATCGTGTGCGTGGGCGAGCCGCTCGAAGTCCGGGAGGCCGGCGACCAGGTGGCGCACTGCACCGGTCAGCTCGAGGCGGACCTTGTCGGTGTCACCGCTGAGCAGGCCGCGACGATCGTGATCGCCTACGAGCCGATCTGGGCGATCGGTACCGGCAAGGTCGCCACGGCCGCGGACGCCCAGCAGGTGTGCGGCGAGATTCGCGCGAAGTTGGCGGCCCTCTATTCGCCCGCGGTCGCCGACTCCGCCCGCGTGCTGTACGGCGGATCGGTCAAGGCCGCCAGCGCGGGCGAGCTGCTCGCCCAGGCCGACATCGACGGCGCCCTCGTCGGCGGGGCCAGCCTCGACGCCCAGGAGTTCGCCGCCATCTGTACGGCCAACTCGATGAACGGCTGAAGCGGACGATGACAACCACATCAACAGGTAACCTGTGCAAGCACGTCCATCGTTCCCGTTCGAAGGTCAGCCGGTGATCACCTTTCTGTCCGTCGTGCTCCTGCTCGTGAGCCTCCTGCTGGTCGTTCTGGTGCTACTGCACCGGGGCAAGGGTGGCGGCCTGTCCTCGATGCTCGGTGGTTCCTTCTACTCGAGCCTGTCTGGATCGTCGGTGGTCGAGCGCAACCTCGACCGCATCACGGTCATAGCCGGCGTCGTGTGGGCGGTCTGCATCGTCGGCCTCGGCCTGCTCTACAAGAACACCTGAGTCGGGGAGTACGAACGTGGCTGGTGGAAGTGCAATTCGTGGCAGCCGGGTCGGCGCGGGCCCGATGGGCGAGAAGGAGCGCGGCGAGTCCGCGCCTCGTCAGCGCGTCGCATTCTTCTGCGCCAACGGACACGAGGTCCGTCCCGCCTTCGCGATCGACGCCGTCGTCCCCGACACCTGGGACTGCCCACGCTGTGGCTTCCCGGCCGGACGCGAGTCGCACACGCCTCCGAACGCGCCGCGCAACGAGCCGTACAAGACCCACCTCGCGTACGTGAAAGAGCGGCGCAGCGACGAGGACGGCGCCGCGATCCTGGAAGAGGCGCTGCAGAAGCTCCGGGCCCGCCGGGGCGAATGAGCCCCCAGCGGCAGTCCGGCTAGGGCTGGTACAGGTCGGACGGCAGCTTCGCCGCCGCGTCCCGGTCGAGCAGCCACAGCGTGCGGTGCCGCCCGTGCGGGCCCGCGGAGGGAACTTCTTCGCGGCTGGCGCCGGAGTGGGCCAGCGCGACCGCGTCGGCCTTCCCGTCGCCGGACGCGATGAACCAGATCTCGTTGGCGGCGTCGAGCCCGCGGAAGGTCAGCGACAGCCGAGTGGGCGGCGGCTTGGGGGAGTTGCGGACGGCGATCACCGACCTGTCGTCGACGTAGACCCCCGGATGCCGCGGGAACAGCGACGCGCAGTGGCCGTCCGGACCCAGGCCCAGCAGGACGACGTCGAAGTGCGGCACGTCCCCGTCGCCGCCGGCGGCCGCGAGCTCCTCGGCGTATCCGGCCGCGGCGGCATCGACGTCGTCTCCGTACTCGCCGTCCGACGCCGGCATCCGATGGATGTTGGCGGGGGCCAGCGCGACCTTGTCGAACAGGTCGGCCATCGCCGGCGCGTCGTTGCGGTCGGGGGAGTCGGCGGGCACGAATCGCTCGTCGCCCCACCAGAGGCTCACGCGCGACCAGTCGACCGAGTCGCGCTCGGGTGACGAGGCCACGGCGACGAGGGTCTGCTCGATGATGCTGCCGGCCGTGATCGCCAGGAAGGCGAGCGGACGGGCCGCCTGGGCGGCCACCAACGCCGCGATCAGGCGACCGGACACGTCGGCCGCCAGCGCGTCGGCGTCGGCGCGAACGACGATCTCGGACGTCGAGGTCATCCGGCCGCGGCCGACCCGTCGGCCAGCGCCGGGTCGTTCCAGACGTGGACGCGCTTGCTGGGCCGGTCGCTGAGGCCGCTGACGCCCGTGACCGCGCCGAGAGCCTCGGCGTACGTCGGGTCGTGATCGAGGCGCCGCAGCTCCTCGGCGAGCAGGTCGCCGACCGACCGCTCCGGGAACGGCGCGATCGAGTCGGGCTGCTCGGTGCGTTGCAGCACCAACCGTCCGCCGTCGTCCTTGGCCGTCACGTTCGTCCCGTCGAGGAAGTCGATCGACACCGACGAGATGTCCTCACCGGTCTTGCGGACGGGCACGTAGAAACCGAGCTTCGCCGACAGCCAACCGGCCAGCAGCAGCGCAGACGGATCGGCGTCGTCACCGTTGACCGTCGCCGCCGAAGCGGGCGCGCGTTCACCGTCGAACGCGGAGGCGATCGCCGCCCGCCAGCCAGTGATCCGCGTCCAGGCCAGGTCGGTGTCGCCGGGCGCGAAGTCCACCGCCCGCTGTCGGAGCGCACCGATCCGGTCGGCCGCGCGGCTGACGTCGGTGATCCGGCGCTCGGCGAAGACACCCAGCGGGTCGTAGGAGATCCGATCCGGCGGCGTGCCGTACCACCAGGCGATGACGGGCGCGTCGGGAGCCAGCAACGGCAGGGTGACCGACTCGGCGTGCAGCGCGAGGCGGCCGTACATCCGCATCACCGCGACCTCGCCGGGGCCGAGGCGACCGCCGATGAGCACCTCGGCGTCCAGTCGTGGCACCGGCGCGTCGATCTGCCGTCGGATGACCATCAGCATCCGCATCGGGTGCTTGCTGGCGGCCACGGTCGCGGCCTCCTCAGCGGCGGAAACGTCCTTCTCATCGACGATGATGACCAGCGTGAGGGCCAGCCCGCTCGTCACCGCGCCGCCCGTACGCCGCTCGGCGGCCAGCGCCTTGACCACGGCCGTGCCGGTGGTGTCCCAGAGTGTTGTCATCGAATCCGCTCCCTACGGCCGTCGCCAGGCGCGACCGTCGCGCGCCAGCATCTCGTCGGCTTCCTTCGGACCCCACTCGCCGGCCCGGTACAGGTAGGGCTCCTGGCCGGCCCAGAACTGCTCGAGCGGGTCGATGACCCGCCAGGATGCTTCGACCTCGTCATTGCGCGGGAACAGCGTGGCGTCCCCGAGCAGCACGTCCAGGATGAGCCGTTCGTAGGCCTCCGGCGAGCTCTCGGTGAAGGCCTCGCCGTAGAGGAAGTCCATCGCGACGTCGCGGACCTCCATCGCTCCGCCCGGGACCTTCGACCCGAACTTGAGGGTCACGCCCTCGTCGGGCTGCACGCGCAGCACGAGCTGGTTGTGACCGAGTTCCTGCGTGTCGGTCTGGCTGAACGGCAGGTGCGGGGCCTTCTTGAACAACACGGCGATCTCGGTGACCCGCCGGGGCAGTCGCTTGCCGGTGCGCAGGTAGAACGGGACGCCGGCCCAACGCCGGGTTTCGACGCCCAGCCGGACCGCGGCGTACGTCTCGGTCTTCGAGTCGGAGGGGATGTCTTCCTCGGACCGGTACGCGGCCGCGCGCTCGCCGGCCAGCCAACCCTGGTCGTACTGACCGCGGACGGCATACGCGCCCATGTCGGGCGGGATGCGAGATCGCCCGCAGGGCCTTGATCTTCTCGGTCCGGATCGACTCGGCCGAGAACTCGACCGGCTCCTCCATCGCCGTCAGGGCCAGCAGTTGGAGCAGGTGGTTCTGCAGCACGTCGCGCGCGGCACCAGTGGCGTCGTAGAAGCCGGCCCGCCCGCCGATGCCGACGTCCTCGGCCATGGTGATCTGCACCGAGTCGACGTAGTTCGCGTTCCACACCGGTTCGAACAACTGGTTCGCGAACCGTAACGCCATGATGTTCTGGACGGTTTCTTTGCCGAGGTAGTGATCGATCCGGAACACGTCCTGGGCCGTGAACACGTTGTCGACCAGTCCGTTGAGCTCGAGCGCGCTCGGCAGGTCGTGCCCGAACGGCTTCTCGACGACGACCCGCCGCCAGCCGCCGCTCTTGTGGTTGTCGGCCATGCCGGTGCGCTTCATCTGCTCGAGCACGATCGGGAACATGCTCGGCGGGATCGAGAGGTAGAACGCGGCGTTGCCGTGGATGCCGTGGCTCTCGCGCAGCTCGTCCAAGGTCTGGGCGAGCAGGTCGAACGCCTCGTCGTCGTCGAAGGCACCCGGCACGAACTTGATGTTGCCGGTCAGCCGGCGCCACACCTCTTCGCTCCAGGTCGTGCGCGCGTACTGCTTTGCGGCCTTCTTCGCGACCGTCTCGAAGTCGCCGTCTCCCCAGTCGCGCCGCGCGAAGCCCAGCAGGACGAAGTCGGCCGGCAAGAGGCCGCGGTTGGCCAGGTCGTAGACCGCCGGGAGCAGCTTCTTGCGGGCGAGGTCACCGGTGACGCCGAACACGACCAGCGCGCACGGCGCCGGCACTCGCGGCAGCCGGCGATCGGACGGGTCGCGTAGCGGGTTGTGGTACGCCGTCGGCGACGCGGCCAGCGGTTCGGCCTGCAGCGCGGGCACCTCGGGCGCCGTGACGGCGGCGGACGGTTCAGTCACCGGTTCTCCTCATTCGTCGGCGCGGGCTCAGCCGCGTGCGGCGTCGAGCTGATTCTGGACGCCTTCCAGCAGCTGACCCCACGCGTCCTCGAACTTCTGCACGCCCTCGACCTCGAGCAGTTCGACCACGTCGTCGTAGTCGATGCCGACCGCGGCCAGCTGGTCGAGGACCTGCTGGGCCCCGGCGTAGGTGCCGCGCACGGCGTCGCCACGGACGGTGCCGTGGTCGGCGACGGCATTCAGCGTCGCCTCGGGCATCGTGTTCACGGTGTCGTCGACGGCGAGGTCGATCACATACATCGTGTCGTCGTAGGTCGGGTCCTTGACGCCCGTCGACGCCCACAACGGCCGCTGCTTGTGCGCGCCGGCCGAGGCAAGGGACTCCCAGCGCTCACCGCTGAACACCTGCTCGAAGTGCTCGTAGGCGAGCCGGGCGTTGGCGATGGCGGCCTTGCCCCGCAGCGCCTTGGCCTCGTCCGTCCCGATCTTGTCGAGGCGGGCGTCGATCTCGGTGTCGACGCGCGACACGAAGAACGACGCGACCGAGCGGATCGTCGACAGATCGATTCCGGCGGCCTGGGCCTGACCGAGGCCCGTGAGGTAGGCGTCCATGACGGCGTCGTAGCGCTCGAGCGAGAAGATCAGGGTGACGTTGACGCTGATGCCGGCGGCGGTCGCGGCGGTGATCGACGCCAGCCCGGCCTTGGTCGCCGGAATCTTGATCATGACGTTGGGACGGTCGACCAACCACCACAGGGCCTTCGCCTCGGCAGTGGTCTTGACCGTGTCGTGGGCGATGCGCGGATCGACCTCGATCGACACCCGGCCGTCCTGCCCGTCGGTGCGGTCGAACACGGGGCGCAGCACGTCGCAGGCCCAGCGGATGTCGAAGCTGGTGAGCAGCCGGACCGACTCCTCCAGGCTGACGCCGCGCGCCGCGAGATCGCGGGTCTGCTCGTCGTACGCGGTGCCCTTCTCGAGCGCCTTCTGGAAGATCGTCGGGTTGCTCGTGACGCCGACGACGTGCTTGTCGGCGATGAGACCGGCCAGGTTGCCGCTCTGCAGCCGCTCGCGACTGATGTCGTCGAGCCAGATCGAAACACCAACGGCCGAAAGGTCGGCGAGTACGTCAGTCATGTGAGGTCCTCTCGATGTGCCTTGTCGTCGGCCGGCTCAGCTGCCGGTCGTCTCGCCACGAATGGCGCCGGCCCGCTCGAGGGCGGCGTGGGCCGCCGCGACGACGCGATCCGGGGTGAAGCCGAACTGTTCGAACAACACGTTTCCTTCGGCACTGGCCCCGTAGTGCTCGATGCTCACGATCTCGCCGGAGTCGCCGACCACCTCGCGCCAACCCTGCGCGATGCCCGCCTCGACGCTGACGCGCGCCTTGATGTCCGGCGGCAGAACCTGCTGCTGGTAGGAACGATCCTGAGCGCGGAACCACTCGATGCACGGCATCGACACGACTCGCGTCGGCGTGCCGGCTGCTTCGAGTTGCGCGCGCGCCGTCAGCGCGAGAGCGACCTCCGAGCCGGTGGCGACGATGATCACCTGCGCGCGGCCCGACGACGCCTCTTCGAGGACGTAGCCGCCCTTTGCGGCGCCTTCGGCCTTGGCCGCATCGAGGACGGGGAGGTTCTGCCGCGAGAGCGCCATGGCCACCGGCCGGTCGGTGAACTCGAGAGTGGTGCGCCACACGACCGCCGTCTCGTTGGCGTCCGCGGGCCGGGTGACGTCGAGACCGGGGATCGCGCGCAGTGCCGCGAGATGCTCGATCGGCTGGTGGGTCGGGCCGTCGGCCCCGAGTCCGATCGAGTCGTGCGTCCACACGTAGATGGTCGGGATCTTCATCAGCGCGGCGAGCCGGACGGGCGGACGCATGTAGTCGCTGAACACCAGGAACGTGCCGCCGTAGACGCGGGTGCCGCCGTGCAGCGTGATGCCGTTCATGATCGAACCCATCGCGTGCTCGCGGATGCCGAAATGCAGCGTGCGCCCGTACGGGCCACCCGGCCAGGTCTTGGTCTGGTGGTCGGCCGGCACGAAGCTCGGCTGGCCGCCCATCGTCGTCAGGTTGCTCTCGGCGAGGTCGGCTGACCCACCCCAGAGTTCGGGCAGGACGTCGGCGACCGCGCTCAGCACCTGGCCGGACGCCGCGCGGGTCGAGACGGAGTTGCCCTTGCCGTCCTTCTCCGTCGCGAAACTGGGCAGGTGCTCGACCCAGCCGGCCGGCAGCGTGCGGGTCGACATGCGATTGAGCAGGGCGGCCTGGTCGGCGTGGGCGGCGGCCCATTCGTCGAACACGGGCTGCCAGGCGGCGTGGGCCGCCCGGCCGCGGTCGACGACCTCGCGGGCGTGCGCCAGGACGTCGGCCGCCACCGCGAAGTGCACGTCCGGGTCGAAGCCGAGGATCTCCTTGGTCTTGCGGATCTCGTCCTCGCCGAGGGCCGAGCCGTGCGCGGCGCCCGTGTTCTGCTTGGTCGGGGCCGGCCAGCCGATGATCGTGCGGACCGCGATGATGGACGGCCGGTGCGTCTCGGCGTGGGCCGCGGCGATCGCCTTCTCGATGGCGACGATGTCCTCGCCCGAATCGACGTGCTGGGTGTGCCAGCCGTACGCCTCGTACCGCTTGAGCACGTCCTCGCTGAACGCGACGGCCGTGTCGTCCTCGATCGAGATGTGGTTGTCGTCGTAGAAGAGGGTGAGGTTGCCGAGTTGCTGATGACCGGCCAGCGACGAGGCCTCGCCCGACACGCCTTCCTCGAGGCACCCGTCACCGGCGACGACGTAGATGTGGTGGTCGAAGGGCGATTCGCCGGGCGCAGCGTCCGGGTCGAAGAGGCCGCGCTCGCGACGCGCCGCCATGGCCATGCCGACCGCGTTGCCGACACCCTGCCCGAGCGGGCCGGTGGTGGTCTCGACACCGGCCGTGTGACCGTGCTCGGGGTGGCCCGGAGTCAGCGAACCCCACGTCCGCAGCGACTCGAGGTCGGAGAGTTCGAGGCCGTAGCCGGACAGGAACAGCTGGCAGTACTGGGTCAGCGACGAGTGGCCGTTCGACAGCACGAAGCGGTCGCGGCCGATCCAGGTGGGATCGGTCGGGTCGTGACGCATGACGCGTTGATAGAGCAGGTACGCGAGCGGGGCCAGGCTCATCGCCGTGCCCGGATGACCGTTGCCGACCTTCTGCACGGCGTCGGCGGCGAGCAATCGGGCCGTGTCGACGGCCTTGGTGTCGAGATCGGTCCACCATTTCGGGTGGGCGGTGACGACGTCTGGTAGCTGCGATCCGGCCGGGGTGCTCACGGTGGATATGGTCCCTTCGCGCTCGAACCTGCTCGGTCAGCGGGCACCGCCACCCTAGTGCCGTGAAGTGACGCGCTGGCGGCGGCCTCACTAACAGAAGTCTGCCAGCATTCGCGCACGGGCCGAGCACGGGTGGCCTGCGCGATCACGCGGGGCGGCCGCGGAGCGCGTGCGTGACGCAGAGCTACGCCGGTTACCCTGTTGGCGTGACGCAGACGCCGCTGGCCCCTGTGGCCGCGGACGGGGGCCCGATCCCGACGATGGCGACGCGTCGCCCGCTCCAGACGTCCGTGCGCGCCTACGTCGCGTTGACGAAGCCCCGCATCATCGAGCTGCTCCTCGTTACTACTTTGCCGTCGATGATCCTGGCCGCTCACGGGTTGCCGCGCTGGACGCTCGTGCTTTCGACGCTGATCGGCGGCACACTTGCCGCCGGCAGCGCGAATGCCCTCAACTGCTACGTCGACCGAGACATCGACGCCGTCATGCGCCGGACCGGTCATCGCCCGCTGGCCCGGCACGATGTGTCGCCCCGCGGTGCGCTGATCTTCGGGCTGCTCCTCGGGGTCATCTCGGTCGGCCTGATGGGCCTGACGACGAACTGGCTCGCCGGCGGGCTGACCGCGACGGCGATCGCGTTCTACGTCGTGATCTACACAATGGTGCTCAAGCGCCGTACGGCCCAGAACATCGTGTGGGGTGGCGCCGCGGGTTGCATGCCGGTCCTGATCGGCTGGACGGCGGTCACCGGGCAGCTGGCCTGGGCACCGTTCGTGCTGTTCCTGGTGGTCTTCTTCTGGACGCCGCCGCACTTCTGGGCGCTCGCCATCCGCTACAAGGACGACTACGCGCGGGCCGGCGTGCCGATGCTGCCGGTCGTCGCGACGCCCGCGCGGGTCGCCCGCGACATCGTCCTGTACGCCTGGCTGACCGTGGCCAGCTCGCTCGTCCTGTGGCCGCTGGCGACCGGCTGGGTGTACGGCGTCCTGGCCACGGGGGCCGGTGCTGCGCTGCTGGTCGCGGCCCACGGACTCCAGCGCCGCACCGTCACCGGCAAGGACCCCAAGCCCATGCAGCTGTTCCACCTCTCGAACAGCTACCTGGCGTTCCTGTTCGTCGCCGTCGCGATCGACACCTTCATCCACTGATCCGGCGTCCTCGGATCCGGTAGTCACGGACTCGGTGTGGTACCGATGCAGCTCGACGTCAGCCGGCCGCGATCGCGATCGGTACCGTCAGGGTCGGCGTGATCGTCTCGGTGATCCCGTCCGAGTCCACGAACGATCCGGCGATCGTCAGGGTCCCGGTCGTGAACGTGGCCGGAACCTCGAATCCGAGCAGGATCTTCGTCGGGTCCGTGGCCAGGTTGCGCGCCTTGATGGCGGCGCCTCCGGTCGGCGTGACGCTGACGAGCGTCGGCTCGAAACCGACGTTCGTATCGCCCGCCGAGTCGTTGAAGCCGACGTCGACGATGAGGAAGGCGTCGGCGGTGGTGTCCGGGTGTGTCGTCTTGTCGGGCGCCCAGAACGACAGTGACGCCCCGGTTGCCGACATCGTCGCCGACACGCTGCCGTGACTGCCGCCCCGCGTCAGGGCGATCGAGAACGGCGTCGAGACGCTGAGCGTCTGCTGGTAGTTCTGCCGCGTAAGTACCGCGATGTTCTTGGCGCCGACCGTCCCGTCGATGATCGACACCGTCTGCTGGAATCCGTCGGCGTCCATGAGCAGGTTGATGCTCTTCGCATCCTTCGGCGCGGCCAGGACGTACGCGTCGCTGTCGGTGGCGGTCGGCAACGGACGCCCGGATCCGCCGTCGATGACGACCGTGAGGTGCGACATCATCGACTCGTCGGATTCCTGCCCGGGGATCGAGTCGATCGTGAAGGCGTAGAGCTGCTGTCCGTCGGGCGCCGAGCGCGCGTCGTCCCCAGCCCCGTAACGATCGATCTTGCCGATCTTCGACAGTCGGACGCCGCCGGACAGCGACGCCATCAAGGCGCCGGCCGGGGCCGCCGCGATGGTCGACTTGCCCAGGGGCGCCGAGATGAACGCGTCCTTGTCGGCCGCCGGGGGAGCCGGCACCTTGAGGTCGCCTGGGATCGAGGCCTTCTTGCCGTCCGGTCGGCTCAGGGTGAACGTCGTCGGCACTGCCTGCGGCTGGTCGGGATCAGGCTTTGTGGCGGGCGTGAGGGTCACCGTGCCGGTGCCGCTGGACGTCAACGGGAAGCTGAGATAGGCGTTGGCCGCGTCACCGTCGACGAACAGCACCGGGCCACAGCGCACCTCGGAATCGATGTCGGACTTGCGGGCGCCGGAGGCCGGCTTGGTCGTCTTCGCGAAGTAGCAGTTTGTATCGGAGTTGGTGGCGCCGTGTCGGGCCGTGACCACCGCGTCCAGGTTCTTCTTCGCCTGGGTCAGGACGTCGGCCGGTTTGCTGATCGACTTGCCCTGATACGTGTACGACGGCGAGCTGCGCAGGAACAGGAACCAGCCGCCCGTCAACAACGCGGCCACGAGGACCACGCAGACACCCAGAATGATGAACAGCCGGCCGCGCTTCGTCTTCGGCGCCGGCTGCTGGTAGCCCGGGTACTGCTGCGGCGGCGCGTACTGGCCCGGGTTCTGCGGTGCCGCGTACGCGGCGTCGGACGGCGCGGCGTACGTCGGGGGCAACTGCTGCGTGTACGCGGGACCGTAACCGGCCGGAGCGCCCGGGACGGGACCGGTGTTGTAAGCATTCGGGTCGTAGGCCGGGATGAACTGGGTCGCCGGAGCGCCCGCCGCCTCAGGCGAAGATGTTTCCGGGGCCGGGACGGGCTCAGGATCCGGATCCCGGACGGGCTCAGCCGACTCGGACCCCGGCGCAACCGACGGTGCTTCAGCACTCGACCCGGAGGCAGTCGGTTCGGCGCACTCGACCCGGAGGCGTCGGTTCGGCGCACTCGACCCGGAGGCAGTCGGTTCCGACGCACTGGGCTCGGAGGTAGCCGGCTCGGGCGCACTGGGCTCCGATGCCGAACGCTGCTCGGTCCACCCCGCGCCGTCCCACCAACGCAGTCCGGCGGAGTTCTCGGGGTCCTGGTACCAACCAGCGTCGGGCATGGGGCGTGGCCTCTCGAGACAGGTGACGGGACCGCCGTGATCCGCTAATAGTGCCAGTACCGGACAAAGCCGTCCACGCGGTAGCCCTACGATCGCGGGATGACGATGATCGCTATCGCGACCTGCTCCGCGTTCCCGGACGGCGACGACGACGCGCCCGCCCTGCGCGAGGCGCTCGACCGGGCCGGCATCCGGTCGACCTGGTGCGTCTGGGACGACCCCTCCGTCGATTGGCCGGCCTACTCGGCCGTGATCCTGCGTTCGACCTGGGACTACACCGCGCACCTCGACGACTTCCTGGCCTGGACGTCGGCGCTGCCCGTCGTCCACAACCCGGTCGACGTCATCGCCTGGAACACCGACAAGCGCTACCTGCGCGAGCTCGCCGATGCCGGTATTCCGATCATCCCGACGACGTGGGCGGAGCCCGGCGAACGACCGGACTTCCCGACCACCGAGTTCGTGATCAAACCGTCCGTCGGCGCCGGGTCCCGCGGGGCCGGGCGGTTCGAGCCGCAGATGCGGGCGGCGGCCGAGGCCCACCTTGCCGCCCTGCACGAAGTCGGCCGGACGGTGATGGTCCAGCCCTACCTCAGCGACGTCGACGCGGCCGGCGAGACCGCCCTCATCTATTTCGACGGAACGTTCAGTCACGCGATCCGCAAGTCGGCGATGCTGCCCGAGCGAACGGCCTACGCCCTGGCGGGCGGGGCTACGCCGCTCTACGAAGCCGAGCGGATCTCGGCGCGCACACCGTCCGATGCCGAACTGGCCATCGGCGAGCAGGCCCTGGCCGTGATTCGCGAACGGTTCGGCGGTGCTCTGCTGTACACCCGGGTCGACCTCCTGCCCGGCCCCGACGGACCGGTCGTCATCGAGCTCGAACTCACCGAACCGTCGCTGTTCCTCACGTTTCACCCGGCGTCGGCGGACGCGTTGGCCGCCGCCATCGTCGACCGACTCGGCGACGGCTGACCGGGTTGTCGCTACCCACGCCGGCGCCGCAACGGTTGGACGAGCTGCGCCGCATGAAGGCCGTCGCGGCCGTCCTGCTCGTCATCGCGGCGACTGTGTTCGTCGTATCGGTAACGGTCGGGCACGGACACGGCGGCTGGGGCTATCTCCAGGCGGCCGCCGAAGCCGCAATGATCGGCGGGCTGGCCGACTGGTTCGCCGTCACCGCGCTGTTCCGACGACCGCTGGGTCTGCCGATCCCGCACACGGCGATCATCCCGCGCAAGAAGGACCAGATCGGCTCGGCGCTGGCCGGGTTCGTCCAGCAGAACTTCCTCACGTCAGCAGTCGTCGGCGAACGACTGCGCGCCCTCGATCTGCCGCGGCGACTGGGGGAGTGGCTGGCCGAGCCGGCGCACGCGAACCGGGTGGCGGACGAGGTCGGCGCCGCGCTGACGGGTGCCTCGTCACTGCTGCGCGACGACGAACTGCGCGCGAGCGTCGCGACCGCCGTCGACCGTCGACTGCACGACGTCGAGGTGGCTGCGCTGCTGGCCCGCGCCATCGACACGCTCCGCGCGTCCGGGCAGCATCAGGTCGTCCTCGGAACGGCCCTGCGGGGGCTCATGCGCTTCCTCGACGAGAACCGGTCGGTGTTCCGCGATCGGCTCGAACACGAATCGCCCGACTGGGTGCCGTCGTGGGTAGACGGCAAGGTCTTCAACCGGGCGTTCTCCGCCGTGCAGTCGTTCCTCGCTGATGTCAGCGCCGACGACGAGCATCAGCTGCGCGTCCAGTTCGACCAGCGGTTGGCCGACTACGCGACGGCCCTGCGCACCGACCCGGCGGTCGCGGCGCGGGCCGAGCGGACGAAGAACGAGTTGCTCGACCGTCCGGACGTCCACGAATGGGTGGCGAACCTCTGGACCCAGGTCAAGAACGCGGTGATCACGTCGTCGAACGATCCGGCGTCCGACATCCATCGAGCGGTAGCGTCCGTCTCGGTTCGGATCGGGACCGCCCTGACCGACGACCCCGAGCTGCGCGCCAAGACCACCGGCTGGCTTGACGCCGCCGTAACCCATCTGCTCGCCCGCTACGCCTCAGACATCGCCGCGCTGATCTCGGGGACGATCGAGCGATGGGATGCCGCTGAGACCGGACGCCGCATCGAGATCCAGGTCGGCCGCGATCTGCAGTGGATTCGCGTCAACGGAACGGTGGTCGGTGCGTTGGTGGGCGTCGTGATCTACGCGATCAGTCGCGTCCTCTAGCGGCCGGTTCGACCAGCAACAACACCTGCAGCGTCGCCAACCAGACGAGGCAGGCGCCGAACATGTGCAGCGCGACGAGCGCCGCCGGAACGTGCAGGAAGTACTGCGTGTAGCCGATGACGCCCTGGGCCAGCTCGACGCCGAGCAGCACGAGGGCGGCTCGACGCAGGACCGCCGGCGCGCCGACTGCGAACGCCAGCGCGACCATACCGACGGTGACCCCGATGAGGGCCATCACCGAGTCAGCATGCAGCTGGGCCGCCGAGGCCGGCGACAGATGGATGCGGTGAAGCTTGCCGGCCTTGAGGTCGCCGGCGTGCGGGCCGCTGCCCGTGACCACCGTTCCGAAGACGAGCGTGATGGCCGTAACAGCCGTCAGCAGGCGGGCCAGTAGCCGCACCGGCGTGACCACCGCGACCAACGGACCGTCGTAGACCCGCCACCACAGCAGGCTGAAGACGCCGATGATCGCCATCGACAGCAGGAAGTGCGACGCCACCGCGTAGGGATTGAGATCGGTCAGCACGGTGATGCCGCCGAGCACCGCCTGCGCCGGGATGCTCAGGAATCCGACGATCGCCAGCGGCCGTTCGGTGCGCTGCCGCCACGCGACGATCAAGGTCAGCAGCGCCAGCGCGCCGACGACGAAGGTCAGCTGGCGGTTGGTGAACTCGATGATGCCGTGGATGGCGTACGCCTTGGTCGGCGTCAGCGACGCGCCGGTGCATGACGGCCAGGTCGGGCAGCCGAGTCCCGAGTTCGTCAGGCGGACCGCCCCGCCGGTGACCACGATCAGGATGTTGGCGATCACGGACGCCGAAGCCAGCCACCGCAACGTCCGCGCGTCGAGCAGCCAGCGATTCAGCGGCGACGGCAATCGACCGTCGGCCCGCGCGAGATCGGACTGCGCTACTCCCATCGGAACCACCGGGCGGCCGCGGGAACCGTGACCGCGGTCCACACGACCAGCGTGACGAACGGTTCGACGGGGAATGTCGCCCCGTGTTGCAGGACGCGGTGCAGACCGTCGGACAGCGCCGCCGACGGCAGGTACTGCAGCACCTGATGGACCCCGTGCGGGAACTTCGACAGCGGGATCGCGATGCCACCGCAGAACAGGAGAACGAGCCAGATCAGGTTCGCGGCCGCCAGCGTTACCTCGGCCCGCAACGTGCCGGCGACGAGCAGGCCCAGGCCGCCGAAGGCGAACGTGGCCACGACGATCAGGACGAGCGCCACGACGGGATCGCCGTGCGGGTGCCACCCGAGGACGAACCCGACACCGCACACGAGCACCACCTGGACGAGTTCGAGCCCGAGCACCGCCATCGTCTTTCCGAGCAGCAGCACCGACCGGGGCAGCGCGGTCGCCCCGAGGCGCTTCAGCACCGCGTACTTGCGCTCGAATCCGGTCCCGATCGCGAGGCCCGTGAATGCCGCGCTCATCACGGAGAGCGCCAGGATGCTCGGCACGACGAAGTCGATGCGCCGCCCACCGAGCGAGTAGAGCAACGGCAGGTTGAAGAAGAACTCGAGCAGCAACGGGATGACCAGGGTCAGGCCGACCTGCTCGCCGTTGCGCAGCAGCAGCTTGAGCTCCATCGTCGACTGGGCGCGCAGCATCTGGCCGGGTGGGGCGGTGCCGGGCGCGGGCGCGAATCGAGTTGTCACGCGCGCAGCTGTCGTCCGGTGAGGTCGAGGAACACGTCCTCGAGGCTGCGCCGCTCGACCGAGAGTTGCTCGGCTAGCACGCCCTGGCTGGCGCACCAGGCTGTCAACGCCGCCACCAGTTGCGGGTCGACGTCGGCAGTGACGAGGTAGTTGCCGGGTTGGGTCTCGCGGACCTCGGCACCGATCGGCAGGCTCGCGGCCAGCGAGTCGAGGGCAAGGCCGGCCCGCGCGCGAAACCGGATCTGGCCCTCGGCGCCGGCGCGCGTCAGCTCGGACGGGGTTCCGGCCGCCACGACCCGGCCGCCGTCGATGACGACGACCGAGTCGGCCAGGAATTCGGCCTCGTCCAAGAAGTGAGTGGTCAGCACGACGCTGACGCCATCGGTCCGCAGCGCGGCGATGAGGTCCCACGTGCCGCGCCGGGCCTGCGGGTCCATACCGGCGGTCGGCTCGTCGAGAAAGACGAGTTCGGGCCGCGCGACCAGCGCCAAGGCCAACGACAGCCGCTGCTTCTGGCCGCCCGACAGCCGCTTGACCGGCCGGCTCGCGACCTCGGTCAGCCCGACCTGCTCGAGCAGGTCGGTGGTGTCGAGCGGGTGGGCGGCGTACGCGGCGAACAGATCGAGCAGCTCGATCGTGCGGGCCGCGCTGTACGCGCCGACACCGTCCTGCAGCATGACTCCGACCCGAGGCCGCAGGACCACGGCGTCGCCCGTCGGGTCGAAGCCGAGGACGCGGACCCGACCGGAGTCGGGGCGCCGGAAGCCCTCGCAGATCTCGATCGTCGTCGTCTTGCCGGCGCCGTTCGGACCGAGCAGCGCGAACACCTGGCCGCGCTCGACGCGCAACGAGAGTCCATCGACCGCGGTGTGCGCGCCGTACTGCTTGACCAGGTCATCGACCTGGACGGCCGGCGCGTCCACGCCATGAGTCTAGGAACGATTCCCACGCGCCCCGACCGCGGCTGTGCGGCACCGGCTACGGATCACTCGGCCGACTTCGCCGCCGAACCGTACGTATCGACATATTCCTGCCCGCTGAGCTCCTGGACGGCCCGCCGGATCTGCTCGGTGATCTCACGCAGCTTGCGGGCACTGCGCTCGTCCTCGGCCCGTCCGGAGAAATCCATCGGCGCACCGAAACTGACCGTCACCCGGCCCCGGTGCCACGCCTTGCTGTCCGGGGGCTGGACGGTGTCGGTGCCGCGCAGCCCGACCGGAACCACCGGCGCGCCGGTGCGCAGTGCGATCCGCGCCACGCCGGTGCGAAATTTGTAGAGCCGGCCGTCCGGCGATCGGGTGCCCTCGGGGTAGATACCGAAGGCGCGACCATCGCGCAGCAGATCGACGCAGAGGTCGACCGACGCGGCCGCCGCGCGAGTCGCGTTGCGGTCGACCGGCACCTGGCCGAGCGCTCCGAACAAGGCGGCCATGGCCCGCCCGCGCACCCCGGGTGTGTAGAAGTACTCGGCTTTCGCTAGGTAAACCACCTGGCGCCGGGCCGCGAGGGGCGTGAAGATTTCGTCCGCGAACGAGATGTGGTTTCCAGCGATGATCACCGGGCCGGTGCGCGGGACGTTGTCGAGACCGTGGATCGTGGGCCGATACGCCGCCCGCAGCGCGGGGGCTACGGTGAGTTCGAGGGCCCGGTAGAGCACTCGCAGACCGTACTAGGTCACGACTCGGCGCCGGTTCGCACGCCGACCCCCGCTGCTGCGGCCGAACAGTAAATACGTCATACTGATGTTGTGAAAATCCAGCCCGAGACCGGCGATCGCACTCGCGATTCCGTGGCCCGGTTGGTGCTCGAGTCGGGACCGCAGACGGCGGCCGCCCTCGCGGGTCGACTCCACCTCTCGCCGGCGGCCATCCGCCGTCACCTCGACGCACTGGTCGCCGACGGGCTGCTCGTCGAATGCGAACCGCGCCGGCCCGTTCAGCGCGGGCGCGGTCGTCCGGCTCGCACGTACGCGCTCACCGACGCCGGACGCGCCGCCTTCCCACACGCCTACGACGACCTGGCGACGACCGCGCTGCGCTACCTGCGCGACCAGGGCGGCACCGCCGCCGTCGAAGAGTTCGCGCGCCACCGGGCAGCCGTCCTCGAGAGCCGGATCCTCATTCCGGCCGGTGCTCCCGAACTCAAGGTGACGGCGCTGGCCGCCGAGCTCAGCACTCAGGGCTACGCCGCGAGCACCGAGCAGGCCCTCGGCCCCGGTATCTCGGGGGTGCAGATCTGCCAGCATCACTGCCCGGTCGCACACGTCGCGGCCGAGTTCCCCGAGCTCTGCGAGGCCGAGACCCGGGCCTTCGAGCGACTGCTCGGTACGTACGTCCAACGGCTGGCCACGATCGCGCACGGCGACGGGGTCTGCACCACACATGTCCCGACCGCACCAAAAACAGGGAGGACCGCATGACGACTGCACCCGAGCGCCAGCTCACCCAGGACGAGCAGATCGACGCACTCGGCCGCTACGGCTACGGCTGGGCCGACAGCGACGTGGCCGGCGCGACCGCTCGTCGCGGGCTCAACGAGGACGTCGTCCGCAACATCTCGGCGCTCAAGAACGAGCCGCAGTGGATGCTCGACCTGCGCCTGAAGGGTCTGGAGCTGTTCCGCAAGAAGCCCATGCCGACCTGGGGCGCCGACCTGTCCGGCATCGACTTCGACAACATCAAGTACTTCGTCCGCTCGACCGAGAAGCAGGCCGCCACCTGGGACGACCTGCCCAGCGAGATCAAGAACACTTACGACCGGCTGGGCATCCCCGAGGCCGAGAAGCAACGTCTCGTCTCCGGCGTGGCCGCCCAGTACGAATCCGAGGTCGTCTATCACAAGATCCGCGAGGACCTCGAGGAGCAGGGCGTCCTGTTCCTCGACACCGACAGCGGGTTGCGCGAATATCCGGAGCTGTTCGAGCAGTACTTCACGAGCGTGATCCCGGTCGGCGACAACAAGTTCTCGGCGCTGAACACGGCCGTCTGGTCGGGCGGGTCGTTCATCTACGTGCCGAAGGGCATCAAGGTCGACATCCCGCTGCAGGCGTACTTCCGCATCAACACCGAGAACATGGGCCAGTTCGAGCGAACGCTGATCATCGTCGACGAAGGCGCCTACGTGCACTACGTCGAGGGTTGCACCGCGCCGATCTACAGCTCGGATTCGCTGCACTCCGCGGTGGTCGAGATCATCGTCAAGAAGAACGCCCGCTGCCGCTACACGACCATCCAGAACTGGTCGAACAACGTCTACAACCTGGTCACGAAGCGGGCCACCGCCGACGCCGGCGCGACGATGGAGTGGATCGACGGCAACATCGGCTCGAAGGTGACCATGAAGTACCCGTCGGTCTGGCTGCTCGGCGAGCACGCCAAGGGCGAGGTGCTCTCGATCGCGTTCGCCGGTGAGGGCCAGCACCAGGACGCCGGCGCGAAGATGGTCCACGCCGCGCCGCACACGTCCTCGTCGATCATCTCGAAGTCGGTGGCGCGCGGCGGCGGGCGCACGTCCTACCGGGGGCTCGTCCAGGTCGAACCGGGCGCCCACCACAGCGCGTCGACGGTGAAGTGCGACGCGCTGCTCGTCGACACGATCAGCCGCTCCGACACCTACCCGTACGTCGACGTGCGCGAGGACGACGTGTCGATGGGCCACGAGGCGACCGTGTCCAAGGTCAGCGAGAACCAGCTCTTCTACCTGATGAGCCGGGGCCTGAGCGAGGACGAGGCGATGGCCATGGTCGTGCGCGGGTTCGTCGAACCGATCGCGCGCGAGCTGCCGATGGAGTACGCGCTCGAACTGAACCGCCTGATCGAACTGCAGATGGAAGGAGCGGTCGGCTGAGTATGACGGCCACCGACGCTGTCGATCCCACCGCGACGAGCGGCGGTCCGGTTCTCGTAGGACGCACATTCCCACGAGCGCACCGGTACCCCGCCCGAGCGGTTCACCTCCACCGATCCGGACGCTTTCGGCGTCCCGACCGGGCGCGAGGAGGAGTGGCGGTTCACGCCGCTGCGCCCGATCCGAAGTTTGTTCAACCCGTTCGAGTCGACCACCGAGTTGGTCGGATCAGTGTCGGCGCCCGCGGGAGTGTCGTCGACCCGGGTCGAGATGTCCGATGCCCGGGTCGGGCGAGCATTGCAGCCGGCCGACCGGGCCAGCGTGCTGGCCCTGGCCGGATCGTCTGCGGCGCTGGTCGTCGAGATCACGGCCGGCCTCGAAGTCGATGAGCCCATCGTGATCAACGGTCACGCCGAACCGGGCCTCGTCGACGCGCACCTCGTCATCGACGCCGGCGCCCACTCGCGCGCCCGTGTCGTCATCGAGTACACCGGCTCGGCTACCGTCAACGAGAACGTCGAGTTCGTTGTCGGTGACGGAGCGAGCCTCGACGTCATCGTCGTTCACAACTGGGCTGCGGACGCGGTGCACTCTCGGCGCACTCCGCGCTGGTGGGTCGCGACGCGACGTTCGTCCATACCCAGGTCAACCTCGGCGGTCGGCTCGTGCGGGTCAGCCCGACGGTGCGCTTCGGCGGTCCCGGCGGCGCCGTGCACCTTTACGGCGTCTCGTTCGCGGGGGCCGGCCAGCACCTCGAGTCGAGGCTCTACGTCGACCACAGCCGTCCCGACTGCACGTCCGACGTCCTCTACAAGAACGCGTTGCAGGGCGAGGGCGCCCGGACGGTCTGGATCGGCGACGTCCGCATCCGCCCGGCCGCGACCGGCACGAGCACCTTCGAGCTCAACCGTAATCTCGTCCTGACCGATGGGGCGCGCGCCGATTCGGTGCCGAACCTCGAGATCGAGACCGGCGAGATCGCCGGGGCCGGGCACGCGAGCGCGACGGGTCGCTTCGACGACCTGCAGTTGTTCTACCTGCAGGCTCGGGGGATTCCCGAGGCCGAGGCGCGCCGCCTGGTCGTCCGGGGTTTCTTCGCCGATGTCGTCGAGCGGATCTCCGTGCCGGAGCTGCGCGAACGCCTGATGTCCACCATCGAGCAGCGCCTGGAGCTGCAGCCGTGAACACCCGCCTCTGTTCCGTCGACGATGTTCGCATCGACCGTCCGCTGCGGGTCGAACTCGAGACGATCGACATCGCCGTGTGCCGGGCCGGCGACGAGATCTTCGCGGTCGAGGACCTCTGTTCGCACGCCGAATTCCCTTTGTCCGACGGCGATGTCGAGGGCTGCACGATCGAGTGCGTCCTGCACGGGTCTCGTTTCGACCTGCGCACCGGCAAGCCGTCCGGTCCCCCCGCCACCGCACCGGTGGCCGTGTTCGAGGTCAGCGTCGTCGACGGTGACGTGTACATCGAGTTGGAGAACACTGGTTCATGAGCACTCTGGAAATCCACGACCTGCACGTCTCGGTCGCCGGTGAGGACGACATCGAGATCCTCAAGGGCGTCGATCTCACCGTCCGCTCGGGCGAGACGCACGCGATCATGGGCCCGAACGGGTCGGGCAAGTCGACGCTCGCGTATTCGATCGCCGGCCACCCGAAGTACACCGTCACCGGCGGCAAGGTCCTGCTCGACGGCGCCGACGTCCTGTCGATGACGGTCGACGAGCGCGCTCGGGCCGGGCTGTTCCTGGCGATGCAGTACCCGGTCGAGGTACCGGGCGTGTCGGTCTCGAACTTCCTGCGGACCGCGGCCACGGCCGTCCGCGGTGAGGCGCCGAAGCTGCGCACCTGGGTCCGCGAGGTCAACGACGCGATGTCGGCCCTCGAGATGGACAAGGCCTTCGCCGAGCGCAATATCAACGAGGGTTTCTCCGGCGGCGAGAAGAAGCGCCACGAGATCCTGCAGATGAGCCTGCTGCAGCCGAAGATCGCGATCCTCGACGAGACCGATTCCGGCCTCGACGTCGACGCCCTGCGCGTCGTCAGCGCCGGCGTGAACCGGGTCCGCGAGACCGGAATCGGCACGCTGCTGATTACCCACTACACGCGCATCCTGCGCTACATCAAGCCCGACTTCGTCCACGTGTTCTTCGATGGCCGCATCGTCGAGTCGGGTGGACCCGAGCTCGCCGATCAGCTCGAGGCCGAGGGCTACGCGCGGTTCGGCGTCAACGAGACCGCATCCGAGTAGGTCGGAACATCAACATCAATCCGCCGGTTGTCTGGAGGTGACCATGATGGGCTTCGATGTCGAGTCGGTGCGCAAGGATTTTCCGATTCTCGCGCGTGAGGTGCACGGCGTGCCGCTGGTCTACCTCGACAGCGCCAACAGCGCCCAGAAGCCGCAGGTCGTCATCGACGCCGAGGCCGACCTCTACGCGCACCACTACGCCAACGTCGCCCGAGCCGTCCACACCCTGGGTTCCGAGGCCACGAACGCGTACGAGGGGGCCCGCGACAAGGTCGCCGCGTTCCTGAACGCGCCGAGCCGCGACGAGATCATCTTCACGAAGAACATCACCGAAGCGCTGAACCTGCTCGCGTACTCGTTCTCGAACGCGTCGACGATGCCGGGCGCCGAGCGGTTCCAGCTCGGACCGGGCGACGAGGTCGTCGTCACCGAGATGGAGCACCACAGCAACCTCGTCCCGTGGCAGCTGCTCTGCGAACGCACCGGCGCGACGTTCCGCTGGATCCCCCTCGATGACGAGGGACGCTTGGTCGAGGCGGCGATCGACGAGGTCATCAACGAGCGGACGAAGGTCGTCTCGTTCGTCTACCAGTCCAACGCGCTCGGCACGATCAACCCGGTCGAGCGCATCGTCGCCCGCGCGCATGCCGTCGGCGCGCTCGCGATCGTCGACGCCGCCCAGGCCGCGCCGCACCTGCCCCTCGATGTCCAGGCGCTCGGCGCCGACTTCGTCGCCTTCACCGGCCACAAGGTCTACGGCCCGAGCGGGGTCGGCGTCCTCTGGGGTCGCTTCGACCTGCTCGCCGAGCTGCCGCCGTTCCTCGGCGGCGGCGAGATGATCGAGACGGTCAGCATGGAATCGACGACGTTCGCGGCACCACCGCACCGGTTCGAGGCCGGTACCCCGATGATCGCGCAGGCGGTCGCGCTCGGCACCGCGGTCGACTACCTGACCGGCCTGGGGCTCGACGACGTACGCGCCTACGAGCACGGGCTGGTCGAACACGCGCTGGCGGGCCTCGCCACGGTCGAGGGGCTGCGGATCATCGGGCCGTCGACGGCCGTCGACCGCGGGGCCACCATCTCGTTCACGCTCGCGGGCATCCACCCGCACGATGTCGCCCAGCTGCTCGACGAGCGGGGCATCGCCGTCCGCGCCGGGCACCACTGCGCGCGTCCGGTCTGCGTGCGCTACGGGATCCCAGCCACCACGCGGGCATCGTTCGGGATCTACACGACGACTGACGAGATCGACTCCCTGGTGCGCGGTCTGGACGAGGTGCGGGTGATGTTCCGATGACCGCGTCGCTCGACTCGATGTACCAGCAGATCATCCTCGACCACTACAAGCACCCGCAGCACCGCGGCGAGATCGACCCCTACGAAGCCGAGGTCCACCATGTCAATCCGACGTGCGGCGACGAGGTGACACTGCGCGTCCACCTGGACGACGGGGTGGTGAGCGATCTGGGCTGGACGGGCGAAGGTTGTTCGATCAGCCAGGCCTCGACGTCAATCATGAGCGAGCTCGTCGTCGGCAAGTCGATCGACGAGGCGCTCGCGCTGTCCGACACGTTCCTCACCCTCATGCAGTCACGGGGCACGAGCGTGCTCGACGACGACGCGATGGATCAGCTCGACGACGCGGTCGCGTTCGAGGGCGTGTCGAAGTACCCGGCCCGCGTGAAGTGCGCGCTGCTGGGCTGGATGGCCATGAAGGGCGCCGTCGCGCAGGCGACTGTCGAAGAATCTGTCGCGCAGGCGACTGTCGAGGAATCTGTCGCGACCGCAGAGCACGAACCGACCGAACAATCAGGAGAGATCTCATGACGGAGCTGGCCAGCGCACCGACGCGCGACGAGATCGACGAAGCGATGCGGGACGTCGTCGATCCGGAACTCGGCATCAACGTCGTGGACCTCGGTCTGGTCTATGACGCCCGCGTCGACGTCGCGGAGGACTCGTCGGCGCTGCCCGTGATCACGCTCGACATGACGCTCACATCCGCTGCCTGCCCGCTCACCGACGTGATCGAGGATCAGGCGTTCGCCGCGTTGACTGGTGGCCCGAAGCCGCTCGCCGGCGACGTGAAGATCAACTGGGTGTGGCTGCCGCCGTGGGGTCCCGACAAGATCACCGACGAGGGCCGCGAACAGCTGCGCGCTCTTGGCTTCAACGTCTAGCTGACCCGGACCCAACCGCCGTCCCGACCGAACCCGACCGCGACTTTGCACCCAGGATGTAGGCGGATCGGCACGGGAACGGCCGCCCGAGCGCACAACCTGGGTGCAAGGTAGGACCGAAACCCGCCCGGAGATCAGAGGGTCGAGGCGCTGAACGTGTCGCAGCCGGCCGGGTCGCCGCCCTTGTAGCCGGCGAGGAACCACCGCTGCCGTTGGGCCGACGTCCCGTGCGTTTCGGTGCTCGGGTTGAACGTCTGGTGCTCGATCTGGGTCTGGATGTAGTCGTCACCGATGCGGCTGGCGGTGTCCAGCGCATTGTTGATGTCGTCGGTGGTGATGTCCTCGACGAGCGGATGACCAGACGAGTCCGGCACGGTGCTGGCGTGATTCGCCCAGACTCCGGCGAAGCAGTCCGCCTGTAACTCCAGCCGTACTGAGCCGGAACTGGCGCCGGTGCCGGACTGGACCTTCGCCTCGATCCCGAGCAGGTCCTGGACGTGGTGCCCGTACTCGTGCGCCAGCACGTAGGCGTCGACGAACAGGCCGCCGGTCGCGCCGAAGGTCGTCGTCAGGTCGTTGTAGAACGACAGGTCGATGTAGACCTTCTTGTCGGCCGGGCAGTAGAACGGGCCGGCCGCGCTCGACGCGGCACCGCACCCGGTCGTGACCTGACCGCTGAACCAGACGGTCTTGACCGGCACGTAAGTCGCGCCGAGTTTGGGCAGCTCGGTACCCCAGAAGTCCTGGATCGAGTCGATGTCGGCGACCACCGCGCAGTCGAGCTTGGTGTTCGCGTCCGACCCCGACTGGCACTCCGAACTGATCTGCGTGTTGTCGGCGGTCTGCGCCGCGCCGCCCTGGCCGAGCTGGCCGAGGATGTCGCTGGCCGCGCTGCCGCCACCCCCGCCGATCACGTTGAGCAGGACGACGACGATGATGCCGATGATCCCGAGGCCGCCGCCGCCGAGGGCCGCCTGACCGCCCCGGCCGCTGGGCAGCATGCTCCCCAGACCCCCACCGCCACCGCGCGTGTCCTCGACCTGCGACGTGTCCAGGCGCGAGTCGTCGTTGTATTTCATCGTGTCCCTTCGAGCGCGATCGGGGAGACCGGGCCGTCCGCTCGGTGATCCTGCCCGGTCCGCTCACAGCGAGCCAGTCGACGACCGTCCGGCATCAGCGCGATCGGGGCGACGATCCGATTTTGCTGACAATTCGGTGGCATAGAATTGAGGTCGACCCTCGGTTTCCCGCAGTGAGCGTCTCGGGCAAGCGTCTGGCCGGGATTCCCACCACATCAGGAGCGAGCTACCGATGATCACCGCCGCCGGCCTCGAACTGCGCGCGGGCGCTCGCATCCTGCTCGAACCGACGAATCTGCGGGTCCAACCCGGCGACCGGATCGGTCTGGTCGGGCGAAACGGCGCCGGTAAGACGACCAGCCTGCGCGTCCTGGCCGGGGAATCGGCGCCCCACACGGGTCAGCTCGAGCGGCGCGGCCCCGTCGGGTATCTGCCCCAGGACCCGCGCACGGGCGATCTCGACATCACGGCGCGCAACCGCGTCCTGTCGGCGCGTGGTCTCGACCAGCTGGTCACCGACATCGCCAAGGCGCAGGTCGAGCTCGAGGAGCGACCCCACGACGACGCGTTGCTACGCCGGTACGGCAACCTCGAGGACAGCTTCTCGGCGCTCGGCGGCTACGCGGCCGAGAGCGAGTCGGCACGAATCTGCGCAAATCTCGGTCTGCCCGAACGGGTCCTGACCCAGACCCTGGGGACGTTGTCGGGCGGGCAGCGCCGTCGCGTCGAGCTGGCCCGCATCCTGTTCGCCGACAGCGGCGAGCCGACGACCATGCTGCTCGACGAGCCCACGAACCACCTGGACGCCGACTCGATCGCTTGGCTGCGCGATTTCCTCAAGCAGCACACCGGCGGACTCATCGTCATCAGCCACGACGTCGAGCTGCTCGATTCCGTCGTCAACAAGGTTTGGTATCTCGACGCCAACCGGGCAGCGATCGACGTCTACAACGTCGGCTGGAAGACCTACCTGCAACAGCGCGAAGCGGACGAGCGACGTCGCCATCGCGAGCGGGCCAACGCTGAGCGCAAAATCGAGTCACTCAAGACCCAGGCCGACAAGATGCGCGCCAAGGCCACCAAGGCCCGGGCCGCCCACCAGATGGATCGCCGCGCCGCCGCGTTGCAGGCCGGGCTCGCCGAGGTCAGGGTCGGCGACAAGGTCGCCCGGCTGCGTTTCCCCGCCCCGGCGCCCTGCGGCCGGACCCCGCTCACGGCGGAGGGGCTGTCCAAGTCGTACGGCTCGCTCGAGGTCTTTGCCGATGTGGACCTCGCGGTCGACCGGGGCGCGCGGGTCGTCGTCCTCGGGTTGAACGGGGCCGGCAAGACCACCCTGTTGCGCCTGCTCGGCGGCATCGAACCGGCCGACACCGGCGCCGTCACGCCCGGCCACGGCCTCAAGCTCGGCTACTACGCCCAGGAGCACGAGACCCTCGACCACGATCGGACGATCCTCGAGAACATGCGGTCGTCGGCGAGCGCCACCGGGCGCGACGACCTCACCGACACCGACCTGCGCAAGATCCTCGGCGCGTTCCTGTTCTCCGGGGACGACGTCGAGAAGCCCGCCGGGGTGTTGTCCGGGGGCGAGAAGACCCGCCTGGCCCTGGCCATGCTCGTGACGAGTTCGGCGAACGTGCTATTACTCGATGAACCGACGAATAACCTGGACCCAATAAGTCGCGAACAGGTACTCGACGCCCTACGTACATTTACCGGCGCAATTGTACTTGTAACCCACGATGAGGGTGCCGTATATGCGCTGGAGCCGCAGAAAGTGATCCTGTTGCCCGACGGCATCGAGGACAGCTGGAGCGAAGACCTCGCCGACCTGATTGCGCTCGCCTGAACCCCTGAGTTGCGCACTATAGGTACTTTGCCAGTACGATTTCTTACCGTGCGGTCAGATGATCTTGCATCGTCAGTTATCGGCGGTTATCAAGATCGTTTGCGGCATTGGTCGGGGGGGACCGCAACCGCACATTTTCAATTCCCCGACACAACTGGAGGGGGAAAGGCAGCGTGGTTGCACTCAAGAAAGGCGCCCGGATCACGGGCGAGGATCGGTCTAAGCTCGCAGTCGACCTGAAGAAGCAGTACGACAAGGGTCGCAGCATCCGCGAGCTCGCGGACAGTAGCGGCCGCTCGTACGGCTTCGTTCATCGCGTGCTGTCGGAATCGGGCGTCACGCTGCGTGGGCGCGGCGGCGCGACCCGTGCGAAAGTGAAAGGCAAGTAACTGGACGCGACGGGCCGGATCGAACTACCACCGGAGGCCGGACTTCGTGTCGACCTCGATCCGCCCGTTGCGACCATCACGCTCGATCGCCCGCAGCACCTCAACGCCCAGACTCCGCACACCTGGAGTGCGCTGGCCCGCGTCGGCGCGAACCTGCCGGGGACGATCCGCGTCGTCGTCGTCCGCGGCGTCGGCCGCTCGTTCAGCGCCGGCCTCGACCGGGCGATTCTCGCCGGCGACCCGGCCCAGTCGCCGATGCACGCGGTCGCGGGCGGTCCGGCGGACGCCAGCCTCGCCCTGATCGAGTCCTATCAGGCCGGCTTCGGCTGGCTCAGTCGCCCCGACATCGTCTCGATCGCCGCCGTCCAGGGTCACGCGATCGGGGCCGGCTTCCAGCTGGCCCTGGCCTGCGACATCCGGCTGCTCGCCGACGATGCGCAGCTGTCGATGGCCGAGGTCACGCTCGGCCTCGTCCCGGATCTCGGCGGGACGAAGCGGCTCGTCGAGTTGGTCGGCTATTCCCGCGCCGCCGAGTTGTGTCTGACCGGCCGGCGCGTGCCCGCCGCCGAAGCGTTGTCGATGGGCTTGGCCGCCTCGGTCGTCCCCGTCGATCGCCTCGATGATGCGGTCGCGGCCGCGATAGCCGGCGTCACGGCGCCGCCCCGGAACGCGGTCATCGAGACCAAGGCCTTGTTGCTGGCGGCGGCCGGTCGTTCGCAGCCCGAACAGGAACAAGCCGAACGCGAGGCCCAGCTGCGCCGGCTGCGCGACCTGTTCGGATTCGTCGACGAGAGCTGACCCGCGACGTCCCGTCGCGCCAGGGAACACCCCCCGGCGAGGCAGTGTTTGCCGAGCCGGAGGTACGAATGTCTATGCACGGCAATCCCGCGATGTGGCACGCCATGCGGTCCCGCGACCGATCGGTCGTCGACCGTGAACTGGCGCCCGGCATCTGGCGACGAGTCTTCGGCTTCGCCCGGCCCTACCGGCGTGAACTGACGTTCTTCCTGTTGATCATCATCGTCGACTCGTTGATCGGCGTGGTGACCCCGGTACTGGCCGGCCACATCGTCAACGAGATCACCATCCACGGCCCGGTTCGGGTCGTGGTCCAGATCGCGTTCGTGATCGCTGGCCTGGCGGTCATCGACGCGGTGCTGTCATTCGCCCAACGGTGGTACTCGGCGCGGATCGGCGAAGGTCTGATCTACGACATGCGGACGTCGGTGTTCGCCCACGTCCAGCAGATGCCGCTCGCGTTCTTCACCCGCACCCAGACGGGCGCGCTCGTCAGCCGGCTGAACAACGATGTGCTCGGCGCCCAGCAGGCGTTCACCTCGACCCTCTCCGGGCTGGTCTCGAACGTCGTGAGCCTCGCCCTCACCGCGGGCGTGATGTTCTCGCTGTCGTGGCAGATCACCGCCATCTCGTTGGTGATGCTGCCCGTCTTCGTCATCCCGGCCCGCCGCATCGGCACGAGACTGCAATCGATCACTCGCGAGTCGTACAACCTCAACGCCTCGATGAACTCCACGATGACCGAGCGCTTCAACGTCGCCGGCGCACTGCTGGTGAAGCTGTTCGGCAGCCTGCCCGACGAGCGCGAGTCCTTCCGCGGCCGGGCCGCGCGCGTCCGCGACATCGGCGTGACGACCGCGATGTACGGGCGGGCCTTCTTCGTCGCGCTCACGCTTGTGGCCGCGCTCGCCCAGGCGCTCGTGTACGGCCTGGGTGGCTATTACGCGCTGTCCGGCCAGCTGTCGACCGGCACCGTGGTCACGCTCGCCCTGTTGCTGTCGCGCCTCTACGGGCCGCTGACCGCGCTGTCGAATGCGCGCGTCGACGTGATGAGCGCGCTGGTGAGCTTCGATCGGGTCTTCGAGATCCTCGACCTGACACCGCTGATCGACGACGCGCCCGATGCCGGGCCGCTCGCCGACGATGCGCGCAGCATCGAGTTCGTCGACGTCCACTTCTCGTATCCCACCGCTGATCAGGTGTCGCTCGCGTCGCTGGAAGACGTCGCGATCCTCGACTCGACGCCGGCGCAGGAGGTGCTGCGCGGTGTCTCGTTCCGGGTTGCGCCCGGCGAGCTGGTCGCCCTCGTCGGGCCGTCGGGCGCCGGCAAGACGACGATCAGCCAGCTCGTGCCAAGAATCTACGACGTCACGTCCGGCGCGGTCCGCATCGGCGACCAGGACGTCCGGGCGGTGACTCAGTCGTCGCTGCGCGGGCGCATCGGAGTGGTGAGTCAGGACGCCCACATGTTCCACGACACGATTCGCGGCAATCTCGTGTACGCGCGCCCGGAGGCGGACGAGGACGAGCTGTGGCGGGTCATCGACGCGGCGCAGATCGGCGGTCTCGTCCGCTCGCTCCCGGACGGGCTGGACACCGTCGTGGGCGATCGGGGCTACCGCCTGTCGGGCGGCGAGAAGCAGCGGCTGGCCATTGCCCGGCTGCTGCTCAAGGCCCCGTCCATCGTGATCCTCGACGAGGCGACTGCTCACCTCGACAGTGAGAGCGAGACAGCCGTCCAGGCGGCGCTGGCCGGGGCGCTGGCCGGCCGCACGTCGCTCGTCATCGCCCATCGACTCTCGACCGTCCTCGGCGCCGATCGCATCCTCGTCATCGACGCCGGTCAGGTCGCCGAGAGCGGGACGCACGCACAGCTACTCGCGGCCGACGGTCTGTACGCGGATCTCTATCGGACGCAGTTCGAGAAGCAGTCGACGGTCACGGCCGGCTGAACGGGTCGGCGAGCAGTCGCCCGAACGCGAGCTCGGCGGCGCCGATAAGCGACGAATCGGTGCCCAGCCCGGCGCCGACGAGCCGGATCGACTCGGGCGCGTCGCCGAACGCATGGCGGTGCAGCGAGCCCTCGACCTCCGGGCGCGCGACCGCCAACACGTGGGCGAGCGCGCCGCCGAGCACCACGAGCTCGGGGTCGAGCAGGTTGGCCAGTGTCGCGATCGTTCGACCGAGGGGTTCGGCCAGCCCGTGCAACGCGTTGATCGCCGGCGCATCGCCCGCCGCAACCGCCTCGAAGAGCCGGCCGATGCTCTCGCTGGACGGCTTGTCGGGCCGCCCGAGCGAACGCAACAGCGCCGACTCGCCGATGTAGGTCTCGACGCAGCCCCGGTTGCCGCAGTGGCACATCGGCCCCTTCGGATCGAGGACGACGTGGCCGATCTCGCCGGCCAGACCGCGGAAACCACGCAGGGGCAATCCGTCGACCAGAACGCCGGCTCCGACGCCGATCCGGCCGGCGATGTACACGACGTCGTTGCTGCCGCGCGCCGCTCCGCGAAGATGCTCGGCCAGCACGCCGAGGTCGGCATCGTTGCCGAGCTCGACCGGCATGGGCACGTCGAGCCGATCGGCGACGAGATCCGCGAACAGCAGATCGCGCCATTCGAGGTTGGGGGAGTTGCCCACCAGCGCGCCGCCGCGACTCACGGTGCCCGGCACGCTGATCCCTACCCCGACCGGCCAGCCGCCACCACCGACGTCGGCGAGCAGGCGCCGGGCATGCTGCGCGACGATGTCCGACACGTGCTTCGGGTCGCGTTCGTCGGCCGACAGCGTGCTGCTGTGGCGCGTCAGCACCCGGCCACCGATACCGACGGCCGCGCTGGCGATCCGGTCGACCTCGATGTCGACCGCGACAGCGTACGGTCCGTCGGCGCGGGGGCCGACCATGTGCGACGGCCGGCCGGCCCGATCGGCCGAGGTCGGCACCAGTTCGTTGAGCACGCCGAGATCGATCAGATCGGCGACGAGCGCTCCGATCGTCGACCGGTTCAACCCCAGCCGATGGGTCAGCTCGGCGCGGGTGAGCTCCCCGTCCCGATGGACCTGCTCGAGCAACAAGCCCAGGTTGTGCCGCCTGATCTCATCCGGACGGGCAGCTGCTCGAACCATCGAAGCGCTCTCGCGTGCCCCGGTTAGCCGAGCCCGCTCGCGCCCGCCCGACGACGCGACAGGGCGTCGATCGCCGCCGCGAGCATGAGGACGAGACCGGTGACGATGTACTGGACCGCCGAACTGTTCGTGCCCTGGACGAGGTCGGACATGCCGTTGTAGATGACCTCGACGACCAGACCACCGATCAGGGCGTCGATCATGCGACCCTTGCCACCGAAGAGGCTCGTGCCACCGATGACGGCCGCACCCACCGCGAGGAGCAGGGTGTTGCCGCCGTAGTTCGCGACGCTGACCGACTTCACGTTCGAGCCGATCATGATGCCGCCGATCGCCGCCATGAACGAACACAGCACGAAGACCGAGATGCGGACCCGGTCGACGGCGATACCGGCACGGCGGGCGGCTTCCTCGTTGCCACCGACCGCGTAGACGTGCCGGCCGTAGCGCGTGCGAGTGAGGATGAAGGTCCAGACGACGAGGAAGCCGATGATGATCGGCACCACCCACGGCACGCCTTCGAGCGCCGGCGGCTTGACGAACTGGATCTTGCCGTTGACGTTCTCGGGGACGGGCGTCGTGTGCAGCGACCGGTTCAGGTTCAGCGCGAACACGAACAGGACCGTGCCGATCGTCAGGGCGCCGATCTTGACGAGCGTGATCACCGGTGGTTCGGACGGAAGACCGTCCCGACGACGGGCGTTCTGGGTCAGCAGCTTGTTGCCGGCGTAACCCACGATGATGATCGCGGCGAACAACCAGCCGCCCCACAGTGGCATCTGGTTGTGGTCGAATCCGTTCACCAGATCGCTGGTGATCGTGATGTTGCCGGTCTGGCCCTTGCCGTTGTTGGCGATGTAGAGCGCGATGCCCTGGAAGGCCAGGAAGAAAGCCAGCGTCACGACGAACGACGGGATGCGGACCTTGGCCCGCAACCAGCCGATCAGGAACCCGATCACCACGCCGGACACGAGTGCGGCGCCGATCGAGAAGAAGTCCGGCCAGTGGTAGCCGACCATCAGCCGGACCATGACCATGGCGCAGACACCGGCTGCGAAGCCGGCCGACAGGTCGATCTCGCCGAGCAGCAGGACGAACACCAGACCCATGGCGATGAAGATCGGCCCCGCGCCCTCGGTCAGGATGTTGCCGAAGTTGAACAGACCGCCGAACGTCGGGTGCGCGATGCGGAAGAAGATGATCAGCACGATCAGGCCGGTGAGGGCCGGCAGCGAACCCATCTCACCGCCCCGCAGGCGCTGGACGTAGTTGCGCGCGTAGTCGCCGATGCCACCACCGACCGGGGGCGTGCCGGCCACCTCGGCGGCAAGCGGCTCGTCGGGCGTGGTCGTCGGCGCGTCGGCCTGGACGTCGCTCATGCGGTGGCCTCCTTCGAGGCGGAAACGGGCTGGCCGAGGCTCGAAGACCGGCCGGTCGTGATCAGCTCGACGAGCTGCTGCTGGTTGGTGTCGGCTCGCATGACGGTCGCGGCGAGTCTGGCCGAGGTAGAGGCAGGCGATCCGATCGGAGACCTGCAGCACGTCGAGCATGTTGTGCGAGATCAGGACGACGGCCAGGCCGCGGTCGGCGAGCCGTCGGACGAGGTCGAGGACCTGCGCGGTCTGGGCCACGCCAAGGGCGGCCGTGGGCTCGTCGAGAACGACGACCCTGGAGTTCCAGAGCACCGCCTTGGCGATGGCAACCGTCTGGCGCTGCCCACCGGACAGGCTCGACACCCGCTGACGGACGGACTTGACCGTGCGCACGGACAGCGACGCGAGGGTTTCCTGGGCGGCGTGCTCCATCGAGGGCTCGTCGAGCGTGCCGCGCTTGATCCGCTCGCGCCCGAGGAACATGTTCTGGACGATGTCGAGGTTGTCGCAGAGCGCGAGGTCCTGGTAGACGATCTCGATCCCGAGCGCGGCTGCGTCACGCGGCGAGTGCAGGCTCACCGGCTTGCCGTCGAACAGGTAGTCACCGGAGTCGATCGTGTACGTCCCACTGATGCACTTGACCATCGTCGACTTGCCGGCGCCGTTGTCGCCGACGAGCGCGGTGACCTCACCGGGATAGATCGCGAAGTCGACGTCGTGCAGGACCTGGACGGGACCGAAGCTCTTGTTGACTCCGCGCAGCTCCAGGATCGGTTGGTCACTCACGGCGGGCTACCTCCATCGGGCGTTACAGACGTTTTGACAAGCGAAACGGGGTGGTCGTCTCCAGACTGTCGGAAGACGACCACCCCGCGCCAG
This sequence comes from uncultured Actinomycetes bacterium, assembly GCA_963737785.1. Lineage (GTDB taxonomy): Bacteria > Actinomycetota > Actinomycetes > Mycobacteriales > Jatrophihabitantaceae > CAVTTS01. Next base: position 550,046 of record CAVTTS010000003.1, read on the forward strand.
AGTTACTTGACTCCGGCCGCCGTGCACTTCGCGGCGTACGCAGCCGTGCAGGTCTGGTCCTTGCTGGTGTCACCGGCGTTGATCGGGTCGGCAACGTTCGCCTTCGTGATCACGATCGGGGTGGCCAGCAGAGCCGGGACCGGCTTGTTGGTCTGCGTGTCGGTCACCGTGCTGGTGCCGGACGGGGTCTTGCCGTCAACCAGCTGCGCGATCGCGTCGATGGCCGGGCCGGACTCCTGGGCGGTCGGCTTGTAGATCGTGAAGCACTGGTCGCCGTCCATGATGTGCTGCAGGCCCTGGGACGTGGCGTCCTGACCCGAAACGGCAACCTGGCCGTTCAGGTGCTGGTTCTGCAGGTCGGTGATCACGGCGTTCGCCATCGTGTCGTTGGCAACCATGACCGCCTTGATGCCCGGGTTCGCACCGAGCATCGTGTTGAACTGCGTACCGGCCGTCGGGCCGTCCCAGTTACCGTCGGTCTCGGCGACCTTGGTCCAGCCAGGGGTCTTCGACAGCACCGCGTCGTAGCCCGCGTGGAACAGCGTCGCGTTGTTGTCCGTCGCCGCGCCGTCGATCTCGACGTACTTGACCGCGGTCTGACCCGCGACCTGCGAGCACTGGACGAGCGCGTTGCCCTGCAGCGTGCCGACCTTGGTGTTGTCGAACGAGACGTACAGCGACGCGCCGCCACCGAGCGTCAACCGGTCGTAGTCAACCGTGATGATGCCGAGCTTGTTGGCGGCCTGCTCGATCGCGGCACCCGACGCGGAGTCGAGGTTGACGATCATGAGGGCCTTGACGCCGTTGCCTTCCATCTGCTGGGCGATCGTCTGCATCTGCGCAGCCGAGCCACCCGCGTTCTGGATGTCGCAGGTGAGGTTGTCCTTCTTGCAGTCGGCGGCCAGAGCCTGCGGGTCGGAGCTGACCCAACGCGGCGAGGACGTCGTGTCCGGAAGAATGATGCCGACCTTGGCGCCCTTCCCATCGAAGGCTCCGCCGCCGCCTGAGGACGAGGATCCCGCCGAGGAAGCCCCGCCGGCACTGCTCGAGCCTGATGAGCCTGTTGAGGATTTCTTGCTGGAGCTACAGGCGCTGAGGATCAGCGTTGCGGCCAGACCAGCGACGACGACGCCGATTGCGCTCTTGCGCATGGGCATTACCGCCTTTCGCGGTGTTGGTGGCCGCTGTGCGCGCACAGACTGACCACAGAAGGAAATGTTGTGCCCGGGAACATATCCCAGCATCGAGCGGCCCGGCCCACACTGAAACCAAGTCGTTACCTGCCGGTAGCAGGTTGTTATTTCGCGGTCAGTCGACGGACGTACGCGGTTACCGCCTTGTAGCGCAACTGTGGTAGGCGCTACAGGAGCGAGCGCAGGACATACTGCATGATGCCGCCGTGTCGGAAATAGTCGGCCTCGCCGGGGGTGTCGATGCGGACCCGCGCCTCGAATTGGATATCGCCGGCCGATACCGAGACCGTCGCCGGCGTCACGCCGTTGTTGAGCTCCTCGACGCCGGTGATCGCGAACGTCTCTTCGCCCGTCAGGCCCAGCGACTGCGCGGTCGTGCCGTCCGGGTACTGCAGCGGCAGGACGCCCATCCCGATGAGGTTCGAACGGTGGATACGTTCGTACGACTCGGCGATGACGGCCCGCACCCCGAGCAGGGCCGTACCCTTCGCGGCCCAGTCGCGCGACGACCCGGAGCCGTACTCCTTGCCGGCGAGGACGACCAGCGGCGTCCCCGCAAGCGCGTAGTTGACGGACGCGTCGTAGATCGACGTCACCGGGCCGTCGGCCTGGGTGAAGTCGCGCGTCACGCCGCCTTCGGTACCGGGCGCAAGCTCGTTGCGCAGCCGGATGTTCGCGAACGTCCCACGAATCATCACCTCGTGGTTACCCCGGCGGGACCCGTACGAATTGAAATCACGCCGATCGACCCCGTGCTCGGCCAGATACGCCCCGGCGGGGGAGTCGGCCTTGATCGAACCGGCCGGACTGATGTGGTCGGTCGTGACCGAGTCGCCCAGCCGCAGCAAAACACGCGCGCCGGCGATGTCGGTGACCGGCGCGGGCTCGAGCGGCATCCCGTCGAAATAGGGCGGCTTGCGGACGTACGTCGACTGCGCGTCCCACTCGAAGGTGTTCCCCTCGGGCGTGTTCAAGCCCTGCCAACGCTCGTCGCCGGAGAAGACATCGGCGTAGTCACGGGTGTACATCTCGCTCGCTATCGACTCGTCGATCACGCGCTGCACTTCGGCGGGCGTGGGCCAGATGTCGTGCAGGTGGACGGGATTGCCGTCCGGGTCGGTGCCGAGCGGGTCGTTGATGAGGTCGATGTCCATCGAGCCGGCGATCGCGTACGCGACAACCAAGGGCGGCGAGGCGAGGTAGTTCATCTTGACGTCCGGGTTGATCCGTCCCTCGAAGTTGCGGTTGCCCGACAACACCGCCGTCGCGGCCAGATCGCCCTCGTTCACCGCCGCCGACACCTCTTCGATGATCGGACCGGAGTTGCCGATGCAGGTCGTGCAGCCGTAGCCGACCAGGCTGAATCCGAGCTTGTCGAGGTAAGGCGTGAGCCCGGCCCGGTCGTAGTAGTCGGTGACCACCTTCGAGCCGGGCGCGAGCGACGTCTTGACCCACGGTTTGCGGGTCAATCCCTTCTCGACGGCGTTCTTGGCCAGCAGGGCCGCGGCGATCATGACGGACGGGTTGGACGTGTTGGTGCACGACGTGATGGCCGCGATGACGACCGCGCCGTGGTCGACGACCGCACTCGAGCCATCGGCGAACGTGACGGTGACCGGGTTCGACGCGCGCCCGTGCGCGCCCGTTGCGGCGGACGGCACGGTCGCCTGCTCGCTGAAGCTCGGCGCATCGGACGCCGGGAAGGATTCGGCCTCGGCCTCGTCCTGCGCGTCCTGTACCGAATCGCCGTCGACGTACGACCCGAGCGCACTGCGGAACATCGGCTTCGCCGACTTGAGCGGGACGCGGTCCTGCGGCCGCTTCGGGCCGGCGAGCGACGGCTCGACAGAGGAGAGGTCCAGCTCGAGAGTCTCGGAGAACTCCGGCTCGACGGACGGGTCGTGCCACAGACCGTTCGTCTTCGCATACGACTCGACGAGCGCGACCTGCTCGGCCGGACGACCCGTGAAACGCAGGTAGCGCAACGTCTCGTCGTCGATCGGGAACATCGCGCGGTCGAGCCGTACTCGGGGCTCATGTTGCCGATCGTCGCCCGGTTGGCGAGCGGGACAGCCGCGACTCCCGGACCGTAGAACTCGACGAACTTGCTGACGACGCCGTGCTTGCGCAGCATCTCGGTGATGGTGAGCACGAGGTCGGTGGCGGTCGAGCCGTCGGGCAGTTCGCCGGTGAGTTTGAAGCCGACGACGCGAGGGATGAGCATGCTGACCGGCTGGCCGAGCATGGCTGCTTCGGCCTCGATGCCGCCGACGCCCCAGCCGAGCACGCCGAGGCCGTTGACCATCGTCGTGTGCGAATCGGTGCCGACCAACGTGTCGGGATAGGCGAGACCGTTGCGGGCGAAGATCACCCGGGCGAGGTACTCGATGTTGACCTGATGCACGATCCCGGTGCCCGGGGGAACGACCTTGAACTCGTCGAATGCGGTCTGGCCCCAACGTAGGAACTGGTAGCGCTCGCGGTTGCGCTCGTACTCGAGCTCGACGTTGCGGACGAACGCGTCCGGTGTGCCGAACAGGTCGGCGATCACGGAGTGGTCGATGACCAGTTCGGCCGGCGCCAGCGGATTGATCCGCGCGGCGTCGCCGCCGAGATCGACGCATCGCCTCGCGCATCGTCGCCAGGTCGACCACCGCCGGCACGCCGGTGAAGTCCTGCATCACGACCCGCGCCGGGGCTGAACTGGATCTCGGTGTCGGGTTCGGCGTCGGCACGCCAATCGGCCAGGGCCTGGATCTGCTCGGCGGTGACGTTCGCGCCGTCCTCGGTGCGCAGGAGGTTCTCGAGCAGCACCTTCAGGCTGAACGGCAGGCGCGCAACGCCATCCAGCGCGTCGATGCGGAAGTAGTCGTAGCTCTCGCGCCCGACCTCGAGCGTGGCCTTGGATCCGAAGCTGTTCTCGCTGGCTGCTGACACGTCCTGGCTCCTTCGCGCGCTGGCACGGCCTGACCGGCGACCGCCCAAAATTTGTCTTGACGTCAAGATACCACCGGGGATTCTGCCGTCGACCGACGATGTACCCGACCGGCGGCGCACCTAGTCTGGCGGGGTGGATGGCCCAGCGACTGACGCCAGTCCCGACACCGATCGATGGAAGCGGATCCGCCGCCGGGCCGGCTGGAGCTATCTCGCCGCCCTCATCGTGCTCGTGATCTTCGTGGGCGTGCCCACCGACCGCGGCAGCCTGTTGCTGATCATCCTGGCCGGCCTCGGCGTGACGTGCCTGGGCCGCGGCTGGGGCGCATTCGGTCGGGTACTGCTCGACTGGCTGCCGTTCACGGTCGTGCTGGTCGTCTACGACGTGTCGCGCGGCATCGCGAAACTCGTCAACCTGCCGCTGCACGAATCGGATGTCGCCGGCGCAGATCGATGGCTGTTCGGTGGGACGGTGCCGACGGTCTGGCTGCAGGATCACTTCCTCGACCCGGGATCCCCGCACTGGTACGACGCGGCCGCGACGCTGGTCTACACGTCGCACTTCCTGGCCACGCCGATCGTCGCCGCCGTCCTGTGGCTGCGCAATCGCGAGGTCTGGATCGCCTTCATCACCCGGGTGATCGCACTGTCGATCGCCGGGCTGGTCACCTACGTGCTGTTCCCGGCCGCGCCGCCCTGGTACGCCGCACGGGACGGGGTGATCGCGCCGGTGATCCGCGCGTCGGCACGGGGGTGGTTGTGGCTGCACGTGAATCACGCCGGGAATCTGCTCAGCGAGGGTCAGCTCGCCTCGAACCCCGTCGCGGCGATGCCGTCGTTGCACACCGCCTTCGCGACGATCATCTCGCTCTTCATCCTGCGGCGGCTGCACTCGCGCTGGCGGTACCTGGTGCTCGCGTATCCGCTCCTGATGGGGCTGGCCCTCGTCTATCTGGGTGAGCACTACGTGGTCGACGTCGTCGCGGGAGTCGTCTACGCCTTGGTGGTCGACGCCCTCGTCCGCCGTTGGGAGCAACGTCACCACCGCCTTTCGCCCGATATCGCATGATGTAGCGAATGAATGATGCGATGTTGCGCGTGTTTCTGGCGGGACAGCTGGCGCTCGTGGGATAAGGATGGCACTCTAAGCGCAGCGTGATCGCTGGGCGGGGGCTGTCTGACGAGGAGAACCAACGCAGTGCTGGTGAGCAAAGCAGCGCGCCGTTCATGGCGAGCCAAGCCCACACGTGCCGCGGCTTCGGTCGCCGTGCTCGCAATGGCCGCCTCCCTGCTGGTCGTGCCCGGCACGGCCGCGGCGGATCCGCCGCCGAACCCCACCAATGGTCAGATCACGGCGGCCCAGCAGCAGAAGGACGCGCTGGCGACGCAGGTCGGCCAACTGACGGCCCAGGTCTCGCAGCTGCAGAACCAGCTGTCGCAGCTGCGCGCGGCCGCCGAACTGGCCGAACAGAAGGTTGCGCTCGCGCTCCAGCAACTGGACAACGCCAAGCAGGCCGCGACCACCGCCCGGGCTGACGAGACGGCCGCGGAGCAGCAGGTCGTCGAGGCCCAGAAGGAGTTCAACGCTTTCCTGCAGGCCAGCTACATCAATGGACCGTCGAGCGGTATGACCGGCGCGCTGCTCACGGCGAGCGACCCGGATGCGCTGCTCCAGCACAGTGACTACGTCCGCTACACCGTTCAACACAAGCTCGACGCGCTCGGCGCCCTGAACACCGCGACCGTCGACAAGTCGAATGCCGATGCGGCCGCTCGTGGGGCCGTCGACCGGCAGGCGCAGGCCGAGACCAACGCGCAGATCGCGAAGCAGAACGCGGACACCGCAGCGCAGTCCGCCGCGCAGCAGGAGCAGACGGTGAGTGCCACGCTCGCCGCCAACCAGACCCAGCTGCAGACTGCCCAAGAGACACTCGCCACGCTCAACAACCAGCGAGCGGCCTACGACGCGTATGTGGCCGAGCAGGCCCGGATTCGGGCCGCCCAGGCGGCCGCCGCAGCGGCGGCCGCGGCCGCGGCCGCTCGCAACCGGGGCGCTGGCCGCGGTGGTGGCGTCGCGGTCGCACCGACCGCCAACGGTGGCTGGACGCCCGCGGCCGGCCAGACAGCGGTCAACCGCGCGATGCAGTACATCAAGTGGCCCTACTCGTTCGCCGCCGGGAACTACAGCGGCCCGACGTACGGCTGCTCGTGCGACTACGACTCGCGCAATGACTCGCACGTCTTCGGCTTCGACTGCTCGGGACTGGCGCTCTTTGCCTGGGCGCCCTACATCCACATGGATCACTACGCCGCTACGCAGTACTCGCAGGCCGGCCACGTCCACCCGAACGTCGCCAGCCTGATGCCCGGCGATCTCGTCTTCTGGAGTGACGACGGCACACAGAGCGGTATCGGGCACGTCGCCATCTACATCGGGAACGGCAACGTCATCCAGGCGCCCTACAGCGGGGCATTCATCGAGGTCACTCCGCTCGACCAGGTCGAGTCGGGTTACTTCGGCGCGACCCGCCCGCTGACCTGACCGGCGACGGCGCCGTCGATCGCTGAGCGGCCGAGCAGGAAGCGCCGTTGAGCCAGGAAGTCCGCCAGTTTGTCCTCGTGCTGCGCGCAGGACAACCAGTGCTTCATGCGGTCGCCCGTGTGCAGCGCGGGATTGCGCCACGTCAGGTCGACGGTCGCCGGCGAGCGGCAACCGCGGGCCGAGCAACGGGCCCCGTCGGCGCCCCCGTCGGCGGCCGCGGCGTCGGCCCGGCCGCCCGCCTCGTCGTCAGCCATCGCCCAGGAACCGTACAGACATGTCCCGTACGGTAGGTCGTCCGTCCGAACTATTCGAGGAGAACTCTGTCGTGAGCGCTGCGCAGAACACGCCGGCCGCGGATGCCGCGGCGCTCGAGCGGGTCCTGTTCGAGGTCAAGCGGGTGATCGTCGGCCAGGAACGGATGGTCGAACGGCTGCTGGTCGGTCTGCTGGCGCGCGGCCACTGCCTGCTCGAGGGCGTGCCGGGCGTCGCCAAGACGCTGGCCGTCGAGACCCTCGCCCGGACGGTCTCCGGCAGCTTCTCGCGTCTGCAGTTCACGCCCGACCTCGTCCCGTCCGACATCGTCGGCACGCGTATCTACCGCGCCGGCGCGGAACGGTTCGACACCGAGCTCGGCCCGATCATGGCGAACTTCGTTCTCGCCGACGAGATCAACCGCGCACCGGCAAAGGTGCAGTCCGCGCTCCTCGAGGTCATGGCCGAGCGACACGTCACCATCGGTGGCACCCGGTACGACGTCCCGACGCCGTTCCTCGTCCTGGCGACGCAGAATCCGATCGAATCCGAAGGCGTCTACCAGCTGCCCGAGGCCCAGCGCGACCGCTTCCTCATGAAGATCGACGTCGGCTATCCGACCGCCGCCGAGGAACGCGAAATCGTCTACCGGATGGGCACGGAGCCGCCGGTCGCCGGTGCGGTGATCTCGACTGACGAGCTGCAGCGCATCCAGGCCACGGCGTCGCGCGTGTTCGTGCACCACGCGATCGTCGACTACGTCGTCCGCCTCGTGCTGGCCAGCCGTGACCCGGCCGCGCACAACATGCCCGACGTCGCCCAGTGGATCGCGTACGGCGCCAGCCCCCGGGCCAGTCTGGGCCTGATCGCCGCGAGCCGCGCCATCGCGCTGCTGCGCGGCCGCGACTACGTGCTGCCGCAGGACGTGCTCGACATCGCGACCGACGTGCTGTCGCACCGATTGGTGCTGTCCTACGACGCGATCGCCGACGGGGTGCCGAGCGGCCAGGCCGTCCGGCGGATCCTGCAGACGATCCCGTTGCCGCAGGTTGCCCCGCGCCAGCGGGCCACCGCCGGCTACCCGACCGCGCCGCCCCAGCAACCTGCGCCCTACCCGGCCGGCTACCCGGGCGGCGGTCAACCTCAGCCGGGGCCGGGTGGGTACGCGCAGCCGGGTTACGGGCCGGCCCAGCAGTACGCCGCGTCGGGACCGCAGTACCAGCCGCAGCAACCGTCCGCCTACCCGGGCTATCAGCCGCAGCCGCAGTCGCAGGCCCCCCGTTCGGGGTTCGCGTCCGAGTCCGCGTTGCCGTCGGCGCCACCGCCGGCCCCGCCGCTCGCACCCGCTCCGCCGGCGCCCGAACCCACGCCGTCGATCCGGTGGCAGCAGCCCGCCCCCGTCACTGACGATGTCACGTCGATCCTGCCGATGATGGACTCGGACGGTGACGAGGACCGGGAGCACGACCGGTGAGTTCCGGCGCTGCCGCGCCGGACGGCGCGGCCCCGGCGAACGCCCTCGATCTGGCCGCCGCGGAGCCGCTGCTGCGCCGGCTCGAACTGCAGGTTCGCAACCGCCTCGACGGACTCCTGCAGGGCAACTACCTCGGGTTGATCCCCGGCCCCGGCAGCGAAGCCGGCGACTCACGCCTGTACGTGCCGGGCGACGACGTGCGACGCATGGATTGGCCCGTCACGGCCCGGACGATGGAACCGCACATCCGGCAGACGATCGCCGACCGCGAGCTCGAGACGTGGCTGGCCGTCGACCTCTCGCCGAGTCTCGACTTCGGCACGGTGCGCAGCGAGAAGCGCGAGCTCGTGCTCGCCGGGATCACTGCCGTCGTCCACCTGACCGCGCGCACCGGTAACCGCGTCGGAGCCGTCGTCACCAACGGTGAGTCGACGTTCCGGGTCCCGGCCCTCGGGGGCATTGCGCACGCCCGGTACCTCATCGAACGGATCGCGGCCACGCCGCGCGCGACCTCCGCCGAGCGGGGTGATCTGGGTCGGCTGCTCGATCGACTCAGCCGGCCGCCCAAGCGCCGCGGGCTGGTCGCGGTCATCTCCGATTTCCTGGGCGACCTCGACTGGGAACGACCGCTGCGCGGACTGGCCGCGCGGCATCAGCTGCTCGCGATCGAGATCGTCGACCCGCGCGAGCTGCAGCTGCCGGCGGCCGGGTTGATCACGCTCACCGATCCCGAAACCGGGCAGCAGGTCGAGGTCCAGACGGCCAACAGCGAAATCCGCGAACGCTTCGCCCGGGCGGCTGCCGAGCAGCGCGCCCAGATCGCGGCCGGCTTGCGGCACGCCGGCGCCGCACATCTCCAGCTGCGCACCGATCAGGACTGGCTGTCGGCCGTCACGCGTTTTGTTCTGGCTCAACGCCGCGCCACGTCCGGCGCGGGGCGTCGCGCGGCCGCGGTCGAAGGACGCTAGATGCAGTTCGCCTCGCCGTTGTGGCTTTTCATGCTCGTGCCGGTGGGCGTCGTCCTCATCGGGTACGTCGTCCTGCAGCTGCGGCGCCACAAGTACTCCACGCGCTTCAGCGAACAGCCGCTGCTCGAATCGATCGTGCCGCGGCACCCGCGCTGGCGGCGACATCTGACGTTCGTGCTCTTGCTACTCGCCCTGGCCACGTTGTCGGTCGGGATCGCCCGGCCCACCAAATCCACCCGGGTACCCCGCGATCTCGCCACCGTCATGCTCGCCATCGACGTGTCCCGCTCGATGAACGCGACCGACGTCCTGCCGACCCGCATCGCTGCCGCCCAGACCGCCGCGAAGCAGTTCGCCGACCAGCTGCCCGTGCACATCAACCTGGGGCTGGTGAAGTTCGCGGGCACCGCCACCGTTGTCGTACCGCCGACGATCGACCGGGACGCCTTCAAGATCGCGGTCGACAATCTGTCCCTCGACGACTCGACCGCCATCGGCGACGCGATCTTCGCTTCGCTCGATTCGATCAGCACATTCAGCAAGTCCTCCACCGCGGCGGGGGACAAACCGGCCCCGGCGCGGATCGTCCTGCTCAGCGACGGCGCGAACAACAAGGGCCGCACGGTCGCCAGCGCGATCGCGGCCGCCGTCAAGGCCCAGACACCTGTTTCGACGATCGCATTCGGCACCGCCGACGGCAGCGTCAACATCGACGGTGAGGGCCAGGTGTCGGTGCCGGCCGACAAGACCGCTCTCGACGACATCGCGACCCAGACCGGGGAACGTTCCACACCGCGACATCGGCGCAAGAACTGCAATCGGTCTACGCCAACATCGGTTCGCAGATCGGCTACACGACCGCGCGCAAGGACATCTCCTGGCGATTCCTGGCCGTCGGCCTGCTTCTCGCGCTCGCCGCGGCGGGCAGTTCGCTGCTCTGGGCCGGGCGGTTGCTCTGAGGGGGGTCAGCATCGACTAGCGTGCCGGTCGTGAGCAGATCAGTTCTCGTCACCGGCGGTAACCGCGGAATCGGGCTGGCGATCGCGCAGGCGTTCGCAGCCAACGGCGACCGGGTCGCGATCACCCACCGCGGCAGCGGCGGCCCCGAAGGTCTGCTCGGCGTGCGGTGCGACGTGACCGACGGCGAATCTGTCGACGCCGCGTTCGGCACGGTCGAGTCCGAGCAGGGCCCGGTCGAGGTACTCATCTCGAACGCCGGCATCACTGACGACACCCTGCTGCTACGGATGTCCGAGGAGTCGTTCACCTCCGTCATCGACGCCAATCTCACCGGGGCCTACCGAGTGGCGAAGCGCGCCGCGGCCGGGATGCTCAAGGCTCGGCGCGGACGGATGATCTTCATCTCGTCGGTGGTCGGGCTGACCGGCAACCCGGGGCAGGTGAACTATGCGGCCAGCAAGGCCGGTCTCATCGGTCTGGCCCGTTCGATCACCCGCGAGCTGGGCAGCCGCAGCATCACCGCCAACGTCATCGCGCCCGGCTATATCGAGACCGATATGACCGCCGAGATCGCGCAAGCGCGGCGCGGCGAGATCCTGGCCGGCGTGCCGCTGCGCCGCTTCGGACACACCGATGAGATCGCCGGCACGGCCGTGTTCCTGGCATCCGACGCGGCGTCGTACATCTCCGGGGTGGTGCTGCCGGTCGACGGCGGCGTCAGCATGGGCATCTGACCGCGCCGTATCGGTAGCTGAGGAGAGATCATGGGATTGCTCGAAGGCAAGCGGTTGCTCGTCACCGGCGTGATCACCGATGCGTCGATCGCGTTCTCGGTGGCCCGGCTGGCCCAGGAGGAAGGCGCCGAGGTCGTCCTCACCGGGTTCGGCCGGATGTCGCTCGTCCAGCGCGTGGCGAACAAGTTGCCCACGCCGCCGCCGGTCATCGAGCTGGACGTTTCCGACGAGGCGCAGCTCGCATCCCTGGCCGACCGGGTTCGCGAGCATGTCAGCGGCATCGACGGCGTGCTGCATTCGATCGGCTTCGCACCGGCATCCTGCCTCGGCGGCGGGTTCCTCGACGCGCCGTGGGCCGATGTCGCCACCGCCGTCCAGGTGTCGGCGTACTCGCTGAAGTCCCTTGCGGTGGCGACCCTTCCGCTCTTCCCGGACACCGGGGGATCGATCGTCGGTCTCACCTTCGACGCGGGAGTGGCCTGGCCCGCCTACGACTGGATGGGCGTCGCCAAGGCCGGCCTCGAATCGACATCGCGCTACCTGGCCCGCGAACTCGGCCCGCGTGGCATCCGCGTCAACCTGGTCGCGGCCGGCCCGATCCGCACGATGGCCGCCAAGAGCATTCCCGGCTTCGCGACCTTCGAGGACGCGTGGGACGGACGAGCGCCGCTCGGTTGGGACAACGCCGACGCCGGACCGGTCGCTCGCAGCACGCTGGCCCTGATGTCGGACTGGTTCCCCGCTACGACCGGCGAGATCGTCCACGTCGACGGCGGTTTCCACGCCATGGGCGTCTGATTGCCCGGGTACGACGCGCTGCTGCTGCTGTCCTTCGGCGGTCCCGAGAGGCCGGACGATGTACTGCCGTTCCTGCGCAATGTCACTCGCGGGCGGGGTGTCCCGGACGAGCGGCTGGCGGCCGTCGCCGCGCACTACCAGCACTTCGGCGGCGTCTCACCGATCAATGCGCAGAACCGGGCGTTGCTTGCGGCCGTGCGGGCCGACTTCGACGCCCATGGCCTCGATATGCCGCTGTATTGGGGCAATCGCAACTGGGACCCGTATGTCTCGGATGCGGTCGCCGAGATGCGTGCCGCGGGCGTCCAACGGGCGCTCGTCTTCGCGACGAGCGCGACCGGTGGCTACTCGGGCTGCCGTCAATATCGAGAGAATCTCGCCGATGCGCGGGCCGAGGTCGGCGCCGGCGCGCCGGAGCTGGTGAAGTTGCGGCACTACTTCGATCACCCCGGGCTGATCACGGCGAACGCCGACGGCGTGCGGGCGGCGCTCGCCGATCTGCCGTCCGATGCGCGGCTCGTGTTCACCGCCCACTCGATTCCCCTGCGTATGAACGAGGACGCCGGCCCGTCCGGTGGCCTGTACCTGGCTGAGCAGCGCGAGACGGCCCGGCTCGTTGCCGAGGCGGTTCGCGGTCCGGGCGCCGACTTCGATCTCGTGTGGCAGTCCCGGTCGGGGCCGCCGCAGGTGCCCTGGCTGGCACCCGATATCAACGACCACCTGCGCGTCGCTCGCAGCCGAAGGAGCCTCGGCAGTCGTCGTGGCGCCGACCGGCTTCGTGTCCGACCACCTCGAGGTCGCGTGGGATCTGGACACCGAGGCCCGGGCGACCGCCGCGGAACTCGGCCTCGATTTCCGCCGGGCAGCGGCGCCGGGCACGCATCCCGCGTTCGTGGCGATGATCCGTGACCTCGTCCTCGAACAGGCCGCCGGACAGGCCCCCGCCGCCCTCGGGCGGCTCGGCCTCAACGGCGTCGACTGCCCGGCGGGATGCTGCCTGGCTCGCCCGCTATAGCCCGCCCGAGACCCTGATATCGATGCGCCGTCATCGCGTCGCGGCGGTATCAGCGTCGGGCGCGTTCTCCTCCGCGGCCGTGGCCATGTTGGCGATCATGCCGCCGAAGACGATGCCGTGGAACGGGGCCACCGACCACCAGTAGGCGTGACCGGCCAGCCCGCGCGGATGGAAGGTCGCCTTCTGGACCAGTCGCGACCCGGACCCGTCTTGCTCGACTCGGAACTCGAGCCAGGCCAGGCCCGGCAGCCGCATCTCGGCGCGCAGCCGCAACAGCTCACCCGGGACGACCTCCTCGACCCGCCAGAAGTCCAACGCGTCCCCGACCCGCAGGTGCTGCGGATCGCGCCGACCCCGGCGCAACCCGACGCCACCGACCAGGCGGTCCAGCCAACCGCGCACCGACCAGGCGAGCGGGAAGGAGTACCAGCCCCGTTCACCGCCGACCGCCTCGACGACCCGCCACGCGGTCTGGGCATCGGCGTGCACATCGCGCTCGCGCACGTCCGTGTACAGCGAACCGCCGGCCCAGTCCGGGTCGGACGGGAGCGGATCACTCGGCGCACCCGGCCATTCCGACTCCGACCAGCGCGTGGTGACCTTCGCTTCACGAATGCGGGTCAACGCCAATTCGAGGGCGCGTCGGAAGCCGGTGAGCCCTTCCGGGGGAGCCGGGACATAGTCGGCGATGTCGTGCTCGTGGCAGACCACCTCGGTGCGCAGCGATTCGACGAGCGGGCGCGCGATCGCGGCCGGCACGGGCGTCACCAGCCCGACCCAATGGCTCGACAGGCGCGGAGTGAGTATCGGTACCGGAATCAACCGTCGCCGGCGCAGGCCGGCGACCTCGGCGTAGCCCTGCATCATGTCGGCGTAGGTCACGACGTCCGGACCGCCGATGTCGAAGGTGCGATTGATGTCGGGGGGCAGATCGGCGGCGCCCACAAGGTAACGCAGTACATCCCGCACGGCGATGGGCTGAATGCGGGTGTTGACCCACACGGGAGTCACCATGACCGGCAACCGCTCGGTGAGGTAACGCAGCATTTCGAACGACGCCGAACCACTGCCGAGGATCACGGCCGCCCGAAGGACGGCGGTCGGCACGCCCGACTCGAGCAGGATCCGCCCGACCTCGGCGCGCGATGCGAGGTGCGCGGAGACGTCGTCGGCGTTCTCATCGGCCAGCCCGCCGAGGTAGACGATCCGGCCGACACCGGCATCGGCAGCGGCCCGCGCGAAGGAGGTGGCGGCCTGGCGGTCACGGCCGGCGAAGTCCGCGCCCGAGCCGATCGAGTGGATCAGGTAGTACGCGACGTCGATGTCGGTGAGGGCCGCCTCGATCTGCGCGGGATCGAGAACGTCCGCGGTCGCGATCTCGACGTCGCCCGCCCAGCTGACATCGCGAAGCCAACTGGTTGTGCGGGTCATGGCTCGGACCTGATGCCCGGCGTCGAGCAGTTCGGGCACCAGCCGCCCGCCGACGTACCCGGTCGCGCCGGTCACGAGTACGCGCATCTGCGGCTCCAGTCCGTCAGGCCGCCGCAAGTCCGTCAGGCGGCGGCGTTGTATCCCGCGATGCGGGCCCGCCGTACGGCTGTACCCAATTCGCGCAGCGTTGAGTCACGAGCAAGCGTGCCGAGCCTATCGACCGCGACGCCGCCCAGGGCGATGTCGAGCACCGCGCCGAGCCGTTCGGCCTGGGCGAGGAGGGCGACCGCCTCGGATGGAAAGCCCGGCGGAAGATCCAGCCGCTCACCGGCCCGCCGCGCCAGGGCGAGCTTGTCGCGCACCTCGTCGCTCCACCCGAACGAACCGATCTCGGCGAGCGGCGCGGCGCTCTCGCGGACCGCCTCGGTCAGCTCGAACTGAGCATCCCGAACGAAGATCGGATCGGTGGGCGCGTGCTCGATCTCGAACGCCCACCACGACAGCGCGGGCGCCGCACTGCTCGGACCGAACACCTGCAGCCGTGGGACGAGGCCCAGCCCGCCCCCGAGCACCGCCTGCCCGGCGTCCAGAGCCGCGGTGCGGAACTCGGCGGGACCGGGCAGCCCGCGGACGTCGCCGGGGACGGGAAGCACGAACGTGACGGGGGCGCCGCTCTGGCGCCACTCGATCAACGCCTCACCCAGGCTGATCGGACGGGCGATCGCCGCCACCGGCACGGAGGCCGGGCCGACACCGGCCCCGACGAGCACCCGCGGCGCCGACATCGCGTGGATGACGTCATCGAACGCGATGCGGCCGGCCAGCCACGTGGAAGTCCACGCCGCCAAGCTGCCGCTTTCGAGAGTCACAACGTCACAGGGTAGGCGCGGTCCGCGCGCCGCCCGGACACCAGGCCCGCGCCGACCTAGTGTCGTCGAGCGTGTCGAGATATTCCGAGGACGTCTTGAGCACCCCGCCGGCCCGGCGCCGGATGACTGCCGAGGTCCCGGCCGCCCTGGACCTCGTCGTCGAGACCGCCGACGGACGGTTCTGCGGCGCGATCGTGGCCGTCGGCCGCGCGGTCGATGCCGGCGAGAAGCGCGACACGGTGACGCTCGAGGATCGACACGGCCGGCGCCGTGAGTTCGCGATGCTGCCGGCCGCCTTTCTCGTCGACGGTGTGCCGACGACGCTCGTGCGCCCGGCCCGAGCCACCTCCGTTGCCGGGCCGGCGGCGCGGACGGCCTCCGGCTCGATCGCGGTGGCCGGTGGGCGGGCGCAGGTCGCCAAGGCCAGCCGGATCTGGGTCGAGGGTGTGCACGATGCGGCGCTGGTCGAGCGGATCTGGGGTGACGACCTGCGCATCGAGGGCGTCGTCGTCGAGCCGATCGACGGTATCGACCTGTTGAGCGACCGGCTGGGCGAATTCGGCCCGGCGACCGGACGGCGCGTCGGCATGCTGGTCGACCACCTCGTTCCCGGCAGCAAGGAGGCTCGGATCGTCGCGACGATCCGAGACCCGAACGTCCTCATCACCGGCCACCCCTACGTCGATATCTGGCAGGCGGTCAAGCCGTCCCGACTCGGGATCGAGCGCTGGCCGGACGTCCCGCGCGGCACGAACTGGAAGGACGGCATCTGCGCGGCACTCGGCGTCAGTGACCCCCGCGAGATGTGGCGGTCCGTCCTCGCCGGGGTCGACAGCTACGCGGACGTCGAGGTGCCGCTGCTGCGGGCCGTCGAGGAACTGATCGACTTCGTCACCGGCTGATCCCGCCGGGACCCGACCGCAGTCGTGTAACCATGGACACATGCCCGCCTGGCTGATCTGGCTGATCGCGGCGGCGATCCTGGCCGGCGCCGAGACCCTCTCGCTGGACTTCGTCCTGCTCATGTGCGGTGGTGGGGCCGCGGCCGGATCCATCGCGGCCGCGGCGGGCCTGCCGGCGGCGGCCCAGGTTGCGGCGGCGGTCGTCGCGGCCGTCGTCCTGTTGATGTTCGTGCGGCCGGTCGCTCGCCGTCATCTCATCGCCGGGTCCGGACATGTATCCGGCACCGCCGCGCTGGTCGGCCGGACGGCGGTCGTGTTGTCGGCCGTCGACGACAAGGACGGTCGGGTCCGGCTGAACGGAGCCGAATGGTCGGCGCGAACCATGAACGAGGGCGAGGTACTGCCCGCCGGCACAACGGTGCGGGTGCACGAGATCGCCGGAGCGACAGCGGTCGTCTTCGAAGAGCCGTTCGACCGGACCTAGACAACTGAAAGGCTGGTGCACATGGACGCGGTGCTGATCGCGGTTCTGGTGATCGCCTTGCTAGCGATGATCACGCTCGTGCGCAGTGTGCGGATCGTGCCGCAGGCGCGCGGAGCGGTGGTCGAGCGGCTGGGCCGGTACATCCGGACGCAGGGCCCGGGCGTCGCGGTACTGGTGCCGTTCATGGACCGGATGCGGCCGCTGATCGATATGCGGGAGCAGGTGGTCAGTTTCCCGCCGCAACCGGTGATCACGTCCGACAACCTGACCGTGGGCATCGATTCGGTGATCTATTTCCAGGTCACCGATCCGCGGGCGGCGACGTACGAGATCCAGAACTACATCCAGGCCGTCGAGCAGTTGACCATCACGACCCTGCGTAACGTAGTCGGCGCTCTCAACCTGGAACAGACCCTGACGAGCCGGGACGGGATCAACACCCAGCTCCGCGGTGTCCTGGACGAGGCGACCGGCCCGTGGGGGATCCGGGTCGCCCGGGTCGAGATCAAGGCGATCGAGCCGCCGCCGTCGATCCGGGACGCGATGGAGAAGCAGATGCGCGCCGACCGGGACAAGCGGGCCATCATCCTGACCGCGGAAGGCGCGCGGGAGTCGGCGATCAAGACCGCGGAGGGGCAGAAAGCGGCCCAGATCCTGGCTGCAGAGGGTCAGAAGCAAGCGGCGATCCTGGCCGCCGAGGCCGACCGCCAGTCGCGGATCCTGCGCGCCGAGGGCGACCGGGCGGCCCGCTATCTGACCGCGCAGGGGCAGGCGAAGGCGATCGAGACGACGTTCAACGCCATCCACGCCGCCAAACCCGACCCGGCGCTATTGGCCTACCAGTACCTGCAGACCCTGCCCCAGATCGCCCAGGGCGACGCGAACAAGATGTGGATCGTCCCCAGCGAATTCAGCAAAGCCCTCGAAGGCCTCGCCGGCCTCACCGGGGGCACCGGCGGCGGTGCCGACGCTGGCCCGTCACCGTCCTGGCTGGCCCCGACCACCACCAGCCCGACCCCCGACCCCGGACCCGGAATCGACACGTCCGACTGGTTCGACTCACAACTGCCGGCGGCCGCGACGATGCCCGAGGTAGCCGACCTGCGGGCCTCCGATTCCGACCCGGATTCGCTTGCGGCCCACGAGGGCGTCGCCGAACCGCCGGAGATCGACTACTCAGCGGGGCCGGTCTATCCGCCGCCAGCGCCATTGCCGTCAGCGCCAATGCCGCCACCGCCGTACGAGCCCCCGCCGACCGGGGCGCCCCCCGCTATTTGACGTCGGTCAGAACGCGGTGGCGCACCACGGCGCGAGGGGAGTGGCGAGCAGTGCATCGAGGCGGCGCAGCGCGCCGGCGGTGAACTCGTCGACGCCGGCGGCGATGCTCTGCGCGGACACGCTGGATCCACCGAGAAACGCGGCCGCCAATGCGTGCTGGTTCAGCCGGATGTCGGGACTCGCCATCGAGGCCCGGCAGCTCGCGCCGTCGGTGCTGACATCGAGTTCGAAGCGGCCGGCCGCGTAGCCAGCACCGTCCGGATCGACGACCTCGAGGACGAGCCGGTCAGCGGTGGCGTAGTCGCGGGCCGTCAGTGCGGTCGGGACGTCGAGCAGGCGCAACCACATCCGATCGCCACGATAGGTCTCGCGCAGCGCGCGCCCGTCGCTCAACAGCCAGGGCAGCGGTTCGTCGACGGGTCGGTAGCGCAGCTGTACGCGGTCGACGATGTCGACGTTGAGCAGGTAGTTCCACAGGCCGAGATAGGCCGACGGGTTCGCCGCCATCAGTTCGGTGACCGCGATCTGGCCGAGCTCGGCCGTCTCGTCGAACGCGGTTGCCGTCTTCCAGGTCAGGTAACCGTCCGGCCCGTCCGAACCCACATGGACGATGTGGTTCACGGCATCGAGATCGGGCTTCGGTCGGCCGTCCAATCCGAGGCTGCGCTGCCACCACCACGGGCTTCGGTCGATGTTCCCGGGCCGGGTCCGGCGCACCGCGTCGAAGATCGCCGGCGCCACGGTGGCGAGCTCGTCGTCCTCGACCTGGTAGATCTCACCGGCAGCCGGGCCGGGCAGACGAGGGCGGCCGGGGCCGGTCCGCAGCGTGTAGTGCGCGCTCTGCACCGCGGGCGCGTAACCGAACCGTCCGTAGATCGGCCACTCGGCCGCGATGAGGATCGAGACGGCCTCGCCGAGTTCGTGCGCGGTCGCCAACGACGCGCTCAGCATCCTGGTCAGCAGACCCTGCCGACGGTGGGTGCCGGCGACCGTCACGTTCGTGAGGCCGTCGGCCCGCAGCTCGCCGCCCGGAATGGTCAGCCGGTACGGCACGGTGCGCAGGGTCGCGACCCACCGGCCGCGGTCACGTGCGCCCCACGCCCGGTCGCCGTCCCAGTCGGGTCGCCATCGGTCGACGAACGAACTGGCGTGATCGGGATCGTCGAGAAACGTGGACACCATCGAGCGCGACCACGGCACGATCTCGTCGACAGATACGGGATGAACCAGCTCAGCCGTCATCCGTCCACCATGGCACGAGGGTGCGCCGCGGCTCAGTCAGCGGTCGCTGAGTAGGTGACGAGGTCTTCCAGCTCGGCGGACAGCCAGACCTCGACGCCGGTGGCCAGGCCGAGTTCGGCGACCGACGCCGCGGTCAGATCGACGATCGCGGTCGGCGAACCGGCGACCTCGACGCGAACCCGGTCGGCCAGCGGCGACAGTCCGGCGACCCGTCCCGGCCAGACATACCGGCTGCCCGTGTCGGTGGGTCGAGCGAGCGCAACGGCGATCGCCGTTGGTCGAACCGCGACGAGCACCGCGCTCGTGGCGACCGGGCCGGACGACGCCAGATCGACGAGCCGCCCGTCGGGCGCGCTGCCGTAGAGGTTCACACCGACCAACTTGGCCACGTACGCCGTCGCCGGCCGGCTGGTGATCTCGGCCGGCGTCCCGACCTGAACGACGCGGCCGGCCTGGATGACGACGATCCGCTGGGCCAGAACCAGCGCGTCGATCAGGTCGTGCGTCACGAGCACGGTCGGGCCCGGGTACTGCGCCAGGTGCTGCCGTAGCTCACCCTGCACGTCGCTGCGGGTCAGGACGTCGAGGGCTGCGAACGGCTCGTCGAGCAGCAGGTAGTCGGGGCGGCTCGACGAGCGCCCGGGCGACGGCGACCCGTTGCGCCTGGCCGCCGGACAGCTGGCGCGGGCGCCGCCTCGACAGGTCGCTGATACCCAGTGCCTCGAGCCATTCGCCGGCCGCGGCTCGGGCCTTCGTCCGGTCGACGCCGCGCGTCCGAAGACCGAACGCGACGTTGTCGACGACGCGCAGGTGCCCGAAGAGCCGACCGTCCTGGAAGACGACGCCGACCCGACGGGCCTCCGGCTCGACGAACGTCCCCTCGGTCGCGTCATCGAGCACGCGGCCGCCGACGCTCGATCGCCCGGCTGACAGCGGATGCAGACCGGCCAGCGTGCGCAGCAAGGTCGACTTCCCGGCGCCGTTCGGGCCGAGGACGGCCACGATCTCACCGGGCGCGACCGCGAGGTCGAGCCGCAATTCGAACGAGCCCCGGCGTACGGTGCCGGCGAGCCGCAGGCCCTCGTCAGGCATTCGCCGCCGGCCGCAACCACTTGTCGCGCAGACCGCCCAGAATCGACGACCGCAATCACCAGCATCACCAGGCTCAGACCCTCAGCGGCCTGGGGACTCGTGTCGAGGGCCTGCGAGATCGCGATCGGCATCGTCTCCGTGACGCCGGGCAGGCTGCCGTTGAACGTGATCGTGGCGCCGAACTCGCCGAGCGCCCGGGCCCAGGACAGGACGGCCCCCGCGACCAGCGACGGGACGATCGCCGGCAGCGTGACGCGCGTGAAGATGCGCAGCCGTGACGCGCCCAATGTCGCGGCGGCCTCCTCGATACCTCGGTCGACGCCCCGGAACCCACCCTCGATCGTGACCACCATGAACGGCATCGCGACGAACGTCTCGGCGACGATCACGCCGGTCGTGGTGAACGGCAGCGTGAAGCCGAACCAGCGGTCGAGGTACTGGCCGACGATGCCGAGACGCCCGAACGCCAGGAACAGCGCGACGCCGCCGGCAACCGGTGGCAGAACGAGCGGAAGCGTCACCGCGGCGCGCAGGATGCCGAGGCCGGGCAGCCGGGCCCGGGCCAGTACCCAGCCGAGCGGTACGCCGAACACGAGCGACAATCCCGCCGACCAGGTCGAGCAGTACAGCGACAACCTCAGCGCGGCCGTGACGTCAGCCGTGCGGAAGATCTCGCGCAGCCCGCTCCACGGCATCCGGACGAGCAGCCCGACCGTCGGCAACAGCAGGAACAACGCGCCGACGGCCGCCGGCGGAATCAACAACGCCGGCGGGCGGCGCGAGCCGACCTGATCAATACGCGCGCGACGGGCCGCGCTCGACAAGCGGGCAGTGGTCACCGCGACAGACTACGGAGCCGAGAAACCGGCGGCGGAGAGCACGGATTGACCGTCCGAGGACTCGATGTAGGCGACGAACGCCGCGGCGAGCGTGCTGTTCTGCGAGTGCGTCAGCGCGGCGATCGGGTACTCGGTGGTGGCATTGACGTTGTCCGGAATCTGGATTCCCTTGACGGTGCTACCGGCGGCCAGGACGTCGGTGACGTACACGACCGCCGCATCGCCCTGGCCGAGCGCGACCTTTGCGAGCGTCGACTTGGCGTCGGCCTCGAGGTCGACCGGCTTCACGGTCAGGTTCGCGTTGGCGAAGACCTTGACCGCCGTCGCGCCGCACGGCGCGGTCGCGACGCAGAGAATCACCTTGACGCCCGACTTGGCGAGGTCGGACAGCTGGGTGATGTCGGCCGGATTCGTCGGCGGCACCGCGACCTCCATCGTGTTCTTGACGAAGTTCGTGGACGTCACCGCGTCGCCGGCGGAGACGACGGTCGCCATGTTCGTGGGGGACGCCGACGCGAACACGTCGGCCGGCGCGCCCTGCGTGATCTGGGTCGACAACGTGCCGCTCGAGCCGAAGCTGAACGTGACCGTGGTGCCGGGGTGCGCGGTCATGAACTGCTTGCCGAGCTGGTTGAAAGTGCCGGTGAGCGATGACGCGGCGAACACCGTGATCGAGCCGCTGAGCGCCGGTGCAGTCGAACTGGCCGACGACGCGCCGCTCGCCGACGTCGTTGTCGACGTGTGTTTCGTGGACGACGAACAACCGGCCGACGTGAGCGCGACGACGGTGAGACCGACGGCGAGGCCGAGGGTGACGGGGCGGGGACGAAGCGACATGCACATACCCATTCCTGATCAGGTCGTCTGGGGGATCTCGACGACGACGTTTGTCGATTTGACGCTGGCGACAGCGAGGACGCCCGGTTCGAGGCCGAGATCGTCGGCCGCCTCCCGGCTCATCAGCGACACGACTCGGTGCGGCCCGCACTGCAACTCGACCTGGGCCATGACGGTGTCGCGAACGACCCGCGTCACCAGGCCGACGAACCGGTTGCGGGCCGACTCCTGGACGATCGGCGCGGTCTCGGTACGCGGCGCGGCGGCCGCCAGTTCGCCGGCGAAGCGGGCCAGCTCCTCACCGTCGACCACCTGGCGCCCACCGGCGTCCGAGCCGATCCGGATGCGGCCCGACTCGGCCCATCGGCGCAGGGTGTCGTCACTGACACCGAGTAGCTCCGCGGCGGACCGCATCCGATACATGGGCACAGCCGAACCTTAGCCGCAACTGCGGACTGGGCCCCTCACATCGTCCGCAGATACGGACGGATCAACTCAGATCCAGCTGATGTGCGGCTTCAGATACACATAGCCGACGAAGCTGATCGCGTCGATCAGCGTGTGCGCGATGGCCATCGGCAGCACGCGGCGGGTCCGCTGGAACCAGTACCCGAAGATCAGCCCCATGACCAGGTTGCCGACAAATGCACCTGTTCCCTGATAGAGGTGATAACTGCCGCGCAGTACCGCGCTCGCGCCCAGTGCGCGCCCGTCCGACCAGCCGAGCTGCCGCAGACGGGTGAGCATGAACCCCACCACGACGATCTCTTCGAGGATGCCGTTCTGCGCCGCGTCCAAGATGAGAACGGGGATGCGGTACCAGACGTCGGGGAAGCTCACGACGTTGAGCGCGGCGTTCAGCCCCAGTTCGTGGGCGGTCCAGACCAGGCCGAGGCCCGGGATGCCGATCAACGCGGTGAAGCCGACGCCCTGGAGCACGTCGGCTCGGCGCAGGCGGTCGAGCCCGATGCCCAAGCCGTGGCCACCGGGTGTTCGCATCAACAGCACGATCGCGAGGAACGCGGGCATCAGTCCGTTGAGGACGTCGGCCAGATCGTCAGCCAGATCCAGCCAGGGATACGTGGTGTGGGAACCGGCCGTGACCGTCACAACAGCGTTGGAGAAACCGCCCTTGATCGTGACCTGGGTGCGGATCCAGTCGAGCACCGCGTAGATGCCGGACATCCCCAACGAGACCCCGAGAACGGCCAGTAACTCCAGGCCGTAGCGCTCGCGAGGCCGCGGCAGTGCGTCAAGAGCGGTGAACGAGTCCGGCGACGGCGGCCGGTCGTCGGCCGTACCGCCGGGGGACTGCTCCATCCCGCCAGTGTGCCCGACGGAGATGGGTCAGACCTGTTGCCAACGCAGGGCGACATTGGCGCACGCCGCGCATGTCTCCTGGGGGATTACGCCGAGCCGCATGAGCCCCGCGAACACCCGGCACCCGATGCAGTAGGCGAACGCCGATTCCAGTACGGCGGCACCGATCATGAGGACGAGGACGATCTCGGCGGCCCCGTCGAATCCCCCTGCGAAATGCAGGACGACGACGCCGGAGGAAATGATCAATCCCATGGCCTGGGCGAAGCGCTTCGGCGGGCCGGCGACGAGGACCGGCTCGCCCAGCCGCGGCGCGATCACGCGGGTGGCGAGCTGGCCGAGCGGACTGAGCGTCGGACCGCTCAACACTCGGGCCAGGAAGCCGATCGCGAGCGGCACCGACAACCACAGCCAACCGCTGCCGACGACCACGCTCAGGATCAGCGTGGTCGTCGACAGCAGCACGACACCGGCCGCCACCGTCCGGGCGGCTCGCTCGTTGACGGGGTTCGGAAAGCTGAACAGCTCGCGCACACCGTCCACGGTAGTGCGCTGATCGTCCGTTGTGCTAGCTATCCGATAGACAAACTCAAGCCTTCTGGAGAACAGCCTCGACCTCGAAGTGCAGGGTCACCTTGTCACCGACCACGACGCCGCCACCGTCCATCGGCATGCTGATGTCGATGCCGAAGTCACGCCGATTCAGCTCACCGGTGACGGTGAAGCCGGACCGCTGACCGCCGTAGGGGTCGGCCGTGAATCCGTTGAGCTCGACCTTGAGCGGGACCGAGAGCGTCACGCCATGCAGCGAGAGTTCGCCCTGGACGACCCAGTCGTCGCCGGAAGCGGCCACGGAGGTGGAGCGGTAGGTCATCGTCGGGAACTTCTCGACGTCGAAGAAGTCGGCGGACTTGATGTGACCGTCGCGCTGCTCGTTGTTCGTGTTGATCGACGACAGGTCGATCTCGGCCGTGACCGATGACTGGGTCGGGTCCTCGGCGGTGACGATGGTGCCGGTGAACGTGGTGAAGCGGCCACGAACCTTGCTCACCATCATGTGGCGGACGCTGAAGCCGACCTCGGTGTGGGCCGGGTCGAGATCCCAGGTGCCGGCGAGGTATCCGGGGATGGTGCTGCTTGTCATGCTGACTCCTAAGCTGATGGACGATGGTTGAGAGCTAAACTACAGGGGGTCGGGCCGCTATTCCCGGTCGGGCCGTGACGGTACCTTCTCGATCATCGACACCGCCCGCAGCGCGGGTGTCACGATGGGTATCGAAAACCAGCTTTGCGTCGATGATCAGCTTTCCGTATGGGCGTTTTCCGCTAGTTGATCTTGATAATCCAAAGCGACATGATGAACCGAACACTTGCGTACAGAGCGGTTGGATGTCCTAGAGTGTTCAACAGAAGGGGCGGCGGCACATCCCTCCCGTGCCGCCGCTCCTTCGTTATGTCGGGAAGCGAATCGCCGGTCACATCGACATCATCGATCGCGCGTCATCGACGAGACCCTCATCACCGCCCCTAGTCCTGAAACCGTTTCGTGGGTATTCGACGAACTCATTGTCGGGTGCGCATGAGCCGCCCGCAGATCGGGGTTCAGGAGGCCAGTGGTGACACGGCGCAACATCGCGGTGATCGGTAGCGGGGTGGCGGGCATCACGGCCGCGTACGTCCTGCAGACCGGCGCCGACGTCACCCTCTACGAGGCGGCGCATCGCCT
Source organism: uncultured Actinomycetes bacterium (assembly GCA_963737785.1). Taxonomy (GTDB): domain Bacteria; phylum Actinomycetota; class Actinomycetes; order Mycobacteriales; family Jatrophihabitantaceae; genus CAVTTS01. The sequence continues at coordinate 574,939 of CAVTTS010000003.1, forward strand.
CGGCGGCCACGCCGACACCCACGAAGTCGTCGACCCGACCGGTCGGGTCCTCTCGATCGACACCGGATTCATCGTCCAAACCGCGAGACCTACCCCACGCTGCTGCGCCTCTTCGACGAGCTGGGGGTCGCCACCCAGGAGTCGGACATGAGCATGTCGGTCCGGTGCGGCGGTTGCGGCCTGGAATACGCCGGCGGTCGCGGGTTATCGGGTTTGTTGCCGTCCTTTCGGGCCGTGCGCAACCCGCGCTACCTGTGGATGCTCACCGAGGTCGTCCGGTTCCACCGCCGCGCGCGGCGGGTGCTCGATCGCGATGACGACGGCCAGACGCTGTCGGAGTTCCTCGCGGCCGGCCGGTTCTCGAAGTACTTCACCGCGCATTTCATGACCCCGCTCGTATCGGCGGTCTGGTCGTGCGCGCCGACCGAGGCCGGCGACTACCCGGCCCGCTACCTGTTCGTCTTCCTCGCCAATCACGGCATGCTCTCGGTCACCGGCGCGCCCACCTGGTACACGGTGACCGGCGGCTCGGCCCGCTACATCGAACGGGCGGTCAAGGGCCTCACGTCGATCCAGACGTCGACGCCCGTCCGGACGGTCACCCGCACGGCCGACGGCGTCGAGGTCGAGGACGACTCCGGCGAGGTCCGCCAGTTCGACGGCGTCGTCATCGCCACGCATCCCGACCAGGCGCTGCGCCTGCTCGCCGCTCCGACGTCCGACGAAGCCGCCATCCTCGGCGCAATCGGTTACACGCGCAATCCGACCGCCCTGCACACCGATACGTCCGTGCTGCCACGGGCAGACCGCGCGCAGGCGTCCTGGAACTACTACCTGCCCGGCTGCGCGGCGGCCGCAACGAACGTGCACCTGAGCTACAACATGAACCGGTTGCAGCGGCTCGAGACCAGCCAGCCCTACGTCGTGACGCTCAACGCCGAAGGTCGACCGCGACACGATCATCGACGAGATGACGTACGAACATCCCGTCTACACAACGGATTCCGTCGCGGCCCGTCGCCGCCTGGCCGACCTGAACGACGGTGTGATCGCCTATGCCGGCGCCTATCACGGGTGGGGCTTCCACGAGGACGGATGCCGGTCGGGGGTCGCTGCCGCCGAGAGCCTGGGCGCCACATGGTGAGCCGGATCTACACGACCGAGGTCGTCCACCACCGTGAGACGCCCGTCCGGCACTCGGTCCGCCAGCGCAGCTACTCGTGGTTCGTCGACCTCGACGACCTGCCGCACATCCCCCTCCTGGCTCGCTTCGACGCCGCCGACCACGTCGGCAACCCGAACCGCTCGTTGCGCGAGAACATCGACGACTACCTGGCCGAGAACGGGATAGACCTCCGCGGCGGGCGGATCACGATGCTCACCAACGCGCGCTGCCTCGGCTATGTCTTCAACCCGTTGACCCTGTTCTGGTGCCACGACGAGCGCGGCGACGTGGTCTGCGTCGTCGCCGAGGTGCACAACACCTATCGCGGCCGGCACCGGTATCTCCTGCGGCCGGATGACGCCGGACGAGCCGAGACGGAAAAGGCGTTCTACGTCTCGCCTTTCTATCCGGTCGACGGCTTCTACCGAATGAGCGTGCCCGAGCCATCCGACCGGCTGGCGATCACGATCACGCTGCACCGGCCCGAAGGGCGCCCGTTCACCGCCACGATGCGCGGCGTCGTCGGCCCGGCCGGCGTCCGAGGCGCCGTGCGGACCGCAATCCGCAATCCGCTCGTGACCCAGCGCCTTCGTACTCAGATCTTCCGACACGGGATCGTCTTGTTCCTCAAAGGACTTCCGGTCGTTCCCCGCCCGCCCGTCGACCGTCCATCGAACCCGGAGGCCTCCATGCCCGGCACCCCCACCGCCGCCACCCGTCTCGAGAGTCTCGTTCGCGATCTCGCCGGCATCGAGCTACCCGTCCGGGTGCGCGCCTGGGACGGCAGCGAAGCCGGCCCGGCTGACGGTCCGGTGCTGGTGATCAAGTCGCGTCGGGCACTGCGCCGCCTGGTGTGGAGCCCGGGGGAGCTGGGCCTCGCCCGGGCCTACGTCACCGGCGACATCGACGTCGAGGGCGATCTCGCCGACGGCTTCCGCCGGGCCTGGACCGCCGCTCGCACGGGGACCGCCCACCGGGTTCGGCTGAACACCCGTGACCGGCTGCGCGCCCTCGGCGCGGCGACGCGGCTCGGCGCGATCGGACGGGCGCCCAAGCCGCCGGTGTCCGAGGCGCGGCTGTCGGGCCGGCTGCACACGCGTGACCGGGACCGGGCCGCGATCGCCCATCACTACGACCTGTCGAACGAGTTCTACGAGCTGTTGCTCGACGAGACGATGGCCTACTCGTCGGCGTACTTCACCGATGCCGATCAGCCCCTCGCCGACGCGCAGCGGGCGAAGCTCGACCTCATCTGCCGCAAGCTCGCCCTCGAACCGGGCCGGAGTCTGCTCGACGTCGGCTGTGGTTGGGGATCGCTCATCCTGCACGCCGCGGAGCACTACGGGGTGCGCGCGACCGGCGTGACCCTCTCGGCCCAGCAGCGCGACTTCGTGGCGAAGCGAATCGCCGATCGCGGCCTGAGCGACCTCGTGACGGTGCGTCTGCAGGACTACCGCGAGATTCCCGACGGCGAGCGGTACGACGCCGTCAGCTCCATCGAGATGGGTGAACACGTCGGTGAGCAGCAGTACCCGGTGTACGCGGCCACTCTCTACGGGCACCTGCGCGAAGGCGGACGGCTGCTGCTGCAGCAGATGTCCCGGCACGCCGACACGGCGCCCGGCGGCGGCGCGTTCATCGAGTCGTACATCGCACCCGACATGCACATGCGCCCGTTGCCGTCGACGATCGGGTTCCTCGTCGACGCCGGATTCGAGATCCGCGATGTCGAAGCGATGCGCGAACACTACGTCCGGACCGTCGACGCCTGGATCGAGACGTTCGAAGCGAACTACGAGAAATTCGTGAGCCTCGTTGGTGACGAGGTGGCGCGCGTGTGGCGGCTCTATCTCGTCGGCGGCGGCCTGAGCTTCGCCGAGGGGCGGATGGGCGTCGACCAGATTCTCGCGGTCCGATCGTCCGCTGACGGCGTGTCGGGTCTGCCGGCCCGTCGTCCGTGGACAATGACCTGATGCGAATGCCCGCGTTCGGTCTGCGGTGACCGTGTCGGGGTCGGTCCCGGGGACCGGCTTCGCGACGCACGCCTGGCTGATCGGGCTTCCGATCGCCGCCGGCGCGGTCCTGTTGTTGCTCGCCGTCACTTTCGTCGTGTCGAAGATCGCCCACAAGCACAGCGTGATCGACACGGCCTGGGGCCTGCTGTTCGCCGTGATCGCGATCGTGTCGTTCATCGCTTCGTCCGGTCACGGCGACTCGACCCGACGCTGGCTCCTGCTGGTCCTGCCGGTGCTGTGGGGTGTTCGACTCGGCGGGCACATCGCGAGCCGGACGATCGGCAAGCCCGAAGATCCTCGCTACGAAGCGCTGCTGCGCAAGGCCAAAGGCAATCCCGATCTCTACGCGATCCGCATGGTCTACCTGTTACAGGGGCTGCTGGCCTTCCTCATTTCGATGCCGATCCAGGTCGGTGCGTATGAAGGCGGGCCGGTCGGGTGGCTGGCCTGGCTCGGCGTCGCCCTCTGGGTGATCGGCATCCTGTTCGAGGGGATCGGCGACCGGCAGATGGAGGCCTTCCGCGGTGACCCGAGCAACAAGGGCAAGGTCATCGATGTGGGCCTCTGGCGCTACACGCGGCACCCGAACTACTTCGGCGACGCGTGCGTGTGGTGGGGGATGTTCCTGGTCGCCGCCGAGCGCTGGCCGGGTGTGCTCACGATCTACGCGCCGATCGCCATGACGCTCCTGCTCACGAAGGGATCGGGCGCCCGCATCCTCGAGAAGCACATGTCGTCGCGACCCGGATGGGCCGATTACGCCGCCCGGACAAGCGGATTCTTCCCGCTGCCCCCCAAGAAGCGCGCCGCCGGCTGAGCCGCGCCCGTCCGCCTCGAGCCGGGCGGGAAGCGTTGACGCGTCATGAACGTTGGGCCCAATATCGATGAACCTTCAACTATTCGGAGACGACGATCATGACCCAATCGCGCACGCTGCCGGCCCTCTACATCGGCCACGGCGCACCGCCCCTGCTCGACGACGAGCTCTGGACCGGGCAGCTACGGGACGTCGCCGGAGATCTGCCCCGGCCGACCGGCATCGTCATCGTCTCGGCGCACTGGGAGTCGGCGCCGCTCGCCCTGTCGGCGACGCCGGCCGCCACACCCCTGGTGTACGACTTCGGCGGGTTCCCGCAGCGCTTCTATGAGATGACCTACGAGTCGCCCGATGCCGGGGCGCTGGCCGCCCGCGTCGCCGCGATGATGCCCGACTCCCAACCGGTGCATCAGCACCAGCGGCGCGGCCTCGATCACGGCGCCTGGGTGCCGATGCGCGTGATGTATCCGGCCGCTGACATTCCCGTCCTGCAGCTGAGTATGCCGACGCTCGAGCCGGCCAAGCTGCTCGAACTGGGTCGGCGGCTGCGCCCTCTGCGCGACGAAGGGATCCTGATCATCGGGTCGGGCTTCATGACGCACGGCTTGCCGTTCCTGCGCGACTACCGGGCCGACGCCGCGGCGCCGGGTTGGTCAGCCGACTTCGACGCCTGGGCCGCGCAAGCGCTGGCCGCCGGCGACGTAGACGAACTGGCCTCCTTCCGCGACCGCGCGCCCGGGATGCCGTACGCCCATCCGACGATCGAGCACTTCGCCCCACTCTTCGTGACGCTCGGCGCGGCCAGTGCACCGGACGCGGTGCCCGATCAGCTCATCGACGGGTTCTGGATGGGCCTGGCCAAGCGCTCGATCTCAGTGAACTGAGATCGATCAGTAGCTTCCGCGCAGGACGCTCACGCCGGAGTAGGACGAGTTGTCGACCGGCTGCACGCTGACCTCGATGTCGCTGTAGGTCGTCATCAACTTGGGCGAGACGCTGAATGTGGCGGTCCGACCCGCGTCCAATGAACCGACGGCGTACATCTGCGTCCGCGCCGAGTTGGTGAGCCAGACCTCGTAGAGCTTGCCGTCCCCGGGCGACGGCAACGCCGACGCGTCCAGCTTCATCTCGTCACCGCCGACCAGCGTGACCTTGGCCGGGACCGTCCCCTTGTCGAAGGCGTCCAACGCGACCGACTGACTGGCCGGCGCGCGATCGGAGACGCGCTCACCGGCGTAGACCGCGCCGCCTCCGACGGCCAGGCCGACGATCGCAGCGGCGACGAGCAGTCGCGACCGCGCGATCGACCGGCGCCGGGAGTCGAGCGAGATCGGCACCGCCGCACCGACGGGCTCGACCGTCGGTGCGGCCGGCTCCGCCGCCTCGGAACGAATCTGGGCGAACACCGACGACAGATCCGGCAACGGCACCGTGGACGGCTCGACCGCCGCCGGGGTGACCGCCGGTTCGGTCGACACGATGGCCAGGGACGGGATGTGCCGGGCCGCCGACGTGAGCGCCGCGTGCGCGACCACCGCCGAGACCAGTTCGTTGCGGCAGTCCTCGCACGAGCGCAGGTGAGCGGCGACGCTCAAGACTGTGGCGCGATCTGCCTCACCGGACAGCAGCCGGGGCAGATCGTCGAAAACGTGCTCGCTCATGCCTGGGACCGTCCGTTCTCCAACAACCCGGCCAGCCGCTGCAAACCACGCGACGTCCGGGTCTTGACCGTGCCCAGGGGAATACCCAGGGCCTGAGAAATCTCGCTCTGTGAATAACCGTCGTAGTACGCCAACGCGATGACCTCCCGCTGCGGTTCGGGTAGCGCCGACAGGGCCGTGCGTACCTCGTCCGCCCAGGCCAGCCGGTCGGCGATCTCGCGGCCGTCGTCCCCGGTGATCTCGCGGACCGCGTCGATCGGCACCACGTTGTCGCGCCGCTTGCGCAGGTGATCGATCGCCCGTTTGCGGGCGATGCCGAGCACCCAACCGCGCAGACTCTGCTCGGGGTCGTAGCGCTCGTGTACTCGCCAGACCTCGTAGAAGACCCGTTGCATGACATCTTCGATGTCGGGTTGCGGGACATACCTCGCCAAGTACGACATGACCAGCGGCCCGAGGGTGCGGTAGCACTCCTCGAGCGCTTCCGGCTCGCCTTGGACGAGACGGCCACCGATGTCGGCGAGTGCAGGCTCCACGATCTCCTATTCGTACCGCACCGCGCCAGTGGTTCCATTCGCGCCGAGCCGGTCGACGTCAAGTCGCATGAATCAGACGCAGAGCGACCAGGTCGGCGAGCGGCTCGGCGATGCTGCAGGTGCCGAACGAAGCGAACAACGCTCGCGCGGCCCGTACGTCGTGCGGGGCGAGATCCCGCACGCGCGCGGCGATGCTCACCCGATCCCGCAGGCCGAGGATCGCGGCGGTGGCGTCGACGCTTCCGGTGGCGGCCGCCACCCGGGCCGCCAGCAACACGTTCAGGAAGCCGTGGTGTTCGAAGCCGGTCGCGCGGTCGACCTGTCGCACGGCGTGGTGCAGGCCGGCCGTGCACTTGAACGGCAACCGCTCGGCCGCGGCGAGCACGATCGGACGGGCCAGCACCGCCTCGGGCCGGAACGCGTCCAAGGTCGTGCCGCCGGTGCGCAACTTCAGGCGCAGCCCGCTCTCGGACAGCCGATGGACGTGATCGTCGGTAACCAACTCGATCGGCACCTCGACGTACACCGAACATTCGTCCGTTGCGTATCCGCGCAGCTGGGGAATCGTCGTCGCCAGCCGGCGGGCCTCGACCGGGAGCTCGATCGCGGTGACCCGCACCGACGGGCAGGCGGCCGCCCGCTGCATCGCCCGCTCGAGTGCGTCGGGGCCGTCGCTGACGACGATCGCGACCCCGATCGACTCCATGCCCGCCGTGTCCAGCCGTTGCTGCAGGGATTCGATCCGCCCGATGCCGCAGACGAACGAACCGACGTACGCGCGATACCACGCTCGGCGGTGCTGGGCGTGCGCGGGAACGGCGTCGCCGAGCCGCAGGCTGCCGGGCGGGAACATCGACGCGTCGTCGAGCAGTCCCCTGATGAACTCATCGTTCATGCGGCCGACCGACGGCACTCATCCCGATGGCCCGCGTCCGGACCAGGACCACGCATACCGACCGTCGTCACTCGCCCGACCGCCTTCCCCGAGCTCCAGCGGGCGGAAGGTGTCGACCATGACGGCCAGCTCGTCGAAGTGGTCGACACCGACGCTCGCCTCGTACGCGCCCGGCTGCGGGCCGTGCGAATGGCCACCCGGATGCAGGCTGATCGAGCCGGGTCCGATACCCGACCCCCGGCGCGCCTCGTAATTGCCGGCGACGTAGAACATGACCTCGTCCGAGTCGACGTTCGAGTGGTAGTAGGGAACGGGAATCGACAGAGGGTGATAGTCGACCTTGCGCGGGACGAAGTTGCAGATGACGAAGTTGTTGCCCTCGAAGACCTGGTGAACCGGCGGCGGTTGATGAACCCGCCCGGTGATCGGTTCGAAATCCTTGACGTTGAACGCGTACGGGTAGAGGCAGCCGTCCCAGCCGATGACGTCGAACGGGTGGGTCGGCACGACGTGAACCGTTCCGGTGACGCGGTGCGGGCCGGTACCCCGATGTTTGACGTACACCTCGACGTCGGTGCCGTCGCGCCGACTCGGTGGCCCCGGCGTCCGGAGATCCCTTTCGCAATAGGGGGAATGTTCGAGCAGCTGACCGTACTTCGACAGGTAGCGTCGGGCCGGTCCGATATGGCTGTTCGCCTCGATGCAATAGGCGCGAAGCGGTTCGTCGCCGGTCGGCACCCAGCGATGGGTCGTCGCCCGCGGAATGATCAGGTAGTCGCCGGGGCCGGCGTCGAGGTCGCCGAACACGGTCTCGAGCCGCCCTGATCCCGCCTCGACGAACACGCACTCGTCACCGATCGCGTTGCGGTAAAGGGGCGACGGCAACGACCCGACGGCGTACGAGATGCGCACGTCGTCGTTGCCGAGCACGAGCCGCCGGCCGGTGACCACGTCGGATTCCGGGTCACTGAACAGATCGTGCAGGCGCAGGTGACGGGGGAGCAGCGGCTCGTTGGGAACCGTCGCCTGGTCGGGCAGCGCCCAGGGCCGAGCATCGACGAGCGCTGACGGAATCGCGCCGTGATAGAGCAGCGACGAGTCGGACGAGAAACCCTCCTCGCCCATCAGCTCCTCGTAGTACAGGCCGCCGTCCGGTCGACGGTGCTGCGTGTGGCGCTTGGGCGGGATGTCGCCCCGTGCCTGGTAGTGAGCCATCGTGATCTCCTTTGACCGCGAATGCTGACGGGCGCGGATCACACGCCGACCGTTCTGATTCTTGTCCACGGCGGGCGCCCACGCGACCCGCCGGCACCGGATACGGTCAGCGGGTGGACTTCGTCACCGAATCCAGCGCCGAGCGCATTCACTTCCGCCTCCCCGACTCGCAGCACGCCGCGGCATCCGTCCGACTGTGGCTGGACCTCGAACACAACGTCGAGTCGCCGCCGATGACGCCGGTGGGTGACGGGTGGGAACTCGAAGTGCCCCGGCCGCCGGTACAGCGCCTGGAGTACCTGTTCACCGTGCGGTACGGCGACGGCTCCGAATCCATGCTGACCGACCCCACGAACCCGTGCCGGGTCGCCACCGTCTTCGGCGATCACTCGGTCATCGAGTTCCCCGGCTACCGGCGGCCGGACTGGCTCGAGGCGGACGCGCCGGCATTCGACCGCAGCGGGCTCATCGTCCGGGCTCCCGGGCTGCACCGCCCGATGCCGATCACCGTCTGCGGACCGGCCGGCCTCGATCCGCACTTCCCCCTGCCGGTCCTGCTCGTCCAGGACGGCCCGGAGTTCGACGCACTGGCGGCGATCAGCCGGTTCAGCGCCGTCATGATCGCATCGGGCCGGCTACCGGCCCACCGGATCGCGTTGCTTGCGCCCGGCGACCGCAACCGCTGGTACGCGGCGCTGCCGGCTTACTCGAGCGCGCTGCGCAATGCGGTCCTGCCCGCGATCCGAAACAACTTCGGCGTCGCCGGGCCGGTCGTCCTCACCGGCGCGAGCCTGGGCGGTGTCGCGGCGCTGCACGCGGCGTGGACCCAACCCGGCATGCTGGGCGGCCTCTTCCTGCAGTCGGGCAGCTTCTTCCGCCCGCACCTCGACGCGCACGAATCGAGCTTCTCGGGCTACGACGCGATCGTCGCGTTCGTGGAGTCGCTGGACGACGTGCGGGCGCTCCGTCCGCTCAGGATCGGCATGACCTGCGGGCTGGGCGAGGAGAACCTCGCGAACAACCGGCAGATGTTCGAGGTTCTGCGCCGCGACGGGGAAGAGGTCACCCTGGCCGAGCTCCCGGATGCACACACGTACGTGGCCTGGCGCGACGCGCTGGACCCGCATCTGACCCGACTGCTGGCGGAGGTGTGGGCCGATGCGGCGTGAGTGGCACGACGTTCATTCCGGCGCGATCGGCGGAGCCGGAGCGGTGATCGCATACGGGCACTGGGGCCGCCCGGTGCTGGTCTTCCCGTCCGAGCAGGGCCGGGCGGTCGACTTCGAGAACAACGGGATGGTCGACGCCGTGGCCGACCTGATCGACGCGGGGCGGGTCAAGCTCTATTGCGTCGACTCGTACGACGCGCAGACGTGGTCGCGGGCCGATCTGCCGACCGAGGAACGGGCCCGCCGCCACAGCGCCTACGAGTCGTGGATCGTCGACGACGTCACACCCCTGATCCACGCCGACTCGGGCGGACCGATCGAGATCGTCACGGCCGGCTGCAGCATGGGCGCCTACCACGCGGTGAACTTCGCGCTCAAACGAGCGGATCTGTTCCCGCTGACGATCGGCTTGTCCGGAAACTACGACCCGACGACCTGGCACGGCTGGGGAGACTTCGGCGACAGCACGTACTTCAACAACCCGTGCGCGTCCGTCCCGAATCTCGACGGTGGACACCTCGACTGGCTGCGCAGCCGGTTGTCGGTCCTGCTACTGGTCGCCGGCCAGGGCGCCTGGGAGACGCACCCGACCGGCGCCCTGCCGTCGTCGCGGCATCTCGCCGGCCTGCTGCAGGCCAAGGGGATCCGCTGCGAACTCGATCTGTGGGGCTACGACGTCTCGCACGACTGGCCGTGGTGGCAACGGCAGTTCGCGCACCACCTGCCCCGTTTCTGCTGAGATTCGGCACTGACACCCGGCCGGGTGCTCGACGCGCACCGCGCCGACGGTTAGCGTCGGCGAAATGGACGACGGCGTTTCTCGGCATCTGGTCGGTCTGCTGCTCGGGACCGAGGACGACTGGCCGCGCGCGTTCGAGGCGCTGCTCGCCAAGCAGAATCCGTTGGTCGACAGCAGCGGCCGATCGCACGCGTTCACGACCGAACGGCTGACGATCGAGCCGTTCTCGCTGCGGGCCAAGCCGCGGACGGAACTCGTCATCGACCGCTTGGCGTACTGGTACTACCACCCCCGCGAATGGCTGAAGAAGATCGCGCTCATGGACGACGTGTACACGTTGAATTCGCCGTTCACATTCCAGTCCATGGAGAAACATGCCGCCTACTGCGCCATGATCCGCCTCGGTCTGAAGGTGCCGGAAACGGTGCTCGTCCCGTACAAGAACCCCCTCGACCACGCGAAGTACGCCTACACGTCGCAGCGCTACAACCAGTCCTTCGATCTGGAGGCGGTCGCCGCCCAGGTCGGGTATCCGCTGTACATGAAGCCGTACGACGGTGGGGCCTGGCGGGGCGTTTCGCGCATCCGCGATGCCGCCGAACTGCACCGTGCGTACGACGAGTCCGGCGAGATGTTGATGCACCTTCAGGCGGCGGTCGACGGCTTCGACGTGTTCGCGCGCGCGTTGTCGATCGGGCCCGAGACGATGGTCATGCGCTTCGACCCGGACGCCCCGATGCACGAGCGGTATCGAGTGCAGCACGGATTCCTGGACGACCACGTAGGCGACGAGGTCGTGACCATCTCCCGCACGATCAATGCGTTCTTCCGCTGGGAGTTCAACTCGTGCGAGGTGCTGGTCAAGGACAACGAGGTCTACCCGATCGACTACGCGAATGCCTGCCCGGACGTCGCGATCACCTCACTGCACTACTACTTCCCGTGGGCCATGAAGGCGTTGGTGAAGTGGACCGTCTTCTGTCTCGTCACCGGACGGCGACCCCGTCTCGACCTCGACACCCGGGCGTATTTCAACGTCGGTGACCGCGAGGACCTGACGTACACGGAGAAACTCGCGCAGTACCGGATGCTCGCCGACCGCTACTTCGACACCGATCGATACCTCGACTTCTGCGCCGCGCACCTGTCGCACATCGACGAGCAGGTGCACGCGTGGATCAGCAGCGCCGACTTCGAACGTCTGCTCCTCGACACCGTGCGCACGACGTATCCGCCGAACGAGCAGGACCGGTTCGTGGCCCACTTCCGCGGGCTGATCGACCTCTGGATCAAGGACGAAGGCAATCGACTGGCGTCCTGACCCGGCCACTCGCGCGCCTCACGGGGCACCCTCGAGCAGGACGGCCAGCCCGGCCGCGGTGAGCAGATCGAGGGACGAGCCGAACGTCCGCGGTTCCACGATCGGCAGGACCGAGTTCGCGACCCCGAGCGCGGCGAACAGGCGCGTGTATCGGTCGAGCGGATCGAGCTCGGGGCGCACGGCGGCGATGTCGTCGCTCCAGGCGTGCAGGAAGCGCCGTTCCATCCGGTCGAGGCCGCGCCGCGTCTCGAGGGGCAACACCTGCGCGTACCGCCGGATCACGGCCATCGACTCGTGGTTACGCAACGCGCTGGCCGAGTAGGCGCGCTGGCGGCGCGCTAGGCGGTCTCGCGAATCGACCGCTCCGGCGACGGCGTCCTCCGCCGACGTGTAGATCTGGCGTGTCACTTCCTCGCTGAGCGCGGCCAGGATCGCGATCTTGCTGTCGAAGAACCGGTATAACGCCCCGGTGCTCATCCCGGCGGCGGCCCCGATCTCGGCCATCGTCGCGTTCCGGAAGCCGTCGCGGGCGGCCACGACGGCCATTGCGGACATGATGTCCCCGCGCCGGTCGGATCGTTGCGTCGCGTGCGGGGCGGCGTCATCACTCGGGCCCGGCTCGATCGGGGCGAGCAGCGCGGCGTACGCCATCGACGCGAGTAGTTCGGCGGCCCGTTCGCGCGGAAGCAACGGCGGCCGGCGGACCTGCGAATGCAGCGCGCCGCGCGCGACCGTCACGAGGTCGTGTACCTGCCAGGGCGCGAGGTCGGGACGACGGTGCCCGACGTATTCGAGCCATCTCTCGACATAGCGTGCGTCCATGTCGGCAAGCTGCACGTTCGCGCTCCTCGACAGCAGTTGCTGGTCGCTGCCGAAGATCCGCAGGATGCCGACCCCGTCGATCGCGGCCTGGGCGTGCGCGAGCAGCATGCGCCGGAATGCGATGTCGCGGTCGGGTGAGCTGGCCAGGGCTTCGTCGGCGGCGGCGACGGCCGCGGCGATCCGGTCGACGCAGAGGGCCCCGACGATGTCGGCCTTGCTGGGGAACAGCAGGTAGAGCGCCGAGGCACTCATGTTGCTCGCCGCGCCGATGTCGGCCATCGTCACCGACGCGAATCCCCGGGCCGAGACGAGTTCTTCGGCGGCCTGAAGGACGGTACGGCGGCGCAGCGCGTCGCGATCCATTGCCGCCCTCCCAGGTCCAGCAAGCTTCCGCAGCTACTGACGATAGGGCAAGGCTTGCGAATCGGTACGCGCGGGCACGATTCAGTCGGCTTGCGGCGAAGGGAGGTTCTGCAGGCGAACCTGACCACGAGCGACGAGACGGTCTTGATCGTCCATGATCTCGACCAGCCACAACTGCTGTAACCGGCCTCGATGGATCGGAGACGCCGTGGCAATCAGGCGCCCACCCGCGACCGCCCGCAGGAAGTCGGTGTGGTTCGAGACGCCGACGACGGTGCCCCGCTCGCCGTACCAGTACGCCGCGCCGACGCTCGCGGCCGTTTCGACCGCTGCGCAGTGCACGCCGCCGTGCAGGATTCCGTTCGGCTGGAACTGCTCGGGCCGCACATCCCACGCGAGCACGACCCGATCGGGTCCGACCACCGGCAGTTCGAACCCCAACGACTGGGTCAATCCCACATTCATGTCGAGCTCCACGCCGCTCCCGCCGTTCGTTGCGATTCGTGGGGCGAGCGTATCCGCCCGCCGAACGTGCCCGTTCGGTCCTGGACGGACGGCCGCCCGGGTGTTCTGATCATCGTCATCGCGGCTGCGGTCCGGCCCGACTTCGAGAGGTGGCGCGGGTGCCAAGCAGCGCGAGGGTGGCCAACTTCCTCCCGTCTGTGAACGGCTTCCGCTTCACGAACTCGTTCCCGCCGGCTCCGACCGTCCGCATCGATCTCGGCCCCCTCGGCACCGTGGGACTCGGCGATGCCAGTCAGGGCGTCTGCGGTGGGATGGCCTTCGCCGTCCGCGACTACTTCGAGGCCGGCGAGGCGATACCACCCGACACGTCGCCACCCGCCGCGGGCACCGCACTGTTCGACTACGTGACGGGCCGACTCATCGACAGCTTCAACGCGCCGTCCGGTGTGCTCGAATACATCCAGTGGATGATGCTGCCGTCGGCCGATGTGAACCTGATCGTGGCGTCGAGATCGGGCACATTCGCGCGCACCGTTACCCAGACGCTGCCGCAGTTGCGCAGCGATGTCGACGCCGGGCACCCGGCCCCGCTCGGTCTGGTAACGGTCCACACCGCCGACCTCTCCCAGCTGGGGAAATGCCACCAGGTCCTCGCGTACGGGTACGACATCGATGCGAGTGGTGCGGTCACGCTGAACGTCTACGACCCGAACACCGCTGCCGAATCCGCGGACGATGTCTGGATCTCCTTCCCGTCCGCGACGCCGCATGTCGTCGCGCCGATCAGTCACAACATCAATATCGGCGAGCCGACGCTGCACGGATTCTTCCGTTCGGCGTACACGGCCAAGACCCCTCCGCTCGACGTCTGATCGGGCGGGATTTAATCCTGCCGAGCCCATCGCACCGGAGGTCGGCATGATCATTGACTGTGCCCGTTACGTGGACGGGCAGCGCGAGAGCAACACGCCCATGTCGCTCGACGACGCCGCGACCCCTATCGGGGGCAACGGGTTCGTCTGGCTGGGTCTGTTCGAGCCGACGCCGGACGAACTCGAACAGGTGCGGGCGACGTTCGGTCTGCACTCACTCGCCATCGAGGACGTGCAGACCTTTCACCTGCGCCCCAAAGCCGAGATCTACGAGAGCGGCGTGCAGCTCGTGATCCTCAGGACGGTTCGCTACGACGATGCGGCAGAAGAGGTCGACTTCGGCGAGATCGGCATCTTCGTCGGGCCGAGCTTCGTGATCACCGTGCGGCAGGGGATCGCCAGCGATCTGCGGCCGGCCCGTTCGGCACTCGAGGCCACGCCCGAGCTGGCCCGGCTGGGCACCTCGTCGGTGCTGTGGGCGATCCTCGACCAGGTCGTCGAGAGCTACAACCCAGTCGTCGCCGAGCTCGAACGCGACATCGAACAGGTCGAGGGCACGGTCTTCTCCGGCAGCGTCGCTCCGACCGAGCGCATCTACTTCCTACGCCGCGAGGTGACCAATTTCTATCGCGCCGTGCACCCGCTCCTCGCGGTCTTCGCGGCAATCGAGCGCGGCGCGCGCGACCTCGAGCTGTTGCCTTACCTGCACGACGTCCACGACCACCTGCTTCTGGTCAACGAGGAGGTGGCGGCCCAACGCGATCTGCTTGCGACGATCCTCGAGGCGAACATGGCGGTGATCACCGTCGAGCAGACCCGGGTGAGCGTCCGGCAGAGCAGCACGATGGAGCAGCTCACCGTCCTGTCGACGATCTTTCTTCCATTGACCTTCGTGACCGGCTTCTTCGGGCAGAACTTCGGCTGGCTCGTCGATCATGTCGACGGCGTCGACCGATTCATAGTCTTCGGGGTCGGGGGCCTGCTCATTCCGCTCATTGCGCTCTGGTTGTGGTTCCGCCGCACCCGGCGCACCGAGGGTCCGACCATCGCGGCGCAGCCCTACCAGCGGGTTCGGCAGTAGGGGACATTACCGGCGGCCCCACTCAAGTCGCCGGGCCGCGGGTCGATGTGTCCAATACAGGCGCGTGGGACGTTGACCAGGGCAGCTCCGTCCCGCGCGTCTGATCATTTCCGGCGCGATCCGATCGAGTAGCGTCGGACGCGAGCCCAGTCGGGCACCGTCGCCGGGGAGCCAGTCGTGCAGGTCGGAATCCACTTCGCCAACTTCACCCTGCCTGGCGGTGCCGAGCAGCTGGGGCCGACACTCGCGGCCACGGCCAAGGCCGCCGAGTCGGCGGGCTGTACGAGCTTCACCGTGATGGATCACTGGTTCCAGATGGAGAGTCTCGCGACCTCGCACGATCCGATGCTCGAGGGCTACACCTCGCTCGGATTCCTTGCCGCCCACACCGAGAAGATGACGCTGAGCCTGCTCGTCACCGGCGTGACCTATCGGCATCCCGGGCTGCTCGCCAAGATCGTGACGACGCTGGACGTGCTGTCCGGCGGACGAGCACTGCTCGGCATCGGCGCCGCCTGGTACGAGCGTGAGCACCTCGGCCTGGGCGTGCCGTTCCCGCCGCTGCGCGAGCGGTTCGAACGCCTCGAGGAAACCCTGCAGATCTGCCTGCAGATGTGGAGCGACGACGACGGGCCCTACGTCGGCACGCACTACCGACTGGCCGAGACCATCTGCTCGCCGCGCCCGATCCAGTCGCCCCGTCCACCGATCCTGATCGGCGGATCCGGCGAGCAGAAGACCTTGCGCCTCGTGGCCAAGTACGCCGATGCGTGCAACCTGTTCTCGACGACGCGCGACGAGGTCGCCCGCAAGCTCGCGGTGCTCGAGCGGCACTGCGAGGCCGAGGATCGCGATCCGGCCACGATCCGCAAGACGATGATCAGCAACATCGACCCGCTCGCCGATGTCGATCGCTTCGTCGACACCATGGCCGACTACGCCGAACTCGGCATCGAGATGGTCGACATCATGCCCATGACCCCTGATCCCGTCGGCTTCGTCAGCGCACTCGGCGAGACGATCGTCCCGCAACTCTCGACGATGCCGGCCTGATCGAGCCGATTCCGCCGGCCGCGCCGCCCGCCTAGGACACCGGTCAGCTGGCGGATTTGGCGAGCAGCTGGCGAATCATGTGCTGGGCCGTGACGACCGATCGGCGCCGAACGTCGGACCGGCTGCCCGGCAGATAGAGGCGCCGGGGGAGCGACCCGTCCGGACCCGTCACACAGATGTGGACGAGCCCGACCGGCTTCTCCGGCGAGCCGCCGTCCGGCCCGGCCACTCCGGTGATTCCGACCCCGATGTCGGCGCCGAGCCGGTCACGCGCGCCCGCGGCCAGGGCGACCGCCACCTCGGCACTCACGGCACCGACCCGGTCGATGAGTTCGGTCGGCACGCCGGCCAGGGCGTGCTTGGCCGCGTTCGAATAGACGACCAGCCCCCCGAGCACGTAGGCCGACGAGCCCGGACGTTCGGTGAGTTGCCCGGCGAGTAAGCCCGCGGTGCAGGACTCGGCGGTCGCCACGGTGAGCCGCCGCGCGATCAGTTCGTCGGCCACGACGTCGTCGATCGTGCGGCCGTCGGTCGAGAAGACCGTGTCGGGGTAGTCGCCGCGTACGACTGCTTCCAGCCGGTCGTACGCAGCCTGCGCCGCCGGATGGAAGCGCGTCACGATCTCGAGCTCGCCGGTCCGCAGACAGGTCGTGATCTCGAGGCCGCCGAGTTCCGTGTCGTGGTCGCGCAGGGTCGCCGCGAGCTCGGACTCCGGCGTGCCCCACAACCTGATCGTCCGTTGCCGCAGCTCCTCGCGGCCGGCAATCGCGCGCTGGACGAGCGGGTCGGCGACCGCGGCCGCCCACATGGGCTGGAGCTCGCGGGGCGGTCCGGGCAGGACGACGACCGGGGGAGCCGCGCGTCCGTCGGCCGCCGGCACCACCAGGCCCGGCGCCGTTCCGACCGGTTCGAGCACCGACGCGTCGGACGGGACGAGGGCCTGCTTGCGGGTGGCGACCGCGGTGGCGACCGGGTCGAGACGCCAGCCCCGCCCGGCGCTCAGCCGCGCGACGACCGCGGCGATGCGGGCTTCGAGCTCGGGATCGACGACAAGGGGCTGGCCCTGCACGTCGGCGACCACGGCCGCCGTGAGGTCGTCGGCCGTCGGGCCCAGTCCACCGCTCGTCACGATCAGATCGACGTCCCGCAGGAACTCCAACGATCGGCGTAGGTCATCGGGCCGGTCACCGACGACGATGACGTGGGCGACGTCGACGCCCAGAATGCGCAGCTGCTCGGCCAGCCACGGGCCGTTGCGATCGGCCACGCGGCCGGTCAGCACCTCGGTTCCGGTGACGACGATGCCGGCACGTGTGCTCACTCCGGCGATCCTAGGCAGCGCCTCCCGCCGTCGCGGCGGGGGTCGTCCGGGTGCCTCGATCGTTCGCCTAGGGTGACGCTGTGCCGTCCGACCGACTCGTCATCGCCACCGACGGGTCCTGTCTGAGCAACCCCGGCGGCGCCGGCGGCTGGGCGTGTGCGACCTCGCCGACCAGCTGGTTGGCGGGCGCCCACGCCAGCACGACGAACAACAAGATGGAGCTGCGCGCGATCTACGAGGCGCTCGCCGCGACGCCGATCGACCAGCCGGTGCTCATCGAGACCGACAGCCAGTACGCGATCAAGGCGCTGACCGAATGGATGCCGGGCTGGAAGCGCAACGGCTGGCTCAATTCGGCCAAGAAACCGGTCGCGAACAAGAGCGCGATCCTCGAGATCGATCGGCTGCTGCAGGGGCGGGACGTCCGCTGGCAGTACGTGAAGGGCCATGCCGGCCACGTCCTCAACGAGGTGTGCGATCTGCGGGCCGGTGCCGCCGCCGCCGCGATCCGCGACGGGCTGCCCGTCGAGACCGGACCCGGCCTCGCCGTCGGTGGGGCTCGCACGCTCTGACCTTGCACCCAAGTTGTGGGTTCGGTCGCCGGTTTCCGCGCCCGGGCGCCCACAGTCTGGGTGCAAAGTCGCGGTTCGAACACGGCTGGAAATGAGTGATCCCAGCGTCTACAACCTGCGTAAACACTGGGATCTCGTGGTGTCCGAGGGGGGACTTGAACCCCCACGCCCCGTAAAGGGCACTAGCACCTCAAGCTAGCGCGTCTGCCATTCCGCCACCCGGACGAGCGTCAGGCAGTCTAGCTCACCGCGTCGGTCGACAGCACCGCCGCGCGTCCCTCGGCACGGCGGCTGTTGTCTTGGCGCTTGTAACGCTATGGTGAAGTAACGCGATCTTGACGGCCGCAAAAACCCATCGGGGATGGGCTGATATCGGTCTAGAAGTCGCGTAATTATCCGCTAGCGCGCCCGGGGGGGACTACGCAGCATGGCCCGGCACAGTGTGACCGCGACGTACTGCGGCGACCGTCTGAGGGGCGGCGCCGTCATGCGCGCCCTGGCGGCGACGGGCGCGGTGCTGGCGATCATCTTCTGGCTGGTCGTGAGTCCGTCCGTGGCGGGCGCGCAGAGTGTGCAGGCGCCACCGGGCTGCCCCCGCACCAGTCCGGCCCGGCCGACTCCCACGCCGACCCACGTCACGTCGACGTCGGTCGCGCCGCCGTCGAAGGCCCCCACGTCGGCCTCGGCGTCCGCGTCGAAGACCGTCAGTCCGACGCACTCCGTGAGCACGTCGGCCTCGGCGCCCAAGTCCTCCGCTTCCGAGCACAAGTCGTCGACTTCTGCTGCGAGGCCGTCGTCGGCGGCCACCCAAGGCTTCGCCCACGGCCGCGCAGACCGGGCAGGACGACCGCAGCCGCAAGCTCGTCGCCCGATCGACCGCGGCGGCGCCGACGACATCGGCCGCGCCGGCGCTCTCGACGGTCCCGGCTGCGCACACGATGCTGACGAACGGCGCCGACGGCGACCGGGGATCGACAGCCGCCGCGGCAATCGTCCCGCCCAGCACGTCGGCTTCCGCCGCGACCAGCTCCGCGGCCGCTGACACCGAGCTTCGGCTCGCGTCCTTCGGCCGGCACGACGACAGCGTGCTGACCCTCGGAGCGGCCCTGTTCGGAGTGCTCGTCCTGCTGCTCGTCGGACTCGGTGGACGGCGACAGGGCCTGCGAAACCACTGACCGAGCCGTCCATGCCATCCGCGTAACACACTGCGGTGGTAGGAACGGTGCATGACGAGTGCCGCGGACGAAGTAGTCGACCTGCTCGGCGAGCTGATCCGCATCAACACCAGCAACCCGACCCATCCTGAACGTCCCGCCGCGGAGTGGGTCGTCGGGAAACTCGACGAGGTCGGGATCGAATCGAAGGTCTACGAATCCGAACCCGGACGCGCGTCCGTCGTCGCCCGGATCACTGGCTCGGACTCCACCCGCAGTCCGCTGCTGATTCACGGACACCTCGACGTCGTCCCCGCGAACGCCGCCGAATGGAGCGTCGACCCGTTCGGGGGCGACGTCCGCGACGGCTACGTCTGGGGTCGCGGCGCGGTCGACATGAAGGACATGGACGCGATGACGCTGGCCGTCGTCCGCGACTGGGCGCGCACCGGGCGAGTCCCGCCACGCGACATCGTGCTGGCGTTCGTCGCCGACGAGGAGGCCGGCGGCCAGAAGGGCGCGCACTGGCTGGTCGACAAGCACCCGGACCTGTTCGCGGACTGTTCCGAGGCCATCAGCGAGGTCGGCGGCTTCAGCGTGTCGATGGGCGGGGACCTGCGCCTGTACCTGATCCAGACCGCTGAGAAGGGGCTCGGCTGGCTGCGGTTGCGCGCCGAGGGACGGCCCGGGCACGGCTCGATGCTGCACGACGACAACGTCGTCACGAAGCTGGCCGCCGCGGTGACCCGGATCGGGACCTACGAGTTCCCGCTCGCGGTCACCGATACAGTCCGCGCCTTCCTCGAGCAGATCAGCGCGATCACCGGGCTCGACATCGACCCGGACGATCCCGAACCGGCGCTGGCGAAGCTCGGCGCGATGGCCCGGATGATCGGCGCGACGATCCGTAACACGGCCAACCCGACCATGTTCGACGCCGGCTACAAGGAGAACGTGATCCCGTCGCGCGCCGAGGCAGTCATCGACACCCGCTTCCTGCCCGGCCAGGAGGACGAGCTACTCGCGAAGATCGACGAGCTCGCCGGCGACGGCATCACCCGCGAGTGGGTCATTCGCGACATCGCCGTCGAGACATCGTTCGACGGCGCGATCGTCGATGCGATGTCAGCCGCGTTGAAGGCGGAGGATCCCGGCGCGCATCTCGTGCCGTACCTCATGAGCGGTGGAACCGACGCGAAGTCGTTCTCGACGCTCGGCATCCGCTGCTTCGGTTTCAGCCCACTGCAGCTGCCGGCCGGGCTCGACTTCACCGCGCTGTTCCACGGAATCGACGAGCGGGTGCCGGTGGACGGCCTGCAGTTCGGCGTCCGGGTGCTCGATCGGTTCCTGTCCGGCTGCTGAGTTCGCGCTGTCGGCGGCACCTGGCACGCTGATCAGGTGCTGTTCGCCGAGCTGGCCGCGACGTCCGCGGCAATCGCGTCGACATCCGCGCGCGGCGGCAAGACCGCGCAACTGGCCACCCTGCTGCGGACCCTCGGCGACGACGAGGTCCGGCCGGCTGTCAGCTGGCTGACGGGCGAACTGACCCAGCGGCAGATCGGTGTCGGCTGGGCGTCCTTGCGCGAGCTCCCCGCGCCGGCTGACTCGCCGAGTTGGTCGATCGGCGACATCGAGGCGGCGTTCGACGTGATCAAAGCGACGACCGGGGACGGATCGCAGGCTCGTCGGCGCGCGCTCATCGACGACTTGTTCGCGCGATCGACGACGGTCGAGCAGGACTTCCTGCGCGGGTTGCTGTCCGGCGGCCTGCGCCAGGGGGCGCTGGCCGGCGTCATGACCGACGCCGTCGCCAAGGCATCCGGCGTGCCACTGACGCTCGTGCGGCGCGCGGTGATGTTGCGGGGCGATCTGCCGGCCGTGGCGGCCGCGGCCCTCGACGGCGGCGCCGCGGAGCTCGAGGCGTTCCGGCTCGAGGTCGGACGGCCGATCGGGCCGATGCTCGCGCAGACCGCCGCTTCGCCGGCCGAGGCGTTGCTCAAGCTGGGCGGCCTGGCCCGCTTCGAGTGGAAGCTCGACGGGGCCCGCGTCCAGATCCATCGCGACGGCGACGACGTCGCAGTGTTCACCCGCAGCCTTGACGACATCACGGCCCGAGTCCCCGAGATCGTCGCGGCCGCCCGAGCCCTGCCGGTGCGCTCGCTCGTCGCCGACGGCGAGGCGCTGACCGTACGGGCCGACGGGCGGCCCAGCGCGTTCCAGGACACCGCCGCCCGCTTCGGGAGCGAGCCGGCCGCGGACGCCCGCGTCGAGCTGCGGGCCTACCTCTTCGACATCCTGCACCTGGACGGGGTCGATCTCATCGACGCGCCAGGGGAGCAGCGGTGGCGCGCGCTCGACGACATCGTGCCGCCCGAGCAACGCATCGGTGCGCTCACCACCGAGGATCCCCAGACCGCCCAGGCCTTTCTCGACGAGACGATCGCCCGCGGGCACGAAGGCGTCGTCGCCAAGTCGCTCACGGGCGCGTACGAGGCGGGCCGTCGCGGGGCCGGCTGGATGAAGATCAAACCCGTCCACACCCTCGACCTCGTCGTCCTTGCCGTCGAGTGGGGTTCGGGCCGCCGGAAGGGCTGGCTGTCCAACATCCACCTCGGGGCGCGGTTCGACGACGGCGACGGTTTCGTCATGCTCGGCAAGACGTTCAAGGGCATGACGGACGCGATGCTCGCCTGGCAGACCGAACGCTTCACCGAGCTCGCTGACGGCCCGACCGATGGCTACGTGGTGCGCCTGCGCCCCGAGCAGGTCGTCGAGATCGCCTTCGACGGCGTGCAGCGATCCACGCGCTACCCGGGCGGCGTCGCCCTACGGTTCGCCCGCGTCCTGCGCTACCGCGACGACAAGCGCCCCGACGAGGCCGACACCCTCGCGACCGTGCGCGGGTACCTGCCGATCCGACTCCCGAACCCGACGCCATTCGGCTCCATCCCGCCGGTGCGACGTGACACAGTCGAACGATGGATTTCCTGGGCGAGGCGCTCGTGCAGGCCGTCGTCTTCCTCGTCCAGTTGCTCATCCAATTCGTCGTCGAGGCGGTCTTCCAGATCGTGGTCGGCGAGGCCTACCGCGGGACGAGGCGGATGCTGCGAAACAAGACCGGTCGTTCGATTCTGACCGTGTTGATCGGTCTGGCGTTCGGGGTCTTGTGGGGTGCGTACCTGCGCGGTCGTCCGGATCCGCCGCGGTTGCTCTGGATCGCCGTCGGCGTCGCGGTCGCGTCGATCGCGCTGATCAGTTGGCGGGCGGACCACCGACCCGTCACGATCGCGTACGACCGCGCTCCGCTCCGGGAGCTGTTCGCGATGCCGTGGAACTGGCCGACACGGCGACTGGCCGATTTCACGGCCCTCAACCTGGCGATCGCGGGCGGCATCTGTGTCGGGTACTTCACGTGACGGACCGACGGCCGGCCGGAGCGGCCCGGCGGGATCTTGATGCAGCTACGGCGTCATACCGCCCGATCGGTATCAAGATCGGCCGCGCACAGTGACCCGCCGCCGAGGTGTCGAGAGCCGATATCCAGCGGCCCGCCGCCCGTACACTTGGGGTTCGCCCGAAATACCGTTGGTCCACCTCGAGGAATCCCACGTGTCTGAAGCTCCGCCCCTCCGCCCGGACGCGACGGAAGCGCTTTCCGCCGCGTTGACGTCGCGCATCCTGGTGCTCGACGGCGCGATGGGCACGATGATCCAACGGCACACGTTCAGCGAGGAGGAGTACCGCGGCGCGCGCTTCGCCGATTGGCATCGCGACCTCAAGGGCAACAACGACCTGCTGTCGCTGACCCAGCCGGACGTCATCCGGGCCATTCACCGCGCGTACCTCGAGGCCGGCGCCGATCTCGTCGAGACGAACACCTTCAACGCGCAGAAGATCTCGCTGGCCGACTACGGCATGGAAGACCTCGCCTACGAGTTCAACTTCGAATCGGCCCGGCTGGCCCGAGTCGAGTGCGACGCGATGACCGCGATCACGCCCGACCGTCCACGGTTCGTCGTGGGCACGCTCGGGCCCACGAACCGCACGGCGTCGATCTCGCCGGACGTCAACGACCCGGGCGCCCGCAACGTCACGTACATGGAACTCGTCGACGCCTACCTCGAGCAGGCCAACGGGCTCGTCGACGGCGGCGCCGATGTCTTGATGATCGAAACGATCTTCGACACCCTGAACGCGAAGGCGGCGATCTTCGCGGCCGAAACCCTCTTCGAACAGCGCGGTCGCCGGTGGCCGCTCATGATCTCCG
Source organism: uncultured Actinomycetes bacterium (assembly GCA_963737785.1). Lineage (GTDB taxonomy): Bacteria > Actinomycetota > Actinomycetes > Mycobacteriales > Jatrophihabitantaceae > CAVTTS01. The sequence continues at coordinate 598,442 of CAVTTS010000003.1, forward strand.
GAACCATCACCGACGCCTCCGGGCGGACCTTGTCGGGCCAGGTCACCGAGGCGTTCTGGAACTCCGTGCGGCACGCGCGGCCGCTGACGGTCGGGCTGAACTGCGCGCTCGGCGCCGCCGAGATGCGCCCCTACCTGGCCGAACTGGCCCGGGTGGCCGACTGCTTCATCTCCTGCTATCCGAACGCCGGCCTGCCGAACGCCTTCGGCGAGTACGACGAGGCGCCCGATCAGACGGCCGCGATCGTCAGTGAGTTCGCGACGAGCGGGCTGGTCAACATCCTCGGCGGGTGCTGCGGCACGACACCCGAGCACATCACCGCCATGGCCGCCTTGATCGACGGAGTTCCGCCCCGCGAGCCGTCGCAGCACGACCCGGCTTGCCGCCTGTCCGGCCTCGAACCGCTGATAATCACGCGCGAATCGCTGTTCGTGAATGTCGGCGAACGCACCAACATCACCGGATCGGCCCGCTTCCGCAACCTGATCCGCGATGGCGACTACAACACCGCACTGTCCGTGGCCCGACAGCAGGTCGAGAACGGCGCCCAGGTCATCGACATCAACATGGACGAGGGGATGATCGACGGCGTCGCGGCGATGGATCGCTTCGTGAAGCTGATCGCGAGCGAGCCCGACATCAGCCGGGTGCCCCTGATGATCGACTCGTCCAAATTCGAGGTCATCGAGGCGGGGCTGCGCTGCGTGCAGGGCAAGCCGATCGTCAACTCGATCTCGATGAAGGAGGGCGAAGAGAAGTTCCGCCGCGAGGCGACCCTCTGCCGCAAGTACGGTGCGGCGATCGTGGTGATGGCCTTCGACGAGGACGGTCAGGCCGACAATCTCGCACGCCGCAAGGCGATCTGTGAGCGGGCCTACCGGATCCTGGTCGACGAGGTGGGCTTCCCGGCCGAGGACATCATCTTCGATCCGAACATCTTCGCCGTCGCGACCGGCATCGAGGAACACGCGAACTACGGCGTCGACTTCATCGAGGCAACCCGCTGGATCAAGCAGAATCTGCCCGGCGCGATGGTGTCCGGCGGCGTCTCGAACGTCTCGTTCTCCTTCCGCGGGAACAACGCGGTGCGCGAGGCCATCCACGCGGTGTTCCTGTACCACGCGATCTCGGCCGGCATGGATATGGGCATCGTCAACGCCGGCGCGCTCGTGATCTACGACCAGGTCGACCCGCGGCTGCGCGAACGCATCGAGGACGTGATCCTCAACCGTCGTCCGGACGCGACGGAACGGCTGCTCGAGATCGCCACCGAGTTCGCCGGCGACGGCAAGAAGATCGAGGCGACGAACGACGAATGGCGGCAGTTGCCGGTCGACGAGCGGATTACCCACGCGCTGGTCAAGGGCATCGACGAGTACGCCGAAACCGACACCGAAGAACTGCGTGCCCTGATCGAGGCCCGCGGTGGCCAGCCGATCGAGGTCATCGAGGGCCCGCTCATGGCCGGCATGAACGTTGTCGGCGATCTGTTCGGTGCCGGCAAGATGTTCCTGCCCCAGGTGGTCAAATCCGCGCGCGTCATGAAGAAGGCGGTCGCGTACCTGATCCCGTTCATCGAGGCCGGCAAGTCCCCTGAGGACGCCGGTCGCAGCAACGGCACGGTGATCATGGCGACGGTCAAGGGCGACGTCCACGACATCGGCAAGAACATCGTCGGCGTCGTCCTGCAGTGCAACAACTACGACGTGATCGACCTGGGCGTCATGGTGCCGGCCCAGAAGATCCTCGACGCCGCCAAGGAACACGATGCCGATGTGATCGGCCTGTCCGGTCTCATCACGCCGTCGCTGGACGAGATGGTCAACTTCGCCACCGAGATGGAGCGCCAGGGATTCGACATCCCGCTGCTGATCGGCGGGGCCACGACCTCGCGCGCCCACACCGCCGTCAAGGTCGACAAGAAGTACCACGGCCCGGTGATCTGGGTGAAGGATGCGTCGCGCTCGGTGCCGGTCGTCGCGGCGCTGCTGTCCGACGCGCAACGTCCGGCCCTACTGGCTGACATCCAGACCGACTACGACTCGCTGCGCGAGCGTCATGCCGCGCGGACCGACGCGAAGGTGATCCTGCCGATCGCCGCCGCGCGCGAGAACAAGACCCCGATCGACTGGACGGGTTACCGTCCGCCGCGGCCGCGCATGATCTCGGCTCAGGTCCGCGACATGCACACCGACGACTACCACGCATCGTCGGCGCCGACCCAGTTCGTGAAGACGTTCGACAACTACTCGCTGGCCGAACTGCGCGAGTACATCGACTGGCAGCCGTTCTTCAACGCGTGGGAGATGAAGGGCAAGTACCCCGACATCCTGAACAACCCGGCGTCGGGCGAGGCCGCGCGCAGGCTCTGGGAAGACGCCCAGCGGATGCTGGACTCGATCATCGAGGAACGCTGGCTGACCGCTGCGGGCGTCGTCGGGCTCTTCCCGGCCAACACCGTCGGCGGCGATGACATCGAGGTCTACTCGGACGAATCGCGCCGCGAGGTGCTGACCACCCTGCACGAACTGCGACAGCAGACCGAGCACCGCGCCGGCGTCCCGCACCGCTCGCTGGCCGACTTCGTCGCCCCGAAGGAAACCGGGCTGCGCGACTACGTCGGCGGGTTCGCCGTCACGGCCGGACTCGGGATCACCGCGAAGGTCGAGCAGTTCAAGACGGCACTCGACGACTACAGCGCGATCCTGCTCGAATCCCTGGCCGACCGGCTCGCCGAGGCGTTCGCGGAACGGCTGCACGAGCGGGTGCGCACCGAGTTCTGGGGCTACCAGCCCGACGAGGAGCTCGACAACGAGTCGCTCATCAAGGAACGCTACGTCGGCATCCGCCCGGCGCCCGGCTACCCGGCCTGCCCCGAGCACACCGAGAAGCAGACGATCTGGGAGCTGCTCGACGTGAAGGCCAACGTCGGCATCGAACTGACCGAGAGCATGGCGATGTGGCCCGGAGCGTCCGTCAGCGGGCTTTACTTCTCCCACCCGCAGTCGCAGTACTTCGTGGTCGGCCAGCTCGGGCGCGACCAGGTCGAGGAGTACGCCAAGCGCAAGGGCTGGCCGGTGGCCGTCGCCGAGAAGTGGCTGTCACCGAACCTCGGCTACCGGTCGGACAACGACTAACTCGACAGTCCGGGCAGTGGCACCGCACCGCGACGGCGTTTGCGCCGCAGCAGCACCCGCCGGCTGCCATCGGCGTAGCGCAACACCCGGGCGAGTTCCCAGCCGCCGAATTCGGCCTGCAGGGTCAGCTGCGCCGTCGCGACGACCCGGCTGACGTCGGCCGGGATACGCAGCGGCGCGAACTCCCACTCAGGATCCGCGTCACCGCCCACGCCTTCGGCCATGCCAGCATTCAACGCCGCTTCGCTGTGATTGACCACCCGCGCGACGGGCGCCTAGGCCGGACCGCAGTACTCGAGCAACTCCCGCCGGAGCCGGGTGCGACGCGGTGTCGACCCGACCGTCCGCACCGCATGGGCCAGTCGGGGCCCCGCGCCGTGGACGATCGAGAGGTGCCGCTGGGCCCGGGTCAGCGCGGTGTACACGAGCGGGCGTGACAACATGCCGCCCGCCTCGGCCGGCAGTACGACGACGACGGCGGGAAACTCAGACCCCTGCGCGCGGTGAACCGTGATCGCCCAGCCGTGTGCGAGATCGGCCAGGGCCTTGCCGCGGACCTCGGCCGGGCCGGACGCGAACTCGATCGTCACAGCGGCGCCGGACTCGACCTCGGACACCACCCCGACCTCACCGTTGGCGTACCCGAACGGCTCGGCCTCGAGGTGATTGGCCAGCGCGACGACCCGATCGCCGACGTCGAACCGGCCGATGCCCCGACCCGGGTTGAGCTTCGCCTTGAGCGCGGCGTTCAGGGCCTGCGTCCCGGCCGGACCGCGATGGACGGGCGTCACGACCTGCACCTGATCGGTGGCAATACCGAGGGCGCGGGGGATCGAGTCGGTGACCAGCTGTACAACCCGATGGGCCGCCTCGTCCGAGCGGCGGACCGGCACGACGACGACCTCGTGCGTCGGGTCGTCGACCGCCGGGACGACCCCGCCGCGAACCTCGATGGCCAGTCGGGCGATCGCCCCGCCCTCGGCCTGCCGGTAGAGGGTCGTCAGCTCGGTCGTCGGCGCGACCCCGGAGTCGATCAGATCCCCGAGGACGCGGCCGGCCCCGATCGACGGCAGCTGAGCGGCGTCGCCGACGAACACCACGTGGGTCTCGTCGGCGCAGGCGTCGAGCAGGGCGGCGGCCAGTTCGACGTCCAGCATCGACGCCTCGTCGACGACCACGATGTCCTCTTCGAGAGGGTCCGCGCAGCCGCGCGCGAACCCGCCGTTGAACGAGATCTCGTCGCCGTCAGCCCGCGCCTGGGCGCCGAGCAGCCGGTGAATGGTCGAGGCGGGCGCGCCGCACAGCTCTTCGAGTCGCTTGGCCGCGCGCCCCGTCGGTGCGGCGAGGGCCACCGACTTGCCGGCCTTCTCGGCCAGGGCCACGAGGGTCGCGACGGTCCGGCTCTTGCCCGTCCCCGGACCGCCGGTCAACACGCTGACGCCCGAGCTCAGCGCGGCCGCGACCGCCGCCTGCTGGGCCTGGTCGAGGGTCTGGCTGGCCTTGCCCTTCACGACGATCGGTCGGGCGTTCGCCTGCAGCCGCGCGATCGACTGGGCGATCGAGTCTTCGGCCTCCGCGTAGCGGGTCAGGGCCAGTTCGCTGACGTCGTCCTCGGTCACCTCGACGACCAGCGCCGCCTCGATCGCGGCGTCGATGGCGACGTCCTGATCGCCGACGCCGAACTCGAGCAGCGCGGCGTGGACCGCCTCGCGCGACGTCTCGGTATGACCCTCGCGGGCTTCGCGGCCCAGTACGTACCCGACCAAACCTCGGCCCCGGCGGGGGTCGTCGCGACGGATGCCGGGCAGCGCGGCGCGCGCGACCCGGTCGGCATCGTCCGGACTGATGCCGGCGACCCCGAGCAGCGTCCACGGATCGTCGCGGACCAGGCGGGGCGCTCCCGTTCCGAAGGTGTCGACCACCCGCCGGGCCATGCGCACGTCGAGACCGGCTTCGTGCAGCAGCGTCGCCAGCTCGTAGATCGGCTCGACCGACAGGAACGCCGAGAACAGCCGGCCCGCCCGGGTCGCGCCGACCTTCGGCAGCTCGGACAGGTTGGCGACCGTCACGTCCGCCGGGCTGGCGATGCCGGCCGACGGAAACGACTCGGCGAGCTTGCGGCCGACACCCGGCCATAGCCCCGACTCGCAGAAGGCCGCAAAGACCGGGTCGGCCCCGACGCTCAGCGCCACTGCTCGGGGTAGCCCACGAACGGCGCCGACACGTCGTCGAGCGCGTCGATGATCTCGGGTGGCAGCACCAGCGTCTCGGACGCGAGCGCCGCGGTGAGCTGACCGAGGCTGCGGGCACCGAGGATCACGCCGCTCACGCCGGGCCGGTCGCGCACCCACGCCAGCGCGACGGACACCGGTGAACTGGCCAGGCCCTCGGCCGCGATCGCGACGGCCTCGACGATGCCGGCCAGCTCGGCGCGACGATATTCGGCGACGTTGCGGTAGCCGGCCGCGGCCCGCGAATCGGACGGGACGCCGGCCCGGTACTTGCCGGTGAGCACCCCGCCACCCAGCGGTGAGTAGGACAGCAGCCCGACGCCGAGCGCCCGGCAGGCCGGCAGTACCTCACGTTCGATGCCGCGTTCGAGCAGCGAGTACTTCATCTGGTTCGACACGACGGGGGTCCGGCCGGGCAGCGCGCGCTGCCAGGTCACAGCCTCGGCGGTCTGCCAGCCGCAGAAGTTGGACACTCCGACGTAGCGGACCTTTCCGGACCCGACCGCCGCGTCCATCGCCGCAAGGGTCTCCTCGAGCGGGACGGACTCGTCGGGGGTGTGCAGCTGCCAGAGGTCGATGTGGTCGGTACCGATACGGCGCAGCGACGCGTCGAGCTGGCTCAACAGCGCCCGCCGCGAGGCGTCGGCGACGCCCGCCTCGTCGACCCGGGTGAACCCGGCCTTCGTCGCCACGACGAGCTCGTCGCGGGGGACGACGTCGGCGATGAGACTGCCGAGGATCTGTTCGCTCGCCCCGTCCGAGTACGAGATGGCGGTGTCGACGAGGTTGCCGCCCGCGTCGCGCAACGCGATCAGCTGCGCGGCGGCCTCGTCCGAATCGGTTTCCCGGCCCCAGGTCAAGGTCCCCAGCCCGAGGCGAGACACCTTCAATCCGCTGCGGCCGACGCTACGTAACTCCACGCGCTGAACCTATCGGTTGGCTGCCCGTATCGTGAGCGCGGTGAAACTGGGTCTCAACCTCGGATATTGGGGTACCGGCAACGATGCCGACAACCTGTCGCTGGCCAAGGAGGCCGATGGGCTCGGCTACTCGGTGGTCTGGGCCGCCGAGGCGTACGGCTCGGACGCCGCGACGGTCCTGACGTGGATCGCCGCGCACACCGAGCACCTCGATGTCGGCAGTGCCGTGTTCCAGATCCCGGCCCGGACGCCGGCCATGACCGCCATGACCGCCGCGACGCTCGACACGCTGTCGGGCGGACGGTTCCGGCTCGGGCTCGGCGTGTCGGGACCGCAGGTCTCCGAGGGTTGGCACGGCGTGCGGTTCGCCAAGCCGTTGGCCCGCACCCGCGAGTACGTCGACATCGTCCGGCTGGCCCTCTCGCGGCAGCGCGTTCGCTACGACGGCGAGACGTACACGCTGCCGCTGCCCGATGGCCCGGGCAAGGCGCTGCAGCTGACCGTCCACCCCATCCGCGAGCACATCCCGGTCTACCTGGCCGCGGTCGGACCCAAAAACGTGGAGCTGGCCGGCGAGATCGCGGACGGTTGGTTGGCCATCTTCTTCGCCCCGAACCATTCCGCGGAATCGCTGGCGCAGCTCGCCACCGGTCGGTCGAAGGTCGGCAAGACGATGGACGGCTTCGACGTGGTGGCGACAGCTCCGATCGTCGTGGGCGAGGATATCGAAGCCTGCGCGGCGCCGATCCGCTCCTACGCGGCGCTGTACGTCGGTGGGATGGGCAGCCGCGAGAAGAACTTCTACAACGCGATGGCCGTCCGCATGGGCTACGCCGACGCCGCGGCCGAGGTCCAGAACCGGTACCTGTCGCGCGACTACGAGGGCGCCGAGGCGGCCGTTCCGCTGGAGTTCCTCGACTCGACGTCGCTGCTCGGCCCGGTTGGCCGGATCGCCGAACGGATGGCCCAGTTCGCCGCCGCGGGAGTGACGACGCTGTCGGTCAGCCCGTTCGGACGGACGATGGACGAGCGGCGAGCCGGGATCCACGCTGCCGCCGACGCGCTGGCGAAGTCCGGAGTCGGCGAGTGAGCGAGCGTCAGCGAGCGAACCGGTGTGACAGCGCCCGACGTGTCTCGCGCGCGCCCGCAGCGAAGCGAGGACGTGCGTGAGCCTCCTGCACGTCGTTATCTACGGGATCTTGCAGGGCCTCACCGAATTCCTTCCGGTTTCCTCCACCGCGCACCTGCGGATCGCGCAGGCACTGCTCGACCCCCACGAGAAGGACTCCGCGTTCACCGCATTCACGGCCGTGATCCAACTCGGCACGACGATCGCGGTAGTTCTGTACTTCTGGCGCGAGCTGTTCCACATCACCGTCGCCTGGATTCGCGGACTAGTCGACAAATCGGTTCGCAGCTCGCTCGAGTACCGGATGGGGTGGTACCTCATCCTGGCCACGATCCCGGTATCGGTGATCGGGCTGGTCTTCTCCCACACGATCGAGAACGGCGCCCGCAATCTGTGGGTCGTGTCGGTCACGCTGATCGTGCTCGCGCTGGTGTTGCTGCTCGCCGAGCGAGTCGGCCGGCGCGACCGGGTCGAGGAGGACATCAACACGATCGACGCCATCGCGGTGGGCACGGCCCAGGCCCTGGCGCTGATCCCGGGCGCCTCGCGGTCGGGCACGACGATCACGGCCGGCCTGTTCCGCGGTCTCGACCGTCCGACAGCGGCGCGCTTCTCGTTCCTGTTGTCGATCCCCGCGGTGGTCCTGTCGGCGCTGTACGAGGCCCGCAAGATCGGCGGCGCCGGCGCTCCCGGCGTGGGGCTCACCGCCGTTGCACTGATCTTCGCCTTCGTCGTCGGTCTCGCGTCCATCGCCTGGCTGATGTCGTGGATCAGCCGGCACAGCACCTACATCTTCATCGCCTACCGCGTCGGGCTGGGCGTCCTCGTCATGGTGCTCATCGCGACCGGCGCGGTTTCGGCGACCTGATCATGTCGACGCTGCTGCTCGTGCGCCACGGACTCACCGCGATGACCGGGCCGGTCCTCGCCGGTCACACGCCCGGGCTGCACCTGGACGAACGCGGCCAGAAGCAGGCCGTCGCGGTCGCCGCCCGCATCGCGGTGCTGCCGCTGTCCGCGATCGTGACGAGTCCGCTCGAACGCTGCGTCGACACGGCGACGGTGATCGCCGACGGCGCAGCGCGCCGCCGGCCGCGACCCGCGTTGGGCCGTCGACGAGCGGTTGGTCGAATGCCGGTACGGCGACTGGACGGGCCGCGAGATCAAGCAACTCGCCAAGGACCCGATGTGGAAGGTCGTGCAGACCCAGCCGTCGGCCGCCCGATTCCCCAACGGCGAGAGCCTGGCCGAGGTGTCGGCCCGGGCCGTCAGCGCGGTCCGGGAGTGGGATGCCGCGCTCGGCGCCGACGCGGTGTGGGTCGCGTGCAGCCACGGCGACGTGATCAAGGCGATCCTCGCCGATGCCCTCGGCCTGCACCTCGACCAGTTCCAGCGCATCGTGGTCGACCCGTGCTCGGTGTCGGTGGTCCGCTACGGCGACACCCGGCCGTTCGTCCTGCGAGCCAACGACATCGGCGGTGACCTGTCGGCGTTCATCCCCCCGAAACGCAAGCGGAGCCGAGGACTTCGGGTGACGCGACGATCGGCGGCGGCGCCGGGGCCGGAGCGGTCTGACCGTCGGACGAAGACCGATTAGGCTCGACGTCATCATGCGTCAGATACATCTCTTCGAACGACCCGATCGCTTCGTCGCCGGCACTGTCGGCACGCCGGGCGAGCGGACGTTCTATCTGCAGGCGATCGAGGGCGTGCGCGTCGTATCCGTCGCGCTCGAGAAGGCTCAGGTCGCGGTCCTGGCCGATCGCATCGAGCAATTGCTGGACGAGGTCGTGTCGCGCACCGGTACCGCGCTGCCCGCCGCCGACGACGTCGACACCGGCGCGCTCGCGCAACCCATCGACGAGGAGTTCCGCGTCGGTGCCATGGGCCTGGCGTGGGACGGTGACACCGGGCTGGTGATCGTCGAGGCGCAGGCGCCCGTCGACGATGCCGAGATCGCCGAGCAGACGCTGCTCGAAGACGTCGAAGACGGCCCGGACGCGCTCCGTGTCCGGCTCGACCCGTCGCGGGCCCGGGCGTTCGTCGACCGAGCCCGCCTGGTGATCGCGGCCGGTCGACCCCCCTGCCCCCTCTGCGGCCAGCCGCTCGATCCCCAGGGCCATATCTGCCCGCGGAACAACGGCTATCACCGTGGCTCGCCGATCACGCCGTGATGATCCATGTCCGCGCCTGATGAGCTGACGCCGGCTCGAGAACTGCCGGTCGAGGAAGCTCTCGACCTGCTCACGCGCGGCACGCTCGAGATCGAGGGACGGCTGCTCGACGCGTCGAACGCCACGCTGTACTGCTCGGTCTCGGCTCGACGGGATCGACGCCGCGTGCGTGTACAAGCCTGTGGCGGGGGAGCGGCCGCTCTGGGACTTCCCCGACGGCACGCTCGCCGAGCGCGAGGTGGCCGCCTACGCGGTGTCGGCCGCGACCGGCTGGCTCATCGTGCCGCCGACGATCTACCGGGACGGCCCGGCCGGACCCGGCATGGTGCAGCTCTGGATCGACACCGACGACGATGTCAACGTCGCGTCGCTCGTCCGGCGGCGCTCGTCCGAGGAACTGCGGCGGATCGCCGTATTCGACGCGGTGATCAACAACGCCGATCGCAAGGGCGGGCACCTGCTGCCCGTCCGTTCCGGGCACGTCTACGGCATCGACCACGGCGTGACGTTCAGCGTCGAGCCGAAGCTGCGGACGTTGCTCTGGCAGTGGGCGGGCGATTCGCTGACCGACGAGGCGATCGAGTGCCTGGGCCAACTGCGCACCGAGCTGGCCGGGCCGCTCGGCGATCGGCTCGGTGAGCTGCTGACGACTCGCGAGGTCCGACGGACGGCCCGGCGGGTCGACGCGCTGCTGCGCGACCTCGTCCATCCGCACCCATCCGGCGACTGGCCGGCCATGCCCTGGCCGCCGATGTAGGTCCGCCGCCTGGCTACGGTGTGGACATGGATTCCTGGCCGGCACCACCCGTCCCGTCACTACCCGGTACGGGCCCGGCTTTGCGGCTGTACGACACCTCGAGCCGCGACGTCCGCGAGACGGCACCCGGACGCGGTGGCCCGCATGTACGTCTGCGGGATCACGCCCTACGACGCGACACATCTCGGGCACGCGGCCACCTACCTCGCCTTCGATCTCGTCCAGCGGGTCTGGCGCGACGCCGGCCACCGCGTGCACTACGTGCAGAACGTCACCGATGTCGACGACCCGCTGCTCGAGCGGGCCGCCCGCACCGGCGAGAACTGGGTGCGAGCTGGCCGAACGCGAGATCGCCCTGTTCCGCGAGGACATGACCGCACTGCGCGTGCTGCCCCCCGACGACTACATCGGCGCCGTCGAATCGATCGGCGAGATCACCGACGCCGTCGACCGCGCTGCTCGAGTCCGGCGCGGCCTACCGCGTCGACGAGGACATCTACTACTCGATCGAGGCCAGCGGCCGGTTCGGCTACGAGTCGGGCTACGACCGCGACACGATGCTGCGGCTGTTCGGCGAGCGCGGCGGCGATCCCGACGGGCCGGCAAGCGCGATCCGCTCGATTCGCTGCTGTGGCGCGGCCAACGCGCCGGGCGAGCCGTTCTGGGAATCGCCACTCGGCCGGGGCCGGCCGGGATGGCACATCGAGTGCTCGGTGATCGCGCTGAACCGGCTCGGTCATGGGCTTCGATGTCCAGGGCGGCGGCTCGGATCTGATCTTCCCGCACCACGAGCACTCCGCCGCCCACGCCGAGGCGCTCACCGGCGAGCACCCGTTCGCGCGCCACTACGTCCACACCGGGCATGATCGGGCTGGACGGCGAGAAGATGAGCAAGTCCCGCGGCAACCTCGTGTTCGTCTCGAAGCTGCGCGGCGCCGGCGTCGACCCGATGGCGATCCGGCTCGCCCTGCTGGACGGTCACTACCGCGCCGATCGCGAGTGGACCGGCGGGCGACTGCCCGCCGCCGAGGCCCGGCTGGCCCGGTGGCGCGCGGCCGTCAGGCGACCCAGCGGGCCGGCCGCGCGAGCGCTGCTCGAGCAGGTGCGCGAGCGGCTGGCCGACGACCTGGACACCGTCGCCGCGATCGCGGCTGTCGACACGTGGACGACGGCCGCGCTCGCCGCCGACGGCGAGGCGCGCTCGGCGCCCCGGCCTGGTCCGCGATCTCGTCGACGCCTTGCTCGGGAGTCGGCCCTCTAGGCGGCCGGCGGACCCGGCCGGCGGGTCAGCCGCCGGCGTGGCCGCCGTAACCGCCGCCGCGATCGCGCCGGCGCAGGTAGCGCTCGAACTCGCGGGCGATCGCGTCGCCGGAGGCCTCGCGCAGCTCGCCCTCGTCGTCGCGCTCCTCGAGGTTGCGGATGTACTCGGTGACCTCTTCGTCCTCGGCGGCCATCTCGTCGACGAGCTTCTGCCACTCGTCGGCCTGCTGGGGCAGTTCGCCCAGCGGGACCGGCATGTCGAGCACCTCCTCGACGCTGTGCAGCAGCGCGAGCGTCGCCTTCGGGTTCGGCGGCTGCGACACGTAGTGCGGAACGCCGGCCCAGAACGAGATCGGCCGGAATGCCGACTCGCACGCAGGCGTCCTGCAGCACGCCGACGATGCCGGTCGGGCCCTCGTAGCGCGAGCGTTCGAGGGCGTACCGCGTGGCCGACGCCGCGTCGTAGGCGGTGCCGGTGACCTGGATGGGCCGGGTGTGCGGCGTGTCGGACAGCAGCGCGCCCAGCGTGATCACGGTCCGCACGTCGAGCGTGCGCACGACGTCGAGGATCTCGTCGCAGAACGCCCGCCAGCGCATGTTCGGCTCGATGCCGCGGACCAGGACCAGGTCGAACTCGGCGCCGGGCGGCCGGCACCACGAGATGCGCGTTGTCGGCCAGGTGATGCGCCGCGACACGCCGTCGACCAGCGACACGGTCGGCCGATTGACCTGAAAGTCGTAGTAGTCGTCGGGGTCGATCGAGGTCAGACGCCTGGGCGTCCCAGATCAGCTCGAGATGCTCGATGGCGCCGCTCGCGGCGTCTCCGGCGTCGTTCCAGCCCTCGAACGCCGCGACCAGGACGGGTCCCGTGAGTTCGGGCCAGCGTTCGAACTCGGTCATGGGCTCTCAGCCTACGGCCGACCCGTCCGGTGCCAGCGCGGTCGCTGCGCCGGGCAATTCGGCGCGTCCCGGCGCCTCCGGTAGCCTGGGCGGGTGGCCGCCCCCTGTTGCCCACACTGCGTGCGGTGCTGTTCGACATGGACGGCACACTGCTGGACTCCGAGAAGGTGTGGGATGTCGCCCTCGCGGATCTGGCCCAGCTGGCTGGGCGGGGACGCTGTCCGACGCGGCCCGCCGCCGAGCATGGTCGGCTCGAGCCTGGCCCGCTCGATCGCGATCGTGCACGGCGACCTCGACGTCGACGCCGACCCCGAAGTCGAGCGCGGCATACCTGACCGAGCGGACCGCCGAGCTGTTCGAGACCGACCTGGTCTGGAAGCCCGGCGCCCGCGAGCTGCTCGCGAGGTGCGGGCCGCCGGACTCGCCGCGGCACTGGTCACCTCGACGCACCGCGGCCTGACCGAGATCGCCCTGGACGTCATCGGCCGGGAGTTCTTCGCGGCCACCGTGTGCGGCGACGAGGTCGGCCGGCCCAAACCGCGCCCCGAACCGTATCTGCGCGCCGCCGCCCTGCTCGGACGTCGATCCGGCGCGTGCGTCGCCGATCGAGGATTCGCCGCTCGGGATCGCCTCGGCCGAGGCGGCCGGCTGCGTGGTGCTGGCCGTGCCGAGCGAGGTGCCGATCGGCCGCCGCGCCGACTCGGACCGTCATCGACTTCGCTGGTCGGCGTGGACGTGGCCTACCTGCGGCAGCTCGTCTGACGACGGCGCCGACGTCGACTGATCGGTGCCGCGCGGCGACGCCTCGAACGGGAACGGCGGGGGAGTGCCGCCGAAGGCCGGGCACAGCGCGTGGTGGTCGCACCAATCGCAGAGCCGGCTCGGGCTCGGCCGGAAGTCGTCGGGCTCGGTGGCCTTCGCGATCGCCGCCCAGATCGCCCGCAGGGTGCGCTCGAAGCGGTCGAGCTCGTCCGCGTCGGGCTGTAGCTCAGCGTGTCGCGGTCGGCGAGGTAGATCAGCTGAAGCTGGCGCGGCACGACGCCGCGCGTGCGCCAGAGCACCAGCGCATAGAACTTCATCTGGAACAGCGCCTTGGCCTCGAACGCCTCGCGCGGCAGCGATCCGGTCTTGTAGTCGACGACGCGGATATCGCCCGCCGGCGATGACGTCGATGCGATCGATGTAGCCGCGCAGCCGCAGGCCGTCGATCGACGATCTCGACGAGCTGCTCGCGGGCCGGCCGGCTCGAGCCGGGTCGGGTCTTCGAGCGCGAAGTAGTTGTCGACAAGGCCGTCCGCCGACTCCAGCCACTCGCGCAGCTCGCTGCCCGTCGGCGTCATCGTCGGCGAACAGGCGTCCGAGGCGCAGCTCCGCGAGCTCGGGTGCTCGTCGAGCAGCTGCTGCCCAGACCGGGTCGATCGAGCGCCTGCGCGGCCGCGCGGCGTGCGCTCGCGCGGCCGGCAGGTCGAACAGCTGCTCGCAGGACCGCGTGCACGACCGTGCCGCGCGTCGCGGCCCGCGACGGCGCCTCGGGCAGGCGGTCGATCGTGCGGAACCGGTACAGCAGCGGGCAGGTCTTGAAGTCGGCCGCCCGCGACGGCGACAGCGATCCGCGGATCGGCTCGTCGAGCACCGCGGCGCCGGCTGCGCGTCACGGCCGCTCGATCTCGGTCATGCGCGTCACCCTAGATCGGTCGCTCCGACACTTTCCGCTCGCAGGCGGAGTCCCGCTCACAGCCAGTGGACGCGGCCGAGCGGCCAGACGATCACGAAGGCCCGTCCGACGATCAGTCGAGGTCGAGATCGGGCCGAAGACGCGGCTGTCCAGCGAGTCGCAGCGGTTGTCGCCCATCACGAACACGTCGCCCGGCGGGCACGGTGGTCGGCCCGAAGTCGGCGGTGCCGTGGCAGCGGGTGCGACGTAGGGCTCGGTCAGCGCGCGGTCGTCGATGTAGACCGACCCGTCCGTGGCCCGACACGGTCTCGCCGGCCAGGCCGACGACCCGCTTGACCAGATCGGCGTCGGTCGACGCTGACGCGTCGGCGGGCGGTCGAAGACGACGACGTCGCCGCGGTGCACGGCATGCAGGTGATAGGACAACTTGTCGACGAGCAGCCGGTCCGGCTGGCACGTCGCGCAGCCGTGCAGGGTGGGCTCCATCGATGCGGACGGAATCCAGAACGGCTGCACGACGCAGGCGCGCAAGGCCGAACGCGAACGCCGACCGGCCAGCAGGATCACGACCACGAAGCGCGCGACCCGACCGCGAGCGTCCGCGGCCGGCCGCCCCGGCCGGATGCCGCGACCGGCGGTCGCGCCGTCGCACCGCGACCCGGGCCGCGAGCCGCTGCGAGTTGTGCGGCGTCGGCGAGCTGGTGCGCCGTCGGCCGGGCGACGCCGTCGGCGGACGACCTCGCCGGACCCGTGCCGCGCACCGTCGGCCGACGGTCGCCGCATGAGCCGCGTGGCTCGCCGGTCGACGGCGCGGACGTACGCATGATGGCGCAACGGTATCCGGCGCGCCGTGCTCGCCCCGTACCATCGCGCGCGTGCAGCCGACCGCGGGCACCGGCCGCGCGCGCCCGGCCTTGCTGCGGGTCGGGCGCTTCTTCGGCGTGCCGCTCTACTTCGCGCCGTCCTGGCTGCTCATCGCGGCGCTGATCACCGTCCTGTACAGCTCGATCATCCGCGAACTGCGTCGACGGCATCGGCGTCGGCGGCGTCCTACCTGGCCGCGTTCGGCTTCGCGGTCGCGCTCGCGGCTGTGCGTGCTCGCCCACGAACTCGGCCACACCGCCGTCAGCCTGGCCCTGGGCAAGCCGGTCCGGCGCGTCGTGATCTTCTTCCTCGGCGGCGTCTCCGAGATCGAGGGCGAGATCGAGCGGGCCCGCGACGAGCTGCTCATCGCCGTGGCCGGACCCGTCGGTGTCGGCCCTGCTCGCCGGCCTGCGCCGGCGCTGCAGCGCTCGGGCCTTCACCCGCACGGCTCGTCGCCGGGCGTTGCTGCTGCTGCTGACTGGAGCAATCTGATCGTGGCGGTGTTCAACCTGCTGCCCGGGTTGCCGCTCGACGGCGGCCGGGTGCTGCGGGCCCTCGACCTGGGCGCGAGCCGCTCCAGCGCACCGGACCCGGGTCGCCGCCTGGGCCGGACGCGTCATCGCCGTGCTCGTGGCCGTCGGCAGCGTCGCTGTCGCGGCCGGTGCGACGCTACGCCGCGGCGGGCTCGGCGTGTTGCTCGCGGCGTTCATCTGGACGGGCGCCAACCAGTCCCTGCGCGTCGCGGCCGTGCCGAACGCCTGCGCGGGGTGCGGCTCGCGGAGCTGCTGCGTCCCGGCATCCTCGTCCACGCCGACGTGTCGCTGGCCGAGGCGCTGCGGCGGACCCGCGAGGCCGGCGGCCGGGGCATCGTCGTCATCGACGCGGCCGACCGGCCGCATGCATCGTCGAGGAGTCGCGGGTACGCGGGGTGCCGATCGAACGCCAGGCCTGGACGCCGATCGGCGACGTGGCCCGCGCGCTCGAGCCCGGCATGGTCCTGCCCGATACGCTGCGGACCGGACGAGCTCGATCGCAGGCGATCCGGGCGACGCCCGGCCAGCGAGTACCTCGTCGTGCACCCGACGGATCGCCGGCCGGGATCTTCGCGGCCAGCGATCTGGCCGCCGCCCTCGGTCGAGCCGAGCCGATGACGGCGGACCTGCGACCTGCTGGCCGAGGGCGAGCGCGTCCAGCTCACCGACCCGAAGGGTCGCCTGCACACGGTGACCCTGGTCGCCGGCAAGCAGTTCCACACCCACCGTGGCGCGATCGAGCACGACGACCTGATCGGCCGGCCGGAGGGCATCGTGGTGACGTCGACGGCCGGGACGGCCTACCTCGCGCTGCGTCCGCTGCTGGCGGACTTCGTGCTGTCGATGCCCCGCGGCGCCGCGGTGATCTATCCCGAAGGACGCCGCGCAGATCGTGGCGCTGGGCGACATCTACCCGGGCGCCACGGTCATCGAGGCCGGCGCCGGGTCCGGCGCGCTCACGTGCTCGTTGCTGCGCGCCGTCGGCCCGACCGGACGGGTGATCTCCTACGAGGTGCGTGAGGACCACGCCGACTTCGCCCTGCGCAACGTCGAGACGTTCTTCGGCGAGCACCCGGCGAACTGGTCAGCTGCGGCTCGGCGACATCGCCGAGCACCCGTCCGACGAGCTGGTCGATCGCGTCATTCTCGACATGCTCGCGCCGTGGTTGGTGCTGCGACGTCGCGCTGAGCGCGTTGCGTCCGGGCGGGGTCCTGATCGGGTACGTCGCCACCACCACGCAGCTCTCCCGCTTGGTCGAGGCGATCGAGCGACGACGGCGGATTCACCGAACCGTCGTCGTGGGAGTCGCTCGTCCGGGGCTGGCACGTCCTCGGTCTCGCGGTTCGCCCTGACCACCGGATGATCGGCCACACAGCCTTTCTGATCACCGCCCGCCGCCTGGCGCCCGGCGTCGTGTCACCGCTGCGGCAACGGCGTCCGGCGAAGACCGTCGAGCTCGAAGCGGCGTTCGCCAGCGACGCCGCCACCGAGCCAACCGCCGAGGTCACGCCGCGGCTGCTGCCCTGACGAAACGCCTCAGGCCTCGGGACCGGCGATCTCGAGCCCGTCGGCCACCTGCTCGACGTGGATGCATGCCCCGGGGCACTCCTTGGCCGAGTCGATCACGTCCAGCCGCAGTCGCTCGGGCACGGCCGTCGTGGCGCGGGGAGCGGCGAGCAGATCCGGACCGTCCTTCACGTACGCGAGCCCGTCGATGTCGAACTCGAACACCTCGGGTGCGTACTGCACGCACAGCCCGTCCCCGGTGCAGAGTTCTTGATCGATCCATACGCGCAAAGGCTCACTCACGTGCTGTCCGGCTCCTTGATTCGTGACGATGTCTTTCGGTTCAGAGTAGTTCCCCGCTGACGACGCCCCGCGTGTGTAGGGTGACTATTTGCGAACTCACCACGAGCATGGAGGTGACCGCATGGCATCCGAGCCAGGCGATCAGAGCCGCTCGAGCGAGCACGCCGACGATCGCGAACTGCGGCGCCGTACGGCGTTCCTCGAGCAAGAGATCGAACTGCTACGCGCCAAAGTCGCCGAGTCGCCCCGCCACCTGCGGCTGCTCGAAGATCGCCTTGCGGAGGCCCAGACCCGGGCCAACGGCCTGGCCGATCGCAACGAGCGGCTCGCCGAGACGTTGCGCGAGGCGCGCGACCAGATGGTCGCGCTGAAGGAAGAAATCGATCGGCTGGCCCAGCCGCCGAGCGGCTACGGCGTGTTCCTCGAACGCTTCGAGGACGGCACCGTCGACATCTTCACGTCCGGACGGAAGTTGCGCGTCGCGGTCTCGCCGGACGTTGACGGCGAAGGGCTGCGCCGCGGCCAGGAAGTCATGCTCAACGAGGCGATGAATGTCGTCGCGGCCCGCGGCCACGAACGAGTCGGCGACGTCGTGATGGTGAAGGAGCTGCTCGAGAGCGGCGACCGCGCGCTCGTCATCGGCCACACCGACGAAGAGCGAGTGGTCCATCTCGCCGAGATTCTGCGCGAGCAGCCGCTGCGCGTCGGAGATTCGCTCCTGCTCGAGAGTCGCTCCAGTTACGCATACGAGCGCATCCCCAAGAGCGAGGTCGAGGAACTCATCCTCGAAGAGGTCCCCGACATCGACTACACCGACATCGGCGGGCTGACCAAGCAGATCGAAGCGATCCGCGACGCCGTCGAGCTGCCGTTCCTGCACGCCGACCTGTTCCTCGAGCACGAGCTGCGCCCGCCCAAGGGCATCCTGCTGTACGGGCCGCCCGGCTGCGGCAAGACGCTGATCGCCAAGGCCGTGGCGAATTCGCTGGCCAAACAGGTCGAGCGGGTACGCGGCGGCGATGAAAAGGGCCGGTCGTACTTCCTGAACATCAAGGGTCCCGAGCTGCTCAACAAGTACGTCGGCGAGACCGAGCGGCACATCCGGCTCGTGTTCCAGCGCGCCCGCGAGAAGGCCAGCGAGGGCACCCCGGTCATCGTCTTCTTCGACGAGATGGATTCGATCTTCCGTACCCGCGGCTCGGGTGTGTCCTCCGATGTCGAGAACACGATCGTCCCGCAGCTGCTCAGCGAGATCGACGGCGTCGAGGGGCTCGAGAACGTCATCGTCATCGGCGCCTCGAACCGCGAGGACATGATCGACCCGGCGATCCTGCGGCCGGGGCGGCTCGACGTGAAGATCAAGATTGAGCGACCGGATGCCGAGGCCGCGCGCGACATCTTCTCCAAATACATCACGCACACCCTGCCGATCCACGCCGAGGACCTCGCCGAGTACGACGGCGACATCGCGTCGACGGTGGCGGCGATGATCCAGCACACCGTCGAGCGGATGTACTCGGAATCGGAAGAGAACCGCTTCCTCGAAGTGACATACGCGAACGGCGACAAGGAGACCTTGTACTTCAAGGACTTCAACTCGGGCGCGATGATCCAGAACATCGTCGATCGCGGCAAGAAGATGGCGATCAAGGATCTCCTCACCATCGGTCAGCGCGGCTTGCGGATGCAGCACCTGCTGGCCGCCTGCGTCGACGAGTTCCGCGAGAACGAAGACCTGCCGAACACGACCAACCCCGACGACTGGGCCCGAATCTCCGGCAAGAAGGGCGAGCGGATCGTCTACATCCGCACGCTCGTGTCGGGCAAGGGCAGCGACGCCGGGCGAGCGATCGACACGATCGGCAACACCGGCCAGTATCTCTAGCCGGTCCGGTTCTTCGGTTTGGACGCTGCGCAAGGGCTGCTCGTCTTCGTCGCGGGGGTCGCCGCCGGCACGATCAACACCGTTGTCGGATCAGGGACTTTGGTCACGTTTCCGACCCTGCTGGCGGTCGGACTGCCCCCCGTGACGGCCAACGTGTCGAACACCATGGGCCTGTTCCCGGGCAACATCACCGGGGCCTACGGCTACCGCGACGAGTTGCGCGGGCAGGGAGCTCGGCTCGCGCGGCTGGGCCCGGCGACCGCGGTCGGCGCGGTCATCGGCGCGATCCTGTTGCTGACCCTGCCCGCGAGCGCCTTCCACGCGATCGTGCCGATCCTGATCTTGGCCGCTCTCGTCCTGGTGATCATCGGACCCCGGCTCAACGAGCGGCTGAAGTCGACGCGCCACTCGGCCACGACGACCGCCGGGTGGCCCCTGATCATCGTCGTCTGCGCGACCGGCATCTACGGCGGCTACTTCGGCGCCGCGCAGGGCGTCCTCTTGATGGGATTCCTGGGTGTCCTGCTCGACGACACGCTGCAACGCCAGAACGGTCTGAAGAACGTGCTGGCGGGCCTTGCGAACCTGGTCGCGGCCGTCGTCTTCGCGTTCACCGCGCACATCGACTGGACCGCTGCCGGTCTGATCGCCGCCGGGTCGATCTGCGGCGGTCTGATCGGCGCGCGGGTCGGACGGCGCCTGCCGCCGACGGCGCTGCGCGTGATCATCGTCGTCGTCGGCATCGCGGCGATCGTCAAGTTGCTCGCCTGAAAGTCCGAGCGGGGCCGTAGCCTTGACCAGGTGAGCGTTCGCCGCGTGATGGGCACCGAGGTCGAGTACGGCGTCAGCCTGCCCGGGCAGCCGGCCGCGAACGCAATGTTGATCTCCGCGCAGGTCGTCAATGCGTATGCGTCGTCGCTGCCGGCCGGAAACCGATCCCGACGGGCGGCCTGGGATTTCGAAGAGGAATCACCCCTGCGCGACGCGCGCGGCTTCGAGCTTGGCGGGGTCGCCGGAACGATCGCGCAGGAGTTCATCGAGGCCGAAGAAGACGCCGGCATGGCGAACGTGATCCTGCCGAACGGTGCCCGGCTCTACGTCGACCACGCGCATCCGGAGTATTCGACGCCGGAGGTGACGACCCCGCTCGACATCGTCCGGTGGGACAAGGCCGGTGAGCTGATCATGGCCGAGGCCGGGCGTCGGGTCGCGAGCATGTCCTCGCACGGCCAGCAGATGAACCTCTACAAGAACAACACCGACAACAAGGGCGCCTCGTACGGCGCCCACGAGAACTATCTGATGAGCCGGACGACACCGTTCGCGTCGATCGTCCGTCACCTCGTGCCGTTCTTCGTCTCGCGGCAGGTGGTGTGCGGTTCCGGACGCGTCGGGCTCGGTCAGGACGGCCGCGCGTCGGGGTTCCAGATCTCGCAACGGGCCGACTTCTTCGAGGTCGAGGTCGGCCTCGAGACGACGCTGAAGCGCCCGATCATCAACACGCGCGACGAACCCCACGCCGACGCCGACCGCTACCGCCGGCTGCACGTGATCATCGGCGACGCGAACCTGTCCGAGATCTCGACCTACCTCAAGGTCGGCACGACGTCCCTCGTCCTGGCGATGGTCGAAGCCGGGTTCCTGCCCGAAGATCTCACCGTCGTCCAGCCGGTCCGCGAACTGCATGAGGTCTCGCACGACCCGTCGCTCACCCATCTGATCCGCCTGGCCGACGGCCGGCGGCTCACCGCACTCGAGCTGCAGGGCGAATACCTCGACCGCGCGCGCAAGTTCGTCGACGACCGGTACGGCGACGACGCCGACGAGCAGACACTCGATGTGCTCGCCCGGTGGGACTCGGTGCTCGCCCGCCTCGCCGGCGACCCGATGGACCTCGCCGCCGAACTCGACTGGGTCGCCAAGCTGCGTCTGCTGAACGGATACCGCGACCGGGACGGCCTCGACTGGGACTCACCGCGCCTGCAGCTCGTCGACCTGCAGTACTCGGATGTCCGCCCGGACAAGGGCCTCTACAACCGGCTCGTCGCCCGTGGGGCGATGCAGACCCTGATCGACCCGGCGTCGTCGGTCGTCGCCAAGAACACACCGCCGGAGGACACCCGCGCGTACTTCCGGGGCGAGTGCCTGCGTCGCTACGGGGGATCGGTTGCGGCGGCCTCGTGGGACTCGGTGATCTTCGACGTCGGGCGCGAGTCGCTCGTCCGGGTGCCGATGCTCGAACCACTGCGGGGTTCGAAGGCCCACGTCGGCGATTTGCTCGACCGGTGCACGGATGCCGCTTCGCTCATCGATGCGCTGGTCGGACCGGGCGCCGGCTGAGCGTGCTCGGCGGGGTTCGCTACGGAAGGACCGGGCGGCCGTCCGGCCCGAACGGCCAGAACGGGTTGTGAGCGATCTCCCACAGGTGCCCGTCGGGGTCGGTGAAGTAGCCGTGGTAGCCGCCCCATTCGGTGGCCTGGGCCGGTTTGCGAAGGGTCGCGCCGGCGTCGACCGCTGACGCCATAGCGTCGTCGACTTCGTCACGACTCTCGACGTTCACCGCGAGCGTGACTGCCCGAAAACCATCCCCGGCCGGATCGCTGAGCGAGTCAGCGGCCAGCGCAGCCCGGCCGTAGAGACCGAGCAGGCCACCGGCGGTCTTGAAGAAGCTCACCTCGCCCGCCACCGACGCGGACGACATCTCGAAGCCGAGCCGCTGGTAGAAGGCCGTGGACGCCGCCACGTCGTCCACCCCGAGGGTGATGAGGCTCAGCAGTGGGCGAATCGTCATGTCTCGAACCTAGCGACTGCTACTGACGGCGCCCAGTGTGTCGATCGGGTTAGGGTAGAGATCGATCGCCCGACCCGGAGGCCGCCCAATGCCCACCCATGACAGCGGACAGACCCGTCCGCAGCGTCAATCGGACGCCGATGTCGACGAGGCCGTCGACACGACCAGCGACGTCAGCGAGCGTCACGAGAAGCTCAGCGAAGACGTCGACGCGATTCTCGATGAGATCGACGACGTCCTCGAGACCAACGCCGAAGATTTCGTCCGCAGCTTCGTCCAGAAGGGCGGCCAGTAGCGACTGCCGTCGCGGGTCGCCAACCGCGGTGGGTAGGGTCGCAGGGCACGTCAGCCGGACCGACCGCGAAGGAGCAAGGTGGACATCGACGGTGGCAGGAACGCCGGGTTATTGCGGTACGCGACCGCGCCGGGGTCTTCGTCTTTCGCCGACTTCCTCGCTGAGGCCGCACCGCAATTGATGCCGCACGCCCGTCCCTCGCTCACCGAATCGGTGCCGCACGCGACCACGATCGTCGCCGCGATCTTCGCCGGCGGGGTCGTGATGGCCGGCGACCGGCGCGCGACGATGGGCAACCTGATCGCCCAGCGCGACATCGAGAAGGTCTTCGCGTCCGACGACTTCACCCTCGTCGGCATCGCCGGCACGGCGGGTCTGGCCATCGAGCTCGTCCGGCTCTACCAGGTCGAGCTCGCGCACTACGAGAAGGTCGAGGGCACCGAACTCACCCTCGAGGGCAAGGCCAATCGCTTGGCCACGATGATCCGCGGCAACCTCGGGCAGGCGATGCAGGGTCTCGCGGTCGTGCCGTTGTTCGCGGGCTACGACACCGATGCCGACGACGCATCGTCGGCCGGGCGCATCTTCAGCTTCGACGTCACCGGAGGCCGCTACCCCGAGCAGTACTACGACAGCATCGGCTCGGGATCGGTGTTCGCGAAGAGCTCGCTCAAGAAGCTGTGGCGGCCCGGAATGGACGCCGATGCGGCCGTACGCGCCTGTGTCGAGGCCCTGTATGACGCCGCGGACGACGACTCGGCGACCGGCGGACCCGATCTGAGCCGCCAGATCTACCCGGTGGTCATGACCGCGACGGCCGCCGGCACGCACCGCGTCAGCGGCGAGACGCTCGACACGGTCGTGCGCGCCATCGTCGCCGACCGCACCGGCCGTCCCGGCGCCTGATCGCCCACTAAGTCTTTACCGAGAAAGGTCAGCAGCGATGTCGATGCCGTTCTACGCGTCCGCCGAGCAGATCATGCGCGACCGCTCGGAGTTCGCCCGTAAGGGCATCGCGCGCGGCCGCAGCGTCGCCGTCCTGACCTACGCCGACGGTGTGCTGTTCGTCGCCGAGAACGCCAGCTCGGCGCTGCACAAGGTCAGCGAGATCTACGACCGCATCGGGTTCGCCGCGGTCGGGCGTTACAACGAGTTCGAGAACCTGCGGGTCGCGGGCATCCGGCTCGCCGATCTGCGCGGCTACTCCTACGACCGTCGCGACGTGACGGCGCGCGCACTCGCGAACGCCTACGCGCAAACGCTCGGCGCGATCTTCACCGAACAGCAGAAGCCCTACGAGGTCGAGATCTGCGTGGCCGAGGTCGGCGACGACGCCGCGGCCGATCAGCTCTACCGGCTGTCCTACGACGGCACGATCGCCGACGAGCCGGACTTCCTGGTGATGGGCGGGCAGGCCGAAGCGCTGACCGCTGAACTGCGTCAGCACTACACCCCGGGGCTGCCCCTGGCCGAGGCGTTGGCCGCCGGCGTCCGGGCCCTCGGTTCCGTCGGCGGCAACGGCGCTCCGCGCGAGCTGGCCGCCAACCAGCTCGAGGTCGCCGTGCTCGACCGCACCCGGCCGACCCGCAAGTTCAAGCGGATCGCCGGAGCGGCACTGACGAGCCTCTTGCCGGCCGCGACGGTTGAACCGGCTGAGCCGGCCGCGACGGTTGAACCGGCTGAGCCGGCCGAGTCGGCTGAGCCGGCCGAGTCGGCTGAGGACGCCGACATCGCCGAGACCCCGGCGCCCGACTCGACGGCATCGGACACGCCACCTGGCGACGCGAGCCCGACCGACGAGCCGAACGCCGAAGACTGACCTTCAGGCGGAGCCGGTGACGACCTGTCCACCGGCGACGTGGACGGCCACGGGCGGCAGCGGCTTGGGCGCCGGGCCCTTGATGACCACGCCGGTGGTCGCGTTGTAGACCGATCCGTGGCAGGGGCAGTCGAGCTCCTTGCCGGCGGGCGCGACGGTGCAGCCCATGTGCGTGCAGATGGCACTGAACGCGACGGCGGTCGTGTCCGTCGGTCGAGCGACGATCCCGGGCTTGCCGTCGGGCAACTTCACCGAGACCGCCTCGCCGACCTTGATGCTGTCGAGTGCCACGAGGGTTGTCCCGCTCGGGCCGCTGGACCCGGCGCTCGACGAGCGCAGCCGAGCACTCGATGCCGCGTCCTGACTCGACGACGTCCCGGCCGGAGACGTGACGGACGAGCCCGCGGCCGACGTCCCACCCGAGCTCGAACAGGCCGCCAGCGCGGCAAGACCGGCCGCGCCGGCCGTCCCGACCAGCACGGCGCGACGGGTCGCGGTTGGTGGCACGTCCATGAATCCTCCGAGAATCGTGAGCGGCCGAGGCGGCCCCTTCGTCGGTAGTCACGGCCCGCTCGACGGACCGGTTCAGATCGGTGGTGAACCGAACGACCCGCCCCCGCGTGTCATCAGGTGAAGGAAACCGATCGAGGGGAGTCACCGAGATGGCCAGCCAGACCGCGTATCCGAGTTCGATCAGTCGTGACGCCCTGGCCCGCGGACTGGCCGCCGCGGGCGTGTTGTTGTCGGCCGATGTGCACTTCGATCTCTGGTACGCAGGCGGCTTCCGCGACATCGACAAGATCGGGCCGCTGTTCCTGCTCAACGCGGTCGGCGGCCTCGTGATCGGCTTGGCCGTACTGGTGTGGCGGCACTGGCTGCCGGCCCTTGCGGCCGCCGGATTCGGCGCCGCGACGCTCACCGCCTTCTACCTGTCGATCTCGCCGGGGTTGTTCGGACTGCACGAGCAGGCGACGGGCGAGCCGCAGGTGCTGGCGGAGATCGCCGAGTACGTTGCGTTGGTATTCGGGCTGCTCGCCGCCGCTACCTGCTGGCGCGGGTCACGGCGGTCGTGACCGCCACCCAAACGACAACTCTGCGGCTCGCTTCGGCGTTCGCAACCGGAGACGGAGGACGGGTGCCACTCGGCGAGGCCCGCGTCGGTGAAGCCGAGCTTTTGCGCGCCCTGCACGATCAGCACGCGGCCGCCCTGCAGAACTTCGTCGTCCATCTGACGAACGGCGATCGGGGCCGGGCCGAGGACGTCGTCCAGGAGACCCTGCTGCGCGCCTGGCGCAACCCGCGCGTACTCGACCAGTCCCAGGGGTCGGCCCGGGCCTGGCTGTTCACGGTCGCCCGCCGGATCGTGATCGACGACTGGCGATCGCGGCGGTCGCGACCCGAACTCGTGACGGCCGAACCGCCCGAACAGCGCGTGGACGATCCATCGGCGCGGATCGTCGATCGAGCGCTCATCGACACGGCCGTCCGGCAGTTGTCGAGCGAACACCGGGCCGTCCTGCAAGAGTGCTACCTGCGGGGCGCGTCCGTGGCCGAAGCGGCTGAAACGCTGGGCATTCCGCCCGGCACGGTGAAGTCTCGTACGCACTACGCGCTGCACGCCCTGCGGGCCGCGCTGGAACAGATGGGAGCGGCATCGTGAGCGGCGGTCTCGAATCGACGGGCGACGAGTTCGCCCGGTTCGACGGGGCCTACGTCCTCGGGGCGCTGTCCGACGCCGACCGCGACGCCTTCGAAGCTCACCTCGTCGAGTGCGATGCGTGCCGGGCGAACGTGCGCGCGTTGCACGATGTCGCCCGGCTACTCGGCTCCGTGCCCGCCGTCGCCTTCGCCCCTGACGCCGGGCTCGCGCCGGCGTCGCCCGACCTGCTGCCGAGCCTCGTCAGCGCAATCCGGACTCAGCGTCGCCGACGTCGCTGGGTCACCGCCGGGGTCGCCGGACTGGCCGCCGCGTGCCTCATCGTCGTGACCGCGTTCATCGCCCACGACCGCGGCCGGCCGGCGCCCGTGGCCGCGGGTCACCCGATCGCCATGACGGCGGTCACCAGCAGTCCGATCCAGGCGACGGCCGACCTGGACGACGTCGGCTGGGGGACCCGGATCAACCTTCGGTGCACGTACGACGAGCCCGCGACGGCCTATCCGCAGGGGACCAGTTACTGGCTGGTCGTCACCGACAAGCAGGGGAACAAGCAGATGCTCGGCACCTGGGCGGTGCTGCCCGGCCGGACGATGACGTATCAGTCCGGGACGGCGCTGCACGTGTCCGACATCGCCTGGGTGTCGGTGACCACTGACGACGGCACGCCGTTGCTGGAGCTGCAACCCAAGTAATCGCTTCAGCCGTCTGGCACCGTGGGACGCGTGATCACGATCCGCCGCCCCGGTCCCGATGACTGGCGGCAACTGCGCACCATTCGGCTGGCCGCCCTGGCCGAAGCACCGTCCGCTTTCGGTTCGACGCTCGCGCGGGAGTTCGCCTTCGACGAGGCGACGTGGCGGTCACGGCTGGCGTCCACCGCGCTGCACTTCGCCGACGACGACGGTCAGGTGGTCGGGCTGGCCGCCGGATTCCGGGAGCCGGACGGGTCGATCGAGCTGGTGTCGATGTGGGTCGATCCCCGCTATCGCGGCCGGGGCGTGGGGGAGCTCCTCGTGCGGGCGATCATGGCCTGGGCGCACGGCGCGGGCGTCTCGTCGATCAGCCTGTGGGTGACCAGTTCGAACGATGCGGCCCGGCGACTCTACGAGCGCTGCGGCTTCCGGCTCACCGGCGAGACGCAGCCCCTGCCCAGCGACCCGTCGCTCGGCGAACAGCGCCTCTCCGCCGAGCTGCGCTGACGCCGAACTGACCTGACGCCGGGTAACCAGGTCGTCCCCACGCTGCGATCCGGATCACGAGCCCGTAACGGTGGCATCGGCGACGAGGACCTAGTGTGGACCGTGTGCAACGGCGGATCTTCGGCATCGAGAACGAGTACGGCGTCACGTGCACGTTCCACGGGCAGCGCCGGCTGTCACCCGACGAGGTGGCGCGCTATCTGTTCCGCCGCGTCGTGTCGTGGGGACGTTCGTCCAACGTCTTCCTGAAGAACGGCGCGCGGCTCTACCTCGACGTCGGCAGCCACCCCGAGTACGCGACGCCCGAATGCGACTCGCTGACCAGCCTGGTCACGCATGACAAGGCCGGTGAGCGCATTCTCGAAGGCCTCGTCGCCGACGCCGAGAAGCGCCTGCACGACGAAGGCATCGCCGGCGACATCTACCTGTTCAAGAACAACACCGACTCGGCGGGCAACTCCTACGGCTGCCACGAGAACTACCTGGTCGGCCGGCACGGTGAGTTCAGCCGCCTGGCCGACGTGCTGATCCCGTTCCTGGTCACCCGTCAGCTGATCTGCGGCGCCGGCAAGGTGCTGCAGACCCCGCGCGGGGCCGTCTACTGCGTGAGCCAGCGGGCCGAGCACATCTGGGAAGGCGTCTCGTCGGCGACAACCCGCTCGCGCCCGATCATCAACACCCGCGACGAGCCACACGCCGATGCCGAGCGCTATCGCCGGCTGCACGTGATCGTCGGCGACTCGAACATGAACGAGGCGACCACGATGCTCAAGGTCGGTTCCGCCGACCTCGTCCTGCGGATGATCGAGCACGGCGTCACGTTCCGCGATCTCACGCTCGAGAACCCGATCCGGGCGATCCGCGAGATCAGCCACGACCTGACCGGCACCCGGGCTGTGCGGCTCGCGGCCGGGCGCACCGCGTCGGCGCTCGAGATCCAGCGCGAGTACCAGACGCGGGCCGCCGACTTCGTCGCCGAGCACGGCAGTGACGCCGAGACCGACCGGGTCGTCGAGCTCTGGGGTCGCACGCTCGACGCGATCGAGAAGGGCGATCTGACCCTGATAGATCGCGAGATCGACTGGGCGACGAAGTACCAGATCATCGAGCGCTACCGCGCCAAGCACGACCTGCCGCTCTCGTCTCCCCGCGTTGCCCAGCTCGACTTGGCCTATCACGACATCCAGCGCGGCCGCGGGCTCTATTACCTGCTCGAGAAGCGCGGCGCCGTCCATCGCGAAACGAACGATCTCGCGATCTTCGAGGCGAAGAGCGTCCCGCCCCAGACGACCCGGGCGAAGCTGCGCGGCGACTTCATCCGCCGCGCGCAGGAGCGCCGTCGCGACTTCACCGTCGACTGGGTGCACCTGAAGCTCAACGACCAAGCGCAGCGCACCGTCCTGTGCAAGGACCCCTACCGCAGCGTCGACGATCGGGTCGAGAAGCTCATCCAGACGATGTAGGCGGGCGCGTGATCAGACGACGCCGCGTGTCGGCCGGCGGCCGCCGCGGCCAGGAAGTACGCGTAGTCCTCGTCGAGGCCCCGGCCCATCGTCGACAGCGCCACCGGCAACGCGCGCAGCGCCGCGTCCAGTCCCTCGGTCTCTACCTCGACGATCGTGTGCCGCAGCGCCAGCGGGGCGAGGTCGGCGTCGACCGCGGCGGCCAGCTCGTCCGGCAGCCCGGACGGGACGACGAGGTCGGCCGGAGCCAGTGCGACCCGTCCGAACGCTGTGAGCGCGTGGTGCGAGACGCCGCGGTGCCGCTCGCGGGGGTCGGCGTCAGACAGCCGGACAGAGCCGATCGGACGACCGCCCAGGACGGCGACGGCGTTGACGACCTCGCCGGCGACGACGCCGGAGAAACCCCACGGCGTGCCGGTGCCGAGGTTGCCCGGACCCTGGGTCACGACCGCCACGTCCGCACCCAGGACGTGGCGGGCCGCCAGCAGGCCGGTGTGTACGGTCACCGACTCGAGATCGCCACCGAACGCCTGCCCGGTGGTGACCGTCCCGGCCAGCAGCGGTTCGAGCGCGGCGACGGTCCGCGAGTACCAGAGGGGCAGCGCCCCGCCGTCGGTGAGCACGTAGACGACCCGGGCGTCGGGCCGGTCGACCAGCAGCCCGGCGAGGATCGCCGGCAGGGCCGAGTGCAGATCCGCGACCACCACCGGCAGCCCGTCGACCGAGGTCGAGCCCGCGATCACCCCGTGGTGCGGTGAGTCCTGCTCGTCGACGCCCAGGACGGTCGCCTGCGCCGGGGTGTAGCGGGCTTTGACGATGTGCCCCGGGCCGCCGGGGTCGGCCGGCAGCCGGTCGGGCAACGCCACGACCAGCGCGTGACCGCCCGTACCGAGACCGAGGCTCAGGGCGGTCGTGTTGAGCAGCACGCGGTCACCCGGCTCCGGGGCTCCGACGAGATCGACGTAGGCCAGCGCCGGAACCACTCCGTCGACGCCCGTGTCGACGTCGACCTCGCGGACGCCGCGCCATTCGCGCCGGATCGCCGTCACCTCGCCGGCGCGCCATCGGATCACGGCCGCACTCTAACCGTCGACCGAACCTCGATATCGCGGTGACGGGCCCATTAGTGTTGCGGGCATGGCTGGTCCCGCGCGCGCCGCCACCCGGCGGGCGAGATCCGGCATTAGTTTCGAGGACATGGCAGCCCGACGAGCCGAACGGCTGGTGAATCTCGTCATCTGCCTGCTCTCGACCCGGCAGTTCCTGACCGCCGAGCGCATCCGCTCGGCCGTGCCGGGCTACGAGGCGCCCGACGGGACGGTCCAGGCCGACGAGGCGTTCAAGCGGATGTTCGAGCGCGACAAGGCCGAGCTGCGCGATCTGGGCGTGCCGCTCGAGACCGGCCGCAACAGCGCGTTCGACAGCGAAGACGGCTATCGCATCACCCGACGCGACTACGAGTTGCCGCCGATCGAGTTCGACGCGGCCGAGGGTGCGGCGGTCGGCCTCGCGGCCCGCCTCTGGCAGTCGGCGACGCTCGGCGCACCGGCGCGCAGCGCGCTCATCAAGTTGCGGGCCGGTGGCACCGACATCGACGCCGCCGGGGCGCCCGGCGCGGTTCCGCACGTCGATTCCAGCGACCCCAGCCTGCCCACGTTGATCGATGCCGCGCGGCACGCCCGGGCGGTCCGCTTCGACTACATCAAGTCGGGCTC
This sequence comes from uncultured Actinomycetes bacterium, assembly GCA_963737785.1. Lineage (GTDB taxonomy): Bacteria > Actinomycetota > Actinomycetes > Mycobacteriales > Jatrophihabitantaceae > CAVTTS01. The sequence goes on from CAVTTS010000003.1 coordinate 628,660, forward strand.
CGGAGGGCCCGAGCGGCGGACGGTCGAGCCGTGGGGCGTCCTGTCGTGGCGGCGCCGCTGGTACGTCGTCGGGCACGACCGCGACCGCGACGAGGCGCGCAGCTTCCGGTTGTCGCGCATCACCGGCGACGTCGAGCCGTTCGGACGAACGGGCGGCTACGAGCGCCCGGCCCACGTCGACCTGCTCAGCTACGTCGCTGGACGCACCCCCGACGAAGGCCGCATCGCCCACGTCCGGGTGAACGGAGCCGGCGGTGGCCAGTTGCGCCGCATCGCCGAATCCGCCGACGGCGACGTATTGACGATCACCTTCGTCGATGTCGGACTGCTCGCTCGGCTGGTGGCGAGCGCCGGTTCGGCGGCCCGGGCGATCGACCCGCCAGAACTCGTCACCGAGGTCGTCCGGCGGCTGCGGTCCGTCGAGGCGGTGTCATGACCGGCGAACGGGAACGCCTGCCCCGGCTGCTCGCCCTGGTGCCGTATCTGCAGGCCCATCAGGGCATCGCGGCGGTCGAGGCGGCGGCCGACTTCGGGATCAGCGAGGATCAGCTGCGCCGCGACCTGCAGTTGCTCTGGATGTGTGGCCTGCCCGGGCACGGGCCCGGTGACCTGATCGATCTCTCGTTCGACGGCGAGAACGTGTCGGTGATCTTCGACGCCGGCATGTCGCGACCGCTGCGGCTGACGTCCGAAGAGGCGCTGGCGTTGGTGATCGGCTTGCGCACGCTCGTCGAGGTGCCGGGCGTCACCGACCGGGACGCAATCCAGCGCGCGCTCGCCAAGGTCGAGGCGGCCGCCGGCGGCCCGCTCGACGACGCCGCGACGGTCGCCGTCGAGCTCGACTCGTCGGCGAAGTTGCTGCCCGTGCTGCAGAGTGCCGTCGACCAGCAGCGCGCGCTCGCGCTGCGCTACTACTCGGCGACCCGTGACGAGATCAGCGAGCGGACGGTGGACCCGCTACGGGTTTTCGAGCTCGACGGTCGCAACTACCTCGAAGCCTGGTGCCGCAGCGCCGAAGGCATGCGCGTCTTCCGCCTCGACCGGATCGAACGGGTGGAGGTGCTGGACGAACCGTCGAGCCCACCGGCGGGCATCGAGCTGCGCGACCTGTCCGGCGGGGTGTATACGCCGGCGCCCGAGCACCTGTTCGCGGTGCTGCGCGTCGCGTCCGGGTATGCCTGGGTCGCCGACTACTACCCGAGCGACGAGGTGATCGAGACGTCGGGCCTTCGGCAGATCAGCCTGCGGGTCGCCGACCCGTCCTGGGTGCGAGCCCTGGCGCTCGGCTCGGCCGGTCAGGTCGAGGTCCTGTCACCGCAGTGGCTGGCCGAATCGATCCGCGCCGAGGCCCGCGCCGCACTCGCGGCCTATGCCGAGACGGTCCCGCAGTAGAGTCGCCTGCGTGATCGTCGCCCTCGCCTGGATTCTCGCGGTGCTCATCGCCGCGGCCGTCCTGGCGTTCTACGCGTACGAGGTGAGCTGGAAGACCCGCCGGCTGCGCACCGACCTGACTCGCATGCAGAGCATCGCCGGCGAGCTGAAGATCGTGCAGGCGCAGCTGATGGACGCGCAGCAACGAATCCCTCAGCGCGACTGAGCACGAACTCACCTATATGGCCCGACTTCGCTTCAGCCTGCGCCGCAACAAGAATCGCGACCCCGAAGGCCGGATGTCGGTCATCGATCATCTGCGCGAGCTGCGCCGCCGGCTGACCATCGTCATCCTGATCATCGCGGTCGGCTCGGTGTTCGGCTGGATCTTCTACAAGGACATCCTGGACTTCCTGAAGGAGCCGTACTGCTCGGTCCCCGCCAAATACCGGCTCGTGCCCCCGGGTTCGAACAAGTGCGTGCTGATCTACCACGGCGTGCTGGACGGATTCACGTCCCGGCTCAAGGTGTCGATCATCGCGGGGGCGGTGCTCACCGGGCCGCTCTGGCTGTATCAGATCTGGGGATTCATCACGCCGGGCCTGCGCAAGAACGAGCGCCGGTACACGATCGGTTTCGTCGTGGCCTCGACCGTCCTCTTCGTCGCCGGCATGGCGTTGGCGTACGCGGTGCTGTCGAAGGGCCTGAACGTGCTGCTCAGTCAGGCGACCACGGCAACCCAGGCCTACCTCACGGTGACCGACTACCTGGGTTTCGTGACGTTGTTGCTCGTCGCGTTCGGCGCTGCGTTCGAGCTGCCGCTTCTGGTCGTGATGGCGAACTTCGCGGGCGTGCTGTCGGCAAAGGTGCTGAAGAAGTCGCAGCGGCTCGGCATCTTCCTGATCTTCCTGTTTGCCGCCATCGCCACGCCCAGCACCGATCCGTTCACGATGTGCGCGATGGCGGTGCCGATGGTCGTGCTGTTCGAGGCGGCCGTCTTCATCGCGGTCGTGCACGACCGGCGCAAGGCCCGCCGAATGGCCCTCGCCGCCGCGAGCGGTCCCGACCCCGACGACGACACTCCCTCGCGGATCGACCCGATCCCGCAATCCCTGGACGGGTGGGGCGACTCGACGTGAGGCGCGTCGCGCTGATCGTGAACCCCGCCTCGGGCGTGGGCCGCGCGGCCCAGCTGGCGGCCGGAGTCACGGATGCGCTGCGCCGACGCGCCGCGGTGACGGTCCACGCGGGACGGTCGGCTGACGAGTCTGCGCTGCTGGTGGCTCGCGCCGCCCAGGACACCGATGCCGTACTGGTGCTCGGCGGCGACGGCATCGTCCACATCGCCGTCCAAGCGCTCGCCGGGACCGACGTTCCGCTCGGCATCATTCCGGCCGGCACCGGCAACGACTGCGCCGCCGCGGTCGGCCTGCCCGCGACGGCGCCGGCCGCGGTCCAGGCCGCGCTGGACGCCCTGGACGCCGGCTCGACCCGCACCGTCGATCTCGGCCGTACCGATGCCGGGCGATGGTGGTTCACGGTCTTGTGCGCCGGATTCGATTCGGCGGTGAACGAGCGCGGCAACCGCATGCGCTGGCCGCGGGGTCCCCGCCGGTACGACCTGGCGATCGCGATCGAGATGTGGCGGCTGGCCGCGCGTCCGTTCACCGTCAGCGTCGACGGCGGGGAGTCTCGCGACGTCTCGGCCACCCTGGTCGCCATCGGCAACACCCCGATCTACGGCGGCGGCAAGCGGATGACCCCGCATGCCGAGCTGTCGGACGGCCGGTTCGGGGTCACGGTGGTCGGGCCGGTGTCGCGCCTGACGTTGGCGCGGCTGGCCCCGACCCTGCCCCGCGCCGGGCACATCGGGCATCCGGCGGTCACGACCTTCGACGCGCGCACCGTGACGATCGACGCCCCGGCCACGCTCGCCTACGCCGACGGCGAGCGGCTCGGTCCGCTGCCGGTCACCACCACCTGCGTCCCGGACGCGTTGCGTGTGCTCGTCCCACCCGCCTGACCCCCAGCCGACCCGCCCACCGGCGCCGTCCGGAGGGCCGACTTTGCACCCAGGTTGTGGGTGATTTCGCGCCTCCGGACCCCGATCGACCCACAACCTGGGTGCAAAGTCGGTGACGGTGGGCGGCGGCCAGCCGGTCAGGTCCCCGGCCGACGCGCCGGACGGACCGTAGGGTTGACGTATGTCCTCGCCGGCCGAGCGCTACTCCGCCGCGCGGCGCCGCGGACGCCATCCCGCCCTCGCCGAGTTCACCGCCGGCTATCCGTTCGAGCTGGACGCCTTTCAGGTCGAGTCCTGCGAGGCCCTCGAGGACGGCTACGGCGTACTGGTGTGCGCGCCGACCGGATCCGGGAAGACCGTGGTCGGCGAGTTCGCCGTCCACCTGGCTGTGACGACCGGCAAGAAGTGCTTCTACACGACCCCGATCAAGGCGCTGTCGAATCAGAAGTACGCCGACCTGGTCGAGCGGCACGGCGCCGAATCAGTCGGCCTGCTGACCGGTGACAACGCCGTCAACTCCGACGCCCCGATCGTCGTGATGACCACCGAGGTCCTGCGCAACATGCTGTACGTCGGCAGTCGCGCGCTCGAGGGCCTGGGCTTCGTCGTGCTGGACGAGGTGCACTACCTCGGCGACCGGTTCCGCGGGGCGGTGTGGGAGGAGGCGATCATCCATCTGCCGGCATCCGTGACGCTCGCGTCGCTGTCGGCCACCGTCAGCAACGCCGAGGAGTTCGGCGAATGGTTGGTCAGCGTCCGCGGCGACACCAAGGTGATCGTGCACGAGGTGCGCCCGGTCCCGTTGTGGCAGCACATGCTGGTCGGCACCCGCATGTTCGACCTGTTCGCCGCGGCCGACGCGACCATGGTCGATCCGGAACTCAAGCGTCACATCGACGAGCGCACCCGCTTCGGCGACGGCGGTTACCAGGCACGGGGCGGACGGGACCGGCAGCGGGGCTGGCGACCGCCGCACCGTCCCGACGTCATCGAACGCCTCGATCGCGAAGGCCTCCTGCCGGCGATCACGTTCATCTTCAGCCGGGCCGGCTGCGACGCGGCGGTCCGCCAGTGCGTCCACGCCGGCATCTGGCTCACCAGCCCGGACGAACGCGACCAGATCACCGCCATCGTCGAGCAGCGCACGGCCGCGATCCCGGCCGACGACCTCGAGGTCCTTGGCTATTGGGACTGGTTGGACGGCCTGCGCCGCGGCGTCGCGGCCCACCACGCCGGGCTCGTACCGGCGTTCAAGGAGGTCGTCGAGCAGCTGTTCGTCCGCGGCCTCGTGCGCGCGGTGTTCGCCACCGAGACGCTCGCGCTCGGCATCAACATGCCGGCCCGGACGGTGGTGCTCGAACGGCTCACCAAGTTCAACGGCGAGACGCACGCCGACATCACGCCGGGGGAGTACACCCAACTCACCGGACGGGCCGGGCGGCGCGGCATCGACATCGAGGGTCACGCCGTCGTGGTGTGGAGCCCCGAGATCGATCCCGGCCGCGTGGCCGGCCTCGCCTCGACCCGTACCTATCCGCTGAAGTCGTCGTTCCGGCCGTCCTACAACATGGCGGTCAACCTCGTCGCGCAGATGGGTCGCCCCGACGCCCGGCACCTGCTCGAAGCGTCGTTCGCGCAGTTCCAGACCGACCGCTCGGTGGCCGGACTCGTGCGGCAGATCCGACGTAACGAGTCGACCCTCACCGAGTACGAGACGAAGATGCGCTGCCACCTCGGCGACTTCGCCGAGTACGCGGCGCTGCGCCGTGAACTCGGCGAGCGCGAGTCCGCTGCGGCCCGGGCGGGATCGCGTGCCCGCCAGGGCGCCGTCGTCGCCGCGCTCGAATCGCTGACGGTCGGCGACGTGATCCGCGTCCCGCGCGGGCGCCGGGCCGGGCTCGCGATCGTGCTCGATCCGGGGATCCGGTCGAACGACGACCCACGACCACTCGTCGTCACCGAGGCGCGGTGGGCCGGCCGCCTGTCGCCGCTCGACTTCAGCACGGCGATCGACGTCGTCGGCAAGGTGCGCGTGCCCAAACACTTCAACCACCGCTCGCCCCAGGAACGGCGCGATCTCGCGTCGACGATCCGGACGCTCAACGTGCCGCCCGCCCAGCGGGCCCCGCGCGGTGAGCAACGCGACGACCCGGCCATCGCCACCCTGCGCGCCGCGCTGCGGGTCCACCCGTGCCACGGCTGCGCCGACCGCGAGGAGCACGCCCGCTGGGCCGAGCGGCACGCCCGGTTGGCCCGCGAGAACGACGCCCTGCGCCAACGGATCGAGGGGCGCACCGGTTCGCTCGGACGGGCGTTCGACCGCATCTGCGGGCTGCTCGACGATCGGGGCTACTTGGATGGCGATCGGGCGACCGACAGCGGGCGCCTGTTGGCGCGCATCTGGTCCGACTGCGATCTGGTCGTCGCCGAGTGCCTGCGCGGCGAGATCTGGACCGGCCTCGACCCAGCGGAGCTGGCCGGTGCCGTCTCGGCTCTGGTGTACGAGGCCCGGCGCGAGGAACGGCTGGTCGAGCGACTGCCCTCGGCGGCGCTGCGCGAAGCGCTCGGCGACACCGTCCGGGTCTGGGCGGATCTTGCCGACGACGAGGCGGACGCCGGCCTGCCCCGCAGCCGCGAACCCGAACTGGGCTTCGTCTGGGCGGCCTACCGGTGGAGCCGCAACGAGGGCCTCGACAAGGTGCTCGAGGCGACGGCGGCCGCCGGCACCGAGCTGTCGGCCGGGGATTTCGTGCGGTGGTGCAAGCAGTTGCTCGACCTGCTCGACCAGATCGCCGCGGTCGCTCCGGCGCCCTTGCAATCGACCGCGCGCGCGGCCATCGCCTCGATCCGGCGGGGCGTGGTGGCGCAGAGTATGCAGGGTTGATCGTTAAGCAGCCGTCTGGGCAGTAGGGTTTGTCAGCTATAGCCGCACGCGTGACGACTGGTCGAAGAGGTGCCCAATGGACAACGAGAACGAGCAGCCCCCCGGCTGGCAGCCACCGAGCTGGTCGGATCCTGATCGCGGCTCCGAGGCGTCGCCGACCCAGTTCATCCCGTCCGTCCCGTCCGGCCAGCAGCCGCCCGGGTACGGCCAGCAGCCGCCCGCGCAACCGGGCTACGGGCAGCAGCCGCCCGGGTACGGCCAGCAGCCCGGCTACGGACAGACGCCGGGGTACGGGCAGCAGCCTCCCGGGTACGGCCAGCAGCCTGGCTACGGGCAGCAACCGGCCGGCTATGGGCAGCCCGCGCAGCAGCAGCCGTACGGCCAGCCCTACGGCAGCGCGCCGGCGGCCTACGGGCAGCCGGCCGGCTACAGCCAGCCGTCGGGCTACAGCGAGCCGCCACCGGCCGCCGGGTACGGCCAGCAGGCCGGCTACGGGGCGACGGGCTACGAGCCGGCGCAGGCGAGCGATGCGCAGCAGTCGGCGTACCAGACGAAGAAGTCGCACGCCGGGTTGTGGACGGTGCTCGTCGTCGTCGCCGTCCTGGTCATCGCGGCCGTGCTGATCCTGATCATCAAGCCGTCGCCGTTCTTCAAGACGGTCCTCAACCACACCGCCGTCGAGAACACGATCGAGCAGCAGTCCAACGGCGTACTGACCAACGTCTCGTGCCCGGCGAACGAGCAGGTCAGCTCGGGCAAGACGTTCCAGTGCACGGCCCAGGGCGGCAAGAAGGTCAACGTCAAGATCACGAGCGGCAAGGGCGACTACACCTGGACGCCGGTCAGCTGACCATCGCCTCGCCGAGCGCGGCGAGCGCGGCGAGCACCCGGTTGATCGAGGCGTCGAGGCCGTAGCGATCGGCCAGCTCGATCAGCCGCTCGGCGTCCACGGGCGACCGCGGGAGCCGTGAATCGTGCTCGCTGACATCGGCGTCCGTGCGACCGCGCACGACGCCGACCGCGGCGGCGAGGTAGGCGCGAGCATCGAGCACGCGCCGAGCGGCCCCGGCCGGCAATCCGGGCCGCCCGGTCTCAGCGGCGACGACGATCGCCTCGACGGTTCCGAACCGGGCGACGAGCGCGGCGGCGGTCGTCGCACCGATTCCGCTCACGCCCGGCAGCCCGTCGCTCGCGTCCCCGCGCAGCGCGGCGAAGTCGGGGTACAGCGCCGGCGGCACGCCGAAGCGGGCCTCGACCTCGGCGGGTCCGAGATCCTCGAGCTTGGCAACGCCCCGCCCGATGTACAGCACGCGGACGGCGTCGGTCGCCAGCGCCATCAGATCGCGATCGCCGGTCACGATCTCGTAGCGGCCCGGACGGGCGGCCAGCGTGGCGATCACGTCGTCCGCCTCGAACCCCTCGGCGCCGGCCGTGGCGAGACCGAGCGCACCAAGCACGTCCAGCAGGATCGGGATCTGCGGGCGCAGCCGGTCCGGAACCAGCTCGCCACCGCCCGGGGCAACTCGGTGCGCCTTGTACGACGGCAGCAACGCCACCCGGAACGCCGGCCGCCAGTCGAGATCGAGACAGGCGACGTACCCGGTCGGACGCCGGCGGCTGATGAGCGTCGCCGACATGTCGAGAAATCCGCGGACGGCGTTGATCGGCTGGCCGTCCGGCGCCGTGACCGACTCCGGCACTCCGAAGAACGCCCGGAAGTACAACCCGGCCGCGTCGACGAGCAGCACGCCGGCCATGGACAAGGACGATAACGTCCCTGTCCATGGTGACCGTGATCGGAGAAGCCCTCGTCGACCTGGTCGGCGCCGGCGACCGCAAGACCTTCGTGGCGCACTGCGGCGGAAGTCCGCTCAACGTCGCGGTGGGACTGGCCCGCCTCGGCCGGCCGACGGCGCTGATGGCCCGGCTCGGCGCGGACGCGTTCGGACGCCAGCTCTACGAGTACGCGGCCGGCAACGGCATCGACATGTCGGCGGCGGTGAACGCCGAGGAACCCACGACGCTCGCGGTCGTGACCCTCGACGAGCAGGCCCGCGCGACCTACGACTTCTGGATCGACGGCACCGCCGACTGGCAATGGACGTCCGCCGAGCTCGACCGGCTTCCGGGCGGCACGGCCATCCTGCACACCGGGTCGCTGGCGAGCTGGACGGAGCCGGGCCACTCGGCCATCGCGGCCCTGACGGCCCGGCTGCGGGCCGAGGGCGAGGTGCTGCTCAGCTACGACCCCAACGTCCGGCCACGACTGCTGGGCAGTCCGCAGCGCGGTCGCGACCTGGTGGAATCGAGTGTTCGGCTCGCGCACGTCGTCAAGGCGAGCGACGAGGACATCGCGTGGCTCTACCCCGACCTCGACGGGCCGGGCGTCGCGGCCCGCTGGCTCGGGCTCGGTGCCGAGCTGGTCGTGATCACAGCCGGGCCGGACGGAGCGAGCGCCTATCGCGGCGAGCGGGCCCGGCACCGGCCCGGGCGCGTCATCTCGCTGGTCGACACCGTCGGAGCGGGCGACGCCTTCATGTCCGGCCTGATCGACGCTCTCGATCGTCGGGACATCGACGCCCCGAAGACGCTGAGTGTGCTGGATGATGACGCCGTGCTCGATGCGATCCTCGACGACGCGATCCTGGTTGCGGCCCTCACCTGTGAGCAGGCCGGGGCCAATCCGCCGACCCGCGCCCAACTCGATGCCCGGACGGAGTCCTGATGCGCGGCATCCAGATCACCGAGTTCGGCGGACCCGAAACCCTCGTCGTGTCAGCGAGCTGCCCGACCCGGTGCCGGGCCCGGGCGAGCAGGTCTACGACGTCCTCGCCGCGGGCATCAACTACGCCGACACCCACCAGACCGAGGACTCCTACCTCGCCGGCAGGTCGCTGCCGCTGATCCCGGGCGGGGAGGTCGTCGTCCGCGACCCCGACGGACGGCGACTGCTCGGGCTTCGTCGCCGGCGGCGGCTACGCCGAGCGGGTCGCGGCCGAACCCGCGTCGTCTGATCCCGATCCCGGACGGCGTCATCGACGCGCGACGCGCTCACCACGCTCGTCCAGGGCGCGACCGCCTGGCACCTGCTGCACACCAGCGCGCACCTGCAGCCCGGCGAGACCGTCGTCGTCCACGCGGGCGCCGGGGGAGTCGGCACGATCGCGATCCAGCTCGCCAAGCAGGCTGGGGCGCGGGCGGTCATCGCCACGGCGTCGAGCCGCCGCGAAGTGCGCGCTCGCACTCGAGCTCGGCGCCGACGCGACCGTCGACTCGACGGAGCCGAGACGCTCGACCGCCGAGCTGCGCGAGGCCAACGGCGGCCGCGGCGTCGACATCGTGCTGGAGATGACCGGCGGAGCCGGTGTTCGACCAGAGCCTGGCCGCGCTCGCCCCGCTCGGCCGGCTGGCCGTCTTCGGGATGGCCGGCCGCACGCCGCCGACCGCCGTCCGACCGGCGCGCTGATGGCGCGCAGCACGGCCGTCATCGGCTTCTGGCTGGCGCACATCGTCCAGCGGCCCGAGCTGCTGGCCGTGGCCGTGAACGACCTGCTCGGGCATGCTCGCCGCCGGCGACCTGCGCGCCGTCGTCGGCGCAGACGTATCCGCTCGAGGCCGCCGCCGACGCCCACCGGGCCCTGCTCGACCGACGCTCGGTCGGCAAGCTCGTGCTGGTTCCCTAGGGGACGACCGTCAGCCGACGCTGAATCGCGAGTCGGTCGAGCCGCGCACGATCAACTCGGTCGGCAAGACCTGTTCCTGGACGGGCGCGTCGAGGTCCGACATCAGGTGCAGCAGCAGGGACGTGAGCACGGTCGCCTGCTCGACGACGGGCTGCCGAACCGTCGACAGGTCGAACAGGTCGGCGACGGCGTGATCGTCGAAGCCGATGATCGCGAGGTCGTCCGGCACCCGCAGCCCGGCCATCCGGGCCGCGCGCAACGCTCCGTAGGCCATCTCGTCCGACTCCGCGAAGATCGCGGTCGGGGGCTGGGCCCGCGAGAGCAGCTCGGCCGTCGCCGCCTGACCGCCTTCGGACGTGAAGTAGCCGAGGACTTCCATGTCGGGGTCGTACTCGACTCCGACCTCGTTGAGCATGTCGATGTAGCCCTGCCGGCGATGGTGCGGCGGCGTGAACCGCATGGGGTCGTCGGTGTCGCCACCGATCAGGCCGATGCGCCGATGCCCGAGCCCGGTGAGATGCTTCACGGCCTGCGCGGCGCCGTGCGAGTCATCGATCCGGACCGCGTGGAAGCGCGGGTTCCCGACGCCGAGCAGGCCGACCGGCAGCCCGAGCGCGAGCAGCGCCTCTGACTCGGCCTCGTTCAGGACGAGGCTGGCCAGCAACAGCGCGTCGACGCGCTTGCGAACCGGCATCTCGTCGAAGAATCGCTCGCGGCCGGTCGAGTCGCTGAGGTTGTAGAGCAGCAGGTCGAAGCCCCGGTCGTGCAGGACGGCCTCGACCGCGCCGAGGATCTCGGCGAAGAACCATCGGTTGACGAACGGGACCACCACACCGACGGTGGCCGTACGACCACTCGCCAGCCGGGCCGCGAAGGGCGACGCGACGTAGTTCAGTTCGCGCGCCGCCGTCAGGACGCGGTCGCGGGTGCCGGGGGCGACATCGGGCAGCCCGCGCAGCGAGCGGGACACCGTTGCGATCGAGACTCCCGCCAACTTGGCGACGTCCTCGATGCTCGCGGTCATTTCCCACCTGTCCAAGCGTTGGACGAAAGCGTTGCCGCAAGTCCCGGCGACTGCTCGGAAGGTTAACCCATGAGATGTCTCAGAAGAACGATGGGATCGTTTTCGGGCAGACTCCGCATGTGCGTACCCTCTTCCGCGGCGGCCGGATCTACACGCCTGCCGGCGCCGGCAGTACGTCGCTGTTGACGGACGGCGCGACGATTGCCTGGATCGGGGACGACGAGTCGGCCCGCCTCATCGGTGCCGACGCGACGGTCGATCTCGCGGGTGCACTGGTCACGCCGGCCTTCGTCGACGCGCACGTCCACCTGACCGCCACCGGCCTGGCGCTCACGTCGCTCGACCTGAGCGGCACCGCTTCGCTGGTCGACGCCCTCG
>CAVTTS010000004.1:0-107405 GCA_963737785.1 uncultured Actinomycetes bacterium
ACCCGCGGATGAGGATCTTGGAGTCAGCTCCCGCAGCCGTACTCGTAGATGTCTGCTGGCATTGGCGATGCGGTCGGATCGGATGGGCAGGCGGTTAGTCGATTTGCGAGCGTCCAGTGGCCGTTGACGGACTGCAGGAGTAGCGTCGAGTGGTTGCCGGTGCTGGCATTGCGATAGTTGACATAGAGCCAGCCGCTGTCGCACTGATAGCCGTGGTCTGTGTCCTCCGTGACGTTCGACGGCACGAACTGGGCGATTGCCTGCTGGGCGGTCAGGCATTGCGTCGCGGTGGAAGCGGGGGTCGTCGAGCCGGATGCGGACGTTGGCGGCGGGCCCACGGTGGAGGAGGAGAGGTCGGGCGTCGGCGCCGTTGATGTTGCCGGAGACGGGGGCTGGGTGGCCACTCCGCCTTCGTGCGGCCCGTGCGTCACCGTGATGGCGGCCACGGCTCCTGCGAGCGTCGCTACCGCGACGGCAGCCAGAGCTGGCTTGATCCAAGCGCGGTTCGGGGACCGTCGTCGGCTTGAGCGTGCCCGCTGAGCGATCCGAGTGCTGAGTTGATCCGCGTTGACCTGAGCGTCTACCTCGCCGGCGGCTTCTCGGAGCGCGGTCCGAAGCTGATCCGTGAAATCGCTCATCGTCCTGCCCCTCGTGTCTGGCTGTTTCCGATATCCGTCGAGCTGCCTAAAGCCTTCAGAGCGCGACTCAGCAAGCTGCGTACCGTCGCTGGGCGGCAACCCAGGAACCCGGCGATCTCGACGTCGTCCATGTCGTGGAAGTAGCGAAGTACGATCGCTGATCGCTGCCGTGCGGGAAGTCCCGCGAGTAGGGCGACCAAGTCCCGCCGGGCGGCGACCTGATCCGACAGGTCCGCGACGGGTGGGGGAGCCGGGACGTCCCACATGCTTAGCTCGCTGCTCGATTTTCGGCGCCGCAAGCTGTGCGACCGGTTAATCATCGACCGCGTCACGTAGGCCAACGGCACGTCGGCGTCGGTGACCTTGGACCACTTCCTGTACAGATCGCTGAATGTGAGTTGCAGCAGGTCCTCAGCCGAGTGGAGATCGCCGGTCAACAATCGCGCGGAGCGCAACAAAGAGACGCTATGGAGGCGGACGAACTCGTCGAAGTCCCGCTCGGTTGCGGATTCCGCCATCTTCACACCTCTATGACGCCGCGACGAGACCGATCTGTGGCACTCCAGTCTGCAAAGGATGCAGCAATTGGCATCCGAACGTCCGACGCCGGGCCGATAGGCCCCGTTTGAAAGTGCTCGCTACAACCGGATCTCGGTAGTTCCGGTCGGGCGGCCGCGCGCACCATGCGGCAATTCCGGATGACTACTGTTCGTGACTTCCGGGGCGCCGCCTGCGGTCGCGCGCTTCGTCGCGCTGGGCTCGTGTCCAGTTGATGACGCGCACGCCTCGGTAGGGTCCATGACCGAAACGGCTCTGTAGCCAAGAGACGGTCAGCACGACCAGGAGGGACCCGACGACGATCGCGCCAAAGACGATGGCGTCCTGCGCAGTGTGGACGCCCATGCGTTCATCATGATGCATCCACCCCGACGCTTCGCTCCGACCTCGTGTCGAGCGCATCTCGCGGCTACTTCCGGATGCCTATGCCCGCGGAAGTTGATCCCGGACCTCGTCGAGGTCAGCCGTGAAAATGGGCGGTGCTGAGGGTGGAATGATCGGCGGAGTCGCGACCGGCCAGCGCCACACATTCCGCTGCCAGCGCCGAGACACGTACTGCAGCGGAAAACGGAATCGGCCCATCCCTGAAGGCTAGATTGACTTGGCTCGCCGCGCTCGCTGCGCGGCACGAATGGACATTTGAGTCGCGGGCCTATTCTGACGGTGTTGGAAGAACGGAGCCCCCGTGGGCGGACTGATCGCACTTGTCGTTGCTGTGGTCTTTCTCTGGGTTCTGTTGGTGGGCTGGGTTCTAGATCTTCGCGGACTGCGATCGGCCTACATTCGGTCATACGACCAGCCCTAATCGCGGTTTCATGGACTCGGGTTCGCGTACCGAGGCAAGACGCACACCTCGCCTCGCGTGATGACGATCTGGGGAGGTTCGATATCGGACTCGGCGCAGTGTTCTTCTCGATCGCCTGCTGCTGGGCCTCATTGGCGCACTATCCTGAAGACCGGCGCACACGGTTGGCCTCCCGCACGTCGACATGAGCGTGCATTCGCACCGACGTCCGAGCGATCGATCTGCTCGGCTCTCGCCGGCTTGACCGGACGACAGGGCCGCGCAGATCGAGGTATCTCGGGCGTGGCGATTGTGATCAGCTCGACGCTGGGAGCTGTGAGCGGCGGTTGTCCGCCTATTGTTGGAACGTCCGGACGGCGGCTCGGGTCAGGCACCCACCGTTCGGTGGTGCGTGCTTCAGCTTGTCGCGCGTCGGCGTCCCCGTGCGAGCACGCCGGTTCCTAGCGCGATCAGCGCTACGGCAACGGAGAGCAGCGAGCCCAGTGTTGGATCCGGTGGCGGCCAGTGGCCTGTCCGACGTTGACATTCGACTTCCGCGCGCGGAAGTGACGTCTAGTAGCACTCGTCGACGCCTAGGAAACCGTCCGTGCTGCAGAACAGCGGTGCCGAACCTCTGAAAGTTCGCTGCGCAGCATCTCAGACAGACCCGGCAGTCCGCCCTACGTGCGAACATCCTCGTGGCTTCCGGATCGACGTGGCTCGGTAACACGGTGTAACGCCCGATCGGCCGAGGACGCTGAACCTTAGGTGCCTTCTGCTCGTCGAACTCAAGGAAGTGAGGAACCGGATTGTTCTGGTCGGCCTCGACTGTTGCGACGAGCGAGCGTCGTTGAGTGGCTGACCGCGCCGCAGGACCCGCGGCGAGCCGAGCGAGCGTCGGGTCCCGTGCCGACGCACTGGATGCTGATCTCATCGCGGCGGCGCAGAGCGGCGATGAGTTCGCGTTCGCGTCCCTCTACCGGGCGATCCATCCGCGCCTCCTGCGGTATGCGTTTGGCTTGATCGGACAGGACGCCGAAGACGTCGTGGCGGAGTCTGGCTGCAAATCGTCCGTGATCTCCGATCTTTCAGCGGCGATGGAGACGCACTTCGTGGATGGACCGCGCGAGTCGTTCGGAATCGAGCACTCGACCATCGGCGGCACATGAATCGCCGGCCGGCCGACCTGGTTGCCCTCGAATCGCTGCTGGAACAGCCCGCGCCTGACGATGTCGGCAGCGAGGTCCTGGAAGCGATGTCGACCTCGCGCGCGCTCCGCCTTATAGCCGCCCTGCCCGCCGATCAGGCCGAAGCCGTGCTGCTTCGAGTCGTGATCGGCCTCGACGCCCGGACGGCCGGCGAGGTCCTCGGCAAGCGCGCCGGAGCGGTGCGCGTCGCCGCGCACCGGGGCTTACGTCGCCTCGCGGCTCAGCTGGTCAACGCGGACCGTGGCGTCGACGAGTAACGCAATCGGCTCGAGTGACGCTGGATACGTGACATGACCAGACGACAGCGCTACTCGAGAGGCCAGCTCGAGCGACTTCTCGAGGGTGACGTGGCGGCACCGTCAGCGGTGGCGAGCTTGTTGCACGCCGCGGCGCAGGATGGCGAGCCCGCTGACGGCGAAGCAGGTCTCGGCGCGGCGATCGCCGCGTATCGCAACATCGTCGCGACATCGCCCGTCCCAGCCCCGGCCATCGTCGCGCGATCTCCGCGGCGCGTCGCGAATCGGCTGGCGGCTGTTGGGGGGATTGCTGTTGCGACCGCACTAGCCGCCGGCGGCGTCGCGCTTGCCGCGGCTGGCCGCTCGGATCACCCCGCGCATACCGCGAGCGCCTCGGCGGCATCGTCGCGGTCCAGTTCGAGCTCAACGCGGACGACGCACGCCGGCGAGCCCGGACCGGCTGTCAGCGCGATCCCCACCGCCGCGATTTCCGCGCCGTCCACCGCGCCGGCCGGGCCCGTCTCGGCGGCCGTGCCGGACCCATCGCTTCTAGGCTTGTGCAATGCGTGGCTGTCGCGCCCGTCATCGGCGGGGAAGGCGGATTCCAGCGCGGCATTCGCCGTACTTGTGAGTGCCGCCGGTGGGATCACTCAGGTCGATGAATACTGTTCAGCATTGCTCTCTTCCGCCGGTCGAGGCAAGACGTCGCCGGCCACCGCGCCAACGAAGCGCCACGGCAAGCCCTCGGCGCCGCCCGGCAAGCCAACCGCGACCAAGCCTCATCCGCCAAACTAATAGCGGCACTGGAGATCAATCAAAGACATTCCGACTAAGCGCAGCACCGCCGAGACAGAATAAATGCGGCCGGCCATCTCAAATTCTGAGGTGGCCATCTTCGGTTTCACCGTCATTGCCGAAGTCGCTTGCGTCACTCGTGACGGTTATGAAAAAAAGTCATTCACCCTGTTATTCGAGCCGAAGTTCGGGGTATCACGCTTCCTAACGAACCGAGCTAACAAAACGACCTAGGAGCGACGATGAGAATCGGATCAAGCCTGCTATTGATCGCTATCGGTGCCGTGCTGAGATTCGCGGTGACCAGGCACGTGAATGGCGTTGACCTCAGGATCGTCGGCGACGTGTTGATGATTGTCGGTGTGGTCGGGCTCTTGGTGACAATCGCGTTGATGACGACTCGTCGGCGCACGGACGTTCGCTACCACGATCGAGGCGTGACGTACGCCGAACCCGGTGCCCCCGTTGATCCGAGCCTCTGACCCGGCGGCTCCTTCCGACGAGGCGGACCGATGACGGTGCAGGACGCAGAGGAGACGACCTCGTTGCTGCGGCCCCTTCTCGGTGAGCGATATGAAATCGGACGGTTGATCGGTTCCGGCGGCGCGGCCGACGTCTTTGCAGGGCGTGACCTGCTGCTCAATCGAGAGGTAGCCATCAAAGTTATCCGCCCTCTCGCACTGTCCGATCTCCCGCAGGCGACGGTAGACACCGAGATCAGGCTGCTCGCCGGCCTACAACATCCGGGTTTGGTCGCGTTGTTCGACGCCGGGGCTGATGCCAGTACCGGCGAAGTCGGGCAGTACATCGTCATGGAACTCGTGCAGGGGCCCAACCTTGCCGACCTTCTTCGGCAACGAACGCTGACCGTCGTGGAAGCAGAGAGCCTCTGTGAGCAACTGGCTGATGCTCTGGCGTACGTCCACGCCCGTGGCATCGTCCATGGAGATGTCAAACCGGCGAACATCCTGGTCGGACTGCAGTGTGGCGAATTGGGGCTCTGTGCGAAGCTCAGCGATTTCGGCGTCGCCCGACGCGTGGACGGAGTCGTTAATTTGTATTCTGGACTCATCGTCGGCACGGCGAATTACGTCAGTCCCGAACAGGCAACCGGTACTGGTCGGGAAGGGACGCCTACCGACGTCTACTCACTTGGTCTGACGATGATCGAGGCGCTGAGTGGGCATCCAGCGTTCCCCGGCCAGGGGCTGCGCGCTGCTCGCGCTCGGCTCGAGCGATCACCTGTGATTCCCGACCACATCGATCCGGCGTTGCGTAAACTGCTTGAACGCATGACGGCTCGTAATCCGATTGACCGCCCGTGCGCAGCTGGCGTGAGAGACGAACTGCACGCGCTCCAGCGGATACGCGCGGCCACGATGTCGTCCATGTGCCCGCCGGTTTTCTCGACCGCACACACTGCGTTTCTCGAGCCGAATCGTGATCGACGCGGCGCGCATCGATCGCACCACCGTCGACGCGCCCCGCTGATGCGCGCGGCCTTCGTGCTGACTGTGGTGGCCGCTGGTTTGATGCTCGGCCGCTCCATTCTTCCAGCGCCCTCCAGCGTCGCGGGTGTCGGGAGGCCTGGATCGCCGTCCAGCCCGCCTGCGTTGGCCCAGCCCTCTGGGCAAGTCGCGCATGCCGCACCGATGCCCACCTCCAGCGGGATCGTGCCGACGCTCGCTTCGAAGCCGAAGTCGACGAAGCACGGCCGCGGGAAGGGCGACTGAGGGGACGGGCCGTGTGAAAGTCCAGGCGACACCGACACCGGCGTTGATCGCTGGAGCTAGGGCGGGTCGGGCGATTCCGGGGGGACGCCCGACTGCGGTCCGGCGGGGCCACAGCCGGCCCCGCCGGACCGGTATTAGGAGGTTCCGAGTGCTGGACGCCGGCTGTGTGATGCCGACAATCACTCCTGTGGGCGATTCCAAAGACTGTCTGGCGCCAGGGTTCTTCGCGAGGGTCGGGTAACAGGTCGTGCCCCGCGTCGACGAGTCCGGCACGGCAGGGGAGTGGCGTCGGCGCGGCGCACGTCAAAACCCGATGCCACGCAAGGTGAACCAGGGGTTTCGCCGTACCAGTCTGAAGGTTTAGGGTGCGATCGTCCGACGAAGCTTGGTCTCGGGTCCCGTGGCCAGCCGCCGCGTCACGACCAGCCCTCCGGCAGGACGCGCACGAGACGACCGGTCCGGCCGCATTCACGAGATCTGAGTGTGGGGAGCGTGGTATGTCGCGTGCTGGTCGTCGATTCGCGGTCCTGATCGGTTCGGTAGCGCTGGTCGTGGCGTGCGCCGTGCCGGTCGCCGGTGCGAGGGCCACCCGATCGGGTCCGACGGGTGCGGCCGCGCGTGAGCGGGCGCAGGTCGCAGTCACGAAAGCCAAGGACGCGGGCGGTGACGGGAGCAATCCGAACCACACCCCCGACGACAACGATCTGGCCGACAACCTCGCGGCTTACTCGCTCGAGCGCAGTCTCCCGGCCGCTTCAGTCACAGGGGCGGCGCTCCTGTCGGCTCGAAACCAACAAGCCTCACTTGCGTCCTCGCCCGGAACCTGGAACGAAGTGACGACTCAGCCTTACAACGCCGCCCCAGCCGACTACACCGACCCGTTCTGGAGCAACGTCGGCTCCGGTTTCTCGCTGGTGGGTGGCCGGGTCACTTCCCTGGTGACCGGCCCAGGCGGCGTCTGGTTCGCCGGGGCGGCGGACGGCGGGGTGTGGCGCTCGACCGACCAGGGGCGGCATTGGCAGCCGATCTTCGACAGCATGCCGCAGCTTGTCGATCGGCTCGCTCGCCATGAATCCGCAGCGACAAGTCGCTGTGGGTCGGAACGGGTGAGGCGAATACCAATTCCGACGCCTACCAAGGTGCGGGCGTATACCGCTGCGGTGACGGGGGACGACATTTCCAGCTCGTCGGCGGGTCAGCCCTAGCCTCGCACACCATTTACCGCATCACTTTCACGGACAAGGCACCGCACTGGCCGCGACCGACGACGGGCTGTGGCGGCTGGCGCGGGGTACGCCGGATGGCAGGAGGTCCTGGACCCGGCCGGGGCGAACCAGAACCCGCCGTACCTGAACCAGGTCTCCGACGTCGCCGCAAGCCGGGGACGGGGCTGATCCTGCCGTCGTCGGTTGGCGTGGGCCGAGCCCGGCCGGGATCTACAACGGCTTCTATGTTTCGACCGACGACGGGCAGACCTTCCACGAAATCACGCCGACGGGTGCGATCGACACCTCCGATATCGGTCGCACGACGCTCGCTTACGCCGCCGACGGGTCGAAGTTGTACGCCGATCATCGAGTCGCCGGCCGCACTGGCTGCGGGCGCAGAGAGCGTGCTGCAGGGAGTCTTCCGGTCGGACTCCGGTTACCCGGCCGGCCCGTGGACCAAGATCGGCGACGAGGCCAAACTCGCCGCGTCGGGCTCCGCGCTCGCCGTCGGCTCGGGCTACGGAGTCGGCGTCCAGGCCTGGTACAACCAGGACCTGGCCGTCGACCCGAGCAGACTCCTAAGCACGTGTACGTCGGGTCTCGAGGAGGTCTTCGAGTCGACCAACGGCGGCGCCAGTTGGGTGACCGCCAGCCCCTACTGGAACTACGGCCTGGCCTGCGGCGACGTCATGCCCGAACACGACGCACCCGGACCAGCACGCGATGATGCTTACGAACGGCAAGGTCGTCATCGGCAACGACGGGGGCATGTACTACCGTCCGCTGTCCGACGACTCAGCAGTACGGCGGCTGGAGCGACCTCAACGCGACCCTGCACAACCTGCAGTATTACGACGCCCGCGCGGGCCAGCCTTGGCCGCAACAGTGTCGGCGTCTGGGGCGGCATGCAGGACAACGGCACGTCGGTGCTGCACCGGTCACTCGTCCCAGATGGACGAACCGGCCGGCGGTGACGGGTTCTACGTCCTCGTCGACCCGCGCAACGCGAACAATGCCGTCGGTGAATACACGGATCTGACGATGTATTCGACGACCGACGGCGGCCACACCTTCACCAGCGACGTCAGTCCCGGTTGTGACGCGCAGGAAACCGTCGGCCTGACACCGCGCGCCGACTGCGACTCCGAGCGCCCGGTTCCGCGCGCCGTTCGTCGCCGACCAAGCAACATCGACACCTGGATCGCCGGCGGAGAGGACGTGTGGGTATCCACGGCCGGCTGGAACACCCAGTGCAACCCGACCACCTGCTCGTGGACCAAGCGAGTACGACACCGGCGCCGGCAACGTCGTGACCGCATTGAGCGCGGCGCACGGAGTCATCTACGCCGCATGGGTCGGTGGCGGCGGCAACCCGGGACCCGCGCTTCAGCCACCGGCATCGCCACCAACTACGGCGGGACCTGGCACGCGCTGAACACCAGCAGCCTGCCCAACCGCTACATCGCCGGGAGTCACCGTCGATCCGACCAACCCGGTCCACGCCTTCGCGATCTACAACGGCTACAGCCGACGATGGATCCCGACCGCGGGCACCGGGCACGTGTTCGAGACCTGGAACGGCGGCGCCGAGCTGGACCGACATCTCCGGCAACCTGCCCGACGCGCCAGCGGACGCACTTGTCATCGATCAACAACCACCTTGGTACTCGGCACTGACATCGGCGCCTTCGAAGCCCACGACGGACGCGGGGCGGCGCACCAGCTGGACGTGGCCGGGCACGGGTTGCCGAACTCTTCCATCAACGACCTGACGATCGGTCCGGACGGCCACACCGTCTACGCCGCTACCCACGGACGAGGGATCTGGAGCCTCACCATCGACCGTCGGTGAGCCGGCCCGGCCCGTACGCCGCAGGCAGCGCCCCGATGCGGGCAGTGCCACGTGATGAGTCGTTGCCTGAGCGCGGAGTAAAGGGGGAAGAGCTGATGTCTGAGGTCAACAAGGAGCTGGTTCGGCGTCATTTCGAAGAGATCTGGAATCAGCGGAACCGGGCGGCGTGCGACGAGCTGATGGCCGAGGACTTCGTGGAGAACGCTGCCGCCCCGTTCGCAGCTGTAGCACCTGGGCGAGTCAACGGACCGGAGGCAATGCGTGGAACGGTCGCGTGGTTGACGGCGCAGTTCCCCGACGTTCGGATGGAACTGGAATCGCTCGTCGCCGAAGATGACATGGTTGTCGCGCGCGTAATCAGCCGAGGCACGAACCTCGGTCACGTCGACGGTGCGCCTCCCGCCACAGGAAAGGCCTTCACCGCGAGTCAAAGTCACTGGTTCAGAGTGGCCGACGGCAAGCTATGTGAGCACTGGGCCACCCGAGATGACCTGTCCGCGATGCTGCAACTAGGCGTGATTAAGCCTCCCGGGCCGCCGCCCGGCGGCCGGTAGTCAGTGCTGCATCGTGTGGATGGGGCCCAGATTTGTGTCGAGCGAGGTGCGGAGCTGAGCGCCGCGTAGGCCGCGCCGGTCGCGATACCGGCGAACGCGACGGCGACGTGACCGCTGTCATCAGCTCAAAGGAGGAAGCGCGCCTCTCGGTCAGTCATCGGGTTTAGCGCCACTGCTCGATTCGCTGGTGATCGGGCATGAAGCCGTGTTCCATGCCCCACAAGACAGCCTGCGTACGGCGTTGGACGCCGATCTTGCGGTAGGTCGTGCGCACGTAGGACTTGATGGTATTCGGGCTGAGGTAGGTAAGCGCGGCGATCTCCGCATTGCTTCGTCCTTGCGTGATCAGGGCGAGAATCTCGGATTCTCGGTCGGTCAGACCTTCACGGCGGCCAGGCCAGTCGAGGCCGGGAGCGACCCGCGGGCGGGACGGCACCTCGCTCGTCACGATCTCACCGGCATCGACCGACTCGAGCGCCTTCACGAGTTCGCTAGCGGGCAACGCCTTGGACAGATAGCCATGTGCACCGCGCCTCAGCGCATCATCTACGAGACCGTGATGGAAGTTCCAGGTGTAGACCACGACCCGGCGTGCGAGCGGGCTTGCGAGAAGGATCCCGAGCTCCTCGCCGTCAGATTCCGCTTGGGCGAAGGAGTCATAGAGAGCGATGTCAACCGGCTCCGCGACTGGCTCGTTCGCGTCCATCTCAACGACGGTGATCCGATCGCGGTACTGCTCAAGCATGTGGGCCAAGCCGATCAAGACGATGTCATAGTCGTCGACCAGGGCGACCTTGATCGGCGCACGAGGCTCCGACAGAGGCATGCTCGTGATCATAAATCTAAGAAAAGAGGGTAACGGCGCCGCCCTAGAGGTAGCGGCGGGTCATCTCCTCAGCGATCAGATCCTCGACTCTGCTCAGTAGCCAGGCCCGAAGCAGACCCGGCCGATTCTCCTTCAGCCAGGCCACCGCTTCCGCGGGGTTCTGATCGTCGTGTTGCGCCGCCCACGCACGCACGGCTAGTGGAAGTTCGATCGCGGGCGACTGTTGTGCGTGGACATTCGCAACAAGGATCTGCTGGCCAACCAGGGTCTCGGCGTTGTCGTCAAGCCATCGTTGGAGACCTGTCGGATCCGAGGCCCGGCTGCGCTGGACGAGTGAAGCGGCCGCCTCCGCCATGCCCGACATCGTGCGCGGACCGGCTTCATGCGCGACCGAAACGAGGAGTCGGTCCAAGTCGGCCACGAAGTCCCACTGCGTCAACTGGACCACATCCCTTAGAACTCTGGTCGTCGACCTCGGTAGCCAGCTTCCGGTCGCGGAGTTGGGCAGGTGCAGGGTCCCACGAGCCGGGCCGTAGTCAAGCACAACGCGCTGCCCCGCAATGATGAGGCAGCCCAGCCCGGCCCGGTAGATCTGCAGTTATGGCGACTCCAAGCGCAGCCGAGGGTTCAACCACCATGGCGCGACAAGCCAGGGGCTGGCGGCATTCGCCAACGACGCCCAGCTACCCGGCAGGTCAGCCTGTGCGAATGACGTCGCCGTACCTATCGCCGCGCCGAGCACCGCGCCCATCAACAGCGCCAGCCCGGGGTGATTCCGTGTCGCTCTGTGCGTCACATCGGCGGCGGGATGAGGCGGCGGGAAGCTCACGACTGAGACACTAAGACCCCGCTGGTGGTGGTCAACGATTGCCCGCTCATCGACTGATCCGGTCGACTGATTGCCAATGAGTAGCCGTCAACGGTCGCGTCGATTTCGGAATTTGGAAGGTGACGCGTCTTGCCCGGCGATCTTTGGCAGTCTCGCGGCTGTCGGCGTCGGGCCGGTACTCCTCAAGTCGGTGTCCGCGAGGTCGCGCCGTCAGGTCCAGCCGGGGGTACGTCCGGCCTGTCCGATCCACTCGAGCAGATCAGGCTGAGTCGCCCCGTCAAGGCTCGTGATCTTGACGTACCTGGTCCGGTCGGTGCTCCCTAGCGGCGGTGCGGGGTCGAAGTCAGCTCCTGCGAGGAACAGGACGTTGACCGAGGTGTCGTAGGGGGCGAGCTCGATGATCCAGCCGAGTTCGGGCAGTCCATAGAACGCCCGCTTGTACTTGACGGCGTAGTGAAGGTGTGGAAGTGCCCGGATTGATTCGTCGAGTCGTCGCACAATAGGTTGAAGGTTCGGCATCAGGTTGCCAAACCAGTCGTCGATGTCGGCGTGCCCCGCTGGCTCGGGTGGCTTCCGTCGCGGATTCCGTTTGCTCTCTTGCCGCACACGCCGACCGTAGCCTGCTGACTGCACGCAGGCGAGAGGCCTGGGTTGCCAGGCGGGGCCTGTCGGCGTAGACCCTGATTGTGGATCGCACCGCTGGCGTCGTGGCGCTTCTGGTCGTCATGGTCGTTGTGATTGTTGGCCTGGATGTGCTGGTTCTGCGTGATCGGTTCGGACTCAGGCTCGCGGTCAACATCGGGATCGTTGCCGTCGCCCTCGTGATCTACGTGGCATTCCTGCGTCGATAGGGCAAATCCGGGAGACGTCGTGAACATCGAGTCCGTCGAACGGTTCCTTCACCCACATGCCCAGCCTCCGACAGTGCGTCCGACGCCGGACCGCGCGGCGCCGGACGCGAGCTCGCTGATCCGGCCACCGGCATGCCTGGCCTGCACCCC
Source organism: uncultured Actinomycetes bacterium (assembly GCA_963737785.1). Lineage (GTDB taxonomy): Bacteria > Actinomycetota > Actinomycetes > Mycobacteriales > Jatrophihabitantaceae > CAVTTS01. Next base: position 12,223 of record CAVTTS010000004.1, read on the forward strand.
CACGAGCTGCGTCGCACGGCCGCGTCGCCGGCGATCGCCTCGGGAGCCGACGTGAAGGTCGTTCAGCGGATGCTCGGCCACGCCTCGGCGGCGTTGACGCTGGACGAATACTGGAAACAAGGCCTATGGCGTGGTGCCCCCGGCAGGATTCGAACCTGCGCCACCGCCTCCGGAGGGCGGTGCTCTATCCCCTGAGCTACGGGGGCCGATCGGCCGTCAAACCTCGCAAGCCTAGCAGCGCCGCCGAGTGACTTCGTTCGGTCGCCGAGGCCCGCGACTCAGGTGGACGGGGGCGGCAGCGGTGAGCCGCCGAGCTGGCGCAGCAGTTGTTCCATGCTGATGATCTCGCTGTTCTGGGCGCTGACCATGCTCGACGCGAGGTCGCGCACGTAGGACTTCTGGGCGTGCTGCGCGGCGTACTGAGCCATCACCACACCACCCTGGTGGTGATGGATCATCAGCTGTAGAAAGAGGACGTCCATTGGCGTCCCCGTGATCGACTCCAAGGTGTTGAGCTGGGCCTGCGTCGCCAGGCCCGGCATGAGACCGTCGGAGGTCAGATGATCGTGGCCGCCCATCCAGCTCATCTGGGCCAGATTGGTCTGGCGGCTCAAGCCCCAGTCGTCGAGCCAACCCTGCATCTCGCCGACCTGGAAGTTCTGCTCGGTTTCGATATCCGTCGCCAACAGCTTCACTGACGCGTTTGTCGTGTTGTCGCGCGTGTAACTCGCCATGATCACGGCTTGCTCATGATGGGTCGACATATCGCGCGCGAAGCCGGCGTCGACCGACGACGCCGAGACCGAACTCGTGCGAGCAGAATCGGCCACCCATCCCACGGCCACCGCGGCGGCAACGACGGCGAGGGCGATGATGCCCACCAGCACGCGGCGCAGATTCGACGACGACGATCGAGATGCCTCGGTCAGCGTCGACGCGTCGTCCATTGTCGTTGTCGTGGTCAGCTCGCCGGCTCGGACAGGGGACTGCCGAACGTGCTCGGGTGCTGCTTGAACGTCGGCTGTGAGCACGTCACGCCGGCGTCATCCTCGGGGGTCGTCTTCGGGTTGTACCGCAGCGCATTGATGAACTGCTGGATCCGCGGGTCCGTCGGCGAATCGACGAACAACTGGTAGCCCCACGCCTGCAACGAGATGTTCGTCTTCAGGTCGGGGTACGGGCTCATCGCCATCCGATCCTTGCCCGTGACGTACTTGGAGAGAGTGTCGACATCGGCGCTGTCGAGACCCTGCTTGTACGTAACCCAGACCGCGCCGTGCTCGAGCATGTGGACGGCGTTCTCATTGGCGATCGGTTCCGGATAGACGGTGCCGGTGCAGTCGGCCCAATAGGGATTGTGGTTGCCGCCCACCGGGGGCGTTGAGTCGTAGGTGATCGTGCCGGTCTCGTGGTTGCGGTTCGGCTCCTGCTTGAACGTCACGCCCTGGATCGCCTGCGCGCACTTCAGTTCATTGAGGTAGCTGGTCGAGTTCGTGCCGATCATGGCGGTGCAGCTCGACCCGCTCGACTTCCGGCTCGCCACCGCGTAGACGATGATCGAGGCCGCGAAGACGACGATCACGGCCGCGACCGCGATCAGGCCCCACGGGGTCTGCTTCTGGTTGACGATCGACTTGCCCGACTTCTTGGTCGGAGGCGCCTTCCTGGCTGCCACGGCCGGAGCCGTAGCCGCCTTGGTCGGCGCCTTCGTCGCCGTGGCCTTAGAGCCAGCCACCTTCGTACCAGCTGCCTTCGTCCCGACCACCTTGGTCGCCGGCTTGGCGGCCGCCGCTTTTGCCAGCGCGGCCTTGCGGGCGGGCGACATCGGTTTGGCGTCGCGGTCGGACGACGACGGTGTGCGCTGAGCCATGTGCCTGCCTTTAGGCGATCGGAAGGGAACAGGCAGAGTGTAGGTCGCGACGCTGGGAAGCCGCCCGCGGCGCGAAATCGGGCGCGAGGCGGCCCACTAGGATTGTCCGGTGACCCCCGCCGAGCTCGCCGACGCCGTGACGGCCGCGGTGCGCGATGCCCTGGAATCCGGGGACTTCGCCGGCTCGGCCCCCGCCGAGATTACCCTCGAGCGGCCCAAGAACCGCGAGCACGGCGACTACGCCACGAATGTGGCGATGCGCCTCGCGAAGGCGGCCGGACGCGGGCCCCGTGACATTGCCGAGATCATCGCCGCGCGGCTGCGGGCCGTCGACGGCATCGCGGCCGTCGACGTCGCCGGCCCCGGATTCCTCAACATCACCCTCGACAGCGACTCGCTCGGGGCGGCGGCGCGCCTCATCGTCGAGTCGGCAGCGTCGTACGGCCGGGGGACGGCGTACGCCGGGCGCAAGGTCAACCTCGAGTTCGTGTCGGCCAACCCGACTGGGCCGGTCCATCTCGGCGGCACTCGGTGGGCCGCTGTCGGCGACGCGCTCGCCCGCGTCCTGACCGCGCAGGGCGCGGACGTCACCCGTGAGTACTACTTCAACGACCACGGTGCCCAGATCGACCGGTTCGCCCGGTCGCTGCTGGCCAGCGCGCAGGGTCGGCCGGCCCCGGACGACGGCTACGCCGGCGCGTACATCGACGACATCGCGACTCAGATCGTCGGCGCGCATCCCGACGTCCTGGCTCGGCCGACGGACGAGGCGCAAGAAGTGTTCCGCGCCGCCGGCGTCGACATGATGTTCGGCGAGATCAAGCAGACGCTGCACGACTTCGGGGTCGACTTCGATGTCTATTTCCACGAGAACTCGTTGCACGAGTCCGGGGCCGTTGCGCGGTCGGTCCAGCAGCTGAAGGATTCCGGCGCGCTGTACTACGCCGACAACGCCTGGTGGCTGCGCTCCACCGAGTTCGGCGACGACAAGGATCGCGTCGTCATCAAGAGCGACGGCGAACCCGCGTACATCGCCGGCGATCTTGCGTACCTGCGCGACAAGCGCGAGCGGGGCTTCGACCTCTGCATCTTCCTGCTCGGCGCCGACCACCACGGCTACGTCGCCCGGTTGAAGGCGGCGGCGTCGGCCTTCGGCGACGATCCCGAGGTCGTCGAGGTGCTCATCGGCCAGATGGTGAACCTCGTCAAGGACGGCGAACCTGTCCGGATGAGCAAGCGGGCCGGAAACGTGATCACTCTCGACGACCTCGTCGGGGCCGTCGGGGTCGACGCGGCCCGCTACTCCCTCGAACGGCAGGCCGTCGAGTCGACGATCGACATCGACCTCGATGTTCTGGTCAAGCGCAGCAATGACAATCCCGTCTACTACGTGCAGTACGCGCACGCTCGCACGCGCAACGTTCGCCGTAACGCCGAGTCCGTCGGCATCGGCCTCGATGTCTTCGCTCCGGAGCTGCTCGACCAGCCGGCCGACGCCGCGCTGCTCACCGCGCTCGGTGACTTCCCCCGGGTCGTCCTCGCGGCGGCGGAACTGCGGGCGCCGCACCGGGTCGCGCGCTATCTCGAAGAGCTGGCCGGTCGGTACCACCGTTGGTACGACACCGACGCCTGCCGGGTGATCCCGAAGGGCGACGCCCCGATCGAGGCGGCCAACCGCACGCGCAACTGGCTCAACGAGGCGACCCACGTCGTGCTCGCGAATGGTCTCGATCTGCTCGGCGTGAGCGCACCGGAGCGCATGTGAAGCGCGCCAGAGCCCGGGGCGAGCGGTGAGCCGATCCGCGCATCCGGCCGGCCCCCGCCACGCGGACGTGCTGCCCGAGGCGCACCCGTCCGCCGCGCCCAGTGAGGTCAACGAGATCGACCCGGCGATCTGGCCGGCGTCGGCGATCCGGCGCGATGGCGTCGTCTCGGTCGGGGGAGTGCTCGTCACGGATCTCGTCGCCGAGCACGGCACCCCGGCCTTTCTGCTCGACGAGCACGACCTGCGTTCGCGAGCCCGTGCGTACGCCGAAGCCTTCGACGGCGCCGACGTGTTCTACGCCGGCAAGGCGTTTCTCTGCACCGCGGTGGCCCGCTGGGTGCAGGAGGAGGGACTGAATCTGGACGTGTGCACGGGCGGTGAGCTGGCGGTCGCCTTGGCGGCCGAGTTCCCGCCGGCGCGCATTGCCTTGCACGGCAACAACAAGTCGGTCGCCGAGCTCGAGCGGGCCGTCGGCGCCGGTGTCGGACGCATCGTCATCGACTCGTTCGACGAGATCGAGCGACTCGACGAGATCTCGACGCGCGCCGGTCGCTCGGTCGCGGTGCTGGTGCGCGTCACGCTCGGCGTCGAGGCCCACACGCACGAATTCATCGCGACGGCGCACGAGGACCAGAAGTTCGGTTTCTCGCTGCGCGACGGCGCGGCCCTGCGAGCGGTCCAAGCCGTCCTTGCGGCGCCGCACCTCGAGCTGGCCGGCCTGCATTCCCATATCGGATCGCAGATCTTCGACACGGCCGGTTTCGAGGTCGCCGCGCACCGGCTCGTCGAGTTCGCCGCGCAGATCCGCGACGAGACCGGCTTCATCGTCGGCGAGCTCGACCTCGGTGGTGGGCTCGGCATTGCCTACGTGACTGGCGACGATCCCGAGACACCGAAGGAGATTGCCGAACGGCTGCTGCGGATCGTCGAGCGCGAGAGTGCCGTCGCCGGTCTCGAATCGCCGCGCGTGATCGTCGAACCGGGTCGGGCGATCGTGGGCCCGAGCGCGATCACGGTGTACGAGGTCGGGACGGTCAAGCCCGTCGTGCTCGACGGCGGCATCGTGCGTACGTACGTGTCGGTCGACGGCGGGATGAGCGACAACATCCGCACCGCGCTGTACGACGCGAGCTACACCTGCACGCTCGCGAATCGCGCGTCGACCGCGGCGCCCATGCGGGCGCGGGTCGTCGGAAAGCACTGCGAGAGCGGCGACATCGTCGTGCGCGACACGTGGCTGCCGGCCGACGTCCGTCCGGGCGATCTCATCGCCGTTGCGGCAACCGGGGCCTATTGCCGCAGTATGGCCAGTAATTACAATCACATTCCCCGCCCACCGGTCGTGGCGGTCCGCGACGGGCAGTCGCGTGTCATCGTCCGGCGCGAGTCCGAAGCCGACCTGCTGCGCCTCGACACAGGGATCGGCGATGTCTGATTCGCTCAAGGTCGCCCTGCTCGGCTGCGGGACGGTCGGCTCGCACGTCGTCCGCCTGCTCACCGAACAGGCCGACGACCTCACGGCCCGCGTCGGCCGTCCGCTCGAACTCGTCGGTATCGCCGTCCGTCGGCCGAACCGTCACCCGGACGTGCCGGCGGAGCTGCTGACCACCGACGCCGAAGCGCTCGTCGCCCGCCCGGACGTCGACCTGGTCGTCGAGGTCATCGGCGGCATCGAACCGGTCCGCTCACTGCTGCTGACCGCCCTGCGCGGTGGCAAGAGCGTCGTCAGCGCCAATAAGGCCCTGCTCGCCGAAGACGGCGCGACCCTGTACGAGGCCGCCTCGGCGAACGGCGTCGACCTCTACTACGAAGCCGCGGTCGCCGGCGCGATCCCGTTGCTGCGTCCGCTGCGCGAGTCGCTGGCCGGCGACCGGATCACGCGCGTGATGGGCATCGTCAACGGCACCACGAACTTCATCTTGTCGCGTATGGACGCGACCGGCGCGGGCTTCGACGAGGCGCTCGCCGAGGCGACGGCGCTCGGCTACGCCGAAGCCGATCCGTCCGCTGACGTCGACGGATTCGACGCGGCCGCCAAGGCGGCGATCCTGGCCGGCCTGTCGTTCCATACTCGCGTGACTGCGTCGGACGTCTACCGCGAGGGCATCAGTGCCGTCACCGCGACCGACATCGCGAGCGCGAAGGCGATGGGCTGCACGGTCAAGTTGCTCGCCATCTGCGAGCGCGACGACGACAGCGTGTCGGTGCGCGTGCACCCGGCGATGATCCCGCTCACCCATCCACTTGCCCGCGTTGGTGACGCGTTCAACGCGGTCTTCGTCGAGGCCGAGGCGGCCGGATCGCTCATGTTCTACGGCCGCGGAGCCGGCGGCGCACCCACAGCCAGCGCCGTCCTCGGCGACCTCGTGGCGATCGCCCGCAACCGGCTCAACGGATCGCGGGGCGCACGCGAGAGTTCGTACGCCGACCTGCGGATCACGCCCATGGGCGACGTCACGACCCGCTATCACGTGGCCCTCGACGTGTCCGACGTCCCGGGCGTCCTGGCCACGGTTGCCGGGGCGTTCGCCGAGCACGGCATCAGCATCCAGACCGTCCGACAAGAAGGACGCGGCCAGGCCGCCACCCTGGTCATCGTCACGCACAGCGCCGCCGACTCGGCCCTCGCGGCCACGGTCGAGCAGCTGGGACGGATGGATTTCATACGGCGCGCGGCCAGCATCATGCGCGTCGAAGGCATGAACGCCGACTGAGGACGAGCCGATGACCCCGACGTTCCGAACCCCTGACCCGACCGGCTCGTTCTGGCCCGGCCTCATCGAGCACTATCGGGACCGGCTACCGGTCACCGACGCGACGCCCGTGGTCACGCTGTTCGAAGGGGGCACCCCTCTCGTTCCGGCGGCGGAACTGTCCGAACGCACCGGCTGTGTCGTCTACCTGAAGGTCGAGGGGGCCAACCCGACCGGTTCGTTCAAGGACCGCGGCATGACGATGGCGATCTCGAAGGCCGCCGAGGCGGGCGCGAAGGCGGTCATCTGCGCGTCGACCGGCAACACCTCGGCCAGCGCGGCCGCGTACGCCGTCCGGGCCGGCATGACCTGCGCGGTGCTGGTGCCCCAGGGCAAGATCGCCCTCGGCAAGATGGCCCAGGCCCTCGTCCACGGAGCGCGGCTGCTGCAGGTCGACGGCAACTTCGACGACTGCCTCGAGCTGGCCCGCAAGCTCGCGGTCGACTACCCCGTGGCCCTGGTGAACTCCGTCAACCCCGATCGTCTGGAAGGGCAGAAGACGGCCGCCTTCGAGATCTGCGACGTGCTCGGCCGGGCGCCCGACGTCCACTGCATACCGGTCGGGAACGCCGGCAACATCGCCGCGTACTGGAAGGGCTATCGCGAGTACAAGCGCGATTCCGTCATCGACGAGCTGCCCAAGATGTTCGGCTTCCAGGCGGCCGGCTCCGCCCCGATCGTCCGCGGCGAACCGGTGCTGCATCCCATGACGATCGCGACCGCCATCCGTATCGGCAATCCGGCCTCGTGGCACCTGGCGACCGACGCGCGCGACGAGTCCGGCGGCCTGATCGACGCGGTCACCGACAAGCAGATCCTGGAGGCCTACCGGCTGGTCGCGCGCTCCGAAGCGGTCTTCGTCGAGCCGGCCTCGGCGGCGAGCATCGCCGGACTGCTGATGACTGCCGCGGACGGGCGCCTCGAACGCGGCTCGACGGTGGTCTGCACCGTGACCGGCAACGGTCTGAAGGACCCGGAATGGGCCATCGCCGGCGCCCCGAAGCCGATCACCGTGCCGGTCGACGGGCACGCCGCCGCCGTCCAGCTGGGCCTGGCCTGATGGCCCGTCCGGCGTTCCGCGGCGCGCCGGCCCACGTGCGGGTGCCGGCGACCAGCGCCAACCTCGGCCCGGGCTTCGACGCGTTCGGGCTGGCACTGGCGCTCTGTGACGACGTCGTCGCGCGCGTCGGCGAGGACGGCGTGCTGGTCGACGTTGCCGGCGAAGGGGCCGAGGCGGTCGCCCGCGACGAGTCGAACCTGGTCATCCGGGCCATGCGCGAGACGTTCGACGAGCTCGGCGGGCAACCACGCGGTATCGAGCTGTCCTGCGCCAACCGCATCCCCCACGGCCGTGGGCTCGGATCGTCGGCCGCCGCGATCGTCGCCGGCGTGCTGCTCGCGCGGGCCCTCGTTCTCAGCGGCGACGAGCTGATGCCCGACGCCGCGGTGTTGACCCTCGCCAGCCGGATCGAGGGACATCCCGACAACGTCGCGGCCTGCCTGTTCGGTGGGTTCACGATCGCGTGGACGTCGCCCGATGACGACGCCGTCGGAGTGGTCCGTCTCGACGTCGACTCGACCGTTGTCCCGGTGATCTTCATCCCGCCCACGCAGTCGTCCACCGAGCAGGCCCGGCAGGCGTTGCCGGCGTCCGTCCCGCACGCCGACGCGGCCTTCAACCTGGCCCGAGCCGCCCTGTTCGTGGCCGCGCTGACCGGACGACCGGAGCTGCTCCTCGAGGCGACCGACGACCGGTTGCACCAGCGCTACCGGGCCTCCGGCGCCCCCGACTCGTTCGCACTGATGAACGTGTTGCGCTTCGACGGCATCCCCGCCCTTGTCTCCGGGGCGGGTCCGACCGTTCTCGCGCTGGCCCGGACCGATGCCGAGGCGACCGCGGCGGAAGCGGCCCGTCCGGACGGCTGGACCGTCCGGTCCACCGCGGTCGAGGCGGCCGGCGCGCACCTCGTCCGCTGACGCGGCAACCATTCCGCTGCCGCGGGAACACGCCGAAGGGCCCCCGTGTTGCTGCTTGTGAAGGCAGCGTCTACGCTTGCCTTGTCAGTCCGTGACGCCAGCGATATTCGCCGATGAATCTGTCCGGGTAGGACGACCCCACCTGCAGGTTCCGAAGGTCCGAAGTCTTCTCGCGTCACCGCTCGGCCTGGTCTCAGCCCCTCGTGCGAGACCGCTCCGGCGGACCGGCTGATTCCCCACCGCTTCCTGGTACCGGTCGCTCGCGACCACTGCGTCGTCGAGATGCCGATACCAGGGACTCGAACCGGCCTGTCCGGTTCGGATGACCCGGTCGAGCGTGCGAGTCCCGCGCGCCGACACCTTCGGAAGGATCCGACATCACCGTGACCGATACCCAGGAGCAACAAACCCTGGTCTCTGTTTCCCCCGACGCCGCCAATTCCGGCGCGTCGACCCCGGCCAGGCGCAAGAGTGGCGGTTCGCTCGGCACCATGTTGCTGCCCGAGCTGCAGCAGCTCGCCGGAAGCTTGGGCCTCGCCACCGCGAAGCTCAAGAAGAGCGACCTCGTGGCCGCCATCCAGACCGCCCAGTCCGCTCCGCGCGGCGCCGGGGCTGCGTCGGCACCAACTGTGACCGCATCGACCGGCACCGAGGCCGCGTCGTCGTCGCGGCCGTCTCGCGCCGGAAGCCGGCGGGCCACCGCATCGGCCCAGCGCGTCGAGCCTTCGCCCGACTCCGTGAACGGCAGCTCGGCTGAGCACACTTCGACGGTCGAAGCTTCGGCGCCGCCGGTGTCGACGACCGCGTCTTCGGCGACCACCACTTCGACCGTCGAAACATCTCCCGCTGCCGCGCGCGAGAACGGTTCGGACGGTCAGCCGGGCGGGTCGGACGGGCCGCGTCGCGATCGTCAGCAGCAGAACCGCAACCAGAACCAGAACCGTCCGCCCCGCCAGAACCAGGGCGGCCAGAACAACCAGGGCGGTGGCCAGAACAGCGGTCAGCCACAGCGCGACACCAACGCCGGACGCGAGCAGAACGCCGGTCGCGACCAGAACGCCGGCGGACAGAACTTCGGCGGTGGGCCGGGCAACAACCAGCCCGGCAACGACGACGACGAGTTCGAGGGCGGCCGCCGCCGCGGCCGTCGCTACCGCGATCGCCGCGGTCGCACCCGCGATCGGGTGGGTGGCGCGCCGGCGGCCCCGGCAACGACGTCGAGCCGGTCGTCGCCGACGACGACATCCTCGTCCCGGTCGCCGGCATCCTCGACTGCGATCGAGGACAAGAACACCTGGTTCGTGCGGACGAACGGCTACTTCGCCGGCTCCGACGACGTCTACGTCGCCAACTCCTACATCCGCCGCTTCAACCTGCGCCGGGGTGACGCCGTCACCGGCGCGATCCGGCAGATGAAGGACGGGGAGCGGCGCGAGAAGTACAACCCGCTCGTCCGCCTCGACACCGTCAACGGACAGGATCCGGAGACGATCAAGAACCGGCCTGAGTTCACCAAGCTGACGCCGCTCTACCCGCAGGAGCGATTGCGCCTGGAGACCGAGCCGCACATCCTGACCAGCCGCATCATCGATCTGGTCATGCCGATCGGAAAGGGCCAGCGGGCCCTCATCGTCTCGCCGCCCAAGGCCGGCAAGACGATGGTGCTGCAGGCGATCGCCAACGCGATCGCGACGAACAACCCCGAATGCCACCTCATGGTCGTGCTCGTCGATGAGCGTCCCGAAGAGGTCACCGACATGCAGCGTTCGGTGAAGGGCGAGGTCATCGCCTCGACGTTCGACCGGCGCCCGCAGGACCACACCATGGTCGCCGAACTGTCGATCGAGCGGGCCAAGCGGCTCGTCGAGATGGGTCACGACGTCGTCGTCCTGCTCGACTCGATCACCCGACTGGGGCGGGCCTACAACCTGGCCGCGCCGGCGAGTGGACGAATCCTGTCCGGCGGTGTCGACTCGACCGCGCTGTACCAGCCCAAGCGGTTCCTCGGCGCGGCCCGCAACATCGAGAACGGCGGCTCGCTGACGATCATCGCCACCGCCCTCGTCGAGACCGGTTCGGCCGGTGACACGGTGTTCTTCGAGGAATACAAGGGCACCGGCAACGCCGAGCTGAAGCTCGACCGCAAGATCGCCGACAAGCGGGTCTTCCCAGCCGTCGACGTCAACCAGTCCTCGACCCGTAAGGAAGAGCTGCTGCTGTCGCGCGACGAACTGGCGGTCACGATCAAGCTGCGTCGGGTGCTCGGATCGCTCGAGCAGGAGCAGGCCATCAACCTGCTGCTCGACCGGCTCAAGAAGACCCGCACGAACATCGAGTTCCTCATGCAGATCGCGAAGACCACGCCCGGCCAGGACTGACATCGAATCGGGCCCAGGCGCCCGGTACCGAACGCGGCCGAGGCCGGCCGCGCTCAAAGGTCCGCAACCGAACGGGCGGCGACGAAAGTTGCCGCCCGTTCGCCATGCGTACACCCTTCGCCGCTCGCGGGCGCACGGTTCGTCCCGGTTGGTGAGTTCCGACCGGCCTGCGCCGGCGTACGAAAGTCCTTCACGTGGTCATCTGTCATTCACATGAAACACACGTGAACGTAACGGTTGCGCATCAGCACGCTCAGGCTCTTCCATCGCGAGTGTGGCCTATGTCATTGTCCGAAAGCGCTATCGGCGGGAAGCCGTGGTAGCGCTCTCACAACCGGCCTACGAAGGGGTATCGAATGCAGTGGAAGAAGGTATCGGCGGTGATCGCGGCAGGGACCGCAATCGTCGCGGTTGCCGCGTGTAGTAGTAGCAGCAAGGGCAGCTCGAGCACCTCGAGCGCCGCTGCGCTCACGGGTGATTGCGCGCCCTACTCCGCCTACGCGGGCCACAGCGGCAAGACCGTCACCATGTTCGGATCGATCCTCAGCCCCGAGTCCGACTCGCTGAACAAGTCATGGGCCAAGTTCGAGTCCTGCACGGGCATCAAGATCGTCTACAGCGGTTCGAACACGTTCGAGTCGGACCTGCCTGTCAAGGTCAACGGTGGCAACGCCCCGAACCTCGCGATCATCCCGCAGCCGGGTCTGCTCGCTCAGATGGTCGCCACCGGAGCGGTGAAGAAGCCGCCGGCAGCCACCGTCAAGAACGAAGACTCCTGGAACCCGGCCTGGAAGACCTATGGCTCGGTCAACGGCACGTTCTACGCGGCCCCGATGAGCTCGAACATGAAGTCGCTCGTCTGGTACTCGCCCTCGTTCTTCTCGGCCAACGGGTACACCGTTCCGACGACGTGGGCCGACCTGATGACGCTGTCGGCGAAGATCGCGTCGGACGGCAAGGCCAAGCCGTGGTGCGGTGGCATCGCCTCCGGTACCGCGAGCGGCTGGCCGGCGACTGACTGGCTCGAAGAGGCCGTCCTCGGCACCTACGGCGGCCAGGTCTACGACGACTGGATCAGCCACAAGGTCAAGTTCGCGTCGCCGCAGATCGAGAACGCGATGAAGACCGTCGCGGGCTACATGCAGAACCCGGCGTGGGTCAACGGTGGATACGGTGACGTGAAGACCATCGCGACCACGACCTTCCAGAACGCGGGTCTGCCGATCCTCAAGAACCAGTGCGCCATGCTGCAGCAGGCTTCGTTCTACGAGGCGCAGTGGCCGGCGGGCACGAAGGTCTCGGCGACTGGTGACGTGTTCGCGTTCTACCTGCCGGCCGTCGACCCGTCGATCAAGACCCCGGTCGAAGGTGGCGGCGAGTTCGTGGCCGCGTTCTCCAGCGACCCGGCGACGCAGGCGGTTCAGAACTACCTGTCCTCGTCCGACTGGGCGACCTCGCGCATCAAGGTTGCTCCGGGCTGGGTGTCGGCGAACACCGGCGTCGACCAGTCGGTTTACACCGACCCGATCGACCAGATCTCGGCGAAGTACCTGGCTGACAAGGACGCGACCTTCCGGTTCGACGCATCCGACGCCATGCCGGCCGCGGTCGGTTCCGGTGAGGAGTGGAAGGCAATGGTCGACTGGTTCGGTAGCGGCAAGTCGATCGACGATGTTGCCAAGGAGATTGACGCGGCCTGGCCGAACTGATCACCTGGTGCATGAGCGCGACGTCGCGGCCTGTGGGCATCTGCCCGCAGGCCGCGATGCTCGCGAGTAAGGCATCCGTGTCGAACCCTTCGAGAAATGAGGGCTGCAGGTGACTACAAGCGCGGACGTGATCCTTGCGAGCACGTTTACCGACTCGGCGACGAAGTTGCTGGGCGTCATCGCCGTGGTGGGCGGATTTCTCGCCGTCCTGTTCATCATCTTTCTTCTCGCCGGCCGGGTGACCGGCTCGCTACAGAAGCCGCTGACAATCCTCATCTGTCTCGGCCCGGCGATCCTGCTCGTGCTCATCGGCCTGGTCTTTCCCGCTATCCAGACCATCATCAACAGCCTCAAGAACCAACAGTTCCTCGGCGAGCAAGACACCAAGTTCATCGGGCTCAAGAACTACACCTACGCCTTCACCGACACCGCGACGCTGCAGACCCTGGGCCGCACGCTGTTGTGGATCATCGTCGTTCCGGCGCTCGCGGTCAGTGTCGGCATGGTGGTCGCGCTGCTCGTCGATCGCATGAAGTTCTCGAACGTGGCCAAGACGCTGATCTTCCTGCCGACCGCGATCTCGTTCGTCGGCGCGTCAGTGATCTGGGGCTACGTCTACAACTACCGCGACCCCAAGTTCGCCCAGACCGGTCTCCTCAGCCGGATCGTCATGATCTTCGGCTGGAAGAATCCGCCGAACTGGATTCTCGACGACTCCCATCTGCTGAACACCTTCCTGCTCATGGTCATCATGATCTGGATCCAGGCCGGTTTCGCGATGGTCGTCCTCGGCGCCGCCCTCAAGGCGATTCCGGAAGAGATCCTCGAGGCCGCTCGCATGGACGGCGCGACCGGCGTGACGTTGTTCCGCACCGTCCAGATCCCGATGATCCGCAACACGATCGTCGTCGTCGTGACCACGGTCATGATCGCGACGCTGAAGGTGTTCGACATCGTCTTCACGATCACGAACGGCAACTACAACACCGACATCCTGGCCCGCCAGATGTACGCAGACATGTTCGTCACCAACCAGGTCAGCCGCGGTAGCGCCCTCGCAGTAATCCTGTTCCTCTGCGTGCTGCCGCTCGTCGTCTACAACGTCGTGCAACTCCGGAAGGAGCGTGGCTTGCGATGACCAGCTCCAACCCACCCATGGTCGAAGTTCCGGTCGGCGACCCGAACGACCCGACGCCACTCGCGCCTCGCGAATCGGTCACGAAGGCTCGCAAGGTTCTCAGCAATCCGATCGCCACGGTCGTGGTCATCGTCATCACGGTGCTGTGGACGATCCCGACGTTCGGCCTGTTCATCAACTCGATCCGGTCCAAGGAGGACGCCGCCACCACCGGTTGGTGGACGTTCTTCCAGCACCCGAGCATCAGCTTCACCGACTACCACGACGTGCTGTTCGACAACGGCGGCACGATCCTGCCGCTCGTCAACTCGCTCGCCATCACCATTCCGGCCACGATCATCCCGATCATGCTGGCGTCGATGGCGGCATACGTCCTGGCCTGGGTGCGATTCAGGGGCAGCGACTTCATCTTCTTCACGATCTTCGCGCTGCAGGTCGTGCCGCTGCAGATGGCGCTGGTGCCGCTGCAGCGCTTCTACGTGAACGGCACGATCTTCGGCGTCACGATCATCCCCGGCCTGCACCTCAGTGGGCAGCTGGCCGAGATCTGGCTGTCCCACACGATGTTCTCGCTGCCGCTTGCCGTGTTCCTGCTGCACAACTTCATCGCGGCAGCTACCGGAATCGCTGATCGAGGCGGCCCGCGTGGACGGTGCGAACCACCTGCGCATCTTCCGCACGATCGTGCTGCCGCTGTCGACTCCGGCTATCGCGTCGTTCGGCATCTTCCAGTTCCTCTGGGTGTGGAACGACCTGCTCGTGGCCAAGACATTCGGTGGTCTCGACCCGTCCGCCCAACCGATCACGGCCCGACTGCAGAACCTGGTCGGCAACTTCGGCGCTCACAACGAACTGTTGGCGCCCGGCGGCTTCATCGCGATCGTGATCCCGCTGATCGTGTTCCTGAGCATGCAGCGGTTCTTCGTCCGCGGCCTGCTCGCCGGCTCCGTCAAGGGTTAGGGGAGCATGACCCGGATCGACTCGCAGCCGGAAGCAGAAAGCTCGGCGCCGCCGACCTTTCCGCCGGATTTCCAGTGGGGCGTGGCGACCGCGGCCTACCAGATCGAGGGGTCCCCGTCCGCCGACGGTCGGGGCCCGTCGATCTGGGACACGTTCAGCCACACGCCCGGCAAGATCGTCGGTGGCGACACCGGCGACGTCGCCGACGATCACTACCGGCGGATGGCGGCCGACGTCGAGCTGATGTCCGATCTCGGCATCGGCGCCTATCGGTTCTCGGTGGCCTGGCCGCGCATCGTCCCGACCGGATCGGGCCCGGTGAACCAAGCCGGACTCGACTTCTATTCGCGACTGGTCGATGAGCTGCTCGGTCACGGCATCGACCCGGCGGTGACGCTCTACCACTGGGACCTGCCGCAGCCGCTGCAGGACGCCGGTGGCTGGGTCAACCGCGAGACGGCCGAACGGTTCGGCGAGTACGCCGAGCTGGTCGGCGCCGCACTCGGTGACCGCGTGAGCTCGGTCTTCACGCTCAACGAGCCGTGGTGCTCGGCATTCCTGGGCTACGCCAGCGGCGTGCACGCGCCCGGGTTGACCTCGAACGCCGCGGCGCTCACGGCCGCGCACCATCTCAACCTGGCCCACGGGTTGGGGATCGCGGCGCTGCGCTCGACCGTCGCCGCCGACGTCAGCCTGTCGATCGCGCTCAACCTGCACAACGTGCGTGCGGCATCCGACTCGGCGGCCGACCAGGACGCGGCCCGGGCCGTGGACGCCATCGGTAACCGGATCTTCCTGGGGCCGATCTTCGAAGGCGCCTACCCCGACGACCTCATCGCCGACACGGCCGGCGTCGTCGATTGGACGTTCGTTCGCGACGGCGACCTGGCGACGATCAACGTGCCGATCGACCGGCTCGGCATCAACTACTACATGCCGACCCGGATCGGCTACCTCGACGAGACTCAGCGGGCCGCGCTGAGCAAGCGGTGGGTCAATGACCCGCAGGGCGCCGACGAGCCATCGCCGTGGCCCGGTAGCGACCGGGCCTGGTCGATTCCGCAGCCCGGCCCCTACACCGCGATGGGCTGGCCGATCGATGCCGACTCGCTCACCGAGCTGCTCGTCGACGTGAACCGTCGCTGTGGCGGCATCGACCTGGTGATCACCGAGAACGGTGCCGCGTTTGCCGACGAGGTGGTCGACGGCGCCGTCTCGGACACCGATCGGATCGCCTACCTCGACGGGCACCTGCGCGCGGTACGGGCCGCGATCGACCAGGGCGTGACGATGCGCGGCTACTTCCTGTGGTCGCTCATGGACAACTTCGAGTGGGCGTGGGGCTACTCCAAGCGCTTCGGGATCGTTCACGTCGACTACGAGACCCAGGTCCGCACGCCGAAGGCGTCCGCGCTCTGGTACCGCGACGTGATCCGGGCCGGCGGGCTCTCGTAGCGAGCGAACGGAATACCGCCCGGCACCAGAACGTTCCTACGCCGTCCTGATCTGTACGGTGACGTGTTTTGGTCTCCCGAAGCACTGCTGGCAGACTTGTACCACTACCCGGTTCCGGTTCACGTCCTTTGGGCGACCCGGCACCATCGTTCGTCGCCTGCGGGCGGCCAGAAGGGACCCAGAAGTGAAGGAAGGCATTCACCCCGACTACGTGGTGACGCAGGTCAGCTGTTCCTGCGGCAACACGTTCACGACGCGCAGCACCGCCAAGGGCGGCGAACTGCACGCGGACGTCTGCTCGGCCTGCCACCCGTTCTACACGGGCAAGCAGAAGATCATGGACGTCGGCGGTCGCGTCGACAAGTTCGAGAAGCGCTTCGGCAAGCGCGTTCGCGCGAACTCCTAGCTAGTCCCACGGCGCTCGTCGCCCGTCCGCGTGACGGGGGACGGGCGCCGTTGGTATATCCGCAGGCCGAAGGACGGATGGCAGATGGCAGACCACGAAGGCACCAGCAAGCTTGATCAGCTGCGCGCCGAGTACGCCGACGTCGAGGTCGCGCTGTCCGATCCGGCCGTCCACAGCGACCAGGCGCGGGCGCGGCAGCTCGGTCGCCGCTTCGCGGAACTGGCGCCGCTGGTCGCCACCGCCACTGCCCTCGACGCGGCCCGGGCCGATCGCGAGGCCGCGGTCGAGCTGGCCACCGAGGACTCCTCGTTCGCGGCCGAGGTCGATTCGCTCGCCGATCGCATCGTCGAGCTCGAAGATCACCTGCGCGAGCAACTGCTGCCGCGCGACCCGAACGACGGCAAGGACGTCCTGCTCGAGGTCAAGGCGGGCGAGGGCGGCGACGAGTCGGCGCTGTTCGCCGGCGACCTGCTGCGCATGTACCTGCGTTACGCCGAGCGGCAGGGCTGGGCGACCGAGGTACTCGACCAGGAACCGACCGACCTCGGTGGGGTCAAGTCGGTGACGGTCGCGGTCCGGACCCGCCGTCCCGATCGGCCCGTCTGGGCGAAGCTGAAGTACGAGGGTGGCGTGCATCGCGTGCAGCGGGTGCCGGCCACCGAATCGCAGGGCCGGATCCACACCTCCGCGGCCGGCGTCCTGGTGCTGCCCGAGGCCGAGGACGTCGAGGTCGAGATCGACCCGAACGACCTGCGGATCGACGTGTTCCGCTCGTCCGGGCCCGGCGGCCAGAGCGTCAACACGACCGACTCCGCGGTGCGGATAACACACGTCCCGACCGGCACGGTGGTGTCGATGCAGAACGAGAAGAGCCAGCTGCAGAATCGCGAGGCGGGCATGCGCGTACTGCGCGCCCGGCTGCTCGCGGCCGCCCAGGAGCAGGCCGATTCGGCCGCCGCCGATGCCCGCCGCACCCAGGTCCGCACGGTCGACCGCTCCGAACGGATTCGCACGTACAACTTCCCCGAGAACCGGATCAGCGACCACCGCGTCGGGTTCAAGGCCTACAACCTCGATCAGGTGCTCGACGGTTCGCTCGATGACGTCATCGACGCGCTGACCCGGGCCGACGTCCAAGAAATGCTGGCCGGATCGGCGGAATGACCGCCCGGGTGCCGGTCAAGGAACTGCTCGCCGCCGCCCAAGGTCGGCTGCGGGCGGCCGGCGTCGCGTCGGCCCGCGTCGACGCCGAGTTGTTGCTGGCGCACTGTGTCGGCGTCGGGCGGACCCGGCTGCTGCTCGTGCCGGACGTCGAGCTGACCCAGGCGCTGCGCTTCGACCAGCTCGTGGCCCGTCGAGCGGCCCGCGAGCCGCTCCAGCACCTGACCGGCTCAGCGCCGTTCCGCTACCTCGACCTCGCGGTCGGCCCGGGGGTGTTCGTGCCGCGCCCGGAGACCGAGCTGCTCGTCGACGCCGTGCTGCCGATCGTGCGGGCGAATGACGACGCGATCGTCGTCGATCTGTGTGCGGGATCCGGCGCGCTCGGGATCGCAATCGCCGGCGAAGCGGAAGGGACCAGCGTCTACGCCGTCGAACTGTCGGTCGATGCGCTGCCCTGGCTACGCAACAACGCCAGCGGATCCGTGGCGGTCGTCGAGGGTGACGTGCGCGACGATTCCGTCCTCGCCAGTCTCAACGGGCAGGTCACCGCCGTCGTGTGCAACCCGCCCTACGTGCCGGACGGCACCGCCGTCGAGACCGAGGTGCGCCGCGATCCGGCGGTGGCGGTCTTCGGCGGCCCCGACGGAATGGACTTGATGGACGCGGTGGTACGCGCCGCGGCGCGGTTGCTGCGACCGCGTGGCGTCGTCGCGATCGAGCACGACGACACCCACGGCAAGAGCGTGCCGGCCCTGCTCGCGCGCGATCGACGCTTCGCCGACATCGAAGACCATCGCGATCTCAATCGCCGGCCGCGGTACACGACCGCCCGGCGGCGCTGACCACCGATCGCCGGGCGATCACGCCACGAGCGTCGTGCGCGGTTCGCCGTTGGCGTTCAGTCCGGTGCCGCTGGTGACGCACGAGCCGCCCACACCCCGGTCGTACGCCTGGCGCAGGCAATCGCGCAACGCCAATTGGCCCCAGTAGTTCGGGTGCAGCGACTCCTGGATCGAGTACGGGCCGGTGATCGCCGTAACCGTGCGGATGTTCTCGATCCACTCGCTGACGTCGACCGCGCCGGGCTGCGTCCACGAGGTGTAGGACGTCTCCTGCAGCTTGTGGTCGGTGTTCTCGCAGAGCCGATGCCCGGTGAACAACGCAGACACGTCCAGGATCTCGATGTTGGTGAGGCCGGTCGCCGTCGCCGCCGCCCGCACGGTCTTGTTGATGGTCGGCAGCGCGGTGGCGTTCGACCAGTCGGCGTCCGCGTTCCAGAAGCCGCAGCCGCCGGTCGTCTGACGGCTGTACCCGCTCTGCGAATACCGGATGGACGATCCGTTCGGCAGCGGCGACGGGTAGGTCTGAACGATGATCGAGTACGTCGAGTCGGCGTAGCCGGCTGACTGCATCGCGCTGCGAACGTTCAGCAGGGCCTGCTTGATCTTCGCCGTCGCCCGTCCGACCGCCGTTGACGTGAACTGCGACGTCACCGATGAATCGTCGTCGCAGTAGTTCTTCCACCACGACGGCGACAGCAGGAAGTCCGCTACGCAGTCCTGGACGATCGACGCGAAGTCGAAGTCGTTCCCGCCGATCGACACGGCCACGGCGTGCACGTTGTGCGTACTCGCGAACTGCTCGAGCGCGAGCGCCTGGCCGATGTGGCCGGCGCCGTCGTTGTAGAAGTCGAGGCCGGGCTTGAAGTCGCTGCCCGACTGGTAGGGCACAGTCGCCGACGCGGCGCCCGAGCAGGCCAGGTTCTCGCCCGGCGCATCGCCGATGTAGACCTCGGCCGACTTCGACCGGTGGCAGCCCGGGATCGCTTCGCCGGTGGCGGTGTCCCAGTACGCCGTCGACCCGAGCGCGTCGGTCTCGGTGGAGGAGTTGGCGTTGCCGGCCCAACGGCCCGCTTCACCGGAGATGTACGAGTCGCCGACGCTGACGATCCAGCCCGTGGTCGACATGGCCCGCGCGGGCGTGGAGACGACGATGCTCGCGACCACGGTGCTGGCGAGGGCGGTGCCGGCCGCGAGGACGGCGGCGAACGATCGGGTACGCGCTGATCGGCTCATCGATGCCTCCGGCCCCGATCCTGCCCCGCGGTGCCGGCCGGCGCCAGAGCTGCGGCAGGATGATCGGCGTGAGCATCGTCTTCGACTGCAGCGACCATTCGATCCGCGAGAATGCCATCTCGACCGCGGTTCGATCGGTCGCGGCCGGACAGCTCATCGTGCTGCCGACCGACACGCTCTACGGGATCGGCGCCGACGCGTTCGATGCGACCGCGGTCACCGAGCTGCTGGCCGCGAAAGGCCGCGGCCGTGACATGCCGGTGCCCGTCCTCGTCGGCTCGTGGGACACGATCGACGGGCTGGTCAGCTTCGTCCCGTCCCAGACCCGGTCGTTGATCGAGGCGTTCTGGCCGGGGGACTGACGCTCGTCGTGGAGCACGCCCCGTCACTGTCGTGGGACCTCGGCGACGCCCGCGGGACGGTGGCCGTGCGGATGCCGTTGCACCCGATCGCCATCGAGTTGCTGCTGCGGACCGGCCCGATGGCGGTGTCGAGCGCGAACATCTCCGGCCGCCCGCCGGCCCTGACCGCGACCGAGGCCCGTGATCAGCTCGGCGAATCCGTGCAGGTCTATTTGGACGGCGGACGCGTGACGGGGGGCGTGGCCTCCACCATCGTCGACGTCACGGCCGAGGTGCCCCGTGTGCTGAGGACCGGCGCGGTCACGATCGAGCAGCTGCGGGAGGTCGTGCCGACGATCGTCGGTTGACCACTTCCGGCCGGTTGCCAGGCCGCTCCCGGGTTGAGGCTCTAGCCTTCAGCGGAGATGCATCCCAGTCTTGAGTACGCGCTCGTGTGCTGTGTCGCCGCCGCGGGCAGCTTCGTGCTGACCCCGCTCGCCCGGCGGCTCGCGATCCGCTGGGGCGCGGTGGCGTGGCCCCGCGACCGGGACGTCCACGCCGTCGCCACGCCCCGCATGGGCGGCCTGGCCCTGCTCGGCGGCTTCTCGGCCGCGATCCTGGTCGCGCGCCAGTTGCCGACGTTGCGGGCCGGGTTCACCTTCGGCCCGGACCTGCGGTGGGTGCTCGTCGCGTGCGTGATGATCTGCCTGCTCGGCGTGATCGACGACCGCTACGAGCTCGACTCGCTCACCAAGCTGGCCGGTCAGGTCGCCGCGATCGGTGTCATGGTGACGAAAGGCGGCGTCCAACTCGCGCTGCTGTGGGTGCCGTGGGGTCACGCCGGCACCGTCGTCCTGGGCCCCGACATCGCCATCCCGCTCACGATCCTCGTCACGCTCATCACGGTGAACGCGGTCAACTTCATCGACGGCCTGGACGGGCTGGCCGCGGGCGTCACCGCCATCTCGGCGTTCGCCTTCTTCGTGTTCGCCTACCACCTGGCCGTCATCGGCGCGACGGACGTGGCCGCGACGCCGACGCTCATCTCGGCCGCCCTGGCCGGCACTTGCGTGGGGTTCCTGCCGCACAACTTCGCGCCCGCTCGCGTGTTCATGGGCGACTCGGGATCGATGCTGGTCGGCATGCTGCTCGCGGCCGCCGGCACCACCGCGACGACGACCAGCGACCCGCAGTCGTTCAACAGCGCCAGCCTCTCACTGCCACTGTTCCTGCCGGTCCTGATCCCGCTGTCGGTGCTCGCCATCCCCTTCGTGGATCTCTTGCTGGCCGTCGTCCGCCGGATCCGGCGCGGACAGTCGCCGTTCGCGCCGGACAAACAGCATCTGCACCACCGAATGCTCGAGATCGGGCATACGCATCGACGGGCCGTCCTGTTGCTGTACTTCTGGTCGGCACTGCTGGCCGGAGGGGGCGTCGCCTTCGCGATCACCCAACGTCCGTGGACCGTCGCGGTCACGGTCGGGGGGCTGGCCGTCGCGGGAATGCTGCTCTCGGTCGTGCCTCGACTGCACCGAACTCGATGAGCGCGCGCGCCGTCGACCGGGCGTTACCGAAGGGACATGCGGCGGAAATCACGACCTGACCGCTGTGATAGGTTCGCGTGCGTTCTGCGGAGGACAGCGTTGCTGTCCCCGCGGACGGGGACACCTGTCGTCGAAGATTGTCTACCTCGACCCCTAGGAGCTGCCTGTGAGTGGAATTCGCGCGCGGGCGCCCCGGGCCAACTGACGCCTGGTGTCACCCGAACCCCGCGAGGCTCCGTCCTGGTCCACCCTGCTCGGTATGGGGACGGTCTCGGCGGCACTGTTCGCGGTGGGACTCGGACTCGGGTGGTGGCTGGACAGCATCCTGCACACGTTTCCGGTCATGGTGCTCATCGGGATTGCGGTCGGCATCGTCGCCGGCGCGTCATACACGATCGTCAAAGTCAGAACCTTCTTGAAAGAGTGAGTGGAGAGAGAGTGCAGCCAGTGGGCATCGCGCCGGTCAGCGCGGCGACGAACCTGCGTCGCTCGATGATCGTCGCCTCGGTCCTGGGCCTCGCGAGCGTCGTCGTCCTGGCCTTCCTCGGCCACGTCCTCATGGGCGTGTTCTTCTGCGTCGGGCTGTCGGCCGGCGCCGCCAACAACCGCATGTTGCAGGCCGCGATGCTGCGCTACGCCGAGGGCGAGCAGATCCGGCAGATCCAGTTCCTGCGGCGGGTCGCCGTCCGACTGGCCGTCATCTCGGTCGTCGCGATCTGCCTGGCCATCTTCATCCGTCCGGACGGCCTGGGGGCCGTCGCCGGGCTCGCGGTCTTCCAGGTCCTGATGCTGGTCGGCGCGGCCGTACCGGTCTTCCGTAGCTTGCGGCCTGCGTCATGACCGCCGCCGCCCGCCCGCTCGCGATCAACATCACGCCCGGTGATCACGCCCCGTATTGGCACGTCTTCGGCGTCACCCTCAACGGCAACACGATCATCGGCACGATCGTCGCCGGCCTCATCATCGTGCTGATCGGGTTCCTGATCCGCCGCAACGTCAGCGTCGAGAAGCCCACCAAGCTGCAACTCGCGTTCGAGACCGTGACCGAGCAGGTCGAGGCCCAGGTCGAGGGATCGATGGGAATCGCCACCGCGCCGTGGGTCGTGCCGTTCGCGATGGCCCTGTTCCTGTTCATCCTGATCGCCAACTGGATCTCGATCATTCCGACCGGCAATCATCCGGAGTACGCGCCGCCGCCCGCGTCCGACGTCAACCTGACGTACGCGCTGGCGCTCATCGTGATCGGGACGATGCACGTCCAGGGCATCCGTAAGCGCGGTGTGCGCGGCTACTACGGACACCTGTTCCGCAAGCCACGCGTCCTGATCCCGCTGAACATCCTTGAAGAGGTCATCAAGCCGGTGACGCTCGCACTGCGACTCTTCGGCAACATCTTCGCCGGGACAATCATGGTGGCGCTCATCGCGGCGCTGCCCGCGTACATCCTGTGGGCGCCGACGATCCTCTGGAAGCTCTTCGACATGTTCATCGGGCTGATCCAGGCCTTCATCTTCGGTCTGCTGACCGTCCTTTACCTGAGCTCGATCAAGCCCGTCGAAGAGGGGGCGCACCACTGATCGACGCGCACCGTTCGCTCGTGACCACGCACTGCCCATGAACCACCAATACTTTCCGTACATCACAGTCCCAGGGAATTGAGGAGAAATGGCTAACACGCTCGAACAGGCAATCGAAACCGCCGGCGGTCTCGTCGGTGGTGGTCTGGCCCTCGGCGGCGGTGCCATCGGTGCCGGCATCGGTGACGGCCTGGCCGGCAGCTCGCTGATCCAGGGCGTCTCGCGCCAGCCCGAGGCACAGGGTCAGCTGCAGACGCTGTTCTTCCTGACCGTCGGTCTGGTCGAGGCGGCGTACTTCATCAACCTGGCCTTCGCCGTCCTCTTCGTCTTCGTCCTCTCGAGCAAGTAAGTCCGATAGGGACCTGAACCATGAGCCAGTCGCACGTCGTTGCGTCGAGCAACTTCCTCGTCCCCAACGCGACGTTCATCGTCGAGTTCATCGCGTTCCTGCTGATCCTGGCGATCATCGCGAA
Source organism: uncultured Actinomycetes bacterium (assembly GCA_963737785.1). Taxonomy (GTDB): domain Bacteria; phylum Actinomycetota; class Actinomycetes; order Mycobacteriales; family Jatrophihabitantaceae; genus CAVTTS01. The sequence goes on from CAVTTS010000004.1 coordinate 35,805, forward strand.
GTACGTGATGCCGCCGCTGCAGACCGCGCTGACGGCCCGCCAGGCGATGGTGAAGCAGCAGGTCGAGGACAGTGCCGAGGCCAAGTCGCAGCTCGCGGAGGCGCAGAAGCGCTACCAGGAGGCGCTCACCGAGGCCCGCACCGAGGCCGCTCGCATCCGTGAGGGTGCCCGGGCCGAGGCGCAGCGGACCGTCGAGGAGCTCAAGGCGCAGGCCCAGGAGGAGTCGGCCCGCATCGTCGCCCGCGGCGAGGAGCAGCTGAACACCCAGCGGGGCGCGATCGTGCGCGAGCTGCGTGGTGAGATCGGCACGCTCGCGGTCGAGCTGTCCGAGAAGATCATGAACCAGCGGCTGTCCGACGACGCGCAGGTCAGCGCCACGGTCGATGCGTTCCTGGCCGACCTGGAGCGGCGAGACCCGGCCGGCTCCGGCGCATGATGCGTTCGGCAAGCCGGCAGGCGCTGGCCACGTTGCGCGAGCAGGTCGAGTCGTCGACCGGTGCGAGCGCCGATGCCCAGCTGTCATTGGCCGGCGAGCTCTACTCGGTCGCGAACCTGCTGGTGAATCAACCGGGGCTGCGCCGCACGCTCGGCGACCCGGCCAGCAGTGCGCAGGCCCGGGCCGGGCTCATCAGCAACCTGCTCGGGCCGCACGTCGGCGCCCGGACCCTCGAGATCGCGCAGGCCGCAGCCAGCCAGCGCTGGTCGTCACCGTGGGACCTCGCCGACTCGCTCGAGCTCGTCGCGAACGACACGCTGTTCGCCGCCGCCGAACAGGCCGGAGTCCTCGACGAGGTCGAGGACGAGATCTTCCGCTTCGAGCGGATCCTCGAAGCCGAGGGCGAGCTCGTATCCCTGCTCGACGAACAGAGCGTCGACGCCGACCGCCGGATCGGACTCCTGACCCAGCTGCTCGCCGGCAAGGTGCACCCGATCACGCAGTCGCTGCTCGAACACGCCGTGACCAGCCAGCGCAAGCGCAGCGTGGTGTTCGCGATCGACGACCTGGTCGACGCCGCCGCGGCGCGCCAGCACCGCTCGGTCGCCCGGGTCATCTCCGCGGTCGAACTCACCGATGCCCAGCAGGCGCGCATCGGCGCCGCGCTGCTCGAGATCTACGGACGCCCGATGAGCGTTCGCACGGCCGTCGACCCGTCGATCCGCGGCGGGTTGGTGATTCGCGTCGGCGACGAGGTCATCGACGGCAGCATCTCGTCCTACCTCGCGGCCGCGCGCGCGGCCCTCGCATCGTGATCCGCTTCCAGACCACCCGCTCAGGTCTACCGACCACCCGTTCAGGACAGAGGAACCAGTTGACATGGCAGAGCTGACGATCTCCGCGGACGAGGTCCGTAGCGCAATCGAGAGCTACGTATCGTCCTACTCCCCGGAAGCCTCGCGCGAAGAGGTGGGCACGGTCGCCGAGACCGGTGACGGTATCGCCCGCGTCGAGGGCCTGCCGAGCGCCATGACCAACGAACTGCTCGAGTTCGAGGGCGGCACGCTCGGCATCGCGTTGAACCTGGACGTCCGCGACATCGGTGTCGTCATCCTCGGTGACGCGTCCCGGATCGAAGAGGGCCAGGCCGTCAAGCGCACCGGCGAGATCCTGTCGGTGCCGGTCGGCGACGGCTACCTCGGTCGCGTCGTCAACCCGCTCGGTGACCCGATCGACGGCCTCGGCGAGGTCGCGTCGGAAGGGCGCCGCGCGCTCGAGTTGCAGGCGCCCACGGTCGTCCAGCGCAAGGAGGTCCGCGAGCCGCTGCTCACGGGCATCAAGGCCATCGACTCGATGACGGCGATCGGCCGCGGCCAGCGCCAGCTGATCATCGGCGACCGCCAGACCGGCAAGACCACCGTCTGCCTCGACGCGATCATCAACCAGCGCGACAACTGGAAGACCGGCGACCCGAAGCAGCAGGTCCGCTGCATCTACGTCGCGATCGGCCAGAAGGGCTCGACGATCGCGGCGGCCCGCAACACTCTCGAAGAGGCCGGTGCGCTCGAATACACGACGATCGTCGCGGCGCCCGCGTCCGACTCGGCCGGCTTCAAGTACCTCGCGCCCTACACCGGCTCGGCCATCGGCCAGCACTGGATGTACGCCGGCAAGCACGTCCTGATCGTGTTCGACGACCTCACGAAGCAGGCCGAGGCCTACCGCGCCGTGTCGCTGCTGCTGCGTCGCCCGCCGGGTCGCGAGGCCTACCCGGGCGACGTGTTCTACCTGCACTCCCGGCTGCTCGAGCGGTGCGCCAAGCTGTCCGACGAGCTGGGCGGCGGTTCGATGACGGGTCTGCCGGTCATCGAGACCAAGGGCAACGACGTGTCGGCCTACATCCCGACGAACGTCATCTCCATCACCGACGGTCAGTGCTTCCTCGAGACCGACCTGTTCAACGCGGGCGTCCGTCCCGCGGTGAACGTCGGCATCTCGGTGTCGCGCGTCGGTGGCGCGGCCCAGCCGAAGGCCATGCGCGCCGTCGCCGGCCGCCTGCGCGTCGACCTGGCCCAGTACCGCGAGCTCGAGGCGTTCGCCGCCTTCGGTTCCGACCTCGACCGGGCCAGCCAGCAGCAGCTCGCTCGTGGCGCCCGCCTGGTCGAGCTGCTCAAGCAGCCGGCCTCGTCCCCGTTCCCGGTGGGCCGCGAGACGCTGTCGATCTGGGTTGGCACGACCGGCGGCCTGGACGACCTCCCGGTCGCTGACGTCCGCCGCTTCGAAGGTGACTTCCTCGAGTTCGTCTCGCACCAGGCGCCGGAGCTGTTCGACACGCTGGCCACGACGCCGAAGCTCGAGGACGACACGGTGCAGCACATGCAGTCGCTGCTCGACGAGTTCAAGAAGCAATTCCAGCCTTCGAGCAGCGCCGAGTAGCGGAGACAGTTCGTGGGAGCGCAACTTCGCGTCTACCGCCGCCGAATTCGTTCGGTGCAGTCGACCAGGAAGATCACCAAGGCGATGGAGCTCATCGCCGCGTCGCGCATCGTCAAGGCGCAGGCGCGGATGAATGCTGCCCGTCCCTATGCCGACGAGTTGACTCGCGCGCTCGCGGCACTGGGCAAGAACGCCACGGTCGACCATCCGATGCTGACCGGGGTCGACAACCCGCGCCGGGCCGGCATCCTCGTGATCACGAGTGACCGCGGCCTGGCCGGCGGCTACAGCGCCAACGCGATCAAGGCGGCCAACGAGCTGGCCAAGCAGCTCGAGTCCGAGGGCAAGGAGCCGGTGCGCTACGTCATCGGTCGCAAGGGCGTCGGTTTCTACCGCTTCCGCCGGATCGAACTCGGCGGCAGCTGGACGGGATTCTCGGAGCAGCCGACGTTCGATCACGTCCGGCCGGCCGCTGAGGCGCTGGTCGGCGCCCTCAAGGCGACGAGCGCGGGGGAGTACGACGGCGCGCCCGGCATCGACGAGCTGCACGTCGTCTACACCCGCTTCGTGTCCATGGTGACCCAGACGCCGACCGTCTCGCAGGTCTCGCCGGTTCGCGTCGACGAGGTCATCGGCGATGACGACGGCGAGAAGAAGGACGGCCCGCAGGCGATGTACGAGTTCGAGCCCGAACCGGTGCTCCTGCTCGACGCGCTGCTGCCGCGTTACATCAGCGCCCGGATCTTCTCGGCGCTGCTCGAATCGGCGGCGTCGGAGTCGGCGGCCCGCCGTCGGGCGATGAAGTCGGCGAGCGACAACGCCGGCGAACTGATCAAGACGTTCACCCGCTTGGCGAACCAGGCTCGCCAGGCCGAGATCACCCAAGAAATCAGCGAGATCGTCGGCGGTGCCGACGCTCTCGCGTCAGTAGGAAGTGACGACTGATGACCACTTTGTTCGAGGCCGAGGCGAGCGCCACGTCCACTCCCGGAGGCACCGGCCGCGTCGTGCGGGTCATCGGGCCGGTCGTCGATATCGAGTTCGGGCGCGACTCGATGCCCGCGCTCAACAACGCGCTCACCACCGAGATCGAACTCGGTGAGCTGTCGAAGACCCTGACCCTCGAGGTGTCGCAGCACGTCGGCGACAACATGGTCCGGGCGATCGCGTTGCAGCCCACCGACGGACTGGTCCGTGGCGCCGAGGTGGCCGACACCGGTTCGCCCATCACCGTCCCCGTTGGCGACGTCACGAAGGGCCACGTGTTCAACGCCCTCGGTGTCCCGCTGGACGTGACGGAAGAGGACCTCGACATCCAGACGCGGTGGTCGATCCACCGTGAGCCCCCGCCGTTCGACCAGCTCGAGAGCAAGACCGAGCCGTTCTGGACCGGGATCAAGGTCATCGACCTGCTCACGCCGTACGTGGTCGGCGGCAAGATCGGCCTGTTCGGTGGAGCCGGCGTCGGCAAGACGGTCCTGATCCAGGAGATGATCTACCGCGTCGCCGAGAACTTCGGTGGTGTGTCGGTGTTCGCCGGGGTCGGCGAGCGCACCCGTGAGGGCAACGACCTGATCGCGGAAATGACCGAGTCGGGCGTCATCGAGAAGACCGCGCTCGTCTTCGGCCAGATGGACGAGCCGCCGGGCACGCGCCTGCGCGTCGCGCTCTCGGCCCTGACGATGGCCGAGTACTTCCGCGACGTGCAGGGCCAGGACGTGCTGCTGTTCATCGACAACATCTTCCGGTTCACGCAGGCCGGCTCCGAGGTGTCGACGCTGCTCGGCCGCATGCCGTCCGCCGTGGGTTACCAGCCCACGCTGGCCGACGAGATGGGTCAGCTGCAGGAGCGGATCACGTCCACCCGGGGCCACTCGATCACCTCGATGCAGGCGATCTACGTTCCCGCCGACGACATCACCGACCCGGCGCCGCACACCACGTTCGCCCACCTCGACGCGACGACCACGCTGTCGCGGCCGGTGTCCGAAAAGGGCATCTACCCGGCGGTCGACCCGCTCGACTCGACGTCGCGCATCCTGGACGCGCAGTACATCGGCCAGCAGCACTACGACGTCGCGAACCGCACGAAGCAGATCCTGCAGCGTTACAAGGAGCTCCAGGACATCATCGCCATCCTCGGTATCGACGAGCTGTCCGAAGAGGACAAGATCATCGTCGGCCGGGCCCGGCGCATCGAGCGGTTCCTGTCGCAGAACACGTTCGTGGCCGAGCAGTTCACCGGCATCCCGGGTTCGTTCGTTCCGGTCGAAGAGACGATCGACGCGTTCAAGCGCCTCGCCGACGGTGACTTCGACGAGTACCCGGAGCAGGCCTTCTTCATGTGCGGTGGGCTCGAGGACCTCGAGCGCAAGGCGCACGAGCTGCGTAATGCCTGATCGAGTGCCTAGCCGAGTGGAGGCCTGAGTCATGGCCACGATGCACGTCGAGCTCGTCTCGGTCGAGCAGCGACTGTGGTCCGGCGAGGCCACCGCGGTGTTCGCGCGCACGACCGAGGGCGAGATCGGCATCCTGCCCGGGCACTCGCTGCTGCTCGGTGCGCTCGCGCCCGGCTGGATCGTCCGGATCCGGCGTGAGGACGAGCCCGAGCTGCGGGCGGCCGTCCACGGCGGCTTCCTCTCCGTACGCGAAGACGGCGTCTCGGTGCTCGCCGAGACCGCCGAGTTCGCCGATCAGATCGATGTCGGACGGGCCCGCGAGGCCAAGGCGCGCGCCGAGGCGCAGCAGGATGCGGACGGCCAGGCCGCCCTCGCCCGGGCGATGTCGCGCCTGCGAGCTGCCGGCGAAACCGCTTGATCTGAGCGGTTGTAGCGATGCGGATTCTCGACCTGATCGGTTTCGCCGCCATCGTGCTCGTGATCGTGCTGTTCACGCTCGTCATCGCCCGTCAGCGCTACATGCTGCGCAGTTCCGGCGGGATCCCGCTGGCCATGCTCGGGCGCACGAATCGTTGGCTCTACGGTGTCGGCCGCTTCGCCGGCGACGAATTGCAGTGGTTCCGGGCGATGGGCATCGGAACCCGCCCGTCGCGGTCGCTGCGTCGGGACGAGGTGCAGGTTGTCGAGCGGCGACTCGCGTCGCCGGATGACCTCGCGGCGCTGCCACCCGGGGCCGTGATCGTGCGGTGCACCGATTCGATCGGCACGGTCACGCTCGGGCTCAGCGACAGCGCGTACACCGGCTTCGTCTCGTGGCTCGAGGCTTCCGCGCCGCGCTTCTAGCGAGCGTCTTCTCGGCGATGCGGCGAGTCAGCCGCCGGGCGTCCATATCACGTCGCCGGCCGGGTTCGCGATGCGGGCCAGGATGAACAGCAGGTCCGACAGCCGGTTGAGGTAGAGCAGCGCCTCGCGGTTGGTGCGCTCGCCGTCGGCCTCGAACAGCGCCCAACCCTCGCGTTCGGCGCGCCGGCTGATCGTGCGGGCCTGATGCAGCAGCGCGGCGCCAGGCGTCCCGCCGGGCAGGATGAAGCTGTCGAGCTTGGCCAGCTCGGCGTTGAACTCGTCGCACCAACCCTCGAGCCGTTCGACGTATGCGGTCGGTGATGCGCAGCGGCGGGTAGGCCGGGTCCGGGTCGATCGGGGTGCAGAGATCGGCGCCGAGGTCGAACAGGTCGTTCTGCACCCGCCGCAGCACCACCGCGATCCGCTCGTCCAGACCACCGAGCGCGAGGGCGACGCCGATCGAGGCGTTGGTCTCGTCGCAGGCGGCGTACGCGCCGACCCGCGGGTCGGTCTTGCGCACGCGGGTCAGGTCGCCGAGCGCCGTCGTCCCGCCGTCGCCGGTCTTGGTGTAGATACGCGTCAGGTGCACGGCCATGAACCTGAGGCTAGCCGGTGGCGGCGGCGGATCATCCGAATGTGAGCAGCTAGCCTGACGCGGTGCAGGTGCTCAGGTGACCGGCGGAGCTCGGCTGGCCGGCGAGGTTGCCGTCGTCGGAGCCAAGAACAGCGTGCTGAAGCTGATGGCGGCGGCGCTGCTGGCGCCCGGGGAGACGACGATCGAGCAACCTGCCGGCGATCTCGGACGTCTCGATCATGCACGAGCTGCTCGAGCGGCTGGGCTGCGACGTCGTCGAGGTCAGCGACGGCGATCGACCGACAGCGTCCGCGATCAGCGTGCCCGAGCGAGCCGCCGTCCGAGGCGCCCTACGAGCTGGTGCGCAAGATCCGCGGCTCGATCAACCTGCTCGGCCCGCTGCTCGGCCCGGACCGGCGGGCCGAGGTGGCGCTGCCCGGCGGCGACGCGATCGGATCACGACCGCTGGACATGCACTTCGCCGGGCTGCAGCGGATGGGCGCCGAGATCCCACCGAGCACGGCTACATCCTCGCCGAGGCCGCCGGCGCTGCACGGTGCGCCAGATCTGGCTGGACTTCCCGAGCGTCGGCGCCACCGAGAACATCCTGACCGCGGCCGTCCTGGCCAAGGGCACGACGGTGATCGACAACGCCGCCCGCGAGCCCGAGATCGTCGATCTGTGCGCACATGCTCGTGTCGATGGGCGCGCAGATCGGCGGCATCGGCTCGTCCACGCTCGAGATCGAGGGCGTCGACGGGCTGCATCCGACGACGCACACCGCCGTCGCCGACCGCATCGTCGCCGGAACCTGGGCGTTCGCCGCCGCCGCGACCTGTGGTGACGTCACGGTCCGGGGCGCCAATGCCGGCCACCTCGAGATCGCGCTGGACAAGCTGGTCCGCGCCGGGTGCCGACGTATCGAGGTCCGCGCGGACGGCTTCCGGCGTGCGGATGGTCGAACGGCCGCGCAGCTTCGACGTCGTCACGCTGCCCTATCCGGGCCTGCCGACCGACCTGCAGCCGGCGGCCATCGCCATGCTGTCCGTCGCCGACGGCACAGCGATGATCACCGAGAACCTGTTCGAGGCCCGGTTCATGTTCTGCGACGAGATCGCGCGGATGGGCGCCGACGTGCGCACCGACGGCCACCACGCCGTCGTGCGCGGCAAGCCGCGGCTGTCCGGTGCGCCGGTGCGGGCCACCGACATCCGGGCCGGCGTCGGGCTGGTGATCGCCGGACTGGTGGCCGACGGGGTCACCGAGGTGGCCGAGGTGCACCACATCGACCGCGGCTACGTGCGGCTCGAGGAGCAGTTGCGCGGCCTCGGCGCCCAGATCGAGCGGGCCGAGTCCGACCGCCTTCGGCGGCTGACCGGCCGGGCTCAACGCAGCAGAGCCCGCGCCCGATCGAGGTCGGTCGCGAAACACCAGCACGTCGAGTTCGCCGTCGCGGCGGCGCGACATGGACGAGCGGATGCCGGCGTCGCCCGAGCGTCGCGCGGATCTCCATCGCCGCCGGCCGGGGGAGGCCGGTCGCCACGACCTCGAGCAGTCCGAGTTCGGCGGAATCGCTCGCGTCCACCAGAGGCATGCCGGCACTGCGGTGCGAGGGCCGGAAGACCCAGCGCATGATCAGGCCGAGTCCGCCGCACGCCACCAGCGCGATAATCATCGCTGACAGGTCGTCGCCCACGTCGACCAGTCTGCTCCCTCGGACGCGCTGGTGGCGGACGAACCGTCAGGCATTCAGGTAAGCCCGCAGTCCACGCTCGCCGCCGGCCATCATTGCGGCGTGGTTGAGCTTCAGGATCGGTCGCGCGAGCAGGCCGGCGGCCCGCACGAGCCCCTTGCTGACCACGACGTCCTGGTCGAAGTGCGCCGTCGCGTCGGCGTCGATGCGCCACTGGCTCCAGCCGACCAGGTCGCCGGTCAACCGCACGCGCAGCACCCGTCCGTCCGGGTCCTCGATGAGCCGCTCGGCGACCATCATCAGGTCGTACGGCAGGGTGCTGCGGCACGTGAGTTCGCCGGACGTCTCGTCGAGCCACCGCGCGGCGCGGACCTGCGGCCACCACCGCGGATAGCTCGGCACATCGGACAGGGCCTGGTAGACGCGATCGGCATCGCCGTCGAGGTGCCAGGTCGCCCGGAACACGTAGTGGTTGATGTCCACCGAGCGCTAGGCGTCCTTGCTCGCCCGACCGGACACGACCGGCGGGTCGACCGACCACGGGAAGTTGATCCAGCGGTCGGTGCGCTTCCAGACGTACTCGCACTGCACGATCGAGCGCGGCTTCTCATAGATCACCGCGCAGCGGACCTCGGCGACGTGCAGTGGCGCAGAAGTCCTTGACCAGCTGCAGCGTCGCGCCGGTGTCGGCCACGTCGTCGGCGATCAGGACCCGCGCGCCGGACAGGTCGACCGGCTGCGGCACCGGGCGGCAGCATCACCGGCATGTCCAGGCGTTGGTCGACGCCGGTGTAGAACTCGACGTTCATCACGTGCAGGTTCTTCACGTCCAGCGCGTAGCCGAGCGCGCCGGCCGCGAACAGGCCGCCGCGGGCGATGGCCAGGATCAGGTCGGGTCGGAAGCCGTCGTCGGCGATCGTCGTCGCCAGCTCGCGGCAGGCGCGTGCCGAACAGTGCCCAGGTCAGGTTCTCGCGCTCGTCCGTCACGCCGTCCAGCCTGCCAGATCTCGCCATGCGGCTGCGAAGTCGGCCACATTGTTACCGGCGGGTAAGCCATGCTTCCTAGACTCGACTCCGAGGCGCCGACCGCGAGGAGGTGACCCGATGCCGTTCCCGGACGACGATCAGCGCGACCGGCCGTGGCTGATGCGCACCTACGCCGGGCACTCCTCGCCGCGCGGAGTCCAACGCGCTGTACCGGCGCAACCTGGCCAAGGGCCAGACCGGGCCTGTCGGTGGCCTTCGACCTGCCGACCCAGACCGGCTACGACCCCGACGCCGAGCTCGCCCGCGGCGAGGTCGGCAAGGTCGGCGTGCCGATCTCGCACGTCGGCGACCTGCGCGCGCTGTTCGACGGCATTCCGCTCGACGCGATGAACACCTCGATGACGATCAACGCGCCCGCGATGTACCTGCTCGCGCTGTACCTGACCGTCGCCGAGGAGCAGGCGGCCGCGGCCGGCGCGGACCCGCCGCCGGCTCGGGCCGCACTGACCGGCACGACCCAGAACGACATCATCAAGGAGTACCTGTCGCGCGGGACGTACGTCTTCCCGCCCGGCGCCGTCGCTGCGCCTGATCACCGACATGATCGCGTACACCGTCACCGAGGTGCCCCGAGTGGAACCCGATCAACGTCTGCAGCTACCACCTGCAGGAGGCCGGCGCGACGCCGGTGCAGGAGGTCGCCTTCGCGCTGTGCACGGCGATCGCGGTGCTGGACGCGGTGCGCGACAGCGGCCAGGTGCCGCCGGAGCAGTTCGGCGAGGTCGTCGCGCGGATCTCGTTCTTCGTCAACGCCGGCGTGCGGTTCATCGAGGAGATGTGCAAGATGCGCGCCTTCGGCCAGCTCTGGGACGAGATCACGCTGCGAGCGCTACGGCGTCACCGACGCGCAAGCAGCGCCGGTTCCGCTACGGCGTGCAGGTCAACTCGCTGGGGCTGACCGAGGCCCAGCCGGAGAACAACGTCTACCGGATCCTGCTCGAGATGCTGGCGGTCACGCTGTCGCGCGACGCCCGCGCCCGCGCGGTGCAGCTGCCGGCCTGGAACGAGGCGCTCGGCCTGCCGCGGCCGTGGGACCAGCAGTGGTCGCTGCGGATGCAGCAGGTGCTCGCCTTCGAGTCCGACCTGCTCGAGTACGACGACCTGTTCGAGGGCTCGACGGTCGTCGAGGCCAAGGTGGCCGAGATCGCCGCCGGCGCGCGGGCCGAGATCGACCGCGTGCTCGAGCTGGGCGGCGCGGTGGCCGCGGTCGAGTCCGGCTACCTGAAGTCGGCGCTGGTCTCCTCGCTGGCCGAGCGCGCGGCGGCGGATGGAGTCCGGCGAGGACGTCGTCGTCGGGCTGAACAAGTTCACCGAGACCGAGCCGAACCCGCTGGTCGCGGGCGTCGACGGCGGCATCCTGACCGTCGATCCCGGCGGTCGAGGCGGCGCGCCGATCGCGGCGATCGCGGACGCTGGCGGGCCGATCGCGACGCGGCGGCCGTCGACGGCGCGCTGGCCGAGCTGCGCGACGCTCGCCGAAGACCGACGCGAACCTGATGCCGGCGTCGCTGGCGTGCGCCCGGGCCGGCGTGACGATCGGCGAGTGGGCCGGCGTGCTGCGCGAGGTGTTCGGCGAGTACCGCGCGCCGACCGGGGTCGCCGGCGCGAGCGGCGGGTCGCCGAGGCCGGCCTCGGCCGCGGTGCAGGCGCGGGTGCGCGCGGTCGGCGAGCGAGCTGGGCCGGCCGCTGAAGTTCCTGGTCGGCAAGCCCGGCCTGGACGGGCACTCCAACGGCGCCGAGCAGATCGCGGTGCGGGCCCGCGACGCCGGCTTCGAGGTCGTCTACTCCGGCATCCGGCTGACGCCGGCGCAGATCGTGGCCGCCGCGGTCGAGGAGGACGTCGACGTCGTCGGCCTGTCGGTGCTGTCGGGCTCGCACCTGTCGGTGGTGCCCGAGGTGCTGGACGGGCTGCGCGCGGCCGGCCTGGGCGACGTGCCGGTCGTCGTCGGCGGGATCATTCCCGAGCGCCGACGCGGCGATCCTGCTGGCGGCCGGGGTCGCGCGGGTGTTCACGCCCAAGGACTTCGCGATCACCGACGTGCTCGGCGAGGTCGTCGACGCGATCGACGAGGCCCGGACTGGGCTGCTGCGCTCGGGTCAGCGTACGCCTGCCCTCGTGCGCCTGGTGATTGCCCGTTGCAGCGTCGACTACGTCGGCCGGCTGACCGCCCACCTGCCGATGGCGACCCGGCTGCTGATGGTCAAGGCCGACGGGTCGGTGCTCGTGCACGCCGACGGCGGCTCGTACAAGCCGCTGAACTGGATGAGCCCGCCGTGCACGCTCGCGCGAGCAGGCGACGGCACGCTGGACGGTGACCAACAAGGCCGGCGAGCAGCTGGTCATCACGATCGAGGAGGTGCTGCACGACTCCTCGCACGAGCTCGGCGTCGATCCCGGGCTGGTCAAGGACGGCGTCGAGGCGCACCTGCAGGAGCTGCTGGCCGAGCACATCCAGACGCTTGGGCGCGGGCTACCGGCTGGTGCGCCGGGAGTACCCGACCGCGATCGGGCCGGTCGACATCCTGGCCCGCGACCCGCCGGCGTCGCGCGTGGCGGTCGAGATCAAGCGCCGCGGCGAGATCGACGGCGTCGAGCAGCTGACCCGCTACCTCGAGCTGCTCAACCGCGACCCGCTGCTCGCGCCGGTGCGGGGGGTGTTCGCCGCGCAGGAGATCAAGCCGCAGGCGCGGACGCTGGCCGAGGACCGCGGCATCGCGCTGCCTGGTCCTGGACTACGACGCGCTGCGCGGCATCGACGACCAGGACGAGCGGCTGTTCTGATCGTTTCCCCCTCGTCGGGAGAGGGTTAGGCGATCGCCTGGTCGCGCCGCGCGGCGGGCGGCTGCGTGAGTGCGATGAGGTCGCCGAGCCGGAGGTCGAGAATGGCGGCGATCGCGGCGATCGTGAAGAACGCCGGAGTCGGCACCCGTCCGGTCTCGATCTTGCGCAGCGTCTCGACGGGAATCCCGGCCGCGGCGGCCACCTCAGCCATGCTGCGCGGCCCGCGCGACTCGCGCAGCACGATGCCGAGTCGTCGGCCGCGTTCGCGTTCCGCCGCCGTGAGCATCGGTCGCACCATGACCGTGATAATAATACCGGGATAGTTATACCTGGCCGACCCGGTCACGTTCGTCTACTCACGTCTGTCTACTCACGGAGCGCAACATGGTCGAACTCAAGACCCCTAGTGAGATCGAGGCGATGGCGGCTGCCGGAAGTGTCGTCGCGCGTGCGCTCGCCGCCGTCGAAGCCGCGGCCGACGAAGGGATCCGGCTCGACGCGCTCGACCAGGTCGCCCGCCAGGTCCTGGCCGAGAACGGGGCGACCTCGCCGTTCCTGGGCTACCACCCGTCGTTCGGCGGTAGCCCGTTCCCGGGCGTCGTGTGCCTGTCGGTGAACGATGCCGTGTTGCACGGGCTTCCGACCGCGTACCGGTTGCGGGCGGGCGATCTGCTCAGCGTCGACTGCGGCGCGACCCTCGACGGTTGGACGGGCGACGCCGCGACCTCGTTCTGCATCGGTCTGGCCAGCTCGACCGATGCCCATCTGATCGACCACACCCGTCGCGCGCTGGAGGTCGGCATCGCGGCCGCCCGGCCCGGAGGTCGCCTCGGGGACATCTCGGCCGCCATCGGCCAGGTCGCCCGCGCGCCGGGCTCGGCCTGCACACCGACTTCGGTGGGCACGGCATCGGCCGGACGATGCATGAGAGCCCGCACGTCCCCAACGACGGCCACGCGGGCCGCGGATTGCGGTTGCAGCCCGGCCTCACCATCGCTATCGAACCGTGGTTCCTCGCCGGCGGTCTGGACGCCTATCGCGTCGACGATGACGGGTGGACCCTGCGTAGCGCTGACGGGTCACGCGGGGCCCACTTCGAACACACCATCGCGGTCACCGCGGACGGACCGATCGTGCTCACGGCGCTGACTCACTGACCCAATGGGCGCGAGCTCGTCGGGTGACTCGTCCCCGATTGGCCGCGACCCGTGCAACCACGCCGAACAAGCCCCCGACTGGACCCGGACCACCGTCACGAAGGCAGCGGATCCCCGAAAGAGTTTGGCGGGATGACGAAGGCGCCGCCGGGCGAACTCGCCCGTAGGGTGGGGCGATGACGACGACGGCCACGTTCGACTCGCTGGATCCGGTCAGCGGTGCGGTCGTAGCGTCCTTCACGATCGATGATGACGACCGCGTGCGGTCGGTCGTCGAGAGGGCACGTCCGGCGGCCGCTTGGTGGGCCGGGCTCGAGTTCGACGGACGGCGCGCGCGACTGAAAGCCTGGCGCAGCCTGCTGGCCCGGCGCATCGACGAGCTGGCCGCGCTCGTCCATCGCGAGAACGGGAAGACCCTCGACGACGCGATCGGCGAGATCTCGATCGCGATCGAGCATCTCGACTGGGCGAGCGCGCACGCGCCGAAGGTGCTGGGCAAACGCCGGGTCTCGGCCGGATTGCTGGCGATGAACCACACGGCGTCCGTCGAGTACGTGCCGTTCGGCGTCGTCGGTGTCCTGGGTCCGTGGAACTATCCCGTCCATACCCCGATGGGATCGATTTCGTATGCACTCGCGGCCGGCAATGCCGTGGTGTTCAAGCCCAGCGAATACACGCCGGCGATCGGGACGTGGCTGGCGACCGCTTCGCCGAGGTCGTCCCCGAACAACCGGTGTTCCAGGTGATCACCGGCCGGGCCGAGACCGGGCAGGCGCTGTGCCGCGCCCGCGTCGACAAACTGGCGTTCACCGGATCGACCGCGACCGGCAAGAAGGTGATGGCGACCTGCGCCGAAACGCTGACTCCGGTCGTCATCGAATGCGGTGGCAAGGACGCGCTCATCGTCGCCGCCGATGCCGACCTGGCCGCCGCGATCGACGGCGCCGTCTGGGGAGCCCTGTCGAACGGCGGCCAGACCTGCGCGGGAGTCGAACGGATCTATGCCGTCGATGAGATCTACGACGAGTTCGTCGCCGGAGTGACGGCGGCGGCCGCCGCGATCCGCACCGGCGACTCGGCTGATGCCCAGTACGGGCCGATCACCATGCCCGGCCAGCTCGATGTCATCCGTCGGCACATCGGCGATGCGCTGGCGAGCGGTGGGCGGGCGGTCGTCGGCGGCCCGGAATCCGTTCAGGCTCCGTTCGTGCAGCCGGTTGTGCTCGTCGACGTGCCCGAATCCAGCGCGGCGATCCGCGAGGAGACATTCGGTCCGACGGTCACGATCACCCGGGTCCGGGACGAGGACGACGCCATCGCCCGCGTCAATGACAACGATTTCGGCCTGGGTGCCGCGGTGTTCAGCGCCGAGCGCGGCGATGAGATCGCGGATCGGTTGTCGTGCGGCCTGGTGAGCATCAATTCGGTGATCACCTTCGCGATGGTGCCGGCGATCCCGTTCGGCGGCGTGCGATCGTCCGGGTTCGGGCGCATCCACGGCGCCGACGGCCTGCGCGAGTTCGCGTGGCCGCGGGGTGTGACCAAACAGCGCTTCCCGGCGCTGCTGAAGGTGACTACGTTCGATCGAGGGTCCCGAACGGTCCCGGCGCTCAAGCGGATCGTCCAGGCTCGCTGGGGCAGCCCGAAGCTCTGAACCGTCGACGTTCTGCAGCAACGTCCCCGGTCGCGATGGAGGCAACGCATGCCAGGCAGATTCCAACGAGTCGGCATCGTGGGCGTCGGGACCATGGGAGCCGGCATCGCCGAGGTGGTCGCCCGGAACGGCTTCGACGTCGTCGCCGTCGAGTCGAACGAGATCGCGCTCGAGCGCGGCCGCGGTCACCTCGGCCATTCGACCGATCGGGCCGTCGCCCGGGGCAAGCTGCATCCCGATGAGCGCGACGGCGCTCCTCGGCCGCGTCAGCTTCGCCACCGAACTCGACGCGCTCGCCGATTGCGATCTCGTGATCGAGGCCGTACCCGAGGTGCTCGACCTCAAGCGCGCGGTCTTCGCCGCGCCTCGACGCGATCTGCCGGCCCGACGCGATCCTGGCCACCAACACCTCGTCGCTGTCGGTCACCGAGATCGCGGTCGCCACCGGTCGCCCGGGCAAGGTCGTCGGCCTGCACTTCTTCAACCCGGCGCCGGTCATGAAGCTCGTCGAGATCGTCCGCACCGTGGTCACCGAGCCCGAGGTCGTCGCCGACGTCGAGGCGTTCGCGCGGCGAACTCGGCAAGACCGACGTGACGATCGGCGACCGGGCGGGCTTCATCGCCAACGCACTGCTGTTCGGCTACCTCAACCACGCGGCGGCGATGTTCGAGTCGCGCTACGCGACGCGCGAGGACATCGACGCCGCGATGCGGCTGGGCTGCGGTCTGCCGATGGGCCCGCTCGCGCTGCTCGATCTGATCGGCCTCGACACGTCCTACGAGATCCTCGACACGATGTACCGGCAGACGCGCGACCGGCTGCACGCCCCGGCGCCGATGCTGCAAGCAGATGGTGACGGCCGGGCTGCTCGGTCGCAAGAGCGGTCAGGGTTTCTACACCTACGACGCCGCCGGACTCTCCGACGGTCGTCGCCGATCGCGCTCACGCCGTCGACGGACGCCGACCGCGGCGGCGACCCGTCCGATCGAGACGGTCGGCGTCGTCGGCTCCGGGACGATGGCCACCGGCATCGTCGAGGTGTTCGCCAAGGCCGGCTACGAGTGATCTCGTGGCGCGCCGCGGCGAGGGTCGCCGCGCGATCTGCGCAAGGGCTCGAGCGCTCACTCGAGAAGGCGCGTCGCAGCGCGGCAAGATCACCGACGCACGACCGGGACGCCGCGCTGAGCCGGGTGCACGGCACGACCAGCCTCGACGACCTCGCCGCGGTCGACCTCGTCGTCGAGGCCGTCGTCGAGGATCTAGCCGTCAAGCAGGCGCTGTTCGCGAACCTCGACGAGATCTGCGCGCCCGGCACGATCCTGGCGCCACGACGACCTCGAGCCTGCCGGTCATCGAGTGCGCGGCGGCCACGCGTCGACCCGCGCGACGTCATCGGGCTGCACTTCTTCAACCCGGCCGTCGGTGATGCGGCTGGTCGAGGTGGTGCGCACCGTCGCGACTGCTGCCGACGTCGAGGCGACCGCGCTCGAGGTCGTGCGCGGCGGTCGGAAAGCACGCCGTGCGCTGCGGCGACCGCGCCGGCTTCATCGTCAACGCGCTGCTGTTCCCGTACCTGAACGACGCGGTCAAGATGCTCGAGGCCCACTACGCGTCGGCCGACGACATCGACGCCGCGATGAAGGTCGGCTGCGGCTATCCGATGGGTCCGTTCGAGCTGCTCGACGTGTCGGCACCGACGTGTCGCTCGCGATCGAGCGCACGCTGTACGCCGAGTTCCGCGAGCCGGGCTTCGCGCCGGCGCCGCTGCTCGAGCATCTGGTGACGGCCGGCCGGCTCGGCCGCAAGACCGGGAAGGGCTTCCGCGAGTACAGCTGACCGGACTGCCTACGCTGGAACGATGCCCCGCCAGAACCGCCGCCGGCTCCCCGAATCCCGAGACCAGGCACCGTCGTCCGACCTGGGCCAGCGCCAGGAGTCTTGGCGGGGGATCGACTACGCCGTCCGGACGGTCGCGGGCACAGCGGCGAGCAAGCCGTACCGGTGTCCGGGTTGCGATCAGGAGATCGCGCCGGGTCAGCCGCACCTGGTCTGCTGGCCGGCCCACGATGCCGACGCCGAGGATCGTCGCCACTGGCATGCGGTGTGCTGGGCGGCTCGTGATCGGCGGGCCCCGACCGTCCAACGAGGCCGGAACGCACCCCGGTACTGAGCGGCCCGGTACTGAGCGGCCGGCTACTGGTACCGGCTAGCGACTGCGCTGGCGGGGGATCACGACCTCGCGGATCAACAGATCAGCCGTCGCGACCAGGGGAATCGACAGCAGGAAGCCGAACACGCCGAGCAGGGTGGCGCCGACGAGCGCACCGATGATCGTGGCGGCGGGATTGATCTGGACGCGGCTGCGGAAGATCCGCGGGACGAACACGTAGTTCTCGATCAACTGGTACACGACGAAGAAGATGATCGTGGCGATGCCGGCCGGCGTGGACGAGATGAGCACGATCGTCGTGACGATGATCGCCGCCACCGCCGCGCCGATCAGTGGCACGACGTCGAGCATGGCGACCACGAATGCGAGCGCGATCGGGAACGGCGCTCCGACCGACGCCAGCCACAGCAGGCTGATGAGCCCGGCGACCAAAGCCATGAGCAGGTTCCCGGCGACGTACTCGCCGAGCTGCTGGGTGATCTTGCCGCCGACGGATTCGGCTCGGCTCCGGCGCGAGCGTGGCACCAGCCGGTAGGCGAATCCGGTGATGTGGTCGAGATAGGCCATGAAATACAGGGTCAGGATCAGGACGGTCAGCCCGTCGAACACGGTCGATGCGACGGCCGTCCCAGCCGACAGGGCGTTGCCGGCCAGCGTCTTCACCAGGTCGCCGGATTTCACGTACTGCTGGGCCTTGTTGATCAGGTGCAGGTGACTGTCGAGATCACGGATCCGCTTGTTGTTCTGGAGGTCGGTCAGATAGCCGGGCAGACCGTGGATGAAGCTGTTGATCTGATCGACCAGGGGCGGGACGACGGCGAACCCGAACCCCGTCGCGACCGCCGCGATGCCCAGGAACACCACCGTGACCGCGAACGACCGCCGCATCCCGAGTCGTTGCAGCACGCGCACAACCGGATCGAGCCCGACCGCAAAGAACAGCGATACGCCCAGCAGCACCAGGACGTCCTGGGCCTCGACGATCGAGCGATAGAGCAGATACGTGATACCGACGCCGACCGCGGCCCCGAAGCCGAGCACGAACGGTGGAATCGTCAGCGGCTCGCGGGTTGCCGGCGGGCTCGGGGTACTCGCGTCAGCCGCCATCGGCGCCGGATTCGGCGTCCGGCTGGCTCGCCGCTTCCGCAGCAGCTTCCGTAGCCGCCTCCGTAGCGGTCTGCGGAGCCGTCGTTGCGATGACCGCCGCGAGCCGTCCGTGCAGCGCGGTCAGATCGTCATGGGTGCGGTCGCGATGCGCGTTGAGCTCGGTGACCCGGGCGGTCGCCTCGGCGATCGTCTGCGCGGCCGCGTTCTTCGCCTCGGTGACGATGCGGTTCGCCTCGGCGACGGCGGCCGCGCGTTCGTCGGAGGACTGCTTCGTCTCGGCCGTTCGCCGCTCGCGCAGCATGATCTCGAAGTCCTCGAGTCCGGTCATTATCTTCTGTCGCGCCTCGGTGTCGAGCCGTTCGCGTTCGGCCGCCGCGACCGCGGCCAGCCGGTTGCGCTCGTCCTCGGCGCGCGCCGTCAGGAGTTCTTCCTCCTGGCGGGCCGCCGCGACGTCGAGCGCCGCCCGCTCGACGACCTCGACGCGGTAGCGGTCAGCCTCAGCGATCCGGCGGCGGAACTCGTCATCGGCCTCGACGTGGCGCCGGGTGGCGGCGTCGGTGATCTGGTCGGCCTCGGCCCGAGCGGCAGCTCTCGTTCGTTCGGCGTCCTGCTCGGCGGCCCGGCGTGTCTGGGCGACGTACGCGTCGGCCTCCTCGCGCGCTCGGAGGGCATCGGCTTGCGCGGCATCGAGGATCTGCCGGACGGCCGGGTCGACGTTGAACTCGTCGACCTCGTCGTCGCCGCTCGCAGCTGACGGCGCAGGGACTCGATCTGGGCCTGTGCGCTGGCCAGCTGGGCGGCGAGATCGGCGCTGCGCGCGGCTGCCGAGTCGCGTTCGGCCGCGGCGGACGCGCAGGTCCTCGTCGAGCCGGGCAAGCATCTCGTCGACCTGGCGCCGGTCGTACCCGCGCATGGCCGTGTCGAAGCCGCGCGGTGAGTCGCTGAGATGGACAGTGCGTCGGAGGCGGGCTCGACCATGCTCTGATAGTCCCACTCGTCCGGCAGGTGCCCAAGTCCAGGCGTGTTGCCGCCCTCACGTCGGGGTGCGGGTCAGCGGTCCCGGAAGCGGTTGATCGCCGTCGAGGTGGCGGGCGCGCAGCTCCTGGTCGCGGACGCCGAGGCCCTCGCTCGGGGCCAGGCAGAGCACGCCGACCTTGCCCTGGTGCAGGTTGCGGTGCACGTCGTAGGCCGCCTGCCCGGTCTCGGCCAGCGGGTAGACCCGTGACAGGGTCGGGTGGATCGCGCCCTTGGCGATCAGCCGGTTGGCCTCCCAGCGATTCGCGGTAGTTGGCGAAGTGCGAGCCGACGATCCGCTTGAGCGTCATCCAGAGGTAGCGATTGTCGTATTCGTGCCAGATAGCCCGGTGGTCGACGCGCAGGTGACGATGGTGCCGCCGCGCCGGGTGACGAAGACGCTGGCGCCGAAGGTCTCGCGTCCCGGGTGCTCGAAGACGATGTCCGGGTCGTCGCCGCCGGTGAGCTCGCGGATCTTCGCGCCGAACCGCTTCCACTCCGACGGCTGCTGCTCGTCGTCCTTCCAGAACTGGTAGCCCTCGGCGTTGCGGTCGATCACGAGCTCGGCGCCCATGCGGCCGGCAGATCTCGGCCTTCTCCGGTGAGGACACGACGCAGACCGGGATGGCGCCGCCGTTGAGGGCGAACTGGGTCGCGTAGCGAGCCGAGGCCGCCGGACGCGCCCCAGATGAGCACGACGTCGCCCTGCTTCATGTCGGCGCCGTGCTGCGAGACGAGCTGGCGGTACGCGGTGGAGTTGACCAGGCCGGGCGCGGCCGCCTCCTCCCAGGTGAGGTGCGCGGGCTTGGGCATCAGCTGGTTGGACTTGACCAGCGCGAGCTCGGCCAGGCCGCCGAAGTTGGTCTCGAAGCCCCAGATCCGCTGCTGCGGGTCCATCATCGTGTCGTCGTGGCCCTGCGGGTCCTCGAGCTCGACCGACAGGCAGTGCGCGACCACCTCGTCGCCGGGCTTCCACTTCGTCACGCCGGCCCCGACCCGGAGCGACGACGCCGGCGAGGTCGGAGCCGACGACGTGGTAGGGCTGGTCGTGCTTGCGGGCCAGCTCGGACGTCCGCCCGTAGCGCTTCAGGAAGCCGAAGGTCGACACCGGCTCGAAGATCGACGTCCACACCGTGTTGTAGTTGATCGCGCTGGCCATCACCGCGACGAGCGCCTCGCCCGGGCCCGAGCTCGGGCGTCGGAACGTCCTGGACGTGCAGGCTCGGCGCGGGTCCTTGTCCCGGCTGGCCAGCCCGGCGAACAGGTCGACCTCGTCGGCGCGGACCACGATGCCCCGGTAGTGATCGGGCACCGCCAGACCGCCGATCGACGCGACCGTCGCCGGCGAGGATCGCGTGCGAAGCTCGTCCATATCGTCTCCGATTCGGTGTCCGGTGGGGGCACGTTACCCGTCAGTAGCTTGTCGTGGCCGGCTAGCGTGAGCCGCGTCATTCCGGCGCCGGTTCGACCAGCTCGAGGAGCACGCCGCCGGCGTCCTTGGGATGCACGAAGTTGACCCGGCTGTCCGGCGGTTCCGCGGCGGGGCTCGTCGTACAGCAGCCGGAGTCCCCGCTCGCGCAGCGTCGCCGAGACCGCGTCGAGGTCGTCGACGGTGTAGGCGAGCTGCTGCAGCCCGGGCCGTTGCGGTCGATGAACTTCGCAATGGTGGATGCCGGCGTCAACGGCGCCAGCAGTTGAATGCGGGTGGCGCCGTCGCCGACGACCAGCATGGCTTCGCGGACGCCCTGCTCCTCGTTCGTCTCCTCGTGCACGCTCACGATGCCGAATGTGTCGCGGTAGAACGCGATTGCGGCGTCCAGATCGGGCACGGCGATGCCGACGTGATCGACCTTGGTGAAGAGGCTTACCATGTCGGTCATGGTGATCCCTGAACACGCTTACGGCGAACCGTCCGTGCCCTGACTCACATCGCGCGAGCAGGCGGCCGGTTAAGGTGAAGGTCTGTGATTGCGGCCTGGTCTGACCCGCCGCCACCGAATGTCGAGGAGACGTCATGGGCTCGGTCATCGTCAATGGGGCACGCACGCCGATGGGTCGGCTGCTCGGTTCGCTGAAGGACTTCTCGGGCGCCGATCTCGGCGGTATCGCGATCAAGGCCGCGCTCGAGCGTTCGGGCGTGGCTCCCGAACAGGTCGAATACGTGATCATGGGGCAGGTCCTGCTCGCCGGCGCCGGCCAGATTCCGGCCCGCCAGGCGGCCGTCGAAGGCCGGGATCCCCTTGAGCGTCCCGGCCCTGACGATCAACAAGGTCTGCCTGTCCGGGCTCGACGCGATCGCGCTGGCCGACCAGCTCATCCGGGCCGGCGAGTTCGACATCATCGTCGCGGGCGGCCAGGAGTCGATGACGAACGCGCCGCACCTGTTGCCGAAGTCGCGCGCCGGCTACAAGTACGGCTCGATCGAGATGCTCGACGCGATGGCGTTCGACGGGCTCACCGACATCTTCGACAACATCCCGATGGGCGAGTCGACCGACCGCTTCAACACCCAGCTCGGCATCGGGCGGTTCGAGCAGGACGAGTTCGCGGCTCGGTCGCATCAGCGTGCGGCAATCGCCATCAAGAATGGCGCCTTCGACGACGAGATCGTTCCGGTGGCCATTCCGCAGCGCGGTGGGGAGGCGCTGGAATTCCGCACGGACGAGGGCGTCCGTCCCGACACGACGGTCGAGGGACTCGGCAAGCTGCGTCCGGCATTCGCGAAGGACGGCACGATCACGGCCGGGTCGGCATCGCAGATCTCCGACGGCGCCGCCGCGGTCGTGGTGATGAGCAAGGTCAAGGCCGAGGAGCTCGGGCTGACCTGGTTGGCCGAGATCGGCGCTCACGGCAACGTGGCCGGCCCGGACAACTCGCTGCAGTCGCAGCCGGCCAACGCCATCAAGGCGGCGCTGCGCAAGGGCGGTCTGGCCGTCGCCGATCTCGATCTGATCGAGATCAACGAGGCCTTCGCGGCCGTCGGTCTGCAGTCGATGAAGGAGCTCGGCGTCGATCCCGAGATCGTGAACGTCAACGGTGGCGCGATCGCGCTCGGCCACCCGATCGGGATGTCGGGGGCGCGCCTGGCCCTCACGCTCGCCTACGAGCTCAAGCGCCGCGGCGGCGGCATCGGGGCCGCCGCTCTGTGTGGCGGCGGCGGGCAGGGCGATGCCCTGCTGCTGCACGTCCCGGCCTGACCGCGACGGTGGCTGTCGACTCCCGCCGTCCCGCCGATGTCGGTGAGCTGGTCGCGGCCGCGCGGGACGGTGACGTTCGGGCGGTCGCGCGGCTGATCACGCTGGTCGAGAACGAGTCGGGCGCGCTGCGCCGGATCGCGGCCGACCTCGTGCCGCACGCAGGGCGCGCCCAGGTCGTCGGTCTGACCGGCTCGCCGGGCGTCGGAAAATCGACGTCGACCGCCGCCGTCGTATCGGCGTTGCGGGCCAAGGACGTCCGGGTCGGCGTGCTCGCGGTCGATCCCTCGTCGCCGTTCTCGGGGGGCGCGCTGCTCGGCGATCGCGTGCGGATGCAGGATCACGCCACGGACGACGGGGTGTTCATCCGCTCGATGGCGTCCCGCGGCCATCTGGGCGGCCTGTCCGCGGCCGTGCCGCAGGCCCTGCGCGTGCTGGACGCCGCCGGCTACGACGTCGTCATCGTCGAGACGGTCGGGGTCGGCCAGGCCGAGTTCGAGGTGTCGTCGCTCGCGGACACCACCGTGCTGCTGCTCGCACCGGGCCTCGGCGACGGCATCCAGGCCACCAAGGCCGGCATCCTCGAGATCGCCGACGTCTACGTCGTCAATAAGGCCGACCGCGACGGCGCCGACGAGGTGGCCCGCGATCTGCGCTACATGCAGTCGCTCGGCGGACGGCACTCGGAGGCCGGGGCCTGGCGCCCGCCAATCGTGAAGACCTCGGCCGCGCGCGGTGAGGGCATCGATGATGTGTTGGCCGCGCTCGACAAACATCACGAATGGCTGGTCCGGACGGGCGATCTCGAGCGCCGCCGGCGCGTGCGCGCCGCCGCCGAGATCGAGGCGATCGCGCTCGGGCAGGTTCGCTCGCGCTTCAACGACGTGCACGCGTCCACCGCGCTGCAGACGTCGGCCGCGGCCGTGGTCGCCGGGACAACCGACCCGTACACGGCCGCCGACGCGCTCGTCGCCGCGTTGTAGCTGCCCGCAGTCGCGCTCGCGATTGCGGAGCTGATTATGATTTTCATCTACACTGCCCGCATGGACCGAGTCACACCATGAACGCGGCACCGAGTCGGCGCCGCGAGACGCGACAGGGCGGCGCGGTTCGCGATGCACTCGCCGGTGCGGACGGGTTCCGCAGCGCCCAGGATGTGTACGCGGCCCTGCGCAGCGAGGGCGAGAACGTGGGGCTCTCGACCGTGTACCGGCATCTACAAGCTTTCGCGGATGACGGCGAGGTCGACGTGATCCACACGCCCGAAGGCGAGACGACGTATCGCTACTGCGGCGACGCCTCGAAGCGCCATCACCATCACCTCGTCTGCCGTGTGTGCGGTCGAGCTGAGGAGATCGAGGGTCGGGCCGTCGAGCGCTGGGCGGCTACCGTCGCCGAGCAGTTCGGCTACACCGACGTCGATCACACCGTCGAGGTGTTCGGGACCTGCGCGACCTGCCAGTAGGCGCACCCTCCGCTCGTATCGCCAAGCCATCATTTGACTCTGATACTGAGAATGGTTTTCAATATCAACGTGAGAATGTTGGTCGCGTTTGTGGTTGGCAGCTTCGTCCTGGCCGCGTGTTCGAGCCCGTCGGTGCCGGCGACGTCGACCGGGACGATCGCCGTCGTCGCCGGCGAGAACTTCTGGGGTGACATCGTCCAACAGATCGGCGGCCCCCACGTCGACTGTGACGTCGATCATCAGCGACCCGAATGCCGACCCGCACACCTACGAGTCGAACGCCAAGGACGCCGCCGCGATCGCGCGGGCCCGGGTCGTCGTCGTGAACGGGCTCGGCTACGACGATTTCATGAACAAGCTCCTTCTCCGCTTCGGGCAGTTCGCATCGCGAGGTCGTCTCGGCGGCTACGGCGATCGGCATCTCGGGGCACGACGCGAACCCGCACATCTGGTACGACACGAGCGGGCTGCACCTGGTCGCATCGGCGATCGCGGCCGCGTTGGGACGAGCCGATCCGAGCCAGGCGGCCTTGTTCACCGCCAACGCCGCGACGTTCGACGCCGGCCTGCAACCGATAATGACTGTCATATCGACAATCAAGACCAGATACGCCGGGACCGACATCGCCTACACTGAGCGCGTGCCCGGCTACCTCGTCGCAGGCCGCCGGCCTCGTCCTGGGAATTCCCGCATCGTTCGCGCAGGCCATCGAGGACGGCGACGACCCGAGTGCCGGCAGACACCGAGGCCTTCGATTCAGCGATCACCAACCGGACGGTCAAGGTGCTGCTGTACAACGCGCAGGTGACCGACGCGCAGACCGACAAGATCAAATCGTTGGCCCGGGCTAGTCATGTGCCGATCGTCGGGGTGACCGAGACGCTTCCGTCCTCCGACCACGACTTCCAATCGTGGCAACTGCGGCAGGCGAACGAGCTGCTCGCCGCACTGGGTGGCGCATGAACCGTCCCGTCGTGCTCACCCGGGCCACGCTCGATCTCGGTGGTCGACGGCTGTGGAGCGATCTCGATCTCGCGGTCGAGCGCGGCGAGTTCATCGCGATCCTCGGGCCGAACGGCGCCGGCAAGTCGTCCCTGCTCAAGGTACTGCTCGGCCTGCGCAAGCTCACGGCCGGGACGGTCGAGGTCGCGGGTTCGCAGCCGCACCGCGGGAGCCGGCTGATCGGATACGTCCCGCAGCAGAAGGGGTTCGACGCCGATCTCGGCGTGCGTGGCCGTGACCTCGTCGCCCTGGGCGCTGACGGCTATCGCTACGGCCGGCCGTGGTCGGATCGTCGCGCGCGCACCCGGGTCGACGCCGCCATCGCGGCGGTCGGGGCGACCGCCTTCGCGGACCGGCCGATCGGGCGGCTGTCCGGCGGAGAACAGCAACGGCTGCGCATGGCGCAGGCGTTACTCGGCGATCCGGCCGTCCTGCTGTGCGACGAACCGTTGCTGTCGCTCGATCTCAATAATCAACGGGCGGTCGTCGAGCTGATCGACAACCGTCGGCGGGACGCCGGCACGTCCGTCCTGTTCGTGACGCACGAGATCAATCCCGTGCTGCCGATCGTCGATCGCATCCTGTACCTGGTCGGCGGTCGCTGGGCGGTCGGCCCACCGGACGAGGTGATGACCAGCGAGTGCCTGTCGAATCTCTACGGAACCGACGTCGACGTGCTGCGGGTGCGCGGACGCGTGGTCGTCGTCGGGGCCGCGGACTCGGCAACGAGCGAGCTGGGCGGCTCGGATCATCTGCACGATCACGGACACGGCTGATCGATGAGCAACATCCAGACCTATCTGCAGTACCCGTTCGCGCAGCATGCACTGATCGCCGGCGACGCTGATCGCGATCATCAGCGGACTCGTCGGGCCGTTCGTCGCGGCCCGCGACATGGCCTTCGCGGTGCACGGCACGGCCGAACTCGCCTTCACCGGCGCCGCGGCGGGTCTGCTGATCGCCGGCGACGCGGTGGCCGGGGCCTTGCTCGGATCACTGGTCGTGGCGACGGCGATCGGCCTGCTCGGCGACCGGCCCCGTGAACGCAACTCCGCGATCGGCGTGATTCTGGCCTTCGGGCTCGGCCTCGGCGTGCTGCTGCTGTCCTACTACCACGGCTTCGCGACCGAGGCGACGAACATCCTGTTCGGCCAGATCTTCGGCGTCAGCATCGGCGACTGTCGATCCTGCTGGCGGTCATCGCGGCGGTCGTGATCGTCGTGATGGCGGTCGTCTACCGGCCGCTCTTGTTCGCCTCGCGTCGACCGCGATGTCGCGGCGGCGCGCGGGGTTCGCACCCGACTGCTCGGGCTGGTCTTCGTCTACGTCCTGGCGTTGACGGTGACGGAGGCCGCGCAGATCGTCGGCACGCTGCTCGTGCTCAGCCTCGCCATCACGCCGGCGGCCGCGGCCCGCCGGTTCAGTGCGAACCCGCTCAAGGTCACCGCGATGTCGATCGCTGTTCGCCCTGCTGGCCGCGGACGGCGGTCTGCTCATGAGCTTCGCCTACGACGGGATCCGTCCGACGGTATTCGTGACGTTCATCAGCTTCGCCACCTACCTCGTGGCCCGCGCCGTGACGCCCGGTCGATCGGGTCGGTCGAGCTGATCGAGGCCGTCGGGGGCGGTTTCAGTGCTCGGCGGCGGTGCGGAACGCCAACGTGTCGTGAGCGGCCTGCGATGAGAGGGGGACCATGTTCTCGAAGTCGAGCAGTCCCACCGTCGACCCGTCGATCCAGGCGCACAGTGTTTCCGGAGCGCCCGCAGCCGCCGAGACGCCGCAGCGCATCACGCCGCCGAGCGGCCCGGCGTCGCCGTCCCAGATCCGAGCCGACCCAGCCAGGATGACCGTATCGAGGAAGTTCTTGGCTCCGAGTTGTTTGGCTTCGGCGAGCGCGGACGGAGCGCCGGCGAAGTTGAACGCCGTGAACACCGCGAACGACTTGTCGTCCGGGGACGTGGGGTAGAAACCGACGACACCGGTCTTGATCAGCGCCTTCTCGGCCGGCGTGGTCGTCGCGTCGCTCGACATGCTCGTCAGCACCGAGGACTCGAATGCCGCGTTGCTGACGCGCTTGTACGTACCAACGACGCTCGGAACGCTGACGACGCGCGGGACGCCCGTGTCGAGCGCGGCGGCGCTGCTCGAGTGGTGCAGGTACCGGTACCCGGCGTATCCGCCGCCGGCCAGGATCGCGAGTGCCACGATCATCGTGACGAGGGTCCGTAGGAACCCGCTGCGGCGCCGCGGCGGCGCGATGCGCTGCCAGTCGTTGATCGCGTCGTCCTCCGAACGGGCGGCGCGGTGTCCGCCGCCGGCAGCCTTCGCCGCCGAGGGCATGGCCGGCGTCGTCGTGGGTCCGGCCCATACGGACGCATACGGCGAGAGCGACGGGGCGTCGTCGGTGGGCATGAACAGCGACGATCGCGAGGCGGTCCAGAGCGAGTCGTCCGCGACCGCGGGCAGGGCGATCGTCGGGAAGGCGACGACCGGAGGGGTTTCGGCCTCGGTGTCGGTGGCGCCGGCCGCGAGCAGGGCGGCCGGGACGGGCGCCAGGATCGCCGGAGGCAGCGCCTCGAAGACAGCGGGCGGGGCCGGCGTCGCAGCGGGCGGCGGGACGACGACCTCAGGCCGGACCGTCGCCGGTACCTCCACCGGGGTCGGAATCGCGACCGGGGCCGGCACCTCCACCTCGGCGGGTACCTCGACGGCAACGGGCGGTCGGACGGGGGTGGTGAGGGGGGCGGCGGGCGTCCAGGTCGGGGTTTCGGCCTGCGGTGCGGGGGTGGTGAGGGGGGCGGCGGGCGTCCAGGTCGGGGTTTCGGCCTGCGGTGCGGGGGTGGTGAGGGGGGCGGCGGGCGTCCAGGTCGGGGTTTCGGCCTGCGGGTGTGGGGGTGAGGGGGGCGGCGGGCGTCCAGGTCGGGGTTTCGGCCGTCCGGAGGGCGCTGTCGTTCAGTGGCGTCGCCGCGTCGAGCGCGAAGCGAGGCAGCTCGATCGCGAGCGCCACGGGTTGAGGTGTCGCAACCGCGGCGGGGAGCGAGGGGGCCGGCGGGGCGGTTGTCGGCAGCGGGGCCGTCGACGGCGGCGTCACGCGAGGCTGGGGAGCGGGCGCGGCGTCGGCAAAGAACCGGGGCAGTTCGAAGGCCGCCGCGACGGAGGGAGCCGGCGTGACGGGCGGGATCGGTGCGGCCGGCGGGACGGGTGCGGCGGTGGGGGCCGGCTGGTACGACGGGGTGGGTGCCGGCGCCATCGCGAGGGATTCGGTGGTGAATCGCGGCAGTTCGAACGCCGCCGCGACTGACGGGGTTGCTGCCGCGGGGGCGGCCGCAGGGGCCGGAACAGCCGGGCTGGCCGGCGCGGCCGTTGGTGCGACGATCGCGAGCGAATCGCGGACGGACGCGGCAATGTTCGTGAGGTCGATGGCCGGCTCGTCACCGGACGAGTGCCGCCCGCTCGAGTACGCGAGCTGGGTCGTCGTAACGAAGGCGTCGTTGATGCTAGAGCTGTCGGCATGGCGATCTGCCATGGTCAGCTGGTCGGTCACGATGCCTCCGGTTACCTCGTCCGCCCGTCTTACGCGAACTTAACATTGGCACATGATCGGCGGAAAAGCAAACGGAAACTTCACACGTCAAGTTTTTGGCGTCAGTCAGCCGACGATTCCTCGACCTCGAGCAGCGACGCCTCGTGCTGGCTGCGCTCGTAGGCGGCCGACCCTCCGCGGATGCCGAACAGCCGCTTCGACACGAGCAGGTACACCACCGCGGCCGCGTTGATCAGAAAGACGAGCACCCGCAGGATCGTGATCTTCTCGGTCAGCTCGTAGATCTCGAACGGGATGAACAGCGTGGTGCCCACCACGGCGACGTACTCGCCCCAGCGCTTGAGCGACCACAGGCCGACGCCTTCGGCGATCTGCAGGAGTCCGTACAGGGCGAGCGCCGCAGCGACGATGTTCAGAGTCGATGACTTGGCGTTCAGCGCATTCTGGATGGCGCGGATCGTGCCGGAGTCCGACACGTTGAAGTTGATCTGCTTGAAGAACGGCTCGAGCGAGTGAAGGTCGCGATTGAAGAGCTCCTTGAGGCTCACCTTCGTGCTCTTGAACCGGACGACAGCCGCCGCCAGCAGCAGGATCACGACCCCGCGCACCCAGCGTTCGATCGCGAGCGCACGCAGGATGAAGGCCGACCGCAGCGCCTTGCCCCGAAGCAGCACCGGAGCGTCGCCGGCCGGGCCCGATCCTTCGGGCTCGCCCAACACGTAGCTGCCGCAGCGCAGGCACCGCCACGCGTCACCGAGCGGAGTGTCGGCGAGCAGCTTCGCTCGGTAACGCGGCTCGTCGACGGCATACGTCACGTGCCCCTTCCGGGCGCACGAACGCAGGTCCCAGTCCATTTGCTGCAGAGACTAGCGGCGGACGGCGACGCTCAGCGGTAGGCGTCGATGCCGGTGAGCTGCGCGCCGAGGACGAGGGTGTGGACCTCGTGCGTCCCCTCGTAGGTCAACAC
This sequence comes from uncultured Actinomycetes bacterium, assembly GCA_963737785.1. Taxonomy (GTDB): domain Bacteria; phylum Actinomycetota; class Actinomycetes; order Mycobacteriales; family Jatrophihabitantaceae; genus CAVTTS01. Next base: position 65,292 of record CAVTTS010000004.1, read on the forward strand.
CGTCTCGAGGTTGAGAGCGTGGCGCAGGACCGGGTACTCGGTCGTGATCCCGCTACCGCCCAGAATCGACCGCGCCTCGCGACAGATGTCGAGCGCGGCCCGGACGTTCGAGAACTTCCCGAAGCTGATCTGGTGAGCGACGATCCGCCCCGAGTCCTTGAGCTCACCGAGCCGACGGGCGACGAGCTGGATCTGGTTGAGCGACACGGCCATTTCGGCGAACTTGCGTTGCGTGAGCTGGAACGCGGCGATCGGCTTACCGAACTGGGTACGCGTCCCGGCGTAGTCGAGCGAGCTCGCCAGCGCGTCGCGAGCGGCGCCCGTCACGCCCCAGATGATCCCGAAGCGGGCTTCGGTCAGGCAGCCCAGCGGTCCGCGCAATCCCCGGGCGCCGGGCAGCTCGGCGTCGGCCGGGAGTCGGACATCGTCGAACGTCAGCTCGCTCGTCACCGACGCTCGTAGCGACAGCTTGTGGTGAACGTCCGTAGCGGTGAACCCGGGCGTCCCGCGCTCGACGAGGAATCCGCGGATGCCGTCGTCCGTCCGGGCCCACACGACGGCAACATCGGCGATCGAGCCGTTCGTGATCCACATCTTGCCGCCGTGCAGGATCCAGTCGGAGCCGTCGCGGCGCGCCCGGGTGCGCATCGAGCCGGGGTCCGATCCGGCATCGGGCTCGGTGAGCCCGAAACAGCCGACGGCCCGACCCTGCGCCATCTGCGGTAACCAGCGCTGTTTCTGCTCCTCGCTGCCGTACGCATAGATCGCATACATCGCGAGCGATCCCTGGACGCTGACCAACGATCGCAGGCCCGAGTCGACGGCCTCGATTTCGGCGCACACGATGCCGTACTGGGTCGCCGTCGAACCCTGGCAGCCGTAGCCGTGCAGGTGCATGCCGAGGACGCCCAGCGCGCCGAACTCCTCGGCCAGCTCCCGCGCGGGCAGCGTTCCGTCCTCGTACCACTGGCGGATGTTGGGTCGAAGCCGATCGTCGGCGAACTTGCGGATCGTGTCGCGCAGCAGCCGGTTGTCGTCGTCGAGGTCGTCGTCGAGCCCGAGCAGGTCGAGACGAGCGAGAACGTCACTCATGACCGGGAGGCTACGCCGCCTCCCGCGTTGCGCCGGAGGGGCGGATTACCCTGCGAACGTGTCCTTGCCGCAGCCGCTGCCCTTCGATCCGATCGATCGCGCCGGCCAGCTGTGGGAGCAGCACTGGCCGGACGAACCCGGCCAGGTCTACGCTTCGATGCGAGCCGTCACGTCCATCATGCGGGCCCACCAAATTCTGATCGCGGCGCTGGACGGCCTGCTGCGCCCGTACGGCGTGACGTTCAGCCGGTACGAGGCCCTCGTGCTGCTGACGTACAGCCGCGAGGGAGCGCTGTCGCTGTCGAAGTTGGGGGAGCGACTGCAGGTCCACGCGACGTCGGTGACGAACGTCATCGACCGGCTCGAGGCGGCCGGGTTGGTACGGCGCGACCGAATCCCCGCGACGGCCGGGGCACGCTGGCGGTGATCACCGACGTGGGTCGCGACGTGGCGGCGAAGGCAACTGCCGAGCTGAACGCCGCCCGGTTCGGGCTGGACAGCCTGCCGGAGCCCGCCCTCACCAGCTTGTTCGCCGTGCTGCGCGACCTGCGCGTCGACGCCGGTGACTTCGCCGGCGACTAACCGCCGGGGTTCTTTTAACATCAAATTGATATAGTGCCCAACACTGTCGTGTCATGAGTTGAGGGTCTTACGTGTCAGTCAAACCTAATGGGGCATCCGGTGAGGTTCGTCCGTGGGGCGAGGTGACGCCGGTTCCTGCCGAATCGCGAATGCCGGTATGGGGCGCGCCGGCGCCGACACGCCGCCTCCCGGCGTTCGCCGCGGCACCGGCGATCAACCCGTTCGCCCAGCCGACGGGGTCCGCTGAAGCGCCCTACCCGCAGCCGGGCACCGGTTACCCATCCGCCGCCTACCCGATGGCCGGGGCCCCTGCGGTGTCGACGGAGTCGATCGCGAGCACCGGCAACGGCGTCTGCCGATTGCTGTGGCTGTTGTTCCTGGGCCGGCTGATCACGCTTATCGCGGGCGGCTACGAGCACATCGTGGTCGGTCATTACCTGGAGAACCCGGTCGGCACCGACGTCTCGGGCCTCGCGACGATCGACAGGATCATTAGATGGACCGGCTACGTCGAGCTGCTCGTCGCGGTGATCCTGGCGATCAGGTTCTGCATCTGGATCTACCGGGCCACCCGGAACGCGGTTGCGTTCAACCCGCAGATCGCGCGGGTCCCACCGTGGCTGGCGGTCGTGCTCTGCCTCACCCCGCTCGTCAACTTCGTCGCGCCCTACTTCGTCGTGTCGATGGCTCTCTCCGCGGCCGAGACGCCGCTCGGGACGACGCGCTCGCGGGGCTCGTCGATGCTGCTCGTCTCCTGGTGGGCGAGCGTGCTGGCCCAGGTGGTCCTGGTCGTACTGTCTCGAAGGTCGAACGACGACCCTGCAGGCCTACTACGACCACCAGACGCTCGCCCTCGTCGCCTTGGGACTCTCGCTCGTCACGATCGGTCTGGTCATCGCGGTGATCAGCCGCGTCAGCGCCGCGCACGACCAGCGGCGCGCGATGGATCGGCGGATGCAGCCGGTCGGTCGGGCGCGAGCGTTCTAGCGGACGGCCGCGTCGAGAACGGTGATCGTCCGGGCCTGCGGATCGACGCGCGCTCGGCAGCCGAGCGGCAGCACACCCATCGGCGCGCTGTGCCCGTAGTCGAGGTTCGCCACCACAGGTAGGTCGGCGAGGCCCGATTCGGCGAGGATGAACTGGATCATGTCCCAGAGCCGAAAGGTGTTCAGCTGCGAGTAGCCCTCCGGCCGCGACACGAGCAGCGCGCCGATCCGGTGCAGGATGCCGGATGCCGCGTAATTGCGCAGCCAGTAACCCACCGTGGCCGGCGCCGGCGCGTCCTCAGAGATCTCGAACGCGAAGATCGCGCGGTTCCAGACGTGATCGGGCGGCCAGATCGCGGTGCCCTTGAGCATCTCGAGCAGGTCGGCGCAGCCCCCGAGCAGTTCGCCTTCGGCCGCGGTCGTGCCCTGCAGCCAGGCCCAGCCGGGATTCGGCCACCACCGTCGCCGTCGGCCGGCGAGCGACGGATCGCGCCAGTCGACCATCTCCTCGCTCCAGTTCTCGGCGGCGTCGAGCTCGCCGATCGGCTCGGGGTCGAAGAGCGCGCGCCGGACGGTTCGCCGCACGTACGGGTGGATCCCGCCGTTCTCGGCGAAACCGGTGAGCAGACCCGGGCCGTAGAAGCTGATCAGCCCGGCCCGTCGGTTGACCAGATGTTGGACAGTCGTGTCGGAATAGCCGATGAAGACCTTCGGCTTGGCGGCGATGAGTGCGGTGTCGATGAAGGGCACGGTCCGGATCGAGTCGTCGCCGCCGATCGTGGTCACGATGCCGGCGACGTCGTCGTTGTCGAGCGCCCAGTGCAGATCGTCGGCCCGGGCCTCGGGATTGGCGTGCAGCCAGTCGCTGTCGCGCAGCGCGTGCGGCGTATCGACGGTCCGGAGTCCGAAGGTCTCGGCCAGCTGCCGCTTGCCGGCCGCGTGGCGGTGCGGTGCCATCGCGGACACGCCGGCCGACAACGACACGATTGCGACGGTGTCGCCGGAGCGCAGCGCGGGTGGGCGGATCAGATCCACAGCGCATTCTCGCGCATCGCGGCTACTCCGGGCGAGGGGATTGGAGCGACGGCCGGCCGGGAACACCCACGAGTGGCCACGAGTTGGCCCCGGTAGAAACCCCGGTAGAAACCCTGTCGAGATCTTGGAGCACTCGTATGTCCGCAGTTGCGCAACAGTCCGGCACGTTCACCATCGACGGCAAGGCGGTCAACCGACTTGGCTTCGGCGCAATGCGGTTGACCGGCCGCGGTATCTGGGGCGAACCGAGCGACCGTAGCGAGTGCGTGCGGGTCGTGCGCCGCGCCGTCGAGCTCGGCGTCAACTTCATCGACACCGCCGATTCCTACGGTCCCGCGATCAGCGAAGAGATCATCCGCGAGGCGCTGCACCCGTACGCCGACGACGTGCTGATCGCGACGAAGGCCGGGCTGACGCGCAGCGGACCCGACGTCTGGGTGCCGGTCGGGCGCCCGGCCTACCTGCGGCAGCAGGCCGAACTGAGCCTGCGCCGACTGGGACTCGACCGGATCGAGCTTTTCCAGCTTCACCGCATCGATCCGGACGTCCCGCTGGCCGATCAGGTCGGTGAGCTGAAGAAGCTGCAGGACGAGGGCAAGATCGGCGCGATCGGCCTGTCCGAAGTCTCCGTAGACGAGATCAAGGCCGCCCGCGAGATCGCGGAGATCGCCACTGTCCAGAACCTCTACAACCTCACCAACCGCCAGTCGGAAGGCGTGCTCGACTACTGCACGGCCGAGGGGATCGGCTTCATCCCGTGGTTCCCGATCGCGAGCGGCAAGCTCGCCGAAGCCGGCGGCCCGGTCGATCACATCGTCAAGGCCACGGGCGCGACGCCGTCGCAGGTGGCACTCGCGTGGCTGTTGCACCGGTCGCCGGTCGTGCTCCCGATCCCCGGCACGTCGCAGGTCGCCCATCTCGAGGAGAACGTCGCGGCGGCGGCCGTGGAGTTGTCCGACGAGCAGGTCGACGAACTGACGAACGCCGCCTGACGTCCGATACTCACTAGCGGCCCGAATTACTAGGACGTCCTAGTAATTCGGCGCGGACCCGAGGAGACTGAGGTCATGGACGCCGAAGAGAACGCGGCCGGGCGGGCCCGCTGGCAGCAGCGCTACGACGCGGCTGCGACCGCCGATCGCGACTTCACCACGCTGTCAGGTACTGAGGTCGACCCGGTGTACGGCCCGGACGATGCCGACGAGCGGATGGATCGCATCGGCTGGCCGGGGGAGTTCCCGTTCACCCGGGGCATCCACGCGACCGGGTATCGCGGCAAGCCGTGGACGATCCGGCAGTTCGCCGGCTTCGGCAATGCCCAGCAGACGAACGAGCGCTACCGGATGATCCTGGCCGAGGGCGGTGGGGGGCTGTCGGTCGCGTTCGACATGCCGACGCTGATGGGCCGTGACTCCGACGACGTCGCGGGCCCTCGGCGAGGTCGGCCACTGTGGCGTCGCGATCGACTCCGCCGCCGATATGGATGTGCTCTTCGAGGGCATCGACCTGGCTGCCACCACGACCTCGATGACGATCTCGGGCCCGGCCGTCCCGGTGTTCTGCATGTACGTCGTCGCAGCCGAGCGGCAGGGCGCCGACGTGAGCAAACTCAACGGCACGTTGCAGACCGACATCTTCAAGGAATACATCGCCCAGAAGGAATGGATCTATCCGCCGGCGCCGCACCTGAAGCTCATCGGTGACCTGATGGAGTACGTCGCCGCCGACATCCCGGCCTACAAACCCCTTTCGGTGTCGGGGTATCACATCCGCGAAGCCGGGGCGACGGCCGCGCAGGAGCTGGCCTTCACGCTGGCCGACGGCTTCGGCTACGTCGAGCTTGGCAAGTCGCGGGGGCTCGACGTCGACACGTTCGCGCCGGGGCTTTCGTTCTTCTTCGACGCCCACATCGACTTCTTCGAAGAGATCGCGAAGTTGCGGGCCGCGCGCCGCATCTGGGCGCGGTGGATGCGCGACGTGTACGGCGCCAAGACCGACCGGGCGCAGTGGCTGCGTTTCCACACCCAGACCGCGGGCGTCTCGCTCACCGCCCAGCAGCCCGACAACAACATCGTCCGGACGGCGCGTCGAGGCGATGGCCGCGGTCCTCGGCGGGACGAACTCGCTGCACACGAACGCCTTGGACGAGGTGCTCGCGCTGCCGTCCGCGCAAGGCCGCGCAGATCGCGCTGCGCACCCAGCAGGTGCATCGCCGAAGAGACCGGCGTGCTCAACGTCGCCGATCCGCTCGGCGGCTCGTGGTACGTCGAGGCCCTCACCGACAAGCTCGAGGCCGAGGCCGAGGCGATCTTCGGCCGGATCGCCGAGATGGGCGGCGACGGGACGATGACTGTCCGGGCTGCTGCGCGGCATCGAGGACGGCTGGTTCATCGGCGAGATCGCCGACAGCGCCTTCGCCTACCAGGTCGCGCTCGAGAAGGGCGACAAGCGAGTGGTCGGCGTCAACGTCCTCACCGGCGACGTCGGCGACGACGCTCGAGATCCTGCGCGTGTCGCACGAGGTCGAGCTCGAGCCAGCGCCGCGTCCTCGCCGAGCGCCGCGCCGGTCGCGACCAGCGCGCCGTCGACGATGCGCTGGCCCGCATGGTCGATGCGGCGCGCAGACGACTGGAACACGGTGCCGCCGATGCTCGACGCCGTGCGCGCCGAGGCGACGCTCGGTGAGATCTGCAATGCGTTCCGTCCGCTCTGGGGCGAGTACCGCGAGCCCGTCCGCTTCTAGCGGTATCGCGCTCCGTCCGGCCCGGATATCTGGAAAACTGGACGGATGCGCCCCGGAACCCGCCGTGCTCCCAGCCCCGCCTCGTCCGTCGCGATGGCGGGTGCGGTCGACCTGGCTGCCCTGAAAGCCCGTTCGGACGCCGCGGCGCGCGCCGCCGAGGCGCCCCCGCCCGCCAGCGACGCCTACGTCGTCGACGTCACCGAGGCCACGTTCCAGGCCGAGGTGCTCGACCGGTCGTTCCAGGTGCCGGTGCTCATCGACCTGTGGGCCGACTGGTGCCAGCCCTGCAAGCAGCTGTCACCGGTGCTCGAGAAGCTGGCCAACGAGGCGGCCGGCAGCTGGGTGCTCGCCAAGATCGATGTCGACGCCAACCCGCGGATCTCGCAGGCGCTGAAGGTGCAAAGCATTCCGACCGTCTTCGCGGTGATCGGCGGACAGCTCGTCCCCGGCTTCCAGGGCGCGCTACCGGAGGTGCAGGTCCGCGAGTTCGTCGCAGCGGTGCTGCAGGCGTCCCAGGAAGCCGGGCTTTCCGGCGCGCCGCCGGTCGACGCGACCGCGCCGGACGAGGCGGTCGAGGAGCCCGGCGACCCGCGCTTCGTCGCCGCCGAAGAGGCCCTGCAGGCCGGCGACTACGCCCTTGCCGCTCAGCGATACCAGGCGATTCTCAACGTCGAGCCGGCCAACTCCGAAGCCGCGCTGGCCCTGCGCCAGGTCGGTTTCCTCGAGCGGCTCGATCACCTCGACCCCGACCTGATCGCCCGGGCCGAGACGGCCCCCCACGATGTCGAGGCCCAGCTCGCGGCGGCCGACAATGCGCTGGCCGAGAACGACATCGACGCGGCGTTCGCGCGGCTGCTCGCGACTATCCGGCGCACGACGGGCGACGACCGGGCGAGTGTCCGCGATCGGCTGATCGAATACTTCGACCTCATCGGGCCGGACGATCCGCGTGTCCCGGCCGCGCGCCGCGAGATGACCAGCGCCCTCTTCTAGCCGACTGGCCGGTGCCACCGGGCCCCGGCGGGCCTCTGCGTCCGTCGGACCACCACTGTGCACCCGAGTTGTGGGTTGGCGCGGCCGCAAGCTAGCAATTCCTCCCACAACCTGGGTGCAAAGTCGGGGTGGGACGACGGTCAGCGGCCCCGGCGGGCCGGACGGGCGCTCGCCGAGAACGCGGCCGCGCCGGACGTGCGCGGGGCGCCGCCGGATGAGCGTGCGGCGCCGCCGGATGAGCGCGGGGCGCCGCCGGACGTGCGCGGGGCTCCACCGGATGAACGGGACGACGAGCCCGAGGTGTGGGGGGCGCTGCTCGTGGTGTGGACGACGCCACCGGGCGAGCGCGTCGCGGCACCGCGGGCGCTCGGGGCACCCGTCCGCTTCGACGGGGACCCGGCGGCCCGCTTGGCGGGAGCACCGGAACGACGTCCTGCGCCGCCGTGGCCGCGGGATTCACCCGGCTGGCCGTAGCGCCGGCCGCCCGAGCGTCGCCCGGTCGACGCCTCCGTGGCTGGGCGGGGCGCCGGAGCGACGAAGCTGCGCTCACCAGGAGCCAGGTCCGCGATGATCTTGTCGCCGGGACGGGTTCGCGTCGTCGTCGCGGTGATCGCGGCCCTGCGGGTGAGGTCGCGGACGTCGGCGACCTGGTCGTCGGTCATCAGCGTGACCACGGTGCCGTCGGCACCGGCGCGCGCGGTGCGGCCGGAACGGTGCAGGTACGCCTTGTGCTCGACGGGTGGGTCGGCGTGCACGACCAGCCGGACGTCGTCGACGTGGATACCCCGCGCGGCGATGTCGGTGGCAACGAGCGTCTCGGCCGTCCCGTCCGAGAACGCCTGCAGATTGCGGCTGCGCGCGTTCTGCGCCAGGTTTCCGTGCAGCTCGACGGCCGGTACGCCGGCGGCGATGAGCTGGCCGGTGAGCCGCTTCGCCGAGTGCTTGGTCCGGGTGAACACCAGTGTGCGGCCGGGCGCGGCGGTCAGCTCGACCAGGACGGCGAGGCGGTCGGTGGCCGCGATGTGCAGCACGTGGTGGGTCATCGCGGCGACGGGCGACTGCGCGGAATCGACACTGTGTGTGACGGGATTGGTGAGGAATCGCTTGACGATGACGTTGACGTCACCGTCGAGTGTCGCCGAGAACAGCATCCGCTGCCCGTCCGTGGGCGTCTGAGCGAGCAGCCGCTGGACGGCCGGCAGGAAGCCGAGATCGGCCATGTGGTCGGCCTCGTCGAGCACGGTGATCTCGACGTCCGACAGGTTCACGTGCCGGCCCTGGACGAGATCTTCGAGGCGGCCCGGGCAGGCGACGAGCACGTCGACGCCACCGCGCAACGCGGCGATCTGGGTCCCGGCCCCGACCCCGCCGAAGACGGTGCAGGTCCGCAGCGAGAGCGCGGCGCCGAGCGGCTCGATCGCCGCCGCGATCTGGCTGGCCAGCTCGCGGGTCGGCGCGAGGATCAGCGCGCGCGGGTGCAGTGGCCGGCGGCGCTGATCGCTCGCCGCCAGACGGGCCACTGTCGGGATCACGAAGCCGAGTGTCTTGCCCGAGCCGGTGCGCCCCCGCCCGAGAATGTCGCGCCCGGCCAGGGCGTTCGGAAGCGTCTCGGACTGGATCGGGAACGGCGACGTGATGCCGGTCGCGGCGAGCGCGGCGACGAGGCGTTCGGGGACGCCGAGCTCGGCGAAGCTCTTGGTGGGCACAGAAGCGGGCTGGGAAGCGGGCTGGGAAGTGGGCTGGGAAGTCGGCCGGGATGTGGGCATGGAAGTGGTGCGGTGGGGGCGGTGTGCCGCCATGTGTTGTACTCCAACGAATAGAAGGTCGTCCTGCCCGGCGCGGACCGGTTGGCCGCAGCGCGTGGTCTGAGACGAAACGCAAGCCCGAGGCAGAACTGGCGGGCTGCGCCTTCTACTGTACGCGATGGCGGCGTTCCGCCCGTCCACGGCGCGAACAGGCGAGTCGGATCACACCGTGTGCGGCATCAAAGCGTTCTCGGGGATGACGCCGAGCCGCCCGGCCCGGTAGTCGTCCATCGCCTGCTGCAGCTCCTCGACGGTGTTCATGACGAACGGGCCGTACTGCGCCACCGGCTCGCCGATCGGCCGTCCGCCCAGCAGCAGGACCTCGACAGCGGGCCGGTGGGCGTCCTGCGCGTCGCTCGCGCTGAGCGTGATGCGATCGCCGGCGCCGAACAGGGCCAGTTGTCCGGTGCGGATCGGCCGCCGCTCGGTGCCGACCGTGCCGTCCCCGGAGAGGACGTAGGCCAGCGCGTTGAAGTGCGCGGGCCACGGCAACGACAGCTGCGCGCCGGGCTGGATCGTGGCGTGCGCGAGCGTGATCGGCGTGTGCGTCGAGCCCGGACCCTCGTGGTCGCCGATCGGTCCGGCGATGAGCCGGACGAGCGCGCCGCCGTCGGACGAGCTGAGCAGCGTCGAGCTGTGACCCTCGAGGCTCTGGTAGCGCGGCGGGCTGAACTTGTCCTTCGCCGGAAGGTTGACCCACAGCTGGATGCCGTGGAACAGCCCGCCGGACATGACGAGCTCCTCCGGCGGCGTCTCGATGTGCAGGATGCCCGAACCGGCGGTCATCCACTGGGTCGCGCCGTTCTCGATGAGACCGCCACCACCGTGCGAGTCCTGGTGCTGGAACGTCCCGTCGATCATGTAGGTGACCGTCTCGAAACCGCGGTGCGGATGCCAGGGCGTGCCCTTCGGCTCGCCCGGCGCGTAGTCGACCTCGCCCATCTGGTCCATGTGGATGAAGGGGTCGAGGTCGGCCTTGGTCACGCCGTGGAAGGCCCGGATGACCGGAAAGCCCTCGCCCTCGAATCCACGGGGGCCGGTCGTGACCGAGCGGACCGGCCGCTCGGTGTCACCGAGGGTCGCCTCGGCGATGCGCGGCAGGGTGAGGGTGTCGGCGGTGACGGCGGGCATGGCGTCCTCCAGATAGTTGCACTCACAACGGTACTGGCTACCGGAACATCAGCTGGTTGGTCATCATTCCCGTTCGTCTCCTGGTGCTCGACGGCCCCTCCGCCGGCGGTTGGACGCCAACCTGAGGGTCAGGGATGGTTCAGAAGTAAATGAGAGGGTTCGAAGGCTAGGGTCCGGCCCATGTCCACGTGCGTGCATCGATCCCTGGTAGGTGCCGAGTGATCGAGGCGAGTGCCCTCACCAAGAAATACGGGTCGAAGGTCGCAGTCGACCACCTCACGTTCACGGTCCGGCCCGGCGTCGTGACCGGATTCCTCGGGCCGAACGGCGCCGGCAAGTCGACGACGATGCGGCTGCTTCTGGGCCTCGACCGACCGACGTCCGGGACGTCGCTGATCAACGGCAAGCCATACGCCGCGCACGCGGCGCCGCTGCGCGAGGTCGGCGCCCTGCTCGAGGCGAAGGCGGTGCACACGGGCAGGTCGGCCCGCAACCACCTGCTCGCGATGGCGGCGACGAACGGGATCCCGCGACGGCGGGTGGACGAGATGATCGGCCTCGTCGGCCTCGAGGGCGTCGCGTCCAAGCGCGTGGGCGGCTTCTCGCTCGGCATGGGTCAGCGGCTCGGCCTCGCGTCCGCTCTGCTCGGCGACCCGTCGACGCTGCTGCTCGACGAGCCGGTCAACGGCCTGGATCCCGAAGGCATCCTGTGGATCCGCAACCTGCTGAAGGGACTGGCCGCCGAAGGCCGGACGGTCTTCGTGTCGTCGCACCTGATGAGCGAGATGGCCGTGACCGCGACCGAGCTCATCGTGGTCGGTCGGGGCAAGCTCATCGCCGCGGGGAGCGTCGACGAGCTCGTTCGCAGGTCGACCGGCGCCGCGGTCGTCGTTCGGGCTCGAGAAGCCGGCCGCCTGGCCGGGCTGCTCGCAGGTGACGGCCGCCGCATCGACCTGCTGACCGACGACTCGTTCCAGATCGCCGGACTCGACAGCGAGGCGATCGGGCTGATCGCGGCACGCGAATCGATTCCGCTCATCGAGCTCACGCCCCAGCAGGCGACCTTGGAAGAAGCGTTCATGGAACTCACGCGCGACTCCGTCGAGTTCCACGGCGGCTTGACCGAGCCGCACGCCGCGCCGGTGTCGGTCGGTGAGGGGCGATGACCGCCGTCGTGGCCACCGGGCGGGCCGACCTCGGCTCCGGCCGGGTGACCCAGCTCGGCGTGATCCGCTCCGAGTGGATCAAGCTGCGGTCGTTGCGGTCGACCTGGTTCAGCCTGCTCGCCGCGGTCGTGATCATCGCCGGCCTCGGCACGCTGTTCAGTGCGGTTCGAGCACACCGACTCAACCAGCAGCTCAGCGACGGCGGCACCCGGATCTTCGGGTTCGACGCCACCCAGGTCAGCCTGCGGGGCGTCTTCCTGGCTCAGTTGGCGATCGGGGTGCTCGGCGTCCTGGTGATTGCGGGGGAGTACGGCACCGGCATGATCCGCTCGTCGATCGCCGCCGTGCCCCACCGGATTCCGGTGCTGGTCGCGAAAGCCCTGGTCTTCGGCGCCGTCGTGTTCGTGGTGTCGTACGTCTCGGCGTTCGCGGCTTTCTTGCTCGGGCAGCGGGCCCTGGCCAGCACGCACCTGCAGGCCAGTCTGAGCACCCCGCACGCTGAGCGGGCCATCCTCGGGGCCGCGATCTATCTGACCCTCATCGGGCTGCTCGCCGTCGGGCTCGGGTTCGTCGTGCGCAACACAGCCGGTGCGATCGCGACCTTGTTCGGCATCGTCCTGGTCGCCCCGCTGCTCACCAACGCGTTGCCGACTCCGTACTCGACCGACATCGCGAAGTACCTGCCGTTGAATGCCGGCACCCAGATCACCGTCACGCTGCATCCCGATCCGACGATGCTGGGACCGTGGGCGGGCATCGGCATCACCGCGCTCTACGCCGCGGCGGCCCTGGTGGCCGGCGCCGTGGTGCTCGTGCGCCGCGACGCCTGAGATCGGGACGCGTCAGCCGGCGTACCGCAGCCAGAGCGTGCCGAGCGGTGGCACCCGCAGCTCGACCGAGGCGGGCTGGCCGTGCCACGCGTCCTCGGTGGCGGTCACCCCGCCGAAGTTGCCCACCCCGGACCCGAAGTAGCCGTGCGCATCGGTGTTCACGACCTCGTCCCAACGCCCCGCCGCCGGCAGTCCCAGCCGATAGCGGTCGTGCGGGACGGGCGAGAAGTTCGCGACGCAGGCGAGCATCGAGCCGTCCGAGCCGTACCGCACGAACGAATAGACGTTGCCCGCGGCATCGTTCGCGTCGATCCAGTGGAAGCCGCTCGGATCGACGTCCTTCGACCAGAGCGCCGCGGTTTCGCGGTAGGTGCGGTTGAGGTCGGTGATCAGCCGCTGGATGCCGCGGTGTTCGGGGCCGTCGAGCAGCCACCAGTCGAGCGACCGGGACTCGCTCCACTCGGCGCCCTGCCCGAACTCCTGACCCATGAACAGCAGTTGCTTGCCCGGATGCGCCCACATGTACGCGTACAGCGCGCGCAGCGTCGCGGTCTGCTGCCAGCGATCGCCCGGGATCTTCGAAAGCATCGAGCCTTTGCCGTGCACGACCTCGTCATGCGAGATCGGCAGCACGAAGTTCTCGGAGTACGCGTACACCATCGAGAACGTCATCTCGTGGTGGTGGAACTGGCGGTGGATCGGGTCGTGCGAGACGTACCCGAGCGTGTCGTGCATCCAGCCCATGTTCCATTTGAAGCCGAAGCCCAGCCCGCCGAGATGGGTCGGACGGGTGACCCCCGGCCAGGACGTGGACTCCTCGGCGATCGTGATCGCGCCGGGGACCCGCTTGTAGACGGTCGCGTTCGTCTCTTGCAGGAAGGCCACCGCCTCGAGGTTCTCTCGTCCGCCGTAGATGTTCGGCAGCCACTCGCCCTCCTTGCGCGAGTAGTCGAGGTAGAGCATCGAGGCGACCGCATCGACGCGCAGCCCGTCGATGTGGAACTGCTCGAGCCAGTACAGCGCGTTCGCGACGAGGAAGTTGCGCACCTCGCGCCGGCCGAAGTTGAACACGTACGTGCCCCAGTCGGGCTGCTCGCCGCGGCGCGGATCGGCGTGCTCGTACAGCGCCGTGCCGTCGAAGCGGGCCAGCGCGAAGTCGTCCTTCGGGAAGTGGGCCGGCACCCAGTCGACGATCACACCGATTCCGGCCTGGTGCAGCCGATCTACGAGATAGCGGAAGTCGTCCGGTGAGCCGAAGCGCGAGCTCGGCGCGTAGTACGAGGTGACCTGGTAGCCCCACGAGCCACCGAACGGGTGCTCGGCGACCGGCAGGAACTCGACGTGCGTGAACCCGGTCTCGAGGACGTAACCCACCAGCTCGTCGGCCAACTGCCGGTACGACAATCCCTGCCGCCACGATCCGATGTGGACCTCGTAGATCGACATCGGTGCCGCGTGCCAGGCGGTCTGCGCGCGCGTGGCCAGCCACTCGTCGTCGGACCACTCGTAATTCGCGGTGTGAACGACCGACGCGGTGGCCGGCGGAACCTCGGTGGCGAACGCCATCGGGTCAGCCTTGTCGCGCCACACGCTGTCGGCGCCGAGGACCTGGAACTTGTAGCGGGCGCCGTTGCCGACGCCGGGGATGAACAGCTCCCAGACGCCGGACGACCCGAGCGCGCGCATCGGGTAGGCGCGGCCCGTCCAGTAGTCGAAGTCGCCGACTGACCCGGATGCCGCGGGCCGCCGGCGCCCAAACGGCGAACGACGTGCCACTGACCGGTCCGAGCGGAGTGTCGTACGTGTGCACGTGCGCGCCGAGGACGTCCCACAGATTTTCGTGACGTCCCTCGCCGATCAGGTGCAGGTCGACCTCACCGAGCGTCGGCAGCCACCGGTACGGGTCGTCGACGGTGAAGGACTGCTCGCCGTAGGTGACCTCGATGCGGTAGTCGTCGGGCGGCCCATCGACCAGTGCGCCGAAGACGCCCGCGTCGTGCAGGCGCCGCATCGGCGTACGCGAACCATCGCGTTGCACGACGGTCACCGCGGCCGCCTCGGGTCGCAGCGTGCGGATCACCGTGCCGCCCCCGGCGGCGGGATGCGCACCGAGTACGCCATGCGGATCGTGGTGCGCGCCGCCGACCAGGCGGTCGAGGGATTCCGCGTCGACCAACACCGGATCTACGGGCGGGGCCGGCGGCGCCGGGGAGCGGGCGGGGCGGCGCTCGGGCGCGGCGGAGGTGACCCGGCCGGCGGCGTCGTCGACACCGGCGGCGTCGTCGGAACGGGCGGCGGTGTCGACACCGGCGGCGTCGTCGAAACGGGCGGACCGACCGGTGGCGGCGGCGGTGGTGTGGGTCCGGAGCTCGAGGTCATGAAGTGCCTTCCCGTCCGCCTTCGGCAGCCTGTGAGTGAGCCAATCGGGCCAGGGAGGCCAGCGGTACGACGACCCAGCTCGGTCGGTTGCGCGCTTCGTAGACCGCCTCGTAGACGGCCTTGTCGGCTTCGAAGCCGCGCAGGGCGGCCGCGTGGTCGCGCGGGTCGTAGCCGGCTGCCGCGGCATAGCCGTCGCAGAACGCCGATCGATTGCGCTCGGCCCACTCGGCCGCCCGGTACTCCAGCTGCGGCGACGGCGGGGCGTCGACGAGCTGGTACCGGGCGGCGTAGTCGAACGAGCGCAACATGCCGGCGACATCGCGCAGTGGCGAGTCGAAGCTGATTCGCGAGGTCATGGTTCGTGACGGTTCACCCTCGAAGTCGAGGATCACCCAGCGGTGCACCGTCCGCAACGCCTGACCCAGGTGCAGATCACCGTGTACGCGTTGGGTCGTGAGCGCCGACTCGGCATCGGCGAACTCGTCGAAGCACCGGCGCAGATCGCGCTCGACGGCGACGAGCTGCGGCACGACCTCGAGCGCGTAGTCGAGACCGGCATGCATCGCGGCGGCTCGCTCGGCCTGCTCGGCGCCGCTGAGCTTTCCGGTGCCGAAGGCGGACGCGAGGTCGATGTGTACCTCGGCGGTCGCCGTGCCCAGGCGATAGGCCTCCGACGCGAAGTCCCCGCCGGCCTCGTCGGCGTGCAGGTCGGCTTCGGCCATGAGATCGCGGACCGACGTCTTGGCCAGATCCCAACCGTCAGTGGCCGACGACATGAATTCCTGCAGCATGCCGAGGCTCACTGGCGCGCCGTCGACGTCGGCGCTGACCGAGCCGAGCACGCGGGCGATGTGCCGGGCCCCCAATCGATCGAGCGCGACATGGATCTCGATGTCGGGGTTCACGCCGTGCTCGAGTCGCCGGAAGATCTTCAGGATCGACTGGTCGCCGAAGATCAACGACGTGTTGGACTGCTCGCCGGTGAGTACGAGACTCGCGCTGCCGACCGGAATCTGATCAGCCTCGCCGTACCGTTCGAAGCGGATCGGGCCGCTCGTCAACTGGTCACGAATGCCGAGCAGATAGGCCTGCGTCACCTCCTTGTCGTGCAGTGCGTCGTACACCCAGCTCGACTCGCCCTCGGTCTGGACGATGCCGACGAGGACGTGTTCGAGCCCGGGCGTGGCTTCGGCGCGTGCAACGAGCGGCACTTGGTAGGTGTCGACGGTGCCGTCCTGGAACTGGACGTCGACTAGCCAGATCGATAGTGCGGGTTGGGTCGAGCTGATGTCGCCGAGCCGCCGAGGTGTGACGCTGAACGTTCGACCCTTTCCGGCGAACCAGCGTTGTCGAGCCAACCATTGGACCAATAACGGCGCGAGATCCTGGGCATTCATCGTGGCGTGATCACCTCTCCTCCGTGCGGGGGCAGACCCTCGGCGGTGCCATGGGTGGGTACCGCGGGAATCCGCAGCCAGTAGAAACCGTGGCCGGCGAGCGTCAGCAGGTAGGGCAGCTCGCCGATCGCCGGGAATCGGACGCCACCGAGCAGCTCGATGGGCTCGGCGCCCTGCCAAGGACGCAGATCGAGCTCGACGGGTTGCGGGAAGCGCGACAGGTTGTTGACGCACAGGACGATGTCGTCGCCGAAGGTTCGGACGAAGCTCAGCACGCTCGGATTGCTGCCGCCGATGTCGTTGAACGATCCGAGCCCGAACGCCGGATTCGCCTTGCGGAGTTGGACCATTCGTCGGGTCCAGTGCAGCAGCGACGACGTGTTGCGCGTCTGCGACTCGACGTTCGTCACCTGATAGCCGTAGATCGTGTCTTGATTGACCGGCAGGTAGAGGCGGCCCGGATCGCACGTCGAGAAGCCGGCGTTGCGGTCGGGCGTCCACTGCATCGGGGTGCGTACGCCGTCGCGGTCGCCGAGCCAGATGTTGTCGCCCATGCCGATCTCGTCGCCGTAGTAGAGCACCGGCGAGCCGGGCAACGACAGCAGCAACGCGTTGAACAGCTCGATCTGGTTGATGTCGTTCTCGAGCAACGGGGCGAGTCGACGACGGATGCCGATGTTCGCCTTCATCCGGGGATCCTTGGCGTACTCACTCCACATGTAGTCACGCTCTTCGTCGCTGACCATTTCGAGCGTGAGCTCGTCGTGGTTGCGCAGGAAGATCCCCCATTGGCAGGTCGACGGAATCGCCGGCGTTTGCGCCATGATCTCGGAGATCGGGTAGCGCGACTCGCGACGAACCGCCATGAAGATTCGCGGCATGACCGGGAAATGGAAGGCCATCTGGCATTCATCGCCGCCGACCGCGGGGTCGCCGAAGTAGTCGACCACGTCACTCGGCCACTGGTTGGCCTCGCACAGCAGCACGCGGTCGGGGTAGTCGCGGTCGACCTCTTTCCGCACCCGTTTGAGGAACTCGTGGGTCTCGGGCAGGTTCTCGCCGTTCGTGCCCTCGCGGACGTACAGGTACGGCACGGCGTCCAGGCGGAAGCCGTCGATGCCGAGGTCGAGCCAGAACCGCAACGCGTCGAGGATCGCCTGCTGGACGTCCGGCGACTCGAAGTTCAGGTCGGGCTGGTGATTGAAGAAGCGGTGCCAGTAGTACTGCTTGCGCACCGGGTCGAACGTCCAGTTGGACGGCTCGGTGTCGACGAAGATGATCCGCGCGTCGGAGTACTTCGTGTCGTCGTCGCTCCAGACGTAGTAGTCGCCGTACGGTCCGTCCGGATCGGACCGGGACTCCTGGAACCACGGGTGCTGGTCGGACGTGTGGTTCATGACGAAGTCGATGATCACGCGGATCCCGCGGTCGTGAGCCGCGTTGAGGAACGATGTGAAGTCATCGATCGTGCCGAAATCGGGCAGCACGCCGGTGTAGTTGCTGACGTCGTAACCTCCGTCGCGCAACGGCGAGGAGAAGAACGGCGGAAGCCACAGGCAATCGACGCCCAGCCAGGCCAGGTAGTCGAGCTTGTCGGCCAAGCCGCGCAGATCGCCCGTACCGTCACCGTTCGAGTCCGAGAATCCCCGGACGAGAACCTCGTAGAACACAGCCCGTTTGAACCACTCCGGATCACCCGGTCGACTCGCCATCTCGGACACGAACTCTCGAACCTCCAGTATTCATTGGGGGATGCACTACTCGATGACGAAGACGTGCGCCGGGTGGTGGTACGGATCGAGCCGGACGAAGTTGTGCTCACCCCAGTCGTAGTACCCAGTTCCCAGCAGATCACGCACCCGGAACCGGTTCGACCACTCGACGCCCAGGACGGAGAGGTCGAGGTGGATCCACCCTTCGCGAACATTGTGGGGGTCGGTGCTGCAGACGACCAGGATCGTGTCGCCGGACTCGGCATCGCGCTTGCTGTAACAGGTGATCTCGTCGTTGTCCGAGCCGTGGATCGTGAGGTTCGAGAGCCAGTGCAGCGCCGGGTGCTGCTTGCGAATCGCGTTCAGCTGGGCGATGAACGGGGCCAACGATCGACCGTCCGCGACGGCCCCGACCAGATCGCGCGGGCGCAGCTGGTACTTCTCGGAATCAAGGTATTCCTCGCTTCCGGGGCGAACCGGCAGGTGTTCGTACAGTTCGTAGCCGGAGTAGACGCCCCACGTCGGTGACAGCGTGGCGGCCAGCACCGCCCGGATCTTGAAGGCGGCCGGGCCGCCGTGCTGCAGGTACTCGGGCAGGATGTCCGGGGTATTCACGAAGAAGTTCGGCCGCATGTAGTGCGCCGTGTCGACGAGCTGGCGGGCGTACTCCTCGATCTCGTACTTCGAGTTCCGCCAGGTGAAGTACGTATAACTCTGCGTGAATCCGACCTTCGCGAGCTCGTGCATCATGGCCGGCCGGGTGAATGCCTCAGCGAGGAACAACACGTCCGGGTCGTGCTTCTTCACATGCGCGATCAGCCATTCCCAGAAATTGATCGGCTTGGTGTGCGGGTTGTCGACCCGGAAGATCTTCACGCCGGCATCGATCCAGAGCAGCATTACGCGCAGACATTCGGCGTAGATCCCCTTCGGGTCGTTGTCGAAGTTGATCGGGTAGATGTCCTGGTATTTCTTCGGCGGGTTCTCGGCGTACGCGATCGTCCCGTCCGGCTTCGTGGTGAACCACTCGGGATGCTCGGACACCCAGGGGTGATCGGGCGCGGCCTGGAGCGCGAAGTCCAGCGCCACTTCCATTCCGAGTTCGTGGGCGCGGGCGACGAACGCACGGAAGTCGTCCATCGTCCCGAGGGCGGGGTCGATCGCGTCGTGGCCACCGTCGGCCGAGCCGATCGCCCACGGCGACCCGACGTCCCACTCGGCGGCGATGAGGGTGTTGTTCGGCCCCTTGCGGTTGACCCGTCCGATCGGATGGATGGGCGGTAGGTACACGACGTCGAAACCCATTTCGGCGACGTAGTCGAGGTGCGCGGTCGCGTCGGCGAAGGTGCCGTGCCGGCGCGGACGAGCCGGGGCGCCACCGTCGGCAGCGAGCTCGGCACCGATCGAGCGGGGAAAGAATTCGTACCAGGACCCGTACGTCGCGCGCGCCCGATCGACGACGATCTCATAGCGCGGCGACTTGGTGACGAGTTCGCGGACGGGGTTCTCGCCGGCGAGCCGCCACAGGGACGGTTCGAGGGCCGGTCCGATCCGTCGGGCGAGGTCCGCGGACCGGTCGCGCAGTGCCGCCGCGGCGGCGGACGCGCGGGGGCGCTCGGCCTTGGGCAGGCTGCGCGCGAGCTGATCGAACAACCGGGCGCCGCTCTCGAGATCGTTGGCGAGATCTTCGGCGCCCTGGCCGGCATCGATCTTGACCGTGACGGCGTGGTGCCATGTCGACAGCGGATCGCTCCACGCCTCGACGACGAAACTCCACAGGCCGACCTGGTCGAAGTTCACCCAGGCCTGCCAGCGGTCGGTTCCCGGCGCGCCGGGAACCATGCGCACGAACGGCGTCCGGCTGCCGTCCGGAGCGCGTAGCGCGACATTCGCGCACACGGCGTCATGGCCTTCGCGGAACACCGCGGCTGAAATCTCGACCCGTTCGCCGAGCACCGCGCGAGCCGGGTGTTCACCGGTCGTCAGTGAGCCGACGGTGGGTGTGACGTTGGCTAATCCGAGTCGTCCGACCACAAGTGCCACGCTAACGGACGGTGTTGAAATGTAAACCCTTCCGGTGCCGGTTATGCGGCGGTAACGATGACCCGATACCCTGCCCGGCGTGAAAGCTTTGAGACGTCTGACCGTCCGTGCCGAATTCCCCGCCGAGCTCGACAAGCTGGGCGACATAGTCAGCAACCTGCGATGGTCCTGGCACCCCGATTCCCAGGATCTGCTCGAGTCCGTCGACCCTGATCTGTGGGAGTCCTGCGGTGGCGATCCGGGCAAGATGCTCGGGGAGGTGAGCGCCGCCCGATTGTCGGTGCTCGCCCGCGACCGCAAGTTCCTCCGCCGCCTCGACGACGTCCATGACGATCTCACCGACTACCTCACGCAGCCGCGGTGGTACCAGCAGCAGCAAGAGGCCGGCGACGTCGCCCTGCCCGCGAGCATCGGCTACTTCTCGCCCGAGTTCGGCATCACCGAGGTGCTGCCGCAGTACTCCGGCGGTCTCGGCATTCTGGCCGGCGACCATCTGAAGGCGGCCAGCGACCTCGGTGTCCCGATCATCGGGGTGGGGCTGCTCTACCGGTCGGGCTACTTCAGCCAGTCGCTGTCGCGCGACGGCTGGCAGCTCGAGCGGTACCCGTCCCTCGACCCGCAGGGCCTGCCGATCAAGCCGCTGCTCGCCCGCGGTGGCGACAAGAAGAGTCCGGCCGTCCGGATCACGCTGCCGCTGACCGAGGGCCGCGTGCTGCACGCCCAGGTCTGGATCGCCGAGGTCGGGCGCGTCCCGCTGCTGCTGCTCGATGCCGACATCGAAGAGAACGACGCCGCCGCCCGCCAGGTCACCGACCGGCTGTACGGCGGCGGCAAGGAACACCGTCTCGAGCAGGAGCTGCTGCTCGGTGTCGGCGGCGTTCGAGCCATTCGCGCTTACTGCGAGTCGACCGGACGAGCGGCCCCGCAGGTGTTCCACACCAACGAGGGCCACGCCGGATTCCTGGGCGTCGAACGGATCCGGGAGCTCGTCGAGCACGACGACCTCACGTTCGACGAGGCGCTGCAGGCCGTCCGGGCCGGGACCGTCTTCACGACCCACACGCCGGTTCCGGCCGGCATCGACCGCTTCCCGCGTGATCTGGTCCGCGCGCACCTGGCGGCGATGAGCGGAGTCGCGGTCGACCGCGTGCTCGAGCTCGGCGTCGAGGAGGATCCCGAGATCTTCAACATGGCCCACATGGGCCTGCGTATCGGCGGCCGCGCGAACGGCGTCTCGCTGCTGCACGGTGAGGTCAGCCGCGGCATGTTCTCGGATCTCTGGCCCGGCTTCGACACCGCCGAGGTGCCGATCGGGTCGGTGACCAACGGCGTGCACGCGCCGACGTGGATGTCGCGCGAGGTCCTCGACATCGTCGAG
Organism: uncultured Actinomycetes bacterium; assembly: GCA_963737785.1. Lineage (GTDB taxonomy): Bacteria > Actinomycetota > Actinomycetes > Mycobacteriales > Jatrophihabitantaceae > CAVTTS01. The sequence continues at coordinate 86,564 of CAVTTS010000004.1, forward strand.
CGCGAGGTCGGTGCGGACAACATCGAGGGTGGCGACTGGAGCGCGCTCGACCGGGTCGGCGACGTCGAACTCTGGGGCACCCGCCGGATCCTGCGCGACCGCCTGGTCGGCGAGATCCGTCGGCGGATCCGGGCATCGGCACTGCAGCGCGGCATGAGCGAGGCCGAGCTCGGCTGGACCAGCTCGGCCTTCGACCCGGACGTGCTCACGATCGGCTTCGCCCGTCGGGTGCCGTCCTACAAGCGGCTCACCCTGATGCTGCGCGACCCCGAGCGGCTGCGTTCGCTGCTGCTGCACCCCGAGCGGCCCATTCAGATCGTGATCGCCGGAAAGAGCCACCCGGCCGACGACGGCGGCAAGCAGCTGATCGCGCAGATGGTGAAGTTCGCCGACGACGCGGGCGTGCGCCACCGCATCACGTTCCTGCCCGACTACGACATCGGCATGGCGCGCTACCTCTACTGGGGCGTCGATGTCTGGCTGAACAACCCGCTGCGCCCGCTCGAGGCGTGCGGCACGTCCGGCATGAAGGCCGCGCTCAACGGCGCCCTCAACCTGTCGATCATGGACGGGTGGTGGGACGAGTGGTTCGACGGCGAGAACGGCTGGGCGATCCCGTCGGCTGATGGCGTGACGGATGTCGATCGGCGCGACGACGTCGAGGCCGCCGCGCTCTACGCCCTGATCGAACAGCAGGTCGCGCCGCGCTTCTACGACCGCGACTCGGCGGGCGTGCCGCCGCGCTGGGTCCAGCAGGTGCGACACACGCTGAAGTCGCTCGGCCCGAAGGTGCTCGCCACCCGCATGGTCGCGCAGTACGTGACCGAGCTCTACGCGCCGGCCGCGGAGTCGGCTGCCGCGCTGGCCCTCAACGACTACAAGGCGGCCAAGCAGCTCGCGCACTGGCGGACGGGCGTGCTGGCGGCCTGGCCGGGGGTGCGCGTCCTGCACGTCGACTCGCAGGTCGACGGCGACCCGCAGCTCGGCGGTGTGCTGCAGTTGCGCGCCGAGGTGGCGCTCAACGGCCTAAACGATTCGGACGTCGACGTCGCGGCGGTCTACGGCAGCGTCGACCCCGACGATCGCCTGATCGACGTCCACACCGTGTCGCTCGCACCGGTCGATCCCGCCGACGGCGCCAGCCGGTTCGAGGGCGTCGTTCCGCTCGAGCGGACCGGCTCGTTCGGCTACACCGTCCGCGTGCTGCCGAAGAGCGAGTTGCTGACGACGCCCGCCGACCTGGGTGTCGTGGCGACCGCCTGAGGACCCTGAAACGCCGACGAGGCGGTCACCGGGATCTCCGGAGACCGCCTCGTTCGTTTCCGGCGAGCCGCGCGTCAGTGGTGGCCGCGCGCAGTCGTCAGCGGTAGCCGTGCTCGGTATCAGTGGTAGCTGTGCTCCTCGGCCGGGTAGGTGCCGCCGCGAACCTCGTCGGCGAACCGGGTGGCCGCGTCGCTGAGCTGTCGGCCGACATCGGCGAATTCCTTCACGAACTTCGGCGACTTGCCGCCGCTGCGCAGGCCGGCCATGTCCTGCCAGACGAGCACCTGGGCGTCGCAGCCGGCCCCGGCGCCGATGCCGACGGTCGGGATGTGCAACTGCCGCGTGACCTCGGTCGCCAGCTCCGACGGTACGAGTTCCAGGACGATGGCGAAGGCGCCGGCCTGCTCGAGGGCCTTGGCGTCCTGCAGCAATCGATGGGCGTTCTCGTCGCCGCGCCCCTGCACCCGGAACCCGCTCAACGTGTTGACCGATTGCGGGGTCAGGCCGATGTGCGCCATGACCGGGATGCCGGCCGACACCAACATGTCGACCTGGGCGGCGACCCGCTGGCCGCCCTCGAGCTTGACGGCCTGGGCGCCGCCGTCCTTCATGAACCGCACCGCGGTGTCGAGCGCCTGCCCGGCCGAGGACTGGTACGAGCCGAACGGCAGGTCGGCGACAACCATGGCCCGTGACGCGCCGCGCACGACGCCCCGCACCAGCGGCAGCAGCTCGTCGATGGTCACCGGCACCGTGGTGTCGTAGCCGTACACCACGTTCGCGGCCGAGTCGCCGACGAGCAGCACCGGAATGCCGGCCTCGTCGAAGACGCGGGCGGTGGAGTAGTCGTAGGCGGTCAGCATCGGCCAGCGTTCGCCGGCCACCTTCGCCTGGTGGAGGTCCCTGACACTGACGCGGCGGTTCTGCACACCGCCGTAGAGGGATTCGGACATCGGTCGGCCCCACTTTCTCCTCGAGGCCGGCTCGCCGGTCCCCGGGCAAATGGCTCCACGCCCGTCCCGGGCACTGGTGTGCGCCGGCTGCCGGGAATGGATGTTGACGCAGCCATCATGCGCCCGAAACACGCCCGTGTCTCGGGCGAGTTTCGAGAGCTGCATCACGGCCGGGTCAGGACGAGGTCTCTCGCCACCGATTGGTGATGGGCAGGCGCCGATCGCGTCCGAACGCCTTGTAGCTGATCTTGGGTCCCGGTGGGTACTGCCGTCGCTTCCACTCGGCGGTATCGACGAGGCGGGCGATGCGCGCAACGAGCTCGGCATCGAAGCCGGCCGCGACGATCGCCGACACGCTCTCGTCGCCGTCGACATAACGAGCCAGGATCGCGTCCAGGACTTCGTAATCGGGAAGGGAGTCGGTGTCGAGCTGGCCCGGTCGCAGCTCCGCGGACGGCGGCTTCGAGATCGAGTTCGGCGGGATCGGCGGCCGTTCGCCGTTCTTCTCGGCCACCGCGTTGCGCCAGCGCGCCAGCTGCCAGACCAGCGTCTTCGGCACGTCCTTGATGGGGGCGAAGCCGCCGACCGCGTCACCGTAGATGGTCGAGTAGCCGACGGCGAGCTCGCTCTTGTTGCCCGTCGTCAGGACGAGGTGTCCCTCGGCATTCGACAGGGCCATCAGCGTCGTCCCGCGGACCCGGGCCTGGACGTTCTCCTCGGCGAGACCGGTGAGGCCGAGGGTGGTCACGAACGAGTCCGTCATCGGTGCGATCGACACGACCCGCCGGGACGCCCCGATCCGGTTCGCGAGATCGTCGGCGTCGGCCAGGGAGTGGTCGGACGAATACGCGCTCGGCATCAGCACGCCATAGACGTTCTCGCCGCCGATGGCATCCGCGGCGATCGCCCCGACGACGGCGGAGTCGATGCCGCCCGACAGCCCGAGCACGACCGACCGGAACCCGTTCTTGACGACGTAGTCGCGCACGCCGAGGACGAGCGCGCCCCACACCTCACCCTCGTCGGGAAGCCGCTCGGCGATCACTGGAGCTTCGCCGCTGGGCGCGCCCGTCCGCGGGGCGGCGGGCGCCGACGCGGTGTCGTGCCGCTCGACTCGCAGGGCGGCCCCGTCGACGGGCGGCGGCTCGGCGGGCGCGGCCGGCAGGTCGAGGTCGACGACGAGCAGCTGTTCGACGTATTGCGGTGCTCGGGCGATCAGGTCGCCGCTCGCCGACACGATGAACGAGTCGCCGTCATAGACCAGTTCGTCCTGACCGCCGACGGCGTTCACGTAGGCCACGGTGGCGCCGGCTTCCCGGGCCCGCCGCTGCACCAACGTCAATCGGACGTCGTCCTTGTTGCGCTCGTAGGGCGAGCCGTTGATGTTCACGACCAGCCCGACCTCGGCCGCGCGGGCGACCGCGAACGGGCCACCGGCCTGCCAGGCGTCCTCGCAGATCGTCAGGGCGATGTCGACCCCACCGAACCGCACCACCGTGAAGCGGTCGCCGCTGATGAAGTAGCGGCGTTCGTCGAACACGCCGTAGTTGGGCAGATGGAACTTGTAGTAGTCGGCGACGACCCGGCCACCGAGCAGGAACGCCGCCGCGTTGCGAGCACCGTCATGATCGTCGAGGTACCCGACGATCACTCCCACGTCGCCCAGTCCGCGCGCGGCCAGCTCGGCGGCCAACGCGCCGAGCGCGGCGCGGGATGCGGCCAGGAACGACGGTCGCAGGACGAGATCCTCGGGCGGATAGCCGGTGATCATCATTTCCGGAAATGCGACGAGTGTCGCCCCGCGCTCGGCCGCCTCGGCGCTGCGTTCGAGGACCGCCGCGACGTTGCCGGCCAGGTCTCCGACCGTGTTGTCGATCTGGGCGAGGGCGAGGCGCAGCACGGGCATACATCCAGTCTGGCAAAACGCCACGAGCCACGCGGCGCCGAGGCCTCTCGTGGGAGACAATGACGCCCGCCCAGAACTTTGCTCGTCCGAGCAACCAACGGCGTTCCGCGCGCGTCTATCAAGTCGAAAGCGGATCGTAATTGTGGCTACCGGGTTCTGGGCCCGGTTTGAGAGATAATCGAACGGCATCTGCTCGCGTGATCGGGCCGTGCAGAGAACGTCGAAGGTGCTCGTCGGCATCTTCGCCTTTGTTAAGGACGGGCAGTGGCAAGAATATCGAGGCGCGTGTTCACAGCGGGTGCCCTGGGCGCGGCCGGGGTCGCCGTGCTCGACGCGTGTTCGCGCAAGGTCCACAGCGGGGCCGTGGGAGCGGCGAAGACCGGGCGCATCGGCCCCGGTCGCCAACAGCGACACCTCCTCGTCAGCGCCCGCCCCGACGTCGTCGGCCCCGGCCGCCCCGGTGAGCATCACCGTGAACCCCGCCGACGGAGCGGCCGACGTGAGTCCGGCCATCCCGATCGTGGTCAGCGCGAACAACGGCACCGTGACGGCCGTGACCCTCACCAGTTCGACCGGTGCGACGGTCGCCGGCACGCTGTCTGCCGACCAGAAGACGTGGACAGCCAGCGAGACGCTCGGTTACTCGCACTCGTACAACCTCACCGCGACGGCAACCGGCGAGGACGGCAAGACCGCGTCGAGCACCGCGAAGTTCACGACGGTCACGCCGCACAACCAGACGATGGCCTACCTCAACACGCGCGGCGGCGCGGCGCTGCAGAACGGCGGCACGTACGGCGTCGGCATGGTCATTCGCGTGCACTTCGACGAGAAGGTCACCGACAAGGCGGCCGCCGAGAAGGCCCTGATCGTGACCACCAGCCCGACGCAGGTCGTCGGGGGTTGGTTCTGGATCGATCCCCAGAACGTGCTCTGGCGTCCGCAGGCGTACTTCCCGTCCGGCACCCAGGTCACCGTCACCACCAAGATCTTCGGCGTGCAGGTCGGCAGCGGTCTCTACGGCCAGGCCGACTCGACCGCGACGTTCACGATCGGCGACAAGCACGTCTCGATCGCCGACGACAAGACGCACATGGTCAACGTCTACTACAACGACGTGCTCGTGCGGACGATGCCGACCTCGATGGGCCGCGGCGGGTACCTGCAGGGCACGAACGGGACGATCTCGCTGTTCACCCCGTCCGGCACGTACACCGTGCTCGACAAGAGCAACCCGGTGCTCATGGACTCGTCGACGTTCGGCCTTCCGGTCAACTCGCCGCACGGCTACAAGGTCCTGATCAACTGGGCGACGCGGATCAGCACCGACGGCATCTACCTGCACGAGCTCGACTCGACGGTCCCGGAGCAGGGTCACCGCGACGAGTCGCACGGCTGCCTGAATCTGAACCGGACGAACGCGACCTGGTTCTTCCAGAACTCGCTGGTCGGCGACGTGGTCACCGTTCAGAACACCGGGGGCGCCCCGCTGGCGCAGTGGCAGAACGGCGACTGGTCGCTCACCTGGGCCCAGTGGCTGGCTGGGAGCGCGCTCACCGCCTGATCGGGACCGCGCGCGGGTGCCGAGAATCCGCGAGTGTCACGACTTCGACATACGCAGGGCCTACGATCGCCCGGTGGACCGTCAGCAGGAATTCGTGCTTCGCACGCTCGAGGAACGTCAGATCCGCTTCGTCCGGCTGTGGTTCACCGACGTGCTCGGAACCCTGAAGTCGGTGGCGGTTGCGCCCGCCGAGCTCGACGGGGCCTTCGACGAGGGCATCGGGTTCGACGGCTCGGCGATCGAGGGCTTCGCCCGGGCGAGCGAGAGCGACATGATCGCTCGCCCCGACCCGTCGACGTTCCAGATCCTGCCGGAACCGGACGGTCGCGTGCCGGACTCGGCGCGGATGTTCTGCGACATCCAGATGCCCGACGGCAGCCCGTCCTGGGCCGACCCGCGCTACGTGCTGAGGCGCGCGTTGTCAAAGGCCGCCGAACGGGGGTTCACGTTCTACACCCACCCCGAGATCGAGTTCTTCCTGCTGAAGAACCGGCCGAGCGACGGCAGCGAGCCCGAGCCGACCGATAACGGCGGGTACTTCGACATGACCAGCCACGACTCGGCGCACCATTTCCGCCGCGACGCCGTGAGCGCGCTCGAAGGTCTCGGTATCTCGGTCGAGTTCAGCCACCACGAGGTCGCGCCCGGCCAGCAGGAGATCGATCTGCGGTATGCCGACGCCCTGTCGATGGCCGACAACATCATGACGTTCCGGCACATCATCAAAGAGGTGGCGATCTCGCACGGCGTCCATGCGACGTTCATGCCGAAGCCGTTCCGGCACCGGCCGGGCAGTGGCATGCACACGCACCTGTCGCTGTTCGAGGGCGATCTGAACGCGTTCCACGACCCGTCCGATCCGCTGAACCTTTCCAAGACGGCCAAGGCATTCCTCGCCGGGCTGCTCCGGCACGCCAGCGAGATCACGGCCGTCACGAACCAGTGGGTCAACTCCTACAAGCGCCTCTGGGGATTCGCCGCCCGTGGTGAGCTCGTCGAGGCTCCGACGTTCATCTGCTGGGGGCACGCGAACCGCTCGGCGCTCGTCCGCCTCCCGATGTACAAGCCCGGCAAGGCCAACTCGACCCGGCTCGAGATGCGGTCGCTGGACTCGGCCTGCAATCCCTACCTGGCGTTCGCGGTGCTACTGGCCGCCGGCCTCAAGGGCATCGAGGAAGGGTACGAACTTCCGCCCGGCGCCGAGGACGACGTCTGGTCGCTGTCGGACACCGAGCGGCTGGCCCTCGGCTACGAGGAACTGCCCCACAACCTCGCCGACGCGTTGCGCGTCATGGAGAGTTCCGAGTTGGTCGCCGAGACGCTCGGTGAACACGTCTTCGACTTCTTCCTGCGCAACAAGCGCGAAGAGTGGGTCGACTACCGCGCCGAGGTCACCCCGTTCGAGCTGCGCCGCTACCTGCCCGCGCTCTGACGCTCGTTCGCCGCGCGAATAGGGTGGGCCCGTGGCTGACCTGCGCGTCCTCGTCGTAGAGAACGAGGCCGACGATCCGATCGGGCCGGTCGGTGGCTGGCTCACCGACGCCGGACTGTCGATCGAGACGGTCCGTCCCTACCTCGGTGACCCGCTCCCCGAGAACCTGGACGGAGTCGACGGGCTCATCGTGCTCGGCGGGGCGATGGGCGCCAACGACGACGACATCGCCCCGTGGCTGCCGGCCACTCGGCGGCTGCTCGCCGAGTCGGTCGAGCGGCAGGTGCCCGCGCTCGGCATCTGCCTGGGCGGCCAGCTGCTGGCCGTGGCCACCGGGGGACGCGTCGAGCGCAGCCCCGACGGCCCCGAGTACGGCGCGCAGCTGATCGCCAAGCGGGCCGGCGCGGCGACCGACCCGTTGTTCGGCCCGATCCCGATCACTCCGGACGTGCTGCAGTGGCACGTCGACGCCATCGTCGAACTGCCCCCGTCGGCCGTCCAGCTCGCCACTTCGCCGGGCTGCGCCAACCAGGCGTTCCGGATCGGCCGGCTCGGATGGGGCACCCAGTTCCACTTCGAGACGACGCCGGAGGTCGTGCGCAGGTGGGCGGCCGCCGATGCCGACTCGCTCGAAGATTACGACGTCGAGCGGATCCTGGCTCGGTGCGATGCCGCGCACGCCGACATCGCCGAAGTGTGGCAACCGGTGATGGTCGCCTGGGCCGCGATCGTCGCCGATCCCACGTCCGTGCCGGCCGCCCGACCGCTGCGGGTGAGCACCGCCGAGCCCGTGACCGACCCGGCCGAGATCCGGGCCGCACTTGCCGCCGAGATGCAGGCCGCGCGGGGCCTGCCGTGGCCCGTAACCGGCCGACCGGACCAGTGACCGACCCGGTCGAGGTCGCCCGTCGCGCCGCCGGACTGCTGACCCGGATCGGGTTCCACGACAGCACCGGCGCCATCCGGCGACTGACCGCGCCCCCGCTCGAGTGGTGGGACACCGACGAAGGACGGCCGATCGACAGCGATGTCGCCGCCGTTGTCGCGGCCCTCGGGCGCAGCGCCGATGCCGACGCCTCGCTTGCCGCCGTGGCCTTGCTGGCCACCCGGTCCGGCGACGCGCGGCCAGCCCTGCTGGCGGCGCTGCGGGGTGACGCCGCCTTCGCCCGCCGGTTGATCAACCTGACCGGCGTCTCGATCGCGCTGACCGAACACATCGAGCTGAATCCGGACGTCTGGAGGGCCCTGACCGGCGACACCGCGATGATGGACGACAGCGAACGGCAGCACCGTCTGCTCGAGTCCGTCGGTGCCGATCCCCACGACCTGGTCGGCGGGACGACCGGCCGCGCAGCGACCGTCACCGGCGCCGCGGCGATCCTGTCGCTGCGCCAGAGCTACCGGCGCGAGCTGACGGCGATCGCCGGTCGCGACATGGGTGGCGATCTACCCCTCCAGGTCGTGACCGAAGCGCTGGCCGATCTCGCCGGGCACACCGTGCAGGCCGCGCTGTCGGTGGCGGCCGCCGCCTGGCCGGCCGGTTCGCCCGACAGCCGCCTCGCCGTGATCGCGATGGGCAAGACCGGCGGGCGGGAGCTGAACTACATCTCCGACGTCGACGTCGTGTTCGTGGCCGACGGCGACCTCGAGATCGCGACCCGGCTGGCCGCCGAGACGATGCGGATCTGCCGCGCCGTCGCCTGGGAGGTCGACGCGGCCCTGCGCCCCGAGGGCAAGGACGGGCCGCTCGTGCGCACGCTGGCCAGCCACGAGGCGTACTACGCGCGCTGGGCGAGCACGTGGGAGTTCCAGGCGTTGCTCAAGGCCCGGCCGATCGCCGGCGACGCCGAACTCGGTGCTCGCTACGTCGCGGCCATGGCCCCGCTGGTGTGGACGGCCGCCGAGCGACCGAACTTCGTCACCGACGTGCAGGCGATGCGCCGTCGCGTCGTCGCTCACGTTCCGGCGCGGGTCGTCGACCGCGAACTCAAGCTCGGCCCGGGCGGCCTGCGCGATGTCGAGTTCGCCGTCCAGTTGCTGCAGCTCGTCCACGGTCGAGCCGACGAGACCCTGCGCGAGCGGGCGACCCTGGCGGCGCTCGAGGCGTTGCGCGACGGCGGCTACGTCGGCCGCGACGACGCGGTCAGCCTCGGCGACGCGTACCGGTTCCTGCGGGCCGCCGAACATCGGGTCCAGTTGCGTCGGTTGCGGCGGACCCACCTCGTCCCGGACGACCCGGGCGAGCGCGCCGTTCTCGCCCGGGCGATGGGCTTCCGTCCCGACGCCCGCGGCGACGCCAGCGCGGTGTTCGACGCCGAGTGGGCGCTGCACGCGCGCGAGGTCCGACGCCTGCACGAGAAGCTCTTCTACCGACCGCTGCTCGAGGCGGTCGCGCGCGTGCCGACCGAAGGGCTACGGCTCACCCCTGTCGAGGCGGGCCGGCGCCTGGCCGCGCTGGGCTTCGCGGACCCGCCGGCCGCCCTGCGGCACATCGAGGCCCTGACCGCGGGTCTGTCGCGGCGCGCGGCGTTGCAGCGGACGCTGCTACCGGTGCTGCTGTCGGAGTTCGCCGACGCGCCCGACCCCGATGCCGGTCTGCTCGCCTACCGCCAGGTGTCCGACGCCCTGGGTGAGACCGCTTGGTACCTGCGCACGCTGCGCGACGAAGGCGCGGTGTCGGCCCGACTGGCCTATCTGCTGGCGACAAGTCGCTACGTCACCGAGCTGTTCCGGCAGGTTCCTGAAGGTCTGCAGATGCTGGCGGATGAAGATCAACTCAAGGCCTGGCCGGCGGACGAGCTGAAGGCCACCATGATTGACGCCGCGGCGCCGCCAGCCCGATGCCGCCACCGCGGTTGCGGTGGCACGGGGGCTGCGGCGGCAGGAGTTGCTGCGGATCGCCTGTGCCGACCTGCTCGGGCGTGCCGACGTCGTCGATGTGTGCGAGGCGATCAGCGCGACGACCGAGGGGACACTCGCCGCCGCGCTCACCGCGGCGATCCGGGTCGTCGAGACCGATCTCGGGCGGCCACTGCCCGTCCGCTTCGCGGTGATCGCGATGGGGCGCCTGGGCGGGTACGAGACCGGATACGGCTCCGACGCCGACGTCATGTTCGTCTTCGACGCGGTCGACCCGCGTCGTCCGGAGCCCGAGGCGCCCGCGATCGCGCAACGCGTCGCCGAGCGGATCCGCGCGTTGCTCGCCGCGCCGTCGAACGACCCGCCGCTCGGTGTCGACGCCGACCTTCGACCCGAGGGGCGCAGCGGCCCGCTCGTCCGCTCGCTGGCGTCCTACGCCGCGTACTACGCCCGCTGGTCATCGCCCTGGGAGGCGCAGGCGCTGCTGCGGGCCCGGTTCGTCGCCGGCGATGCCGAGCTCGGCGCCCGGTTCGTCGACGCTCATCGATCCCGGTCCGCTATCCCGGCCGGCGGCGTGACGACCGAGCGAGCTGCTCGAGATCCGCCGGATCAAGGGGCGGGTCGACAGCGAGCGGCTGCCCCGCGGCGCCGACCCGACGACGCACACCAAGCTCGGCCGCGGCGGTCTCGCCGACATCGAGTGGACGATTCAGCTGCTGCAGCTCGCGCACGGGCGGTGGCTGCCGGGCCTGCGCACGACCCGGACGCTCGACGCGCGTGCGCGCGGCAGTCGCTGCCGACCTGCTCGAACCGGACGACGCGCAACACCTCGAGCTCGCCTGGCGGACTGCGACCCGGGCCCGCAACGCGATCATGCTGGTCCGCGACAAGGCCGAGGATCAGCTGCCCGCATCCGGTACGGCGCTGGTGGGCGTCGGTCGGGCGCTGGGATACCCGGCCGGCTTCGACCCCGGACAGTTCGTCGACGATTACCGCCGGATCACCCGGCGGGCCCGCAAGGTCGTCGAGGCCGTCTTCTACGGCGGCCCGTCGAGCTGAGCTGTCGGGTCAGAGCGCCGCGCCGAGCAGCCAACCGACCGCCGCGGCACCGACTCCGACGACCAGGCTGAGGACGACGTTCAGCACCGCGTCGCGGGCGTTGCCGCGGCCGGCCAGCCGCATCGATTCGTAGCCGAACGTCGAGTACGTACTCAGCGCTCCGCAGAACCCGGTCCCGATCAGGGCGCCGGTAGCCGAGCCGGCGCCGACTCCGACGACGAAGCCGAGCAGCAACGACGCCCCGACGTTCACCGTGAACGTCCCCCAGGGGAACGCCGATTCATGACGGGACTGCACGGCCCGATCGGTGAGGTAGCGAGCCGGCGCCCCGACGAGGGCACCGAGGCCGACCATGAGCGCGATCATGCGGCGGCCCGATGCCCGTGCGTGACTCGACGGGTCAGCGATGTCGCCATGACGACCGCCACCGCGCCGGCCGCGACGGTGGCCAGGACGTAGCCGAGGGCGATGAGCGGCCGGTGCGCGTGGACGAGCCGCGCGATGTCGACGGCGAACGTCGAGAATGTCGTGTAACCGCCGAGGATTCCGACACCGAGGAACGGACGGGCGAGCCGGTGCGGTCGGACGACCTCCAGCAGGATGACCATCAGGACGCCGATCAAGAAGCAGCCGGACGCATTGATCGCGAGCGTCGCCCAGGGGAACTGGGCGGAGGAATGGGGGATCAGCTCGCCGAGTCCGTAACGCGCCTCGGCGCCGATGACGCCGCCGATCGCCACGGCCGCCAGCAGATCCCACTCCCGCGGGCGCGTCTCGGCGACCTGCGCGGGGACGTGGAGATCGACGTCCGGGTCGATCGGCCCGTCCTCGCCCGGGAACCGACTGGGCATATCCGCCTACCTTCGAAGATCGGTTCGAGGCCGGGCGGGCTGGCGAGGTTCCTCGTCGCGCGTACGCGGTGCGACGAACGCGCCGTGCCCGGACAGCAGCCACTGGACGGTGAAGGCGAGCGCGACGGCGACCGCGCCGCCGACGGCGTCGAGGACGAAGTGGTTGGCCGTGCCCACGATCACGAACAGCGTGCAGAGCGGGTAGACGAACGCCAGCCGGCGCACCCAGACGTGTCGTGCGCATCGGTAGACCGCGATCGCGCACCACAGCGACCAACCGATGTGGAGGCTGGGCATCGCCGCGAACTGGTTGGAATGGTCGGCGACGTCCGGATCGGCGAGCGATCCCCAGGTGTGGAACTTCAGCACCGTGTCGATGTAGCCGTACTGGGCCAGCAGCCGCGGCGGTGCGAGCGGGTAGAGGTAGAAGCCGACCAGCCCGACGATCGTCGTGGCGAAGAGGACGGTCCGGATGCCGCGGTAGAGCATCGGCTGGGTTGGAACAGCCAGATCAGCACGCCGACGGTGACGATGAAGTGCAACGTCGCGTAGTAGTAGTCCATCACTTGAGCCAGCGGTTCGTGCGCGGCGACGAAGTGATTGATCGACAGTTCGATGTTCAGATGCAGGATGTCCTGCAGATGCTCGACCGATCGGCCGTGCGCGAACGCCACGGAGTCCTTGTCGCGGACGGCGTTGCGGGCCAGACCGTACAGCCAGTAGCCGACGGCGATGATCGCGATCTCTTCCCACCACCGCGGCGGGCGGACGGCGGTCAGTGCCCGGGGGAGCAGACCGCGGAAGCGACCCGGCCGCTGATCAGCGGCCGGCGTCGATGTCATCCGTATATTCTCGCCCGAACCGGCCCATCGATCGCGCAGGCCCGGCGGCCGGCCTCAGGCGAGGTGGCCGCCGATCTTGGTGTAGCCGCGCAGCAGGTCCCGCGACAGGATCAGTCGTTGCATCTCGTCGGTGCCCTCGAAGATCCGCCAGAGGCGCGTCTGGCGGTACCAGCGCTCGATCGGCAACTCGCGCGTGTAGCCCATGCCGCCGTGGATCTGCAGCACCCGGTCGACGACGTGATTGGCCATGTTCGCGCCGTACAGCTTCGCCATCGAGGACGAGTGACGCGGGTCGCGGCCCTGGTCGACGGTCCAGGCGGCGTGCAGGACCAGCCACCGAGCCGCCTCGAGCTCGACCTCGGAGTCGGCGATCATCCACTGGATGGCCTGGTTCGTGCCGATCTTGGCGCCGAAGGTCTCGCGGGTGTTGGCATGGTCGATGGCCATCTGGAGTAACCGCTCGGCCGCGCCGATGGCGCCGGCGGGGATCAGGTAGCGACCCTTGCCGATCCAGGCCATCGCCAGCTCGAAGCCCTGCCCGACCTCGCCGAGCACGTTCTTGGCCGGCACTCGCACGTCGTCGAACACCAGCGACGCCGGGCCGCCCTCGCCCATCGTCTGGATGAAGCTCGACGTCCACCCCATCGACCGGTCGACGAGGAAGGCGGTCGAGCCACCGCGCGCGCCCTTGCTCGGGTCGTTGACCGCGATGACGATGGCGAAGTCGGCCTCGTTGCCGCCGGTGATGAACGTCTTCTCGCCGCTGATGATCCAGTCATCACCGTCGAGCCGCGCGCTCGTCTTGATGTTCGCGGCGTCGGAGCCCGCGCCCGGCTCGGTGATCGCGAAGCACGAGTGGCGCTCGCCCTCGATCGTCGGGATCAGGAACTCGGCCTGCTGCTCCTCGTTCGCGAAGAACAGGATGTTGTCGGCCTCGCCGCCGAAGCGGAACGGCACGAAGGTCCGTCCGACCTCGGTCCAGATGATCGACTGCGTCAGGGCCGGCAGCTCCATGCCGCCGAACTTCTCGGGTGTGTCGAGGCCCCAGAAACCGAACTTCTTGGCCTTCTGCTGCAGCTCGACCTGCTCGTCAGTGGTGAGCCCCGGTTCGCCGCGACGCTCGCGGCGCAGCACCTCGGGCTCGCGCGGAACGAGCTCGTTCGTGACGAAGTCACGCACCGTGTCGCGGATGGCCTTCTGCTCATCGGAGAACTCGAAATCCACTGCTGCTCCTTGTGATCGCGTCGTTCCCGCCGACGATAGCGCGCCGCGCCTTTCCCATGGGTCAATGGCGGTTCGGGGACGTCCGACCTGGGTAGACCGATGGTCATGACAACTTTCCGTCGACGCCCCGCGCGCACGCCCGCTGTCGCTCGACTGATCACGGTGCTGGTAGTCGTGTGGCTGGTCATCGGCGCGATCGCGGCCGGTCAACGCCACTACTACAGCGGGTCGTCCACGAACTGCGCGAAGGCCGGGACGATTGCCGTCACCATCGTCGCCGGACCGCTGAACTATGTGGGCGCCAATCCGAAGGTGAGCTGCTCGGTTCCGCAACCGAGCAAGTGAGGCGTCGCCGGCCACCTCGAGCCGGCGCGATCAATCCAGTTGCTCGGCCTTTCGCAGGGTGGTCACCGCCGCGGCGTAGCCGCGATTCGCGATCTGCCGGGTGACCAGCGGACCGGGCACGGGGCCGGCGCCGCCGGCCAATCGGCCCAGCGCGAGCGCTACCGGTCGGCGCAGCGACTGCGCGGTGGGCGGGAGGTCGCCGATGTCGTCGCGGGCCAACCACACAGCGAACGTGCCGAGGGCGTCGACCTGTAGACCCATCCACATCATTGCCCGGTGCAGATCGGCGAGAGTGGATCGGCTTACGGCATTGGGCTGGGCCGCGACGGGGAAGGCGCTCGGCGCCCACACGAACCATCCACCGGGCGTGCCCGCCGCGAAGGCCCCGTAGTTTCCAACGCCGAAGGCGGTGACGTCGGGCGAGCTCGTGACGTCAGCGGACGCCCAGTCAGCGCGCCACCCGGCCAAGGCGAGCCCGGCCTGCTTCAGCGCAGCGTCGACGCTCGGTTGATCGGTTGCGCCCTGCACGATCGTCGTGACGGAGTACGGATCGAGGGGATGATCAGCCGGACCTCCGAAGACCGTGCGGGCGAGCCGACGCACGGTCCGCGTTGCGACATCGTTGATCGTGGCGGGGGGCGCGGATCCTGACCAGTGTTGGGGCGTCGTCACGAACGAGACGGCCTCGTTGCAGAAGTTCGCCAGATCGGTGGGCGGGGCCGGGCGGGCGAATTCGAGGTCCATGACGCAGCCCACCCCGTGCGGGTAGACGCATTCGTGGAGGACCGCGCGCCACGGATCGGCGCGCAACCGGGTCGACGGACCCAGACGGATCGGCAACAGGTTGTTCCACGCCGTCCGGGTGCTGACGCGGGTGGTCGGATCGTTCGTGGCGTAATGGTTCCACATGGCCCGCTCGCGGGCGCCGTTCTGGTACAGCGGCCAGGGCGGTTGCAGCGTGCGTCCGTCGAGCGGGGCCGCCTGGTTGCCGCGGACCTGGTCGAACAGGGCTCGCCAGGCCAGGCTCCGGCCCACCGCCCAGTGTGTTTCGCCCGTGGCGGGCGCGATCAGGGCCCGGGTGTTCAACGCGAACCAGCTCAGCGAGACCCGAGCCCGCGTGACCTGTCTCATCGCAGCGCCCGGCGGTATGGTGTCGTCGACGGTGCGTTATACGAACTCTTCAGAGGTCGTGCGCCGTCACCAAGAGGGGGCGTCGCATGGCGACGCCCTTTCGCTTTGCCGCGACGCGACGTGCGGGTCGTCATGCGATGACGATCAACGGGGCGGTCGAGTTGGTGGCCTTCAGATCGGCGGCGCTCGCCGCCTCCAGGCCCGAGAGGCCCTTCACGGTTCGCCAATCGAGGACGAAAGCGCTGGAATTCTCGGTGAGGATCTGATTGATTGCCTTGATCGCCGAGCCGTCGCGGCGGGCCAGGGCATCGCACAGGTCCCGTTCGGCCTGCTGTTGTGGGGCGGACGGAGGCACGGTCGCGTTCGCGCACAGCGAGAGTTGCAGCGGCGGACAGACGAGGATCGGGTCGGTGCCTTTGGCCTGAGCCGGCAGCCCGTTCGGTAGCAGGACGAGGCGGTGGCCGTCGCCCCACGTCTGCGTGGCGATCGGCAGCCGTAGGCTCGCGCCGGGTCGCCGGGCCAGGGCGGTCAGCACGTCGAGGGGCGTGCCGGGCGCCAGCGAGATCCGCCGCCGGCGTCGATGTTCGAACGGCACGGCGCACCAGATGGTCCACAACGCCAGTCCGACCGCGACGCTGATGCCGGTGAGCACGACGATGCTCTGGCTTCCGTAGCCGCCGAGTAGCAGGCGCGACGTCGTCAACCAGTAGCCGAAGATGCCCGCTGCCGAGATCAGGATCGCGATCACCCAGAATTCGCCGTCCTTCACGCCCAACGCGAAGGTGCCGCGATCGGCCCGGGGCAGCGGGCTGAGCCCGACCCGCCAGGCCAGCGAGATCGCCAGCAGCACGACCACTCCGGGAGCCAGGAGCAGCGTCGGCAACTGCAGCACGGTGCCGATGTCCGACTCGCCGAATGCACCGGCGTTGACATGCTGCGAGGCCGTGACGCCACCGGTGATCGCGAGACCCGGGCCCCAGGCGATGTGCGCGGTGAACGCGATCTGGACGGTCCCGCGCTGGATCGCGCCGCGCGCCTGCAGATCGAACATGACGACCGCGCTCGACCGGGCGGCGATCGTCAACGGGAACTTCTGACCGCCGGCCGCCGCGACATGGATGAAGGTCGGCGCCGATGCATCGATCCCGGTGATCTCCACCGGGTCGCCGGACTTGTTGGCGATGACGATTGACGTCTGGCTCTCGTGGACGTCGTCCACGGTGGCCGTCCCGCTGTCGGTGGTCAGCGCGACGATGCTGTCGGCCGATTCCCCGGACGCGCCAATCAACGGCAGCGCCGTGATGATCGCGGTCGCGGCGCTGCCGGTGCCACCGACCGGCGTGTACTGCGTCTCGACCAGTGCCGTGCCGGGCAGCTGCGCGCCGGGCGCCCGCTGCAAGTGCAGGTGCCACACGGTGCTCGTGCCGGCCGCGACGACCTCGGTGTCGGCCGGAGTGGCGTTGACCAGATTGTTCGTGATGAGCTGGGACGTCACGAGGTACGTCTGCGTCGACGCGTTCGTCACCACGACGTCGGCCTCGGTCGCGTTGAGCGCCGAGACGGCGGCGGGGGACGGGACGACGGCCACGGATATCGGCGGATCCGTCGCCGAACTCGCCGTCGCGCACGCGCACCACAGCGCCGCGAGTGCGAATGCCAGCGCGACGACCGCGATTCTGCGGATCACCGCGCGCACCCCCCGATGGCTCAGCGGATTCGCCGCCGATGGGCTCAGCGGATTCCTCGCTAGACGGTCGCAGGCGGAAGTCGCAATGGCAAGGTCCAGGACCGCGAGCGCCCGACGCTCGGGTCGCGACGAACTCGCAGCCCGGCGACGCGGGTTACCCGGACGTTACCGAACTGGGCTGCAATGGCATCGTCGCCGGATCTCTCGACCGGCCGGAGCGTTGGTCGGTGGGGGATATGCGGGATCCAATAAGGGTGCGCGCGTGGGAGTACCGGGTCGCCACGTTCGCCGCGGCGTTCGCGTTCTCGGTGGGCGGGCTCGTGCTCGCGTCCGCGTCGCCGGCGCTCGCGGCCACCGGGTCGGCTCCGCAGCTGACCGTCGCGACCGCGCATTCGACTTACCGATCGGGCGCGGCGGTGCCGTTGACCGTGACGGTGACCAACGCCGGATCGTCGGCCTGCGCGTTGGCAAGTACTCCGGACGGGTCGGTGATCGTCTCGTCGGCAACGCGCAATGGCGTGGCCCTCACCCCGTCGTACTCGGCGCTGGCCTACCTCGACGGCGCCGGCGGTCACCTCGCCGCGCACCTCGCCACCGTCGCGCCCAACCGGTCGATCAACTTCACGATCGACGCCGGCGCGAACGGGGGACTGGCGGTGCCGACCCCGGTGCTGGGGCAGTCGGATGTCGTCGCCACCTGGCCGACGGCCGCTCGCGGTGCCTACCGGTTCGAGCTGGCCTACCAGGTGTCGGCATTGGCGGGCGACAAGGCGTGCGTCGGTGAGAGCAATACCGTCGCGGTGGCTTTCCGGGTCGGTGATGCCGGATCCCGTCCGTGGCTGGTGATCGGTGCGATCGCCGTCGTTGTGGTGCTCATCGTGATCGGGCTGCTCGCGCTGCTGCTTCTGCGGCGGCGCCGCGCCCGCCGCCGGCGCGCGTTCGGACCGATCGCGGTCGCGACCACCGTCGTCGGCCTCGCACTGGCGACCGGGGCGCTGGCGATCGTCCGCGCCGCGCCGGCGTCCGCCGGGACGGTGTTCGATCCGGGATCGGGTTCCGACAGCTCGGCCAACTCCGCGGCCTACGGCGTCTGCCTCGGCCGGATCGATAAGTTCGACCCGGGTCTCATCCCGGGCTTCAACCGGCCCGGGGCCAGCCTCACCATCAACGCCGGCCCGTACGGCAAAGACACCCACACGAGCTGGGACCCGCCCGACGGCCGGGACATCACGGTCTGGTGGGACCCGAACTATCGCGATGCATTCGCCGACGGCGTGATCGCCGACCCGTGCGCATCGCTCTACCACGAGCTCAGCCACGCCGAGGACGAGGCGGACGGGACGCTGTCGAACGGCGAATGCGACGACACCGGCATCAACGACGACGAGGTCTACGCATCGCTCGCCGAGAACGCCTACCGTCGCGCGAACGGACTCGAACCGCGTCAGACCTACGGCTCGAAGGCGCTGCCCTCGTCGATGGCGGCCTGCACCCCGCCGACGCCGAAGAAGGGCGGCTGGCTCAACGGAGATCCACACCTGTTGACGTTCGACGGCCAGCGCTACGACTTCCAGGCGGTCGGCGAATTCACTGCGGTGGGTTCGACCGCCGGTGACCTGACCGTCCAGGTCCGCCAGGCCGCGTTCGCGACGTCCAAGACGGTGGCCGTCAACAGCGCGGTGGCCATGGACGTCAGCGGTACCAAGCTCGGCTTCTACCTGGCGGACGGCCAGATCGTCGTCCATCGGGCCGGCGCCGTCGTCAGCATCTCGCCCGGAAGCACCGGACTTGCGAGCGGCGCCACCCTCGAACGAACCGACGACCCGTACCACGGCGCGGAGTACCTGGTGACCTGGGCGGACGGCACGAGCGCGTCGGTGGTGCGGGCCGGCGTGTACGGCCTCGTCGTCACGGTGACGCCGAGCGCGGCGCGGGCTGACACTCTGACCGGGCTGTTGGGGAACTTCGACGGTGATCCGAAGAACGATGTCGCTGTGCGGGGCGGGAAGGTGATCACCCCGGACTTCGCGTCGCTGTATCCGGCCTACGCGGACAGCTGGCGGGTCACCTCGGCGACCTCGCTGTTCGACTATTCGCCCGGGACGAGTACGTCCACGTTCACCGACCGCAGCTTCCCGTCCAAGCCCGAGACGGCGGACGGGCTTACCGACGCCCAGCGATCGGCGGCCCGGGGCGCGTGCGCGGCGGCCGGAGTCGTCGACGCGACCGATCTGGCCGACTGCGAACTGGATGTGGCGGTCACCGGATCGGCCGAGTTCGCGATCAGTGCCGCCGATCTCGAACAGTCCCGTTTTCCGGGGCCGGCCGCCGCGTCAGGGGGTTCGCCGACGAGCCCGCCGTCCGACCAGACCACGACCACGACGACGACCGCGACAGTCACCGCGCCCAACACGGTCGCGCACGTGACGTTCACGGCGACGCAAGGGCAGCGCGTCCACGTCCAGGTGCTGGCTACCACCCTGCCCAACCAATGCGGCGCGCTCGCCCTGCACGGCCCGGACGACAACGTCCTGGTCAACGGCTGCACGGCGGTCGGAGATGCAATCGACGGTTACCTCCTACCGGTGAGTGGCGAGTACAACATCTACGTCGACCCGACCGCGGGCGCCGTGGGGTCGATCACCGTGCTGGTGAGGCTCTCCCAAGACCTCGTCGTCCCGGCCACGATCGACGGTCCGCCGGTGGTGGCGACGATCGCCGCGCCGGGCGACCAAGCGCAGGTCACCTTCACGGCCACGGCCGGCGAGAAGCTGTTCGTCAAGGCCACCGACGTGTCATTGCCCGACCAGTGCGGCGCGCTGCAACTGGACGGGCCCGGCGGCGGCGCGCTGCTGGCCGGCTGCATCACCGCCAAGACGGGCTATCTCGACGGCATCGTCCTGACCTCGGCCGGGTCGTACGCGGTGATCGTCAATCCGTCCGGCGAATCGACCGGCAGCGTGACACTCTCGCTGATCTCAGACCACGATCAACAGCTGCAAGCAACGGTTGGCGGCCCGGCGGTCGCCGCGACCGTCGCCCAGCCGGGCGCGGTGTCGAACGTGACCTTCCCCGGCACGGCCGGCGAGAAGATCGAGGTGCTGGGCTCGGCGTCAACACTGCCCCAGGCCTGCGATATCCGGGTCGTGAGTCCGGCCCAGGCGGAACTCACGTCCCTCTGCGACCGCGGCGGGACCGGGTCGTTGGGGACGGTCACCTTGCCGCTGACGGGTACCTACACGCTGGTGCTCGACCCCGGCGAAGAAGACGTCGGGCAGATCGATCTCACGGTAACGGTGGCCCATTAGCCGAAGCCTCGCCGACGCGACGTCGGTAGTGCGCTGTGGGGTCATGCCACGGCGCGTCGCCTCGCACAGCGGTCAATCCGCAAGGGCGGCCCACAGACGACTGGAGGCCCCGGACGAATCCGGGGCCTCCAGCGGCTGAAGCACGATTGCCTTTAGCTCGTGCGGAGCATCGAGCGATGCGAAGCGAGGTGCTGAACCACGTTGTGTCCGTAGTTCGTGCGGAGCATCGAGCGATGCGAAGCGAGCGAGGAGCGCAGCCGATCAGATGTTGTAGTACAGGTCGAACTCGTACGGGTGGGGACGCAGGCGCACCGGGTCGACCTCGTTGACGCGCTTGTAGTCGATCCAGGTCTCGATGAGGTCCTCGGTGAACACACCGCCTTCGAGCAGGTAGTCGTGGTCCTTCTCGAGCTCGATG
>CAVTTS010000005.1:0-183825 GCA_963737785.1 uncultured Actinomycetes bacterium
AGCCGGATAGTGTCACCTGCGCGAAGCGGTTCCGGCGATCACGCGCGGTCGCTGACTCGAGCCTGAGCTTCAAACCGCCCTTGTTAGCCACAGGCTGACGATAATGCGGATCAGAGGCACGGTCGACCGGATTCACCGCCGTCCGGCGCTCGGAACTGCCGATGCGCGGGCGCTCAGATCAGCTTGTGACAGCATGCCGACTGTGGACAACCCGAAGTCGGTCTGGCTTCTCTGGCATGGAGATGACCTCTATGACGAAACGCCCGAGGCAAAGTTGCTAGGCGTCTACTCGTCTGAAGATCTTGCCCGTGAGCGGATCGCACGGTCTCGCGACGTCTCGGGGTTGCACGACCATCCGGAGGCATTCCATATCTCGCGCTATGTGCTTGACCGAGATGAATGGGCCGAGGGCTACGTGACACTCACGGACTGAACTTCATAACCGATGTCCGCTCATGCCGCAGGTGCGCCCTGCGCACCGACCGAGACTGTCGATGTGAGCGCCCTCGAGCCACACCCCGCGCCTCGCCAGACAGGCACGACCACCACACACACCTCGATGGCGACGAGAGCGCAGAGCATGTAGACGAAGCCATGTCGCTGCCATTGCGTCAAAGACCTGTCATCCAGCCCACGGTCCCGCTGAACGCTTCCGAGGATCGGGGCGCCGATGCAGAAGGCTACGACGATGGCAACGTGAGCCTCAGCGACATAGCAATCGACCTCATCCTCGACGCGCCCCGTTGGCAGCTGTCCAGCCTCGCAGGTCCGGCCTATGGACCTCCGGTCACGCGGAGCGTGGAGGCAGAACGTGCGGGGCGCCACGCACCCTCATGCCGCGTGGTGGGCGGTTGCGCTCGCCGCGCGATTGCCAAACGCCGCTTACGCTAGTGGATTTCGCCGGTGCCACAGGTACATGCGCAGCCCAACAAATACGGCGAGGACGTAAATGGCGACAGCGAGTGCCGCGAAGATCAGAATGGGCACTCTGAACGCGACGGGCAACTTGAAGACGGCATGCCCGTTCGACACGATGACCGCCGCGAAGACGAGTCCCAACGCTATAGCCCGCGCGAGAATTGGCCCGCTTCGACCGGCTATTTGCTGCGCTTCGTGGTAGTCGGCCTCGGGGATTTCTCTACCCAGCGCGATTGACCGACTGACTCGCTGCCTGCGCGACGGGTCGAAGTACTCAGAGTCCGTGCCCGAGTCGGTGGTGTGTCGACCCATCAGCACTGGCTCAGCGGTCTGCGCGGACAGCTCGCGGACCCGTCGAATGACATGCGTCCGCGGCCGGACAGCACGGCGGGAAGGTACCGCCCGAACACGTCCTGAGGAGCCCTCGAGTGGGGTCACGCCGAGCACCGTATCTCGTAGAAGCACCGAAGATCCGAACGCCCGGGTCAGCCGCAGTGCGCCCGCGACCGTCGCAATGGACGCATCCCTTCCGCTGTCGGCGTCCGCACTCCTCACACCCGCATCGTCTCAGCCTCGCGAGGTCCATGGGAGGCTGACGGAACGACCGATCGACGTCACCTGGGTCGCCCGAGTGCAGCAGTAGCGGTGACGGCGCCGACGGCGGTGAAGATGACGCAGGCCCAGAGGGCGTGGTCGTAGCCGGTCACGAAGTCGCCGGGTCTGGTGTAGGCGGTGGGGCTGGCGAAGACGAGTCCGACGAGGGCGACGCCGAAGACGCCGCCGAGTTCGCGGATCGTGGCGTTGGCGCCAGCGGCGATGCCGATCAGGTCGTGCCGGACGGAAGCGACGACCTCGCCCGAGAACGACGGGAAGACCATGCCGATACCGATGCCGCTGACGACGAGCGGCGACAGCAGCTCGACATACGGGGTGTGGGTGTGGGCGACGGCGGCGAACCAGGCCAGCGCGAGAGCCTGGATGGTCATGCCGGCGGCCATGAATCGTCCGGTTGCCGTACTTCGCGGCCAGCGAGCCGACGAGCGGGGCGACGATGATCGTCGGCAGCGGCCAGGGCACGAATCGGACGGCCGCTTGCAGCGGGCTCAGGTGCTGGGCGATCTGGAAGTACTGCGAGGTCAGGAACACCGCTCCGCACAGGCTGCCGTAGATGCAGAAGCCGACGACGTTGGCGACGTTGAACCGCGCGCTGCGAAAGATCGTTAGCGGCAGCATCGGGTGCCGGGCCCGGTGCTCCCACAGCGAGGAAGCAGGCGACCAGGACGAGCCCACCGGCGATCGGCGGCAAGACAGCTGCGGAAGCGAACGGCGTGGCGCGCTGGCCTGGACCAGGCCCCAGCTGATCGCCAGGAATCCCAGACTGGCGAGCGCGACCCCGACCAGGTCGAGCGGCTGGCGGGCCCCGAAAGTCTCGGTCGACCAGACGCACGCCGGCCGGGATCAGGGCGATCGCGATGGGGACGTTGATCCAGAAGATCCACGACCACCCGAACGCCTGCGACCATGCCGGCGCCGAGGATCGGACCGAGAACACCGCCCAGGCCCGTGACGCCGCCCCAGATGCCGATCGCCTTGCCTCGTGTCTCCGGCGGGTAGGCCTCGCTGATCATCGTGAGGGTCAGCGGCAGGATCAGCGCGGCCGCCGCGCCTTGCGCCGGCGCGGGCCGCGACCAGGGCGCCGATGCTCGGCAGCCAGCGCCGCGGCGATGGAGGCGAGCGCGAACCCGGTGAGTCCGAGGGTGAAGATCCGCCGACGGCCGAACCGGTCACCCAAGCCCGAGCCGGTCAGCAGCAGGCAGGCGAACGCGAGCAGGTAGGCGTTGACCGTCCATTCCAGCGCGCCGACGTCTCCGCCGAGCGAACGACGCAGCGCCGGTATCGCGGTGGTGACGACCATCATGTCGATGCTGGTCATGAAGGCCGCGACCGACGCGACGGCGAGGGTGCCACGCTGGATGGCGGTGCGGCTGACGGTGAACTGGCTCACGACATGAATGACTCCGTTACGCAACTAGTAGTTGCGCGATTAGGCTAACCACGCGCTACAGTTTTACGCAACTACTAGTTGCCTATTGGAGTCGGAATGACCAGCGACACAATCACCCGCGACATCGTCATCAACGCCTCGCCCGAGACCGTCTACGACGTGGTCAGCGAGCCCAAGCACATCGCGAACTGGTTCAGCGACGAGGCCGACCTCGAACCCGTCGCCGGCGCTCGAGGTGTGCTGACCTTCCGGATCGGCGAACGACGGACGGAGCCGTCCGTGATCGAGGTGACCGTGGTCAAGCGCGGATCGTCCGCACCTGTTCGCGTTCAGCTGGATCTCCCCCGAACGCCAGCGAGCGACCCCAGACGCGACCGACGCCATCCTGGTGGAGTTCCGCATCACGCGCCGAGGCCGGCGGCACCCGCCTGGCCGTGAGCGAGTCCGGACTCGACGCAGTCGACTGGGACGACGCGGCCAAGGCGGCCTACGCCAGCCGAGCACTACGAAGGCTGGGAGGGCTTCCTCGCCCGCCTGCGCGAATACGCCGAGGAGCTCGTCGCCCAGGGTTCGGCATGACCGCGATTCTGGACGAGGTCTGGACGGCCGTCGGCGACCCCAATCGCCGACGGCTGCTCGACCTGCTCCTCGACACCGGCGAATCGACCCCGACGAAGCTGGCCAGTCAACTGGCCCTCACCCGGCAAGGGGTCTCGAAGCATCTCGCCGTCCTCGAACGCGCTGGCCTGGTCACTAGCACACCGCAAGGACGCCAGATGAGCTACCGCATCCGGCCCGACGAGTTCGACCGGGCCACCCGCAGCATGGCCGACGTCGCGGCCCAGTGGGACCGGCGACTGCGGCGCATCAAGGCCATCGCCGAAGCAATCGAAAAGAAGGGATCTCAATGATGCAGGAGTACCTACTCGTATACCGCATGCCTCCGGGTTACACCCTCGGCAACGAAGGCGCCGCCGCTGCGTGGCAGAGCTGGTTCGAGACCATCGGCGACGACCTCGTGGACCGCGGCAAGCCCGCAGTTGACGCAGTTGCCGTCGGAACCTGCGACACCGAGGCCCGCCTCCTTGGTTACTCGGTCATCCGCGCCGAAGATCATCAGGCGGCCGTCGACTTCGCCGCGAAATGTCCCGTCAACGCCCAGGGCGGTGGCGTTGAAGTCGCGAGTCTCCAAAAGACGCCCGCATAGGGCTACGGCAGAGGCTGGACGTACGGCGAACGGCCCATTCTCGTCCGCCTGTTAGCCGTCGAGGCGCGGCGGGCCGGTGGGTCGGCAGCACTCAGATCGATCAGGGACGTAACGCAGAGTCGATTGATCTGCGTGTCAGCGCGCCGGGCAAAGCGGAATCGGACACATCCGGTGTGGCGCCTATCAGCGCGACCTCGCAGGGCTCTTCTTTGGGAGGCTTCGAACCTGGAGTTGCGTTGTAGGTTCGCCTCCGGATTCATGCATTACGAGACGGGGACTTGCTTTCACTGATCTCGGCGAGCCGATCGAGCGTGTGTTCCATGCCGGCGCGAAGGTCGGACCGGCGGTCCTTGAGTCCGTAGAGGGTGTCGATGATGAACCAGCCGACGATGGTCAGTTCTTTGGTCACGGCGTAAGACTCGGTTATCCGAGTGCCGGTGCCTTCTGCTTCGAAGCGGTAGCGCCACTCTACGGTTCCGGCAAATGCCTCGGTGCGCGCGAACGCGAATTCCCGGCCTGGATCGGCTGTGACGACGACGGGTTTGTTGGGCCAGTTCGGGCCTCGTCCGGCGTGGTTGATTGCTTTGAATCGAGCCCCAACCTGGGGACCGGTGGCGCCTTTGATCCAGGTGCAGGAAACGATCTCGGGTGAGGTCTCGGGTTGGCGGGTGACATCAGAAACGATGTCGTAGAGATCATCAGGGGATGCCTCGATGTAGCGGCTGACGCTGTCGGTGGTGAGTTCCTGACGCATGACGGCCTCACACGGCCGCGTGGGTGACAACGCTGGAGAAGAGATCGTGGATCGGGGTGACGATCATGTCCGGCTGTCCGGCCAGGCCGACCTGCGCGACCGCCGGCATGATGCGGGTCTGCACGAAAGTCATGAACTGCTCTTCGGAATCCCAGATGTCGAGCATCCGCAGGCTGTCGCCCTCGAAGGACGCGACGTGGAAGGTCATGCCGGCTGGAACGTCGACGTCCCAACCGACGATCCCGCGGATCTGGTCGTACTGGGCTGGGGTGACTGCATCCCATTGCTGCGTGATGACTGTGGACATGGCGCTGCCTCCTTGAGTGGATGGTGCTGGTTGTGGTGTGGACGGTGTGGTCGCGCAAAGCAACGAGCTCAGGCCGGTGGCGTCTTTCGGCGCTGTTGCGTCGGCTTGGATCATCGGTCTTGGATTGCCGCTGGACATCAGCGAGGAACATCTCGACGGTCCGGTCGGCCAGCCGAACCCAGCGCGTGCCACCAGGGTCGTTGGCGACCTGCTGGTGAGCCAATCCCGTGACGATCGCGGTGAACATGTCCATGTCAGCCGAGTCGCGGACGCCGGCGTGCCTGATCAGGTCACTGCCGAATTCGTAGAACTCCATCGCCACGGCGAACGATTCGGGAGAGGGTTCGAAGCCGGGGATTGTTCGCTGCAGCAGCAGCTGGTGGCGTACTACGTCGTCGCTGGAGAACTGCACGCACTCACCGACGAATTGCGCCAACGCCTCGTGTGGGTCGCTCGGATACTCGTGACGCACACAGTCGAGGAACTGGCGCCAGCCGTCGGCGAACATTGCGTCGTACAGATCGAGTTTCGAGTCGAAGTAGACGTACAAGGACGGCTGGCGAAGACCGACGGCGTCGGCGAGGTCGCGCAACGAGATGGCCGCGAGCCCGTCGCGGCGGCCCAGCGTCCAGGCCGCATCAAGGATCACCGCCAACTTCTCCCCGCGGCGTAGCTGGCGGCGGTCAGGTGCCGCTGACGTCGTCACACCGGATCGCCCTCTAACGTTTTCCTATCACGTATAGGAAAACTATCGCTGATAGTTCCAGGCCTGTCAAGTGCACCTTCCGGCGAACGTTCAAGCTTCACCCAGCGCCAGAGGGACAGTCATCACCTCACCATCACGGCTGAGACAGCGCCGCGAGGTCGAACACCGCGCGGTACCCGCCGGTATCGCAGCAGATCTTTAAGGGAGTCCCGCTGCGCATATGAATCGTTCGGTTGTTGTAGGCGCAGAAACCGGTGAGGATGGCGGACGTGCCGAGCGCTGCCGAGACCATCGACGTCGACTATCTGGTCGTCGGTGCCGGCGCGGTCGGGATGGGATTCACCGATGTGGTGATCGATCACGCGGACGTGCGCGTCGCCCTCGTTGATCGGCGAGCCGCGCCGGGAGGGCACTGGCTCGACGCCTACCCGTTCGTGCGGCTGCACCAGGCGTCGGCGTTCTACGGGGTGGCGTCGACCCTGCTCGGCGGCGGGGCGCAGCAGACCGACGGTCCGGAGGCCGGGTTGTCCGAGCGCGCCGGGGCCGCTGAGATCTGCGGGTACTACACCCAGGTGCTGCAGCGGCGGATGCGGTCGACTCATCGCGCTGAGTTCTTCGGGAACTGCGAATACACCGGCGAGGGACGCTTCGTCTCGCGGGTGTCGGGGCGCCGATACGCCGTCCGGCCCGGTTGCCGAATCGTCGACGCGCGTTACCTGGAGCCGCGGATTCCCGCGCACACGCCGCCACCGTTCGGTGTCGAGGCCGGTGTGCGGGTCGTCCCGGCGCACGAACTGGTGGGGATGGACGCGGCGCCCGAGCAGTATGTCGTCGTCGGCTCGGGCAAGACCGCCACCGACAGCGTGATCTGGCTGCTCGGGCATGGCGTGGACCCTGATGCGATCGGCTGGGTGCGCCCGCGCGAGCCGTGGATGCTCGACCGCGCGGTCATCCAGCCCGATCCGGTGACGTACTTGGGTGCCGCGGCGGCCATCGTCGAGTGCGCTGCTGCCGCGTCCTCGCTGGATGACGTGCTGCTGCGGCTGGAAGCGGCCGGGGTGATGCTACGAATCGATCCCGCCGTGACCCCGACGATGGCGCGCGCGCCGACGCTGGGCCGGTGGGAGTTGGAGCAGCTGCGCACTGTTGAGAATGTGCTCCGCCTCGGGCACGTCCGATTCGTCGGGCCGGGCCGGTTGTCCCTCGACGAAGGCGACATCGCGATCGCGCCCGACGCCGTCGTCGTGCACTGCGCGGCCGAGGGACTTCGTCAGCCTCCGCTCGTCCCGATCTGGCGGCCGGAGCAGATCACGTTACAGCCGATCCGGGCCGGCTTTCCGTGTTTCGGTGCCGCGCTCGCCGGTTACGTCGAAGCGACGCGACACGACGATGCGGACAAGAACCGCCTCTGCCCTCCTTCGCCGTACGGCAACTCGAACACCGACTGGGCTCGTATGCAGGTGTTGGGCGGGCGCGCAGCCGCCGCGTTCGGCGCGGAACCGGACATCAAGGCGTGGGCCGACGAGCTGCCTCTGAACCCGGCCCGAGTTCCCGCCGCGCGCGCGAGCGACCCCTCGGTGCAGGCCGTCCAGGACCGGCTCCGGAGGGCTACGCCGGCCGGGATGGCCCGGCTGGCGGCGCTGGCCACGCTCTGAACAAGTCGCAACATGCACGCCGAGATCAAGTGGCCGCTCCCCCACGCACAGCCGGGCACGCGACCCGTCGATCTAGAGCACGGTCGCGTGGGTGATCGGCCGCGCAGATCGGAGTGTCAGGAACGTCTGGTCAGGCCGATGTGACGACGGCGAGCGCCTCGCTTTCGACGTCGGCCTCCTCGTCGTTGCTGAGCACGACCACGGCAGTCCGTTCGTCGGGGAGCCACAGTGCTAGGCACTGGTACCCGGGGTTGTCGCCCGGATGCAGGTAGGCCAGCCGTCCATTGACGGTGCCGACGAAGTGACCCGCGGCGTAGGCCTGTGCCCGGATCGGGGTCTCGCTCGAGTCGGCGTAGGGCACGGCGATGTCGCGGAGCAGCGGTTGCACCGTGGTCGGCAGCAGTGTGCCGCCGTGCAGGGCGCGAACGAATCGGGCCAGGTCGCCGGCGGTGGACCAGACATCGCCTGTGCCCGGCATGCTGGCCAGTTCCCAGGGCGTGACCGGCTGCGCGCCGCGATACCCCCGCGCTGTCGGACCGGGGCCGGGACGACCGACGGATGTGGCGTTGAGGCCCAAGGGTTTGACGACGAGCTGATACACCAGCTCGGGATAGGGCGCATCGGCCGCCGCGGCCAGCGTTGCCGCGAGGACGATATAGCCAGGGCTGCTGTAGCGGAACTCGCCCGCACCGGCCCTGGGCCCGGCGAGTAGCAGACGGAGCCGCTTCTCCGCCGGCAGGGATAACGACGGCACGTAGCCGGCCTGTTCTGTCCAATGCGTCATTCCTGAGGTGTGCGTTATCAGCTGCCGCACGGAGACCGATCCCCAGCCCGGACCGACGGCGGCCAAGTAGCGGGTAATCGGGTCGTCGAGGCCAAGGCGCCCCTGATCAACCAAGATCAGGGCGCAAGCCACCACGAACTGCTTGCTGATCGACGCGATCTGCGAGCGCGTGTCAGGTGTCCAGACTTCTCCGCTGCTCCGGTCGGCCCATCCGTTGACCCGTACTACTGACGTCCGAGGAGTGACGACGAGCGAGACACCCACGAAGTCGGTCATGGCTTCCTTCATAGCAGGCTCACCACGCACGCGAAGCCGTCGACATGCGCGGTTCAGCTGACCGCGCCACGACTCGATATCCGTCGAATCGCGCAGCCAGTACTCAGAAGTCAGGGACGCAGATGACCATTCGGCGCTCGATGAACTACGCCGCGATCATGGCGCGGCGGCGAGCATGGCGGGAACGGTTGCGGTCCACTTCGTCGCGAGTGCTTGGCGGGCGCGGGAAAAGGCGATGGCGGCGGCGGTGCGGTTGGGGACTTCGAGTCGGCGCAGAATGTTCTCGATATGGGTTCGGACGGTATCGAAACTGAGCCCGAGTTCATTCGCGATTTGGCGATTCGTACAGCCGATCCGAAATGAGCTCGAGTATCTCGAGCTGGCGCGACGTGAGACGGCTCAGCGCGGACGATGCCAGCACATCGGTCTCGCTGGGCTGGGTCGTCAGCGCCGCTGTGTAGGCCAGCGAATTCTGATGTGCGGTGACCAGATGGGGTTGAAGCCGGTTCAGCAGCGTCCGATCGTGGTCGGTGAAGCCGAACCGACCGCGATCCACCGAGACGCCGGCTAGGCGGTGCGGGGTCGCGCGCAGCGGGACGGTGATCTGGTCTTCGACGTCGAGCGGCGCGAAGAATTCGCCGTAGAGCGCGAGACGGTGAAACTCGTGAGGCGTCAAAAAGTCCGAGATCAGTCGTGCTTCGGTGCTCGCGGGTGAGCGATAGACGTGTCGCATACCGGGTGTTGCGCCATAAACGCGACCCGAGCTGGCTGTAGGGCGTCGAGCTCGGGTGGCACGGGATCGATCAGCGCGTAGAAGTCACCGGTGCTGCGGTCCACCTCGGTCCAGATGCCTTTGTCACCGCCGAGCAGGTTTCGAACCACGGTCAGCGCTACGGCCGGGAAGCTTTCTGCTGACGTGAACGCGTACAGCTGCGGTAGAACGTCCACCAGTCTGCGGTCGATGTCGCCGTGCGCCACCGGACAAGGATAGGCCGAAGTGCGTATGGATCTGGCGCGGTTTGGCCCTCAAACTGGGCTTCGCCAAGTCACGGAACCTATACAGGGGTGGCCATGCAGCGAGATTGGGCCCGGTTCGCTCCATGGACCGGAATTGCGTTCGTCGTCCTGGTCGTCACCGGCGCCGTGACCGCGGGAAGCGCGCCGAACGCATCCGCGTCCGGAGTAAAGGTGATTGCCTTCTACAGTCGACCACCGATCGGCAGTGCATACCTCCGCCGTAGTTCTGACCCTAGCGTTCATCGCGCTCTTGCTATTCGCAGGCGCACTTCGCGTCTTCCTGCGCCGACTCGGGTCCGACGGCCTAGCCTCCACACTGCTCGCTGGCGCGGCGATCCTCACCGTAGGCCAGACGATCTCGTCAAGCCTGTCGTGGGCGCTCTCCGATGCACCGTCCAAGCTTTCGCCCGACGCCGCTCAGGCCCTCAACGTCGCCTCGAACGACCTTGTTCTGGTCAGCGCCGCGGGGTGGTTCATCTTCGCCGCCACGGCTTGGGTAGTCACACTGCGCTACGGCGGGCTACCGAAATGGATGGGCTGGGTTTCACTCGTCATCGCAATCGTTGTCGTGTCCCCAGCTGAGTTCATCGCTTTCATTCTGTACGTGGTCTGGATCGCCGTGGCAGCGATCCTGATGCTGCGGTCCGCGAAGCCCGCCTCGGTGGTGACGAACGCATCAATCGTCGCTTCCTGAGACGCCCCCGTGCGTCAGTCGTGGTGATCAGCGGACGAGGACGCTGGCGAGCTGACGGGCGGCGAGGTCAGCGCCGCGGCGTGGCACGGGTCGGAACGTCGGCCGGCGAGATCGGGCCTCGATCATCGCGGCCGCGAGGTCGGGTGGCTCGGTGGCGGCGAACTCCATGCGGGTGCCGGCCCCGTAGTGGTCGAGTCGGTGCGTGACGAAGTGTTGCTGTTCCCAGTGGTTGGCCAGCGGGAAGTAGATGAACGGCCGGCGAGCGGCCACGAGCTCCATGGTCGTTGACAGTCCGCCCTGGACGATCGCGACGTCGGCGCAGGCGAGATGCTCGAAGAGCGACGGTACGTAGCCGACCTTGTCGATTCCCTCGCCGTCGGGCAGTTGGCCCGGGTGCAGCCGCGGGCCGGTGACCATGACCATGCGGGCGTCCGGCTGCTCCTTGCGCACGATCGAGAACGCCTCGACCGTCAGCTCGAGCAGCTCGCGTCCCACCGACGTGCCGCCGGCCGCCGCGATGTAGAGCGGGTAGCCAGTGCCGTAGCCGAGACGCTTGCGAAGCGCGGTCGTACGCCGGTAGGGGGCTGGATCGAACGGAACGACATAGGGAACCGACGTGTACCAGTGTTTCGACCACTCGCGGATACCAGGCAGGCCCGGGCCGAACGAAGCGTCCGGCAACTCATCGAAGCCACCGATGAACACGGATCGATCGCGCACGTACGGGAACCGGTCGAGGTGCTCGATCATCTCCGCGTTGTAGTCGGTGCACAGCTCCACCTCGCGCGGATCCCCGATCGGGTCGACGGGCAGGAAGCCGATCACGTCCGTCAGGAAGGCGTACGGCGCGATCTTGCGTTCGGGGTTCTCATGCAGGAAGTGGTCGACGTCCCAGGACTCGTCGCCGACCCAGAGGTCGTACGGCGTCTCGCGGACTATGTCGTCGAACAGCATGTAGTTGGCACAGAAGATCTCGTCCATGCGGCGGAACGCATAGAACGCGTGGAGATCGTGATGGGCCGCCTCGCTCTCCCAGTGCGCGGATTCGGAGGCGAGCTCGGCGCTGGCCGGGTGGACGATCTCGCCTTCGGCTTCGAGAACGGCGGTGACGGGGGACTGGGCCAACCATTCGATCTCGAGATCACCCACCGTCGCGCGCAGTGCGCGCGCGATCGCGATATCGCGCAAAACGTGTCCGAGCCCGATCGGAGAGCTGATCCACAACGCTCGGCGCTTGCGTTCGCGCGCGAACAACCAGGTGCTGGTGCTGGGTGCAGTCGGCGTGTGCATGTCGACGAACTCCTTGATCAAGACATTGACGAGGACGGGGTGCCGCCCGTGTGGCAGGTGACCGGCGCCGTTCAGCACGACCAACTGACCGCTCGTCGCGGCCGCGAACCGACGACCCCGCTCCAGCGGTTGACAATGATCGTTCGTGCCGTGGATGACGAGCACGGGGCAGTCGAGCGAGCGGGACAGAGCAAGCGCTTCGGACTCCTCGGCGGGCCTGAGCGGGGCCTGGGTGCGCGCGGTGATCGTCGCTACGTCGGTCTGGGCGGCCCACCCGAGCAGGTCGTCGTAGAGCTTGGACGAGTGCGGCTCGGGCGTGAGCCGATCACTGTGGTAGCCGACCCACCCCGCGAAATCGCCCGTCCATTGCGGGTCATCGACCGGATCGAGTGGATCCGGATTGGGGGCGAGCGGGTGCACACCGGGAGCGATCGCGACCAGGCCCCGCACGCGACCTGGCCGTGCGGCGGCCAGCAGCAACGACCATTTGATGCCTGAGCAGAGGGCGACGACGAAGGCCGAATCCGTTCCGGTCGCGTCGAGAACCGCGGCGGCGTCGCTGGCGTTGACCTCATCGGAGTAGGCGGCCGGTCCCGACGGGCGCCCGGATCGGCCATTTCCCCGCGGATCGATGGTGATCACGCGGAAGTGCCGGGCCAGGTACGGCACCTGCGCCTTCCACTGCCGACCGTCGACAACCGGGAAGGTGCCCATCATCACGATGGTGGTCGGTCCGCCGCCGAACACCTCGTAGTGGATCTCCACACCTCCGCGGTCTACGGATCCCGTCAGGTCAGGTTCGCGGGCCCGCATCACGCACCGACCGATTCGACGAATTGCCGCACCAGCAGGTTGAAACGCACCGGATGGCGCGCTTGCACGCAGTGGCCCCCGCCCGCGAAGACCTCGACCCGGCAGCGAAGAGCTTCGGCCAGCAACTGCGACGTCGCGACGCCGATGATCCGGTCGTCGTCGCCGTGAACGATCAGCGACGGGCACCGCACCAGCCGGGCCAGCCGGGCGGCCTCGGGCTCGCCGGACGGGCCGTCCTCGACGTCGCCGAGGTACGGCGCCCGCTCGATCGCGATCAATGTGTCGGCGTCGGTCTGCAGCGTCCATTCGACCGCGTCGTCGATCTGCTTGGACGAGTGCAGTTCGCTGAAGACCTCGGCGAAGAAGAACTCGGCGAAGCCTTGCAGATTGCGCTGCCAGTACTCGGCATTGTAGCGACCCCAGCCAACGTCCACGATGCACGGGTCTTCGAACCCCTGGACCCAACAGGTCGGGACCTCCTGCTCCCATCGCACGGTCGGAGCGACGAAGACGGCCCCGGCGACACGGTCGGGGTGGGCGACGGCGAGCTGCAGCAGGACCCGGCCACCCATCGAAAGCCCGACGCACACCGCCGTCGTCGTGTCGGTGGCGTCGAGCACGGCGATGGCGTCGTCGACCAGCTCCGCGTCGGCGTGGGCGAGCGGGTCGACGGGCCGGTCCGACCGCCCGTTGCCGCGCGGATCGAACACGATCACCCGGAAGTGCCGGGCCAGATAGGGCACCTGCAGTTTCCAGATGCGCGCGTCCAGCGTGGCCCACGTCGGCAGCAGCAGCACCGTCCGCGGCCCGTCGCCGTACTGCTCCCAGTACAGGCGCACGCCGGACCGCACGGCATAGCCGCACCGGTCCGGCGTCCGTGCCCGCATAGTCCCTACTCTCCCCTGAACGCGGCCGACTCGCAGCTACCGCACATCAGGGCCGTGCCTCGTACACGATGTTGAACGGTGTTTCGGCGGCCCGACGGAACCGGGTGAAGCCGGCCCGCTCGACGACCTGAGCGATCGCCGATTCGCCCGCCTGGGCGCCGAGCGAGTAGCCGCCCGGTTGCGACATCGCGTTCGGCACGCACAGGAAGGTCGAGAAGCCGTAGTACACGCGACCGACCGGGTTCAGGTTGTCGGCAACCGCGTCCCCCGCGTAGGGCTCGACGATCAGCCAGGTGCCGTCGTCGGCGAGCGATTGCCGGATGTGCGTCGCCGCGCCGATCGGATCGCCCATGTCGTGCAGGCAGTCGAACGTCGTCACGAGGTCGTACCCGGTGCCGCCGAACGTCTGGGCGGAGGCGACCTCGAACGCGATTCGCTCGCCCACACCGGCATCGGCGGCCCGCTTCGCCGCGAGTTCGATCGACTCAGCGTGGTAGTCGCAGCCGATCAATGTCGTCTGCGGGTACTGCTCGGCCAGCAGGATGGTCGAAGCGCCGAGTCCACAGCCCACGTCGGCGACCTTGGCGCCGGCCTGGAGCTTGGCCTCGACGCCGTCGAGAGCGGGGATCCACCCACTCGTGAGATTCGCGAGGTACCCGGGGCGGAAGAACTGCTCGCAGCCGACGAACACGTCGGTGTCGTGCTCGTGCCAGCCGATGCCCCCACCGTTTCGAAACGCGTCGACGACCCGCTGTTCGGCCTTGAGCGAGCCGAGGGCGAGGACGAACGCCCCCGGCGCATAGACCGCGCCGTCGGGGTTGGCGAGGACGAATGCCTGCTCCTCGCTCAGCGAGTAGGTGTCGGTCGTGGCGTCGTAGTCGACGTAGCCGCCGGCGGCTTGACCGCGCAGCCATTCGGCGATGTAGCGCGGGTCGCAATCGGTGCGGCGGGCGAGATCGTCGGACGTCCCGGGCTCACCCGCCAGCGCCGCGAACAGCCCCAATCGGTGTCCCACGACCACATTGCCGGCGGCCATCGTGGCGCCGAGGTCGCCGACGAAGCGGTGCAGCACATCCATCAACTTCGTATCGTCCATGGTCTTCTCCCCTGACTACGGTGCTCGGCCCCGCGTTTCGTGGCCAGAGACCTGTCTATGGGTGCAATCGGCTCCGGGAAATAAGGGGAACCCCTTAGGTCGTCGAAGCGGGGTGGCTCGCGACCCAGGCCGCGACGCCGGCCCGGCTCGGAACGTCGAGGCGAGCCATGATGTTGCTGACATGGATCTCGGCGGTCTTCTCGCTGATCCCGAGCGCGCGGCCGATCTGTCGGTTCGTCTGGCCGCTCGCGATCAGCCCGGCGACCTCGGTCTGCCGGGCGGTGAGGGTGATGTCGCCCGGCCGCTCCGGCGGCACGGGGTCGGCAATGCTGGCGGCGAAGGCGAGCACGGCGGACCGACCGGCGGTCCGGCCGTTGTGCTTCTCGTGGTCAGCGGTGGCGCGCCCCAGCGCGCCGACAACCTTGCTGTCCACGCCGGTCAGGCGGCGGTGCTCGATGTCGGTCGGCGCGGTGGCGCCGAGTTGCCGCTGCTTCTCGGCGGCCCCGAGCAGGCGGGCGGCGGCGAGTAGCGATCCGCGGGTCGCGGCGACATCGGCGAGCACCTCGAGACACTGCGCCATCCCACGACGATCGCCGACGTGGTCGTGCATCGCGAGCGACCGGCCGAGGTATCGGCCGGCGTCGTCGACCGCGCCCCGATCGAGCAGGACGGTCGCCAGGCCGCGGGTCGACTGGGCCACCGCCCAGTCGTATTCGAGATCTTCGAAGTACACGAGAGCCTCGCGAAGCAACGGTTCGGCGGTAGCGCGATCGTCCGGATCGACGCTGTCGGCGGCCAGCAGACCGAGGTCGTAGGCCGACCACGCGCAGCCGCGTACGTCGCCCCGACGTTCGCACAGGCTGCGCGCCGCTCGGTAGAACGTCGCGGCATCCTCGTCGCGCCCGAGACCGCGCGAAACGTGGCCGAGGAACGAGGTCGCGATCGCTCGCCGCCGGTCGTCACCTCGTGCTTCGGCCACCTGGATCGCCAGCCGCAGGTCGTCGTCGGCGCGCGTGAACGCGCCGCGGTCGAAGGCGATCACGCCGGCCGCGACCAGCCCAGCGACACGCGCGTCGTCGCCCAGGCCGCCCGGAACCCCACCGCGATCCGCCAGGGCCTCGATCTCGTGCAAGGTGTCGAGCAGGGTCTGTGCCTGCACGAGCGAACCGTGAATGTGCCCGTGCCACACCAGTGCCACGCCGACCCAGGTCCGCGCCTCGCCCGCCGCGAGATACTCCAGCGCAGCGGTGAGGTCCGGCTGCATCGCCTCGAAATCCGTCCACTCCGAGTTCTCGGACTCAGTCCCGAGCGTGCCTTCCCAGTCGGCCGCGGCGCCGGCGAAGTAGCGCGCATGCCGCGCTCGGGTTGCCGCCAGCTCCCCGCTCGCAGCAAGCTGCCCGGCCGCGTAGTCGTGGATGCTGACCAGCATGTCGAACCGGGCCGCCCCATCGGTCGACGCGCGATACAACAGGCTCTGATCGAGCAGCGACTCGATCGCCGCCAGAGTCGCGGACGCGGAAAGACCGCAGACCGCCTGCGCCGCCTCGACAGTCCAGTCGCCCACCAGCACCGCCAGACGACGGAATACGGTCCGTTCCGTCTCCGGCAGCAGTTCGTGACTCCAATCGATCGCGGCGTCGAGGGTGCGATGCCGCGTGGGTGCATCACGAGCAGCATCCGACAATCCGACGGTGCGA
Source organism: uncultured Actinomycetes bacterium (assembly GCA_963737785.1). Lineage (GTDB taxonomy): Bacteria > Actinomycetota > Actinomycetes > Mycobacteriales > Jatrophihabitantaceae > CAVTTS01. The sequence goes on from CAVTTS010000005.1 coordinate 16,107, forward strand.
TGCTCGAGCCGAAACGCCAGCTCGCTCGGCGTGAAGACGCGCAGGCGGGCGGCGGCCAACTCGAGCGCCAGCGGTAACCCGTCCAACCGCGAGCAGATGTCGACCAGCGACGGGGCAGTCCGGCGGTTCAACGTCACGTGTGCCGGAGCGCGATCTAGGAGCATCTGGACGGCGGGGTTCCCGGCCAGTCGGGTCAGATCTTGCGCGTCCATCGCGACCGGAATCGCCAACGGCGGAACGGGAAACTCGACCTCCGCGCGCAGATGAAGCCGCTGGCGGCTGGTGGCGATGATCCGCAGCCGCGGCAGCCGCTCCAGCAGGGTGCCGATGTCCGTGGCGGACTCGAGGAGGTGCTCGCAGTTGTCGATGACCAGCAGCACGTCCCGATCGGCGAGCACCGTCGCGACCGCGTCGACCGATGACACGTCGCGAATGTGCACAACTCCCAACGCGCGAGCCAGTTCCGCCGGCACCGCAGTCGGGTCCTGAAGTCGCCCGAGGTCGACCCACGCGACCCCATCCCCGAAATCGCCGGCCAGGATCCGGGCCAACTCGTACGCGAGCCGAGTCTTACCGACGCCCGGCGGCCCCGTGAGCGTGAGCAACCGCGACGAGCCCTTCGAGAATGCGCCCCGGAGCCCGTCGAGCTGCTCAGTTCTGCCGATCAACGCGGAGGCGACTACCGGCAATGGGCGGATTGCGACCACCGACTCATCCTAGGAGGAAGTGCACTCCGGAGGCGGTGGCGCAGGTTCGAACCCTGCCGGGGGCACCACGCTGCCGGCCGAATCCTCGCCGGGTTCCAGCTCGCGGGGTGCTTCGTGGGCTCGGTTGCTGGGTATGGCAGGTGTCATGGCGCGAGACCTCGTAGCGAGCATTCCGAAGTCCGTCGATCGAGACATCTATGAGTCCCGCATCGAGGCGCTCCGCGCCCGAGAGAAGGCACACACTCGCGAAGGCGACGCGATCGCCGCGGCTCGACGAACGCTACCGATGGTCGAGGTCGATGCCAGCCTCGAATTGATCGGTCCGTCCGGCTCGATGACGCTGCTCGATGCCTTCGAAGGACGCCGTCAACTCGTCGCGTACTACTTCATGTGGAATCCCGGGCATCCTGCCGAGCAGCAGTGCGAAGGATGCACGTTCTACACCAGCCAAATCAGCGAAATGGCCTACCTGCACTCCCGAGACATCACGTACGCGGTCTTCTGTCAGGGCCGCAACACGTCCACGGGTTTCGCCGATGCGCAGACCTCATACGACGAAAGCCGCCGCTACCGGGACTTCATGGGCTGGGGCATGCCGTGGTACTCAGCGCAGCCCTCGCTGGACGTCCTCCTCGGCTCCCGCGAGGTCGGTTTGTTTCACCTGATCTGCTACCTGCGCAGCGGCGACCGCGTCTACGAGACGTACTGGACCAAGCGGCGCGGCGTCGAGGCGCTCGACAACAGCTATGCGCTCATGGACCTTTCGGTGTACGGACGCCAAGAACCGTGGGAAGACTCACCGCCCGGGTGGCCGCAGGAGTGTACGAACACTCGCACAGTCACCGGCGCGCCGGGCTGGGCCCCTGTCGCGGACTGGCCAAGTGGACGACCGAGCGCTCAGTGGCCTCGACTATGCGCCGGCCATTCCGACGCTCTCGGCATCATCAACGCCACACCGGACACGGCGGCACACGGTTGCTGCGACTAGCAGTCGCTCATGCTGAACGACGGAGCACCCCTCGGGGTGGTTTAACGGCACCCCGTTCGCGGGCACATGCGATCGCGGAAGCACACGCGAGCGGAGTCGGGGATCACACCCTCGGTGGTGCTCGGAAACCATTCGAGCCAATCGGTAGGCAGCACCGAATCCGGCGAGTTCACTAGGGGAATCACCATGCCGCTACGCACGCGCAAGGCCACCGCACCCAAATTCAAGTACACGGTTCCGGGCAACGACTGCGCGATTGGCCGCGCCGACGCGATCGCACATCTGGGGGCGAACGGAGTCCGGCGCCGCCCGTCGAGCCCGTCGCTGTCAACGATCCGATGATCGACCAGGTCATCGTCGTCATCCCAGCGCGCGACGAGCAGAAAACGTTGCCCGGCTGCGTGCGCAGCGTCCAGGCGGCCGTCGAACACCTGCGGTTCGCGCGGGCCCATATCGAGGTTGAGCTGCTCGTCGTCTTGGATGAGTGCACCGACGACAGCGAGCTGGTTCTGGCGGCGTGTCCTGGCGTGCACGTCCTGCCGGTCCGAGCCCGAACAGCCGGCGGGGCCCGCGCCGCCGGCGCCCGCCACGCCTGCGCAACAAAGCGTCATCCCGCCTCCCGAGTGTGGCTCGCCAACACCGACGCCGACTCGACGGTGCCGGGCGACTGGTTGATCGAGATGGTGCGGGATGCCGAGCACGGAGCGCACGTCGTGCTCGGAACCGTGGAGCCGGACGACGAACTCGACCCGGCGACGCGGGTGCGCTGGCAATCGCATCACAATCTCGTCGAAGGTCACTCACACGTGCACGGAGCCAACTTCGGCATCCGGGCCGACACCTATCTTCGACTCGGCGGATGGGACGCTCTGGCCGCCGGCGAGGACGTGGACCTGGCGGCGCGCGCCGCGCTCGACGACGAGATCGTGATACGACGCACCGCCCGGATTCCGGTGACAACCAGCTCCCGGTTGACGGGGAGAGCGTCGGATGGCTTCGCCTGCTACCTCCGGGCGTTGTCGGCATGACCCGATCCAGCCGGATGAGGTTGACCGGATGAGGTTGAGAAGAGTTCGGGCCGGGTATCCGCCGTGCATGCCCTTCCTCGCCCGAGTACTCGACCGCGGATCCCGCCGAATCGAACGGATGTCGCAGCTCGATCCGATCGCCGATCGATTGTCGGCGCTCGCGCGTCCGGTGTTGCCGGACGGCCCGATTCGCGACGCCGCAAGCGGCACGCCGATCGGTCACCCAGCTCATCCGGCGCTTGTTGCCGTACCGATGGGCGCTTGGCTTGCGGCTGGATACCTCGACATCGCCGGACCGGCCGGGTCACGTCCCATCGCGCAACGCCTCATCGGTCTTGGTGTGCTCGCGGCCGTCCCGACCGCCGCCACTGGCATCAGTGACTGGCTCGACACCGAAGGTGCGGAACGTCGTGTGGGCCTCGCGCACTGGGCGCTGAACTACACCGCGATCTCGTTCTATGCGGGCAGCTGGCTGGCCCGCCGTCGCGGCCGACACGGAACGGGAACCGCGCTGGCAGTGGTCGGAATGTCCGTGCTCGGAGCCGGCGGATGGCTGGGCGGTCATCTCGCCTACGCGCTCGGGGTCGGTGTCGACACCACGGCGTTCCAACAGCTGCCCGACGAGTGGCATCACGTCGCGTCGAGTGACGATGTGCCGATGGACCGTCCGGTGAAGGTCTTCGTCAATGGTGTCGCGCTGGTGCTCGTTCGGCAGAGCGACGGCGTACACGCGCTGGCCGACCGCTGTTCCCATCGAGGCGGTCCCCTCGACGAAGGCACCGTCACCGATGGGTGCCTCGTCTGTCCCTGGCACGCGAGCCGATTCGACATTCTGGACGGGTCGGTGCGACGCGGTCCGGCTACCCGTCCTCAGTCGACGCTCGAGGTACGCGAGGTCGGTGACCGCGTCGAAGTCCGACGCGGAGCGGAGGAGCGTTCGCTGCGGGTCAATCCCGTCGGTGTCTGATGCCCGACGACCGGCCGCATCATCAGGAGTTGATCGACCACGCCCGAAGCGTCGCCGCCGACGTCGACGGTGCCTTGATCTTCGCGATTCGCCGGGCTGACGCGTTTCCGCTGCCTGGTCGGGGATCTACCCGTGAGCGCTGGGAACTTCTGGCAAGCGTTGCTGGAGTCGACCTGACCGTCGCGCGGGTACTGGAACCGCACCTCGACGCACTCGCAATCCTCGACGAGGCCGGTCACGTCGCGCCGAGCGACGTCACGTGGGGCGTGTACGCGGCCGAGGCGCCGGGTTCGGCGTTGACCGCCCACCAGACACCGTCGGGCTGGCTGCTCGACGGAGTGAAGCCGTGGTGCTCGCTGGCGGCCCGTCTGGATCGAGCGCTGGTGACCGCGACTCAGTCCGACGGCGAGCGGCGCCTGTTCGCGGTCGAGCTGACGGCGCCGGGCGTGACGGTCGAGCCCGCTGGCTGGATCGCTCGCGGGCTGCCGGCCATCCACAGCGGACCGGTCAGCTTCGTCGCGGTCGACGCCGAGCCGGTCGGTGACCCTGGCTGGTACCTCAGCCGGCCCGGCTTCGCCTGGGGTGGTATCGGGGTCGCGGCATGTTGGTGGGGTGCCGCGCTCGCCCATCGCGACGCGCTGGCCAAGGTGCTCGCCGAGGCCAGCGCCACGGATCTGCGGCTGTACAACCTCGGATCGGCCGACGCGCAGCTCTTCGCCGCCGAGACGGCCTTCGATCACGCGGCGCGACAGATCGACGAGGGTCGCGACACCGACACCGAGCTACTCGCCCAACGAGTGCGCGCGATCGTCGCCACGGCGGCGGAAGCTACTCTGACCGCCGTCGGTCACGCTCTCGGCCCGCGGCTGTTGGCCTTCGACGAGGTGTACGCGCGACGCGACGCCGATCTGCGGTTGTACCTCGCGCAACATCACGCCGAACGCGACCTGGCCGCGCTCGGACGACGGCTGACCCACCCGCGATGAACGGGAACTTCTCACATCTCGATGCCGGCACCCCCGAATCCGCCTGGCGAGAAACGCTCGACATCGTCCCGACTCTGCAAATCCCTAGTGACCTGGCCGGCCTGGTGGTCATCGCGGCCCATCCCGACGACGAGACGCTCGGCGCGGGCGGGCTGATCGCCGCGGCCGCCCGGCACGGTATCGACGTCGTCGTCCTCATCGCATCCGATGGCGAAGGTTCGCATCCGCAGTCACGGACGATCACGTCGTCCGACCTCGCTCGCGAACGACGAGCGGAAGCCGAGCGGGCTATCCGCGTTCTCGACCCGTCCGCCCGGGTCGACTTCCTCGGCTACCCGGACGGTCGACTCCACGAGCACATCGAGGATCTCGCTCGTTCGATCGCGAGTGAAGTGGCCGATGCGGCTCGATCAGGTCCGGGCGGTGAGCCGGTGTGGTTGGTAGCACCCCTGCTCACCGACGGGCACCCCGACCACGAGGCCTGCGCGATCGCGGCCCGGTCGATTGACCGACCAGCAAGCGTCCGTTACTGGGAATACCCCATCTGGTACTGGCATTGGGCCACTCCGCCCGACGCCGGACTCGGGCTGGCGGGCGGGCGCCGGTTCGAGCTCGACGTACTCGCGCAGGCCACCAAGCGAGGCGCGGTCGACTGCTACTCGAGTCAGTCGAGCGACCTATCTCCTGACCCGGGCGACGAGGCGATCCTGTCGCCCGCGGTGCTGGCCCATTTCGGCCGGCCGTACGAGATCTTCGTGCCGGGTGATCCGGTCGGCCTCGATACTCCGCCGACCGCGCGCGACTACTTCGATCGGATCTACGCGGGAGGCTTGGACCCGTGGAGCGCTGAGACACGGTGGTACGAGGAGCGCAAGCGCGCGGTCGTGCTGGCCGCCCTGCCGTCCGCGAGGTACGACGCGGTCTTCGAACCCGGTTGCTCGACGGGACTACTCACCGCCGAATTGGCCAACCGGGCCCGGCGCGTCGTGGCGTCTGACGTCGCTGCCGCGGCCGTGGAAGCAACCCGACGACGCGTGCGCCGCGAATCGGTCGACGTTCGCGTGATGCGCATCCCGTCGGAGTGGCCGAACGAAACGTTCGATCTCATCGTGCTCAGCGAGGTCGCGTATTACTGTCACGACCTCGACGTTCTGGCCAAGCGGATCACGTCGAGCATCTCGAGCGACGGCACCGTGGTTCTGTGTCACTGGCGTCATCCAGCGGCCGCACACGTGCAGACGGCTGACTACGTGCATCGTTTCCTGCGAGCCGCGCTTGGGATGGTGACGCAGGTGCAGCACGTCGAGCCAGACTTCCTGCTCGACGTACTGACCGTCCGCTCCGAATCGGTCGCCGAGCGGACGGGCGTCAAGCCCGCCTGACGACGGCGCCGGAATCCAACCGGCCCAGGATCGCCCGGGCGTCCGGATACACGTCGTGCGCACCGGCGTCCCGGAGCTCCTTGGCGCTGATGCCGCCGCTCAGCACGCCGACCGCGGCGACGCCGGCCCGGCGAGCGGCCCGCACGTCCCACACCGAGTCCCCGACGAAGGTGACGTCCTCCAAGGCGCAGCCCGAGCGTTGCTGCGCGACGAGAACAATTCCCGGATCGGGCTTCGCGGTGTCGACGTCGTCGGCGCTCGTGCAGGCGGTGATCGCGTCATCGAGGTCGAGGACCGACCGCAACAACGTCAACTCGTCGGCCGGCGCGGACGTCGCCAGCACCACGCGGACTCCTCGGTCGTCGAGTTCGCGGATCAGCTCGCGCGCACCCGGCAGGACGACGAGGAGGTCGGCGCTCTCGAGGTACGCGCGGCTGTGCAGTTCCTTGACGTCATCGGCCAATGCCGACGCGTCCGCACCGAGCAGCTCCTTCAGCATCCGTTGCGAATCCATGCCGATCGCGCGGTGGATCCGCCACCCCTCGACCGGCTGACCGACGTCATGGAATGCCCGCAGCCATGCTGCGACATGCACATAGTTCGAGTCGACCAGCGTGCCATCGACATCGAACAGGACACCGGCTCGCACCTCGGCCACTAGAAGGTCTCGCGCAACGCGGGCAGGAATTCGGTCTCGGCCCAGTCCAGGAACGCCGGCTGCGTTTCGCCGCCGATTTGGACGATCGCGATATCGGTGAAGCCGGCGTCGACGAATGTCTGGACGGCTTTCACGTGGTCGGCGGGGTCGGGACCGCATGAGATCGCGTCGGCCACGTCGTCCGGGCGGACGAACTGGCTCGCCGCGGCGAAGCCGGCTGTCCCGGGTATCTCGGCGTTGACCTTCCACCCTCCGCCGAACCAGCGGAACTGATCGTGCGCGCGGTCGATCGCCGCCGCTTTCGACGGGTCCCAGCTGATCGGAATCTGCCCGATGCGCGGCTTGCCCTGACCACCGGCGGCGTCGAACTGCTCGCCGAGTTCGGCGTCGGGTTCGACCGCGATCATCGCATCGGCGTGTTGGCCGGCCAGTAAGCAGGAATTCGCGCCCGACACGGCGATACCGATCCGCGGTGGCTGTGGCGCCACGTCCCACAGCTTGGCCGAGTCGACGCGGAAGTGGTCACCTCGGTAGTTGACGTACTCGCCCGCGAAGAGCTCACGGATGATCTCGACTGCCTCGGTGAGCATCTCGTGGCGGATGTTCGCCGGCGGCCAGCCCCGCGCCACAACGTGCTCATTCAGGTTCTCGCCGGCACCGAGCCCGAGCGTGAACCGCCCCTCACTGAGCAGCCCGACCGTCGCGGCCTGCTGGGCTACGACCGCGGGGTGGTAGCGCACCGTCGGGCAGGTCACGTACGTCATCAATTCAACCCGATGAGTCGCGTGCGCGACCGCACCGAGTGTCGCCCAGGCATTCGGCGCATGGCCCTGCGAGTCGAGCCAGGGGAAGTAGTGGTCGCTCATCACCTCGAAGTCGAAGCCGGCCTGCTCGGCTCGCGCCGCGTCGCGGACGAGCTCGCGGGGCCCGGACTGTTCGCACATCAGTGTGTAGCCGAATTTCGTCATGCCGCCGGTCTACCCAATACCTGTCGCGACTAGTACCGCCTGCGACGCGGGATTCAGTTGTGTGTCTCGACCGAACCCGGTCCGGATCGCCGGTCCGATAGCTTCGTTCGCAGGCGGTTCGGCGATCGGTTCGGTCGCCTCCTCGGTGAAAGGCGTGTTGATGGCTGTGTATGCGCTCGGCGATCGGGTTCCCGAGGTCCACCCGGACGCGTATGTCCATCCCGACGCGGTGGTCATCGGCGCGGTGTCGATTGCCGCGCACGCGTCGATCTGGCCGGGCGCCGTACTGCGCGGGGACTACGGCCACATCCGCGTCGGCGAGCGGACGTCCGTTCAGGACGGGACGATCGTGCACGCCACCGACCGCGACGACACGGTGATCGGCGCGGGTTGCGTCGTCGGCCACAACGCCCATCTGGAGGGCTGCACGATCGGTGACGGTGCACTCATCGGCTCGATGTCCGCCGTGCTCAACGGCGCTCAGGTCGGCGACGAGGCCCTCATCGCGGCCGGGGCGGTCGTGCGTCCCGGAACGGTCGTGCCACCGCGAGCGATGGCCACCGGCGTGCCGGCCCGGATCCGGGAGGACGTCGTCGTGCCCGGCGCGTACGCCCGCTCGGCGCAGAAGTACGTGGACAACGCGGCCCGGTACGCCACCGAACTACGCCGACTGGACTGACCGTCGCCGGCTCAGTGGGACGTCGCCACGCCCTGCTCGAGGACGGCAATGATGCGCGGACGCAGTTCGTGCGGGTCGATCACGGCGTCGACCGAACCGACCTCGACGGCGCGGCGGATGCTGTGAATGCGGTCGAACTCGGTGGCGACCTCGCCGAGCTTCTCGGCCCGCACCGCCGAGCGCGCATCTCGCAACTGCGATGCGATCGGCGCCCGGGCCGCTTCACCCGCCGACCGCACTGCATTCTGGAGATCCCGCACGCGCGGGTCGGCGTTCGTGCGCGAGTCGACCTCGCCGGCGAAGACCACCGCGGCGGCCGGCGCGCCACCGATCACCGAGGCGTACGAGCCTTCGACGGCCAGCACCGTCATCGCCGGATTCAAGGCCTTCGAGAACACCACGAATGCACCGCCGTGATAGCGCGAGATCACGCAGAACACGATCGGGCCCTCGAAGTTCACGACCGCGCGTCCGATCTCGGCGCCGTACTCGAGCTGCAGGTTGCGCATCGAATCCGGTGACCCGTCGAAGCCCGACAGGTTGGCCAGCACGACGAGCGGACGGTTGCCGCTCGCCGCGTTGATCGCCCGCGCCGCCTTCTTCGACGAGCGCGGGAACAACGTCCCGGCCGTGTAGGTGTCGGGACCGTCGGCCGGCGGGTAACCGCGGCGCGGGACGGTGCGCGACTCGATCCCGACGAGGCTCACCGGATGCCCGCCGAGGTGCGCGTCGAACACGACCGCGGTGTCGGCGTCGGCCATGCCCGCCCAGCGTTCGAGCGTCGGATGATCCTGGTCGGCCAGCGCGTGCATGACGGTGCGGATGTCGAACGCCTTCTTGCGATCGGGATTGCTCGCGGCCGAGAAGATGTCGCCGACCGTGGTGAAGTCGCTGTCGGGGATCTCGTGCGGCGCGGTCGTGACATCGCGGTCGACCGGGTCGGACGGTCGGCGCGCGGCGCGGGCCGGACTCCCCCGGCGCGACATAGGTGTGCGCGTAGTGCGCCATCACGACGTCGCGCGCGCCCTTGAGATCCGGCGCCCAGTACTGCGCCTGACCGTTCGGACCCATCACACGGTCGTAGCCGCCGATGCCGAAGTTGTCCTCGGCCGACACGCCGCCGGAGAAGTCGAGCGACTGCTTGCCGGTCAGCACCATTGCGCTCTCGGGGGTCATCACCAGGATGCCCTTGGTGTGCATGAGCATGGTGGCCTCGGCGTTCCAGTACGGCTGCGCGCCGACGTTGATGCCGGCGACCACGACGTTGATCTCGCCGCCGGCCTGCGTGAACTCGACGATGCGCTTGCAACGCCCGAGCGACCCAGTCCATGTTCTCGGTGCCGGAATCCATCGAGATCCGGGCACCGGACGACAGCGCGAACCACTCGACCGGGACGCGCATCGTCGCTCGCCAGATCGAGAGCGGCGATGACCCGCGCGCACTCGGCCTCGGACAGCGCGCCGAGCGAACTGGTCGGGTCGCCACTGAGCAGGACGCGGGTCATGCCATCGGGGTAGGTCGGCGTCGGCGTCGTGACCACGCCGACCACGATGCCGGCCTTGTTCAGGCCCGGCGGACGGTCGACCGGCACCAGCCGGCCGGTGTCGTCCAGGTCGTGCTCGACGACGGCCCCGCCGTCGCCGGCCACCATCGCGTGGATCTCGTACGGGTAGACCGTCCCGCGCCGCCGCGCCCGCACGACCTTGCGGGCGTAGTCGTCGAGCGGCTCGAGCCGTTCGGTCGGCGGCGAGCCGAGCGAGAACTCGACGCCGGCGCCGGCCCGGTAGTAGAACCGGCCCGCCACGGGCAGGAACGCCGCCCGGCGTCGGCTACCCGGCCCTGCACGAGCACCTCGTCGATGCCGACGCCGACGGTCAGCGGCGCGATGCCCCGGCGCAGCGCGGTCAGCTGATCGAGGTCGGCCTCGATCGGCGGCCAGATGTGCACCCAGACGTGGTTCATGTCGAGCGCGGCCTCGCGCGAGGCGTACAGCGCGCGCGCGCGCCGGATGCCCTCGACGCAGTTGGCAATCGCCCGCTCGACCTGCGGCAGCGAGATCACGCGGTCGTTCTCGTCGCGCACGACGGCCAGCTCGCGGACCTGGGTCATGCGCGACGAGGCGCTGGTCTGCGTCGTTGTCCTTCGCGATGCAGTGGTAGAGCAGCACGTCCTCGGGCCGGCGAGCCGCGTCACGTCGGAAGTCGCGCAGTCGCCACAGGTCCAGTCGCCGGCCGACCATCGGGTGCACGCCGCGCACGAGGTCGTCCTCGATCAGCCCGCCGCGCGTGCGGACGGAAGGTGAAGTACCCGACCGGACGGCCCGGGCTGCACACCCCGATCGCGACCCGGCGCACGTCCTGGGTGAAGGGAACCGCGGCGACGCGTTCGAGCAGGCGCGCGCAGGCCTCGTTCGGCGTCGGCCGGGCATATCGGGCCAGGCGAGGTAAAGGTCGACGACGCTCTGCTGCGCTGCCGTCGCGATCGGCCACCTGCGCGCCGATCGCCCGGCTCAGGCCGCTGGCCGGTTCGAGCTCGGCGAACGTGCCGACCGTCGACACGAGATGGGTCGGCCGGTCGTCGAGGACGTAGTCGGCGACGGTGACCGGACGGTCGTCGACCGACAGCGAACGCAGGTCGTGCAGCGCGTACTCGCGGTAGTGCCGACGGATCAGCACCTCGAGCATCGGCTCGCGGGCCGGGGACGCCGTCGAGCAACGCGTCGCTCAGGAACTGGACGATCTGCTCGGGGATCGCGGCCAGCGCCTCGATCCGTTCGGCGCGGTCGTCGGCGTCGGGATGCGCGGCCAGGTAGGCGACCTCGTCGGGCACACCGGCGAGGACGTCGGCCCGCTCGCGGTCGACGATCGGCTGGTCGAACCAGCGGAATCGCACGCTGCGGGCCAGATCGCCGACGGCCGGGAAGCGCAGCTGGGTGGCCAGCACCAGGCGATCGAGCAGCTCACGGACGTGCACCGCGCGGTCGTCGTCGGGCGGCCGGCTCGACGTGCCAGCGCTGCAGGATCGCCGTGACGATCGTGAGATCCGGCGCCGACCGCTGCTGGGCCAGGAAGATCCGGAAGACCGCGCCCTCGAGCTGCGGGGTGCGGTCGAGATCGGTGACGCCGTAGTGCGCGAAGACGCTGCGCAGCTTCGCGCGGAACAGCTCGGGCAATCCCCCGCGCTCGACGTCGAGCGTCTGCAGGTAGCTGTGGAAGTACTCGCGCGGCAGTGCACGCGCAGGTCGGTGCGCGCCTCCTCGTCGGCCGGACGGTTGCGGCTGAGTTCGGCGAAGTCGGCGAAGATGCTCAGCAGCTCGATCTCGCCGTCGAGTACGTCGACGCCCTGCTCGGCGGCGGCGTCCCGATCGGCCAGGTACGGCCGAGGGTCGCACCGTCGTCACTGGGGTCACGTCGTAGCCGAGCAGCACGGCCTTCAGGTCACCGAGCGCGTCGCTGCGCGTCGGTCGCGCGGCGGCGCGGGCAGCTCGAGATCGACGTCGTCGCCGACGGCCGGTCTCGACGGCGTCGCCCTTGGGCTCCAGCCGCATCAGCGGCGCGCCGGTCTCGACCTGGCTGCCGGTCGCGACGTGCAGCTCGCGCACCGTCGCCGCGAACGGCGCGTTGATGCGCGTCTCCATCTTCATCGACTCGAGCACGAGCACCGGCGCGCCGGCCGCGACCTCGGCGCCGACCGCGACCGGCGTGGCGACGACGAGCGCCGGAGCCGGCGAACGCAGCACGCCGCCCTCGTCGCGGCTGACCCGGTGGGCCACGCCGTCGACCTCGACGAAGTGCACGGGGCCGTGGGTGGCGGTGATCATGCGGTACGTGCGGCCGGCCACGACCAGGCGGGCCCGGTGCGTGCCGAGCGGCGCGACGGTGACGTCGACGACGTGCGGCTCGTCATGGTCGGTGCACGGTGACCCGGAAGCGTTGCGGGCCGATGCGCGACACGGCGACCTGGTACGGGCGGCCGCGCAGCTTCAGATCGACCGGACGGCCCACCCGGTGCTGCACCTGCGGTCGTCCGCCGCGCGCGGTCTCGAGCAGTCGGGCCAGCTCGACCTGCTCGTCGTCCTCGTAGGCCTCGATGCCGGCGGCGACCAGCGCGATCCCCGAATGCCGGTCGGCGACCAGCCGTCCCTCGGCGCGCACGCGGTCGATCCAGCCGGTGTCGGCGCTGGGCGTCGATCACCTCGGGCTGGTCGAGCAGGTCGAGGATGAAGCTCTTGTTGGTCGCGCCGCCCTCGATGACGACGGTGGTCTCGCCGACCGCCCGGCGCAGCCGGGCGAGCGCCTCGTCGCGGGTCCGGCCGTTGGCGATGATCTTGGCGATCATCGAGTCGAAGTCGGCCGGGATCGTGTCGCCCTCGCTGACGCCGGTGTCGACCCGGATGCCCGGGCCGCTGGGCAGTTCGAGCAGCTCGATGCGGCCGGGCGACGGCGCGAAGTCGCGGTCGGGGTCCTCGGCGTTCAGGCGGGCCTCGACGGCGTGCCCGATCTCGGCCGGGCTTCGCACCGTCCAGCCGGCCGCCGGCGGCGACGTGCAGCTGCGGCCGGACCAGGTCGATGCCGGTGGTGATCTCGGTGATCGGGTGCTCGACCTGCAGACGGGTGTTCACCTCGAGGAACGCGAACGACTTCTCGCCGGGGTGGTAGAGGAACTCGACCGTGCCGGCGCCGCAGTAGCCGACCTCGCGGGCCAGCCCCTCGGCCGACGCCTTCAGCTCGTCGGTCTGCTCGGCCGTCAGCAGCGGCGACGACGACTCCTCGATCACCTTCTGGTTGCGCCGCTGCACCGAGCAGTCGCGTACGCCCAGCGCCCAGGCCGTGCCGTGGCTGTCGGCGATCACCTGCACCTCGACGTGCCGCGCGCCGGTGACCAGGCGCTCGAGGAACACCACGTCGACACCGAACGCGCGACCGGCTTCGTCGCGCGTGCGCTGGTAGGCCTCGCGCAGCTCCTCGGCCGAGTGGACGACCCGGATGCCGCGGCCGCCGCCGCCGGCCGTCGCCTTGAGCATCACCGGGTAGCCGATGCTTTCGGCGGACTCGATCGCGGCGTCGAGGGTGTCGACGCGCGCCCCGGCTCCAGGGCGCGACGGGGACGCCGACCCGCTCGGCGATCAGCTTCGAGCCGATCTTGTCGCCGAGCTGGCGCATCGCCTCGGCGGACGGCCCGATGAAGGTGACGCCCAGCCGGGCGCACAACTCGGCGAACTTCGGGTCCTCGGCGACGAAGCCCCAACCGACCCACACGGCATCGGCGCGGGTCGCCAGCAACGCGATCTCGAGCCGGTCGTAGTCGAGGTACGGCCGCGCGGCCGCCGGGCCGAGCGAGTAGGACACATCGGCCTCGCGCACGAACATCGCGGTCGGCTCGGCGTCGGTGTACAGCGCGATCGTGCGGATCGGATCGGCGGTCGGATTCTCGGCGTTGAGGTCACGCACCGCGTGGATCAGCCGCATCGCCGCCTCACCGCGATTGACGACCGCAATGCGGCGAAACGCGGTAACCGCCAAAGCACCCGCCCAGACCTCAGCGCTCATTCGTGCGAGCGTACGCCGGGTCGAGGCCGCCAACGCCACCCTCGACCGGACCGGTGCGCCGGAGTAGCAGGACGGCGGTGTCGTCGTCGGGTTGTCCTTCGGTCAGACCACCGAGAACGGCATCGAGCAGCTCGTCAACGGGACGGTCGGCGGCGGCCCGCGCCGTCGCGGCCAGGCGGCCCAGGCCCGCGTCGAGGTCCTCGTCGCGACGCTCGACCAGTCCGTCGGTGAAGGCGATGAGCGTCGCACCGATCGGCAACGAGAGGGTCGTCGACTCGTACGTGGCCGGGCTGATCCCGAGCGGCCGACCGACCGAGGTCGCGACGAACCGCGCGTCGCCGCCGGTCAGCAGGAGTGGGTTCAGGTGCCCGGCGCTGGCGATGACCATCGTGCCGCCGGCCAGATCCCCCACTCCGACCAGCACGGTCGCGAAGTGCTCGTCGCGCATGATGTCGATCTGCCCGGCGCACATCGCCAGGGCGACGTCGGGCGCATGACCCTCGCCGAGGTACGCGCCGATCGTGAACCGGATCCGCGCCATGACGGCCGCGGCGGCCACGCCCCGTCCCGAGACGTCGCCGACGACGAAGGCGAAGCGCCCGTTGTCGAGCGGCGTCACGCTGTACCAGTCGCCGCCGATGTCGACGCCGCGGCCGCCGGCCAGGTAGCGCGACGCGATCTCGAGCCCGGCGACCGCTGGGTTGGCGCGCGGCAACAGTGCGTGCTGCAACGTCTCGGAGATCGTGCGCTGTTCGCCGTACAGCCCGTCGAGGCGGCCGTACAGGTCAGTTATCGTGCGCGCCGCGACCTCGGCGTCGGCCCGGCGACGAGCGAGCTGGCCGGCGACGAACGCCGCGACCGCCGTCAGCAGCAACCCGGCGCCCAGGAAGATCCAGGGCAGGCGCGCGCTGAGCGTCCCGCCGAGGTGCCCGGCGGGCGTCGTCACGATCGTGAGGGAGGTATCACCGAACGGGATCGTTTCGCGGTCGATGTCTCCGCGCAGCGGGAGCTGGCTCAGCGCCTTGTCGGTGGTCTGCAGCGCGGACGAGTCCGTCGTGTTGCCGAGGTACGTCGCATAGTCGAGCTCGGAGAACGCCGAGTTCCGATCGACCGGCGCCCGCCGATTCGCCGGTATGGCTCGCTCGGCGTAGACGACGAACGACGGCTGCTTGCGATCGGCCACCGCGTAACCGATCCGCAGTTGCCCCGACACGGTCACGCTCGTCACCGTGAACGTCGAGCTCGCCGCGGCCCGGGCCATGATGGCCGCGGCTCCTGATTCGGTGAGCCCGGGCGCGACGCCGAGCGACGCGATCGGCGAACCGGACCCGACCGGCCACACCGAGGCCGACACGAAGGAGCTGCTCGGCCCCACGTAGGTCGCCATGAAGCTGGTGAACTGAGCGGGATCTCCGCCGGTCGCCTCCTCGATCGCGAGCGCGGTCTGCAGCGGCCCGACCAGTCCGGCGATCGCCGTCTGGACCACATCGACCGCCTGACGCGTCTGCACGACGAGCAGCCGGTGTTCGGTGTTGTGATCCAGGTGCGCGGCCGACCAGGACGCCGCGCCGGTGACCACGACACCGACCAGCCCGATGCCGACGACCAGCCGCAGCGGGCCCCACCGTCCCGCGGGGATCGCGGGTCTATCCGCCTGATCGATCGATGCGCTCGCGACCGCGCTCACCCCCTCGCTGCATGCCGCGCTGATCCTAGAACTCGACGCTGACGCCTGCGTTCATTCGGGCGCGACGTAGCTCGGCAGGGTGAGGATTGATCCGTCCGGGCGGATCGCGTCGGCGTCCGGTTCGTCGAACCACTTGCCGTCGTCATGCAGATAGCGGAAAACGATGGTCTGCCCGTAGCTGAGCCCGACCGAGACGGCGCGGACGCCGTCGGGCTGCGATTCGAGTTCGTCGAGCCCGGCGGTCCAATCGTTGAAGTTGCCGACCACGGAAACGATGCCCGGATGGTCGGCGGCAGCCAGACTGAAGCGGACCACCGCCTGCTCGGGCCGGCTCCTGTCGATATGGACGGTCATGGACCGAATCGTCCTTTCGGTGTCGTTGGTCGAGGCGCCGTGATCGTGCCCCCCACGACCGCACCTCACGACCGGCGATGTGTTCCCCGGCGGTCGTCGTCCGAAACGCCGCTGCGCGAACGCAGCGCAAACTCACCGACGCAGGGCCGACCCAGTCGGGCATATCACATTTGCGGAGTAAAGGTTTCCTTGTTAAGCTTATGAGGACGTACTCGGACGCATACCGCTAGCGAGAACGAGCAGGGATTTACGGCACGGAAGTCACGGGACTACGGGGGTGTCTCGCGGCGACCGACCGAATCGACAGCCAATCCCCGCCTCCATTCCGGAGGCGGGGATTGTCGCGTCTCTAGCGCGCGATCTCCCAGATGTGACCGGACGGGTCCTGGAAACTGGCGGTGCGGATCCCCCACGGGCGATCCAGCGGGCCGTTCAACAGGGTGACCCCTTTGGCGACCAGGCGCTCGCACAGTTCGTCGACGTCGTCGACCTCGACCGTGAACTGGTAGCGGTTGCCGGCCTCGGGACCGGCCACTACGGCGGGAGTGATCAATTCGGGCGCGGCGTCGACCTGCAACAGATTCACGAGCGTCGACCCGATCTTGTAGACCGTCGAGGTCGCGTCCTCGAAGTACACCTCGAGCTCGAACACATCCGCGTAGAACTGCCGCGCCGCCGCCAAGTCTTCGACGAACAGCGTGACGGCCGCTATGTTTTTCGCCCACGGGTCCACGGTGTCTCCTTTCCCGCCGAACATACGTCGTCCCCGGACGATCTTGGCCCACACGCACGACAACGCGGTTGCTAGCGTCCCGTTCGTGACTACCGATCGGGCGGTCGAGCTGGCCCCGGGCATCTGGCAGGTGCGGCAGCCGCTCAACGACGAAGTATCGCTGTACCTGCACCTGGTCGTCGGTCCGGACGCGGCCGCACTCGTCGACGGAGGTCTGCCGACCAGCGGGCCGGCTGTCACCGCGCTCCTGGCCGGCGCGGGAGTCGCGCACGACGACCTGCGCTTCCTGCTCAACACCCACGCCCACCACGACCACATCGGGACGTTCGCCGAACTGCGCGCGCGGACCGGCGCCCTGGTCGTGGCCGCCCCCGAAGCGGTCCGGTGGATCGAGGACCTCGACGCGAATCTCATCGAGTTCGCACTGCATCGGCCCGACATCGTCGCGGACACACCGCAGTTGCGGGCCGAGCTCGCGCCCACGTACGGGAAGGCGTGCCCGGTCGACCTCACGATGACCGAGGGCGCCACCGTCCGCCTCGGGGGGGCCGTGATCCTCGAAGCGATCGAGCTGCCCGGCCACGTCACCGGCGAACTCGGCTGGCTCGCACGCAACTCCCGGACGCTCGTGCTCGGCGACATCGTGACGGGCACCGACTGGACGTTCTTCCACGGGCACGTTCGACCGACGCAGTTTCGCCGCTCGCTACACCGACTTCGGTCGCTGACCCTGGACGAGCCGATCGACCTGATCTGCATGGCGCACTATCCGGCCCACCGCCCGGAGCGATTCCTCGACCTGCTGACCACCGTCGAGAACTACCTCGATCGCGTCACCGATGTCGTCGAGTCGACGCTCGGCCGCGAGCCGGTGTTGCTGCGCCAGGTGTGGGAGCACACCTGCGTCGCCATGGGTCGAGTTCTCGAATTCCGCGGCCTGGCCATGGTGCAGGCGCACCTGGACGAGGCCGTGGCTGCCGGTCGGGCCCGGCGCGTCGGCCCCGACCTCTACATCGCCGAGTAGCCCGACATCTGATTGCTAACCTCTCGCCATGGCCGTCCTGCACGACGCGCAGCTCGTCCCGTCCAAGCCCGAACTGCTGCGGCGATGGCTGCCGACCCGGTCGTGGTGGGCGTGGGGCGATGCCTCGCTGTCCATCCTCGGCGCGTATCGCTTCGACGACCCGGCCGGCGAGGTCGGCATCGAGACGCACCTGCTGCAGGTCGAGGGCGGTCCGGTCCTGCAGGCGCCGCTCACCTACCGCGGCGCGCCGCTGGCGACGGCCGACCTGGTGACCACGATGCAGCATTCGGTGCTCGGCGAGCGCTGGGTCTACGACGGCTGCACCGACCCCGTGTATGCGACCGCGCTCGCGACCGCAATGGTCACCGGCGGGACCGAGGCCGAGCTGCTCGTCACGTCCGAGGCGGGGCTGGCGGTCCGGGAGGCGACCACCACCGTGTCGGGCAGCGGATCGCCGGGCGAGCCCGTCCCGTCGTTCGACGCGCCCGCGCCCGTCGTCGACAAATGGTGGACGACCTTGCACGGCGACGGCCTGACGATCACGGTGTGGCACGAACTCGACATCGACGCGCCGATGGTCGGCGACTACGTGTTGACCGGGCTGTGGCCGGGCCTCGGCGTCGATGCGGTGCTCGCGACCGCAAGGAAGACCGCGACGACGAACTAGCGCTCAGCGCACGCCGCGGGTGCGGAACTGCACGCTGATCCGCGGCCCGGTGGCCCGCGCGATCTTGGGCACCGCGTGTTCCCACGTGCGCTGGCAGCTGCCGCCCATGACGAGAAGGTCGCCGTGCCCGACCTCGTAACGGCGCGACGGGCCGCCTCCGGCCGGACGCAGGAGCAGCGGCCGCGCCGCACCCAGCGACACGATCGCGACCATGGTGTCGTGCGTGGCACCGCGCCCGATCCGATCGCCGTGCCACGCGACGCTGTCGCGACCGTCGCGGTAGAGACATAACCCAGCGCTGACGAACGGCTCGCCGAGCTCGACGGCGTAGTGCCGGTCGAGCGCCGCGCGGGCGCCGATCAGCGCCGGATGCGGGAGGTGGTCGCCCTCGTCATAGAACGCCAGCAGGCGCGGGACCGCGACATCGCGCTCCCACATCACCCGCCGTTCGGCCCGCCACGGTACGGACGAGCGCAACGCGTCGAACAGGACGCCGGCGCCCTGCAACCAACCCCGGCGAACGTCCAACCAGGCCCCGTCGCCGAGGAGGGTCCGCGTGACGGTGGGGCCGAGAGAACCGGGTGACGGCTCGTCGGCGCTGTCGAACAGGGAGCCCTGGAAACTCTCCAACGTCGACGTCATGCCGACCAGCGTACCCGCCGTTCGTACATACGTTCGAGAGGCACGCCCGGGTTGTGCGAATCTAGACGGCGGCGGGTGTTGCCGGCTGGGCGGCGAGCAGGCCCTGCAGCCGGCTGACCCCGTTGACCTCGATCATCATCGGTACCGCGAGCCCCGCGTCGACGAGCCGGCGAGCGGCCGGAGCGACCAGCTGGACGCTGATCCCGAAGCGCCGGGCAAAGTCACCGATCGTCATTGGATCTTCGCGTCCGACCCGATTGCCGAGCACTTCGAGGATGTGCTGGTCGATATTCATGGAGCTTCTCGTCTCTGCCGGGCTGCCGCAGATCGGGCCCGGCCGCACCCCCAGCCTACGCGGTGAACCGCCCCTGACCAGCCCGGATCAGTCCACGCGTTGGTCACGACGCAATACCCGCAACAGCTCCTCGTACGGGCCGATCAGGTAGGCGCGGTCGCCGCCCTCGAAACGGGTGTCGCGCCGGGGCGGGTACTCCAGGCGCCCGTGATCGCGTGACCGGCTTATCGCGATGACCCGGATCTGGGCCGAGAGGTCGAGCATCGTCTTGCCCTGCAGCCCACCCGAGGTGGCGATCGTCAGCCGGCCGAGCAGCAGCGGGGCGCGGTCGACATAGAACGTCGAGATGATGTCGAGCCCGAGGGCGGCCCCGACGAACCACGGAGCGGCCAGGGCCGACGTCGAACGGACGTTGCGGAATCCGAATCCCGCTTCGATCGAGTGCGCGAGCTGCCGGTCGAAGACCCGCATGACAACCGGGACGTGCTCGCGGCGTTCGCCCAACAGCTCGTCCACCGCCAGGCCCGTCTCGATGTTCACGAGGTCGCTGCTGGTGAGGACGGCGATCGCCCGGCAGGTGGCCAGCCCGACCGCCGCCAGCGTGCCGGGTGTCGTCGAATCGCCGATGACGACCGGCACGTCCAGCGCCCGGGCATTGCCGAGGTACCGGTTGTTCTCGTCGCGATCGAGGACGACGACCCGTTCGCCGGCCGCCACCAGGCTTTCGAGCACCCGCAGGCCGACCGCTCCGAGTCCGATCAAGATCACGTGGTTGCTCATCCGACTGGCCTGCCGGCGGCCCATCGAATTCTCGATCCGGCGACTGACCAGGAGGTTCGTCAACAGGGCGTACACCACCGTCACGAGCGTGGCACCCAGGATCATCAGGATGATCGCCCAGACCCGCAACAGCACCGACTCGGAGCCGAACGAGAAGTCACCGAAGCCGACCGTCGTCAGGGTCTCGACGGTGAAGTACGCCGAGTCGAGCACCCCGATGTGGTGCGCGCCCGGGGTTCGGTAGGTGACCGACAACAGCAGCACCGAGACCACGGCCAGCCCGACCAGCACCGTCAAGGTGATCCGCAGCGACCGCTCGGTCTCCTGGGCGAATCCGCTCAGGTAGCGCCACGTAGCGAGCAGTCCCTGCGTGGCCGCGCGGCTCGGGTGATGCACCGCCGCCGGTTGGGCCGTCGCGCGCCGGCCCTCGAGGTCCTGCAGCGTCCCGACGACCACCGCGCGGTCGCCGGGTACGACCTCGAGATCACGCCCCGGGCAGACCTGGATGTCCGAGCCGTCGACCGGGACGACGGCGATCGGCGCGAGATCCCCGAACAGCGAACGCAGGGTGCCGGGTGCCTCGACCGGTTGCTCGAGGATGAAGAACTCATGCCCGTCGAGCTCCAGGCGATGGCTGCGCCGGGCCAGACAGGCCTCGACGAACGACGGGGCCGCCAGGGTTGCGACGTCGAGAACGCTGCCGGTGCCGGTGACTCGCGATACGGCCCGTCCGACGGCCAGGTTGGTCAGCTGGACGACGATGCGCATCTCGGGCCGCATCCGCCGCGCGAGCAACGCCGTCTCGAGGTTGCGCAGCTCGTCGGCGTCTACGCAGACGATGGCGATCGCCCCGTCGATGCCGGCTCCGTCGAGCGTGCTGGCCCGCTGGGCGCTGGCCCGGATGTGGCGGACGCCGAGCCCTTCGACGACGCGGAGCAGTCGGGGGTTCGGGTCGTCGTCGATGACGATGACCCGCTCGCCCGCGGCGTGCAGCTGTTCGACGACGCGGACGCCGACGTCCTGCAGTCCGCAGACGATGACCTGGCCCGGGCCGCCGTCGTCCGGCGGGCTCGTGTCGGGCATATCGAGATCCTGGAACAACCGCGCGCCGCCGCGGTTTCGGTTTCGTTTCGGTTGTGGTCCGCGCTCCTGCGCTACGACCGCCCTAGGGTGGCCCTATGGCCCGTACCCTCGCGACGAACACCGCCGTCGACCGCGACGCGCTGCTCGACTTCGTCCGCCCTCGGCACAAGATGATCGTGACGACGAGACGCCGCGGCGGCGGCGTGCAGCTGTCGCCGGTCACCGGGGGCGTGGACGATGCCGGCCGCATCGTCGTCGCGACCTATCCGGAGCGGGCGAAGGTCCACAATCTGCGGCGCGAGCCGACCGCGTCCGTCCTGGTGCTCTCCGACGATTTCGGCGGACCGTGGGTGCAGGTCGACGGGGCCGTCGAGGTGATCGACCTGCCCGACGCCGTCGAGCCACTCGTCGAGTACTTCCGCAGCATCGCCGGTGAGCACTCCGACTGGGACGAGTACCGGCAGGCGATGGTCGACCAGGGCAAGTCGCTGATCCGGATGACGCCCACCGCGTGGGGCCCCATCGCGACCGGCGGCTTCCCGGCCCGCCTCGCGGACGGCTAAGCGCTCTCCCGGCCGACCGGTCAGGGCGTCCGGAAGGTCACGCCGATCGTCAAGCCACCGTCGGCGTTGGCGTCGGCGTCAAGCCGGCCGTGATGCGCCGTCATGATCGACCGGACGATCGTGAGGCCAGGCCGACACCACCGCCCCGACGCTTCGACGGCGACGCTGATCAGGCCGCCGGGGTGGTTGTACTTGATCGCGTTCTGGACCAGGTTGGTGACGAGCCGCTCGAGCAGGGGGCTCGGCACCCGCGGCTTCGTCGGCATCAAGACCGGCTCGGACGACGCGGCCGGCGGCTGTTTCATGTTTCGCAGCTACCGGGTGCTCAATTACGTTGCGGTTGCGGTCACCGGGGTCGTCCTCGGCCAACGTGGATCTAACCTCGTCAGCGCCGGAGAGGCGACGGCCGAGGCGCTCGTCGACCACGTCTCGACCGAGGTGCCCGAGGCATGATCGGTTGCCGGCCGCGCCCGGTTGCCGGCCGCGCCCGGGCAGCGAGCAGGATGCGTTCATGGACTTTCGCTACCTCGGCAATTCCGGCATGCAGATCTCCGAGATCACCTACGGCAACTGGCTGACGCACGGTTCGCAGATCGAGAACGACGTCGCGACCGCCTGCGTCCACGCCGCCCTCGATGCCGGCATCACGTCGTTCGACACCGCCGACGCGTACGCCAACGGCCGCGCCGAAGAGGTGCTCGGTGCGGCATTGCACGGGCAGCGCCGCGAATCGCTCGAGATCTTCACCAAGGTCTACTGGCCGGTCGGTCCGCTGCCGCGGAGCAAGAACGACACCGGCCTGTCGCGCAAGCACATCATGGAGGGCATCGACGGATCGCTGCGCCGGCTGCAGCTGGACTACGTCGATCTCTACCAGGCCCATCGCTACGACTCGTTCACCCCGCTCGAAGAGACGATGCAGGCGTTCGCCGATGTCGTCCGCGCCGGCAAGGCGCTCTACATCGGGGTCAGCGAATGGACCGCCGAGCAGATCCGCGCGGCCCATGATCTGGCCGGGGATCTGGGCATCGGGCTCGTCTCGAGCCAACCCCAGTACTCGATGTTGTGGCGGATCATCGAGCCCGACGTCGTTCCGACCTGTACGGAACTCGGCATCGGCCAGATCGTCTGGTCACCGATCGCCCAGGGCGTCCTGACCGGCAAGTACCAGCCCGGCCAGGACGCGCCGGCCGGCTCGCGGGCGACCGACATCAACGGCGGCGCCAACATGATCAAGCGGTGGTTGCGCGAGGACGTCCTGACCGCGGTGCAGCAGTTGCGCCCGATCGCCGACGACCTCGAGCTGTCGATGGCCCAGCTGGCCATCGCCTGGGTGCTCCAGAACGCCAACGTGTCAGCGGCATTGGTCGGCGCGTCCCGTCCCGAGCAGGTCGCCGAGAACGTCAAGGCGGCCGGAGTGACGCTCCCGGCCGACGCGCTGAAGCGCATCGACGCGGTGCTGGCGGACGTCGTCACCGACGAGGCCGGCACCGTCGCCGAATCGACGCCGACGCAGCGCGCGATCTAGCCAACTACACGTAGAAGTAGGGGTCGAGCACGCGGACCTCGGTGATGCGATCGACGGGCAGGCCGTTGTCGGACGCCGCGGCGCGGATCGCTTCCGGGGACGGGGCGTCGTAGATGCAGAACGTGCTCGTCTTGTCGGTCGTCACATAGGAGTGCACCCACGTCACGTCCTGCTTGGCGTTGGTGTCGACCACCGCTGTGCACACGTTGGCGCCTTCGAGGGTCATCGGGATCGCGAGGCCGTCCGGGAAGGTCCGTTCGACGAGGTAGCGAGGCATTGGGATCTCCTTGGTGGTGAGGTGAATTCCCGGCTGACGCTAGGACGGCCGGCCGCTCGCCACATGGGTAGTCGTTGCCTATTCTGGGCGGCCCGCCGAACGCCGCTGCAGGTCGCGACGCGATCGCGAGTCGGTCTTGCGGAGCACGGCGGACACGTGGTGGCCGACGGTGCGGACGGACAGATGCAGCGCCGCGGCGATCTCGGCGTCGGTGTGCCCGCGTCGCAACCATTCGACGATCTCGCGCTCGCGAGCGGTCAGTCCATCGGCATCACCGGCGACGGCCTCGCGCGGGCCGCGCGGGATCGACCGCACGCCCAGCTCGCGCAGCCGCCGGGCCGCCCGCTGGCGACCAGGCTTCGCGCCGAGCTCGGTGAACAGGTCGAGCGCGGATCGGACGTACGACGGGTCGGCGGAGTCCGACCACGCGTCGGCGGCTTCGTACGGACAACCGAGCGCCTGCCAGAGCCGCCCGGCCGGCTCGGGATCGTCGTTCACGTGCAGTCGGAACGGCTCGGCCGCGCCGTCGGGCAGCGATTCGAGGTGGCCGTAGCGCCACATCCACAACCCGAGCTCGCCGATGGCCCACGGATTGGCCAGGGCGAGCGCGAGTGCGTATGCGGCGACGAGACCGCTCGCGGCGTCCTCGGTCTCGCCGGCCAGCCACCGCGCCTCACAGCGCGCCGCCGCGACCGGCGCGATCCGCTGGAGAGCTCCGGTCGTGACGGCGATGCGCAGCGCGTCGTCGAGAGGCGGCCACACCTCGGGATCGCCGCGACGAGCGCGGATTCGCCCGCGCACGCACAGCGCGGTGAGCGTCGAGAGGTTGCCGGCCCCGCCGCGACGGACCTGGTCGACCTGGGTGGTCGCTTCCGTCCAGTCACCGCGTTCGAACAGACAGCGCGCATACCACGCCCGCGTGTAGCTCGCGTGCGCGTCGAGCTCGCGATCGCGGTCAGCGAAGTACCGCAAAGCTTCGACCGCGGCGCGAGTGCCCAACTCGTAGAGCCGGGCCTCCCCCGCGGCCGAGACGAGATTCGAGTAGGCGCGACCGAGTTCGGCGTGATCCCCGGTCTGGCGAGCGATGGCGATGGCGCGCCACAGATCGGCACCGTCCGGATCGAGACCTTGGAGCGTGCGCGTCGCGCCCAGCGCCTGCAGGGCGATCACCAGGCTCTCCGAGTCGTCGACCCGTGCGGCCAGCTCAGCGGCCCGCCGCGCCCACTCATCGACGGCGTCGAAATCGCGGGCGATCATGTGATTCGTAGCGACGAGCGCGTACGCGGCGGCCAGTTCACGTGATGCCCCGGCCGGCTCGAGAACCGCGACGGCCGCCCGCGCCAAACGCTGCGAGTCGACCTCGGACGCGGTCACGCGACTGAGCCAGCGCAGCGCCGACCCGCGGACGTGCGGGTCGGCGTCGGGCGGGAGCGCGTCGACCGCGGCCTGGGCCGATTCGAGCGCACCCTCGTCGTCGCCGACGAGATACTGCTGACGGCACAACCGCAGCCAGAGCGATGCCGCGGCGACCGGCGGTCCCAACGTCCGCGCGTCGGCCACGGCCCGGCGATAGTGATCGATGGCTTGGCGGTGCGCGCCGAGTTCGGCCGCGCGCTCGGCCGCGATCACCTCGCTGTCGAGTGCGGTGCGGAGGTCGAGAATCTGCCGAGCGTGAAAGGCGATTGTCGCGGGCTCGGTGTCGTCGAGCGACCGACGGCGACGCAGGGCCTCGGCGTGCAATGTTCGGCGACGGCCCGGCGTCAAACCGTGCTCGATCGCCAATCGGACCAGCTCGTGGCGGAACTGGACGAACGCGCCGTCGGCATCGAGCACGCCGGCCAGGACACCCGCGTCGACCGCGGGCCAGTCGCCTTCGACGACGGCCGCGGGCACGCGCCCGGGCATGACGGCCAGCAGGTCGACCACCTCACGCGCGGACGGCGGCAGTCGCGCCACCCGCGCCGCGACGCCGTCCTGCATCGTCGTGGTGACCAGCTGGTCGGGCGCCGTCAGCAACTGAGTGACGAGGAACGGATTCCCGCGCGTGAGCCGGTAGGCCTCGCTCGGGTCCATCGTCGTGCCGGCGAACAGGTCCCCGACCGACTGCGCGCTCAACGGCCGTAGCCGCAGCCGAACCACCGCCGTTGTCGAGGCCAGGTCGCCGAGCAGCCGACGGGCCGGATGATCGACGGCGACCTCGTCGCGAATGGTCACGACGAGCAGGCCGCGCGTCCGCTCGATGCGCCGGCCGAGGAAGCGCAGGACGTCGACGCTCGCGTCGTCGATCCATTGCGCGTCCTCGACGATCAGGGTTACCGCGTCGGACTCGAGCCGCTCGAGCAGCGCTTCGCGCAACCGACCGACATCAGCCGCGTGCGGGCCGCCCGGCCCCAGCTGCCGGGTGATGTCGAGAAACGGGCCGAGGGGCCGCGGCGTCGACAACGGCTCGCAGTAGCCCCAGAGCGCGCCGTCGGTCGCGGCCCGCACGACCGACGTCTTGCCACTACCCGCCTCGCCCTCGACGACCAGCAACCGGCCGGCTCCGCCATCGGCGGCCGTTCGGGCCCGCGCGAACTCGGCGAGCAGGTCGTCGCGCTCGACCAGTGGCATCAACCGGCCACGCCGGGCAGCTCGCGGGCGGCCGCCCGACGGACGACGTGGCTGCGGAAGAGCTCCGCCGATGGCAGCAACCGGCGTTCGGCCGACCAGGCCAGACCGATCTCGCGAACGGCGAGTGGATCGTCGATCGGCAGATACCGCACGCCGTCGTCCGACGAGGAGCCCGAACCGTCGTGCGGCGCGGGCATGATCGCGATTCCGAGGCCCGCCGCGACGAACCCCCCGACCGTCGGCAGGTCTTCGGCCTCGAAGCGGATGTCGGGTTCGAAGCCGGCCCGGGCGCACAACTCGTCGGCGGACTTGCGCAGGACGGTCGTGCGACGCAATGAGATGAACCGCGCCGTCGCCGCCTCGGCCAGGTCGATGGATTGCCGGTCGGCGAACGGGTGATCACGGGCGACGGCCAGTCGCAGCGGTTCGATCATGAGGCGCTGCCACCGCATCGTGGCGCGTGGGGGCTGCATGGTGGTGATCATCAGGTCGGCCCGGGACTGGGCGGTCGCCGTCCCGGCCAGCTCGTCGCGCAGTTGCTGCAGTTCGAAGCGCACGTCCGGGTGACTGCGACGGAACGAACTGACCAGGTCGGGTACCAGCCAGGTGCCGAGCGAGAGCTGGAACGCCAGCGCCACGGTTCCGGTTTCGGGCGCGACCAGCTCGCTCACGGCGGCCAGCCCGTCGTCGAGTTCGTGCAACAGAGCGTCGACGTGGCGCTTGAACGCGTAGCCGGCCCGGGTCAGGCGCAGCGTGCGTCCGGATCGGTGCAGCAGCGGCGCGCCGACCGCCCCCTCCAGCCGCGCCAGTGCCCGCGAGACGCCCGATTGTGTGATGCGTTCGATGTCGCTGACCTCGGTGACGGTCACGCCGTCGGCGACCTGCTGAAACCAGCGCAGGGCATTGGTGTCCACACCCATGACGCTAGATCATCAATGCGTCCCCGGGGTCGCGGTGCGCGCATGAAGAGCGGTTCAGACCCGCGAGTCAGGCTGATTGGGTCCGTCCGGTCCGTCCGGCCCGCCGGCCCGTCCGGCCCTGCGGCGGCCGGTGGACCGCCGTCCGACCCCGGTTCGGTGTTCTCGTCACGGGTTCGGCCCTCGGTCGTCGCGACGACCAGGACGACCGCTCCGCAGGCCACCGCGATCGCGCCGGCCGGCACGAGGTACAGCGCCGCGGCCCGCCGGCACTTGCTCTGAACGCCGTCCGCGTTCCCGTCCGCGGTGAACTGCGGGCTTTCGAAGACGGCTACGACGGCCGCGCCGCAGAGCCCCCGCTGCGAGTCGACGGTGTAGCGCACCGGCCAGACGGCCAGGACGATCGCGCCCAGCAGCCCGATGAGCACGATGATCGTGCTCCACTGCCAGCGATTCGAATTGCCTTCGGCGGACGACGGGTCGGCAGCAGCGGGGTCACGCTCACGCAGATGCCTCGGGGGTTGAAGCGACACGTCGGATGAGCCTCCGCTGATCGATTGTCACCGGCGCCCCGAGTCGCCGGACTAGATCTTGCCAGGTCGCGCACCAGTCGCGTGATCTTGTTCGCGGATCAGACGCGATTCGTACGCCGCCGGCGCACGCGGCGCCCCACACCTTAGGGTCGGATCGTGCGTGTCGTTTCGCTGTTGCCGTCCGCGACCGAGATCGTCTATGCCCTCGGTCGCGCCGACGAGCTCGTCGGCGTCACCTTCGAATGCGACGAACCGGTCGACGCTCGCACCACGAAGGCGGTGGTCGTCGGCGGCCGTGACACCCGCGGCCTGACGCCGGGCGAGATCGACGCGTATGTCCGAATGCAACTCGCCGCGGGTGGCGACCTCTACACGCTGCACGCCGAGGCCCTGGTCGACCTCCGGCCCGACGTGATCCTCACCCAGGATCTCTGCCGCGTGTGCGCGCTGCCGTCCGACCACGTCGAGGACGCGCTGGCCTACCTCGGCTGCCGGGCCGACGTGATCAGCCTCGACCCGCACTCCTTTGCCGACGTACTCGAGACGATCGCACTGGTCGGCCGCCGCCTCGACGTCGCCGACCGCGCCACCGAACTGTTGGCGCACCTGCGCGGACGCGTCGAGCGAGTCGCCGACGCGATCGCCGGGCGACCACGGCCCCGCGTGGCGGTCATCGAATGGATCGACCCGCCATTCACCGCCGGGCACTGGGTGCCGGACCTCGTCCGACGGGCCGGCGGTGAGCCGGTGGCCGCCCGACCCGGGGCGCCCTCGGTCGAGACGACCTGGGACGAGGTGGTCGCGGCACGGCCCGACCACATCGTCGTTGCGCCGTGCGGATTCCATCTGGACGGGTCGACGGAGCAAGCGGTCCGGATCGTCCATCGGTTCCCCGATGCGGCCGTCTGGGCGATTGACGCCGACGGGATCGTCGTACGCCCCGGGCCGCGCCTGGTCGACGGAATCGAGGCACTCGCGACGGCCCTGCATCCCGCGGCTTTCACGGGCGGATTGCACCCGGGCGTGCGGCGGATCGCCTAGCGCTCGTCCTCGATGTGGATCGCGGCCTCTTCGGCACTGGAGGCGTAGCCGGCCGGACCGGCGTCGAACGCGCCGTCGTCGGTCTGCTCGCCGTAGATGCTCTCGCCCTCGGCGACCAGCCGGCCGGCGCGCGGATCGGGTTCGTCGACCGTCACGTCGTCGACCGACACGTCCGGCTCTTCCTCGGCGAGCCGCTCGTCGAGCGACTCCCCCGTCAGCTGGTCGGCTTCCGAGAGCGGGTGACGGAGGTTGTACGGCTCGCGCTCGGGCGGCGAGTAGCCGGTCTCGTCCTCCTCGTCGGGATCGTCGCCGCTCAACGACTCGATCGGATCGAGACCATCGGTGTCGTCGACGGCGTCGCCGGACTCGTAGACGCTGTCGCCGAACAGCTCACTGTCGCTCATGAAGCCAACCTAGGGGTTGGCCGGCTGCGACCGCGCCACCGGGGCCTTCTCGACGGTGATCGCCCCGTTGCCCTTACCGAGGAACGGCGTGAACATCGACATCATCACTCCCCCGCCGACCGCGAGGCACCCGGCCCAGATCCCGAACGACGCGCCGGACATCTCGAACTGCAACGGCGATCCCGGCACGGTCAGCCCGTAGACCGCCATCGACGAGACGGATGTCGCCGTCGGCAGGATCGGGTAGTGATGGCGGTTCCACGTGCGCGCCGGACGGCCCGTGTACATCGACCGCGGCGGCACGGCCTGCGGATCAGCTTTCTCGACGAACGCGTAGTCGCGTTTGGCGAAGTAGCCACTCACGACCGTCGCCGCGCACACGACCAGCGCCGCGAAGTACAGGATCCAGCGACCGGTCTTGTACGACGAGCCGCCGGTGCTGAACAGGGCCAGCAGGGTGGTGTAGGCGAGCAGCGCCTCGCTGGGGATCTGCCCGACGAGCAACTGCCCGAAGGTGGCCACTTCAGCCTTGTTCGGGGCGGCGCCACCGGAGTGGTCGAACGTGGAGGTGCGGGCCGCCGCCACGGCGGTGGCATCCTTAGCGATCGCGTCGCCCGCGCCGGCCTTGTCGCGTCCGATTCCCACGGTCGCCATCGTCAGCAGACTCATCCGTGACCCCCATCGAGAAGCGCAGAGGACAGTTAAACGCAACGGGCCTACCGCTACAACGCTGTAGCGATAGGCCCGTCGGACGAACCGAACTCAGCTGCCGTGGTGCCCGTGCTCACTCGCGATCTCGTCGGCCGACGACATCCCGGCCGGCAGGTTGACGGTCGTCTTCGGCCCGGTGAACCAGTTCTTCACCGACGCGTGCCAGTAGATCCACAGCAGGATCAAGCGCGCCGGGCACGACCAGGATCGTGTAGTTGACGTACTTCCACGCGAAGCCCTTGTACCACGGCGCGCCGCCGGTCGAGGTCGGCAGCAGCGCGATGATCGAGGTCACGACGATCTCGATCAGCGCGAGCGGCGCCATCCACTTGTACTTCGCGCCCGAGCGTCCAGCCGCCTGGCGTGAAGTTGTCGCCGGCCTTCCAGCGCAGGAAGATCGGGATCGCGAACGCCAGGTAGAGGCCGACGACGCCGATCGACACGACCGCGAAGAACGCGACCGGGACGGGCGCGCCGCCGATGTCGACCTTCACCAGCGCGGGCGACGTCAGGATCGATCGCGACGACCGCCGAGAGCGATGACGCCGTAGACCGGCACCCGGTTGGCGTTGAGCTTCGACCAGTACTTGCGAGCCGGGCACGGCGCCGTCACGGCTGAACGCGAACAGCATGCGGGTCGTGCTGGTCATGCAGGCGACGGTGCAGAAGAACTGTCCGGCCGTCGAGATGAGCAGCACGGTCCCGGCCACATGTGCGTCGTGCAGCGGCCTGGCTGAAGATGACCGCGACGCCGCCACCGCCGGCGCGTGACCTCGGTCCTGGTCCTGCACCGCGAACAGGAAGGACAGCAGCAGGATCCAGCCGCCGATCGCCGGAGTAGAAGATCGAACGCCAGATGCCCTTGGCGGCCGTGTTCGCGGCGCTCTTCGTCTCTTCGGACAGGTGGGCCGACGCGTCGTAGCCGGTGATCGTGTACTGCGTGAGGATCGCGGAGAGCGGCAGGACGTAGAGGATGAAACCGACGCCACCGCGTGTTGCCGCCGAAGAAGCCGGTGTTGTTGACGTCGCTGTGGTGAAGACCGTGTGCGTGAACACGCGAATCGACGCGTGGTGCTCGGGAACGAAGATCAGGATGAGCACGACAGCGGCGGCGCCGAACACGTGCCACCACACCGAGACGTTGTTCAGCACCGCCGAGCAGGTGGCTGGAGAAGATGTTGACCAGCGCGGCCAGCACAAGCATGACGATGAATACGATGAAGACTCGGGTCAGCGAGTAGTGCGCCGGCCGTGCACGAGGTGCTGAAGGTGCCGAGCGTCGGGTCGAAGAAGGTCGCGCAGCCGTAGGCGACCGAGGCGACGATGGCGAGCAGGCCGATGAGGTTGAGCCAGCCGGTGTAGTAGCCGGCCTTGGGGCCGCCGAGTTTCGAGGCCCACCAGTAGATGCCGCCCGAGGTCGGGAACGCCGAGACCAGCTCGGACATGCAGAAGCCGATGATCAGGATGAAGAGCGACGATGATCGGCCAGCCCCAGGCGATCGCGGCCGGGCCGCCGTTGTTCCAGCCGACGCCGAAGCTGGTGAAGCAGCCGGCCAGGATCGAGATGATCGAGAACGAGATGGCGAAGTTCGAGAAGCCGGACCAGGATGCGGTTCAGCTCCTGCTTGTAGCCGAGTTCGGCGAGGCGCTGTTCGTCCTCGCTCAGTGTCAACTGCTTCGACCACTGCACGGTCCTCCTCGGGCTCAGTTGGCTTGCTGACGTCGTTGATAGCTGGTCGAAGATCCGGACCGTCGAACTCGGCGACGCGCCGGTCGTACTTCTCCATGCCCCAGGCCCAGAAGTCGAAGTCGACATCGCTGATCGCGTCCTGGATCGAGGCCCACAGCGTCCAGCCGTACTTGCGACATCAGGCCGAACAGCCGCGCGCGGGCCAGCTTCGACCGGGACGCATGCCCGAAGTAGGCGTCGACCAGCTCGTCGAGGCGCTCGAGGCTCGAGCGTCGCCTCGCTCCAGATGTTGCCGAGCTCGAAGCACGGGTCGTTGTTGCCGGCGTATTCGTAGTCGATGAGCCACAGGCGGGCGCCGTCGTCCATGATGTTGGCGGCGAGCAGGTCGTTGTGGCAGGGCACGCGGCCCTCGGCGTGCACGCTCAGCGCCGTCGCGGATCCGCTCGACCTGCGGCAGGAAGTCGAGGTATCGCGGCGGCAGCCGGAAGCCGCGCTCGCGTGACGATGTCGAGGTAGCGGCGCTGGATCGGCGAACATGTCGAAGTCGTTGGCGAACCGCGGCCCGGCGTGCAGGCGGCGGCACGCCGTCGGCGACCCGGCTCAGCGTGTCGGCGTCGTCGAGGTCGGCGGCAGTCGAAGGTCCGGCCGTCGATCCATTCGATGACCGAGAACACCCTGTCCTCGGCAGATAGCCGGCGACCTGCGGCGCCGACCCCGCTCTGCGCGGCCGCGAGTCGAGTTGCGGTACTCGGCGTCGCGGTCGATGGCGAGCAGGGCGCTCGTGCTCGGACGAGATCGCGCACGACGAACCGCTCGCCGGCCGAGTCGGTGACCTGGTAGTTGCGGTTGGTCAGCCCACCGGCAGATCGGCTCGACGTGCCGTAGGGCTACCGCTGAGCACCGGAATGCGATCGAGCAACGCGTCGACAACCGTCGAACCCCGTGTCGGAGTCGACCAGTGACGACGCGCTCGACGCTCTGGCTCGCTCAACAGTCTCGACCGCGCTCTGGGCGTCGCGCGGACGCGCTCGCCAAGCGGTGTTTCGGGATGGTAGGCCCGGCCGCGACGAACGGTCTAGCCCCCAGACCTTTTAGGCGTGATGCCGCTTGTCCCGGTCATCGGATTCCAGCATGATTGGCCGTTGTGACGAACCCTGCCTCGGCGCCCCGCGAACTGCCGTCGTCCGCCCGGATCGTCGTCATCGGTGGCGGCGTCGGCGGGGCGAGCGTCGCCTACCACCTGCGCCGAGCTGGGCGAACGCGACGTCGTCGTGCTCGAACGCGACGAGCTGACCAGCGGCTCGACGTTCCACTCGGCCGGCCTGGTCGGTCAGCTGCGCGCCGACCCGACGCTGACCCGGATGAACATGTACTCGGTCGAGCTGTACCGCCGGCTGCAGCAGAGCGAGCACCCGGTCGGCTGGGCCGAGAGCGGCGGCATCAAGCTCGCCTCAGTCGCCGAGCGACTCGAGGAGATCCGCCGCCAGATCAGCTGGGCGCGCACGTACGACCTGCCGCTGCACGAGATCTCGGCCGGCCGAGGCGGCCGAGCGGTTCCCGCTGATCGACACCGACGGCGTCGTCGGCGCGGCCTACCTCGAGTCCGACGGCTACCTCGACCCGTCGCAGCTGTGCTACTCGCTGGCGCGCCGGCGCGCGGGCGGGCGGGCGTGCGCGATCCACCGCACACCCGGGTGCTCGGCATCGACGTGTCGAAGCGGCCGGGTTCGACCGGCGTGCGCACCGACCGCGGCGACATCGACTGCGAGGTCGTCGTCAACTGCGGCGGCATGTTCGCCGCCGAGATCGGGCGGCTGGCCGGCGTGCGGATCCCGGTCGTGCCGATGTCGCACCAGTACGTGGTCACCGAGCCGTTCCTGCCGCGCCGCGAGCACGCCGCTGCCGACGCTGCGCGATCCCGACCTGCTCGTCTACTACCGCCAGGAGGTCGACGGCCTGCTGATGGGCGGCTACGAGCGCGACCCGGCGCCGTGGACGGCGTCGCGACCACGCCTTCGACGCGGTCCCCGCCGACTTCAACGGCCAGCTGCTCGCCGGAGGACTGGCCGCGGTTCGAGGAGATCGCCGCACAACGCGCAGCGCCGGGTGCCGGCGATGGCCGACGTCGGCGTGCGCACGATGATCAACGGCCCGGAGGCGTTCACGCCGGACAACGAGTTCTGCCTCGGCGAGACCGAGGTGGCCGGGTTCTTCGTCGCGGCCGGGCTTCTGCGCGCACGGCATCGCCGGCGCCGGCGGCATCGGCAAGGTGATGGCCGAGTGGATCGTCGACGGCGAACCGAGCCTGGACGTCTGGCACATGGACATCAACCGGTTCGGCCGCGCAGTACCGCTCGCCCGGCTACACGCTGGCCCGCACCGTCGAGAACTACCAGACCTACTACGACATCCCCTACCCGGGCTCGGCACGCGAAGCCGGTCGGCCGCTGCGCCGATCGCCGGCCTACGACTGGCATCGCGAGCACGGCGCGTGCTTCGGCGAGAAGTCCGGCTGGGAGCGGGTCGACTACTACGAGCCGCAACGCGGCGGCCGGTGACGAGGACCTGCGCCCCCGCGGCTGGGCCGGGCGGCTACTGGTCGCCGGCGATCGCGTGCCGAACATCTGGGCACCCGCGCCAGCCGCCGGGCTGTTCGACGAGTCGTCGTTCGCCAAGATCGAGGTGAGCGGCCCGGAGGCCGCGGAATTCCTCGAGTGGGTCTGCGACAACCACGTCGCTCGCGGCATCGGCGACGTGACCTACACCCAGGCGCTGAATCGGCGCGGTGGGATCGAGGCCGACTTCACCGTCACCCGCACCGCCGAGGACGTGTTCCTCATCGTCACCGGCACGGCGTACGGGGCACACGACATGGCCTGGCTGCGCAAGCAGGCCCGACGCCGGTCGGCCGAGGTGCGAATCGCCGACGTCACCGGCCAATTCTGCTGCTTCGCGCTCTGGGGGCCGCGCGCCGGCGACATCCTCGGTCGCCTCACGCCGGCCGACCTCGGCAACGCCGCGTTCCCGTTCATGACCGCGCAAGAGATCACCGTCGGCGACGTGCCGGTGCGCGCCCAGCGGGTGACCTTCGTCGGCGAGCTACGGCTGGGAGCTCTACGCGTCCGCCGAGTACGGTGCCGGGCTGTGGGATCGATCTGGGCCGCCGGCCAGGATCTCGGCCTCGTCGCCGGCGGCTACCGCGCGATCGAAAGCCTGCGGCTGGAGAAGGGCTACCGCGTCTGGGGCACCGACCTCACGTCCGAGACGACGCCGTACGAGGCGGGGCTCGGCTTCTGCGTGAAGCTCGA
This sequence comes from uncultured Actinomycetes bacterium, assembly GCA_963737785.1. Taxonomy (GTDB): domain Bacteria; phylum Actinomycetota; class Actinomycetes; order Mycobacteriales; family Jatrophihabitantaceae; genus CAVTTS01. The sequence goes on from CAVTTS010000005.1 coordinate 50,867, forward strand.
CAAGCCGGGCGGGTTCGAGGGGGCCGAGGCGCTCGCAGACGCTAAGGCAAGCGGGATTGTCCCGCCGGCTGCGCGCGATCGTGCTCGACGATCCGCGCGCGGTGGTCGTCGGCGGCGAACCGGTACGCGTCGGCGACCGGGTCGTCGGACGGGTCACGTCCGGCGGTTACGGCTACACGATCGGTGCGTCGATCGCCTACGCATACCTGCCGATCGACGACGCGACGCCCGGCACGGCGGTATCGATCGATCTGTTCGGCGAGTGGATCGACGGTGCCGTGGCCACGACCGAGCCGCTGTTCGATCCGTCCGGCGCACGCGTGCACGGGCGGACGTGATGACGCCCGGCGGGCGCTCCGCCTACCATCACGGCGTGACCGAGAGCGCGCCGTCGATTCCGCGCGTCGGGATCACCACGTACCGGGAGCCGGCCGCCTGGGGCCTGTGGAACGAACGCGGCCGACCTTCTGCCGGCCAGCTACTCGAACCTGGTGGCGCGCTGCGGCGGCGCGCCCCTGCTGCTGCCGCCCGTGGGTGCAGCCGCCCTCGCGCGGGCCGTCCTGGCCGGAGTCGACGGTCTGGTCCTCGCCGGCGGGGCCGACGTCGACCCGGCCCGCTATGGCGAAACTCCCGACGCGCGCACCGACACTCCCCGCATCGATCGCGATGAGTGGGAGCTGCGGTTGGCTGAAGTAGCGCTGCAGCTGCGGCCTGCCGGTGCTCGGTATCTGCCGCGGCATGCAGGTGCTCAACGTCGCGCTCGGGGGCACCCTGCTGCAGCACCTGCCCGACGCCGTCGGCGAACGACTCGCACTGCCCGCGGCCGGGTTTCTTCGCGAAGCACACCGTCCACGTGACGACCGAGGGCCGGACGGCGGCGGCTCTGCGCGACACCGAGGTCTTCGACGTATCCACCCATCACCATCAGGGGATCGGCCGCCTCGGCGACGGCCTGATCGCCACGGCCTGGGCCGACGACGGGCTCGTCGAGGCCGTCGAGCTGACCGGCCCCGCCTGGGTCGTCGGCGTCCAGTGGCACCCCGAGGTCGACGGAGGCGACGCCCTCATGCGGGCGTTCCTCGACGCGTGTCGGGCCCCGGCGACCGCCCCCGCCGTCACGATCGGCGGCTGATGGTCGCGGCGCCCGACGTCCGGGCGGGCAGCGGCGCCGCGGGCGGCGTCGAGGCGCTCTGGGCCCAGTCGGTGTTCTCGCCGGTGCCGGTGCGCAACGCGTTCGAAGTCACGGTTGAACGCCTGGCGCAGAGCATGCGATTGGGTGTGCTGGTCGAGGGCGATCGGCTGCCCCCCGAGCGCGAACTGGCCGACACGTTCGGCGTAAGCCGGGTGACGCTGCGCGAAGCGATCAGGGCCCTACGCGACGCCGGGCTCGTCGAGTCCCGCCGCGGCCGAGGAGGCGGGACGTTCGTCGTCGCGCCGGTCGCGGTCCGACCCCGCCGGGCCGATCAGATCGAGCGATCCTTCGCGCATTCGCTGGACGATGCGCTCGACCTGCGCCGCGTGGTCGAGCCCGGGGCCGCCGCGCTGGCCGCCACGCGCACGCTGACGGCGGCCGACCGCGGCGACGTTGCACCGCTGCCTCGGCGACGCGACGAACTGCGCACCCGAGGCCCGTCGGCTCGCGGATACCCGACTGCATATGGCGATCGCGGCCGCGGGCGGCAGCGCGTCGGTGACGGCGGTGGTCGCCGACGTCCAGCTGCGGCTGGACGAACTGCTGCGCGCCATTCCGGTGATCGCGGCCAACATCGCGCACTCGGACCGCCAGCATGCGGCGATCATCGACGCGATCCTGGCCGGGCAGCCCGACCGGGCCCGCATCGAGATGGAGGATCACGTCGACGGGACCGCCGCCCTGCTCCGCGGCTTCCTCGCCAGCTAGCCGCGTCGCCCCGCTCTTTCGTCCTACCCGCCCAGAAGGTACGGTCAGCGGACCTTCAACCGAGAGGTGATCCGGCATGTCGAGCCCACGATTGAGCGTCGAGCAGTTGCGAATGGGCGTCGATGACGGATCGATCGACACGGTCGTCCTGGCGATCACCGATCTGCAGGGCCGGTTGCAGGGCAAGCGACTGGACGCCCGCTACTTCGTCGACGAGGTGCTGGCGCACGGCACCGAGGGCTGCAACTACCTGCTCGCCGTCGACGTCGAGATGAACACCGTCGGCGGCTACACGATCTCGTCGTGGGAACGCGGGTACGGCGACTTCGTCATGGCGCCCGACACGGCGACGATGCGCGCGATTCCCTGGCAGCCGGGCTCGGTACTGCTGCTCGGCGACGTCCAGTGGCTGGACGGTGCGCCCGTCGCCGAATCGCCGCGGCAGATCCTCAAGCGGCAGCTCGACCGGCTGGCCGAACGGGGCTGGATCGCCTACGTCGGCACCGAGCTGGAATTCATCCTGTTCGACGACACCTACGAGCAGGCGTGGGACAAGCGCTACCGCGACCTCGTCCCGTCCAACCAGTACAACGTCGACTACTCGATCCTCGGGACGAGTCGCGTCGAGCCGCTGCTGCGGGCGATCCGCCTCGGCATGCGCGACGCCGGCATGCAGGTCGAGTCGGCGAAGGGCGAATGCAACCTCGGCCAGCACGAGATCGCGTTCAAGTACACCGACGCGCTGACGACCTGCGACAACCACGTGATCTACAAGAACGGCGCCAAGGAGATCGCGGCGCAGCACGGTTCGGCGCTGACGTTCATGGCGAAGTACAACGAGCGCGAAGGCAACTCCTGCCACATCCACCTGTCGCTGCGGTCGAAGTCGGGTGAGCCGGTCTTCGCCGGTGATCGCCAGCACGGGGTATCGACCCTGTTCGAGCAGTTCCTGGCCGGGCAACTCGCCGGGCTCCGCGAGCTGAGCTACTTCTTCGCGCCGAACATCAACTCGTACAAGCGTTATCAGCCCGGATCGTTCGCGCCGACCGCGGTGAAGTGGGGCATCGACAATCGCACCTGCGCGCTGCGGACGGTCGGGCACGGATCGAGCCTGCGGTTCGAGAACCGGGTGCCCGGTGGTGACGTGAACCCCTACCTGGCCGTGGCCGCCATGATCGCGGCCGGCCTGCACGGCGTCGACAACGAACTGCCGCTCGAGGACGCGTTCGGCGGCAACGCCTACGACACCGAGGCCGCGCATGTCCCGACGACCCTGCGCGAGGCGGCCGAGTTGCTGCAGGCCAGCCCGATCGCGCGAGCCGCCTTCGGCGACGAGGTCGTCGACCACTACAGCAACACCGCGCGGGTCGAGCTCACGGCCTTCGACGCCGCGGTGACCGACTGGGAACGCGTCCGCAGCTTCGAGAGAATGTAGAAGGGTTGCCCTCAGTGAGCACCACGTACGACGTGATCAATCCGGCGACCGAGGACGTCGTGACCACGGTCGACCTGCTCGACCAGGCCGGCACCGACGCGGCAATCGCCCGTTCGCGCAAGGCTTTCGCCTCGTGGCGGGCTGTTTCACCGGGCGACCGTGGTCGGCTGCTCCGGCGGTTCGCCGAGGCGGTGGACGCCGATCGCGAGAACCTCGCGCAGCTCGAGGTGCGCAACTCCGGGCACACGATCGGCAATGCCCGCTGGGAGGCCGGCAACGTCCGCGACGTGATCGCCTACTACTCGGCGGCGCCCGAACGGCTCATCGGCCAGCAGATCCCGGTCGCCGACGGCATCGACATCACGTTCCACGAGCCGCTCGGCGTGATCGGCGTGATCGTCCCGTGGAACTTCCCGATGCCGATCGCCGGCTGGGGATTCGCACCCGCCCTCGCCGCCGGCAACACCGTGGTGCTCAAGCCCGCCGAGCTCACTCCCCTGACGGCGATGCGCCTCGCCGAGCTCGCGCTCGAGGCCGGCCTGCCCGAGGACGTGTTCCAGGTGCTGCCCGGCAAGGGCAGCATCGTCGGGCAGCGGTTCGTGGATCACCCGGATGTCGCCAAGCTGGTCTTCACAGGTTCGACCGAGGTCGGCCGAGGTGTGATGGCCGGTTGTGCCGCGCGCATCAAGCCGGTGACGCTCGAGCTGGGCGGCAAGAGCGCGAACGTCATCTTCGCCGATTCCGACCTCGAACGAGCGGCGGCCACCGCGCCCTACGCCGTCTTCGACAACGCCGGGCAGGACTGCTGCGCCCGGTCGCGCATCCTCGTCGAACGCAGCGCGTACGACCGGTTCATGGAGCTGTTCGAGGCGGCCGTCCACGGTGTCGTGGTCACCGACCCCGCCGACGAGAAGGCCGAGATGGGACCCCTCATCAGCGCCGCCCAGCGCGAGCGCGTCGCCGAGTACGTGCCGGACGACTCGATCGTCGCGTTCCGCGGGAGTGCGCCCAGCGGCCCCGGGTTCTGGTTCCCGCCAACCGTCCTCGCGCCGACCGACCCCGCCGACCGCGTCCTGCACGAAGAGATCTTCGGCCCGGTCGTGGCCGTCGTCCCGTTCGAGGACGAGGCCGACGCCATCCGCGTCGCCAACGACAGCGAGTTCGGCCTGTCCGGTTCGATCTGGACGTCCAACGTCGGCAAGGCGATCCGGGTCAGCCGGGGCATCGAGTCGGGCAACCTCTCGGTGAACTCGCACTCGTCCGTCCGGTACTGGACACCGTTCGGCGGCTTCAAGAGCTCGGGACTCGGGCGTGAGCTCGGACCGGACGCCCCGCTCGCCTTCACCGAGACCAAGAACGTCTTCATCGCCACCACCTGATCGCATCACTGAACCGCATCAACTGACCGCAACGTCGAGGAGCAAGAAATCATGGGTGATCGCCTGACCGGCAAGGTCGCAGTCGTCACGGGCGCCGGCAGCGGGATCGGTCTCGCCACCGCGCGCCGGTTCGCCGCCGAGGGAGCCAAGGTCGTCTGCGCCGACGTCGACCCGACCGCGGGCGCGGCCGCCGCGGACGCCGTCGACGGGCTGTTCGTACAGGTAGACGTCACGTCCGAGGCAGAGGTCGAGGCGCTCTACCAGCAGGCCGTCGACGCGTACGGCGGCCTGGACATCACGTTCAACAACGCCGGCATCTCACCGCCCGACGACGACTCGATTCTCACCACCGGACTGGACGCCTGGCAGCGCGTGCAGGAGGTCAACCTGACCTCGGTGTACCTCTGCTGCAAGTTCGCGATCGGCCACATGCAGGCGCGCGGCGGCGGTTCGATCATCAACACCGCTTCGTTCGTCGCGGTGATGGGATCGGCCACGTCCCAGATCTCGTACACCGCGAGCAAGGGCGGCGTGCTGGCCATGAGCCGCGAGCTCGGCGTGCAGTTCGCCCGCGAGCGCATCCGGGTCAACGCGTTGTGCCCCGGTCCGGTGAACACCCCGCTGCTGCAGGAGCTGTTCGCGAAGGACCCGGAACGCGCGGCCCGCCGCCTCGTCCACATCCCGATGGGCCGCTTCGCCGAGGCCGACGAGATCGCCGCGGCGGTCACGTTCCTGGCCAGCGACGATTCGTCGTTCATCACCGCGTCGACCTTCCTCGTCGACGGTGGCATCAGCGGCGCGTACGTCACTCCCCTCTAGCAAGGCCTGCTCCTGCAAAGCTGTGCGGTCGCGAGAACGGCCCGTAGGTAGAGTCCGCAACCGTGAGCAATCCGAGTTGGGGCGAGCCGCGCTCGAAGACCGTGACGTGGTGGGACCCGATCGCGAACGCGCGCGGCGCCGATTCCGGGACCGGCCTCGAGCACCTGCGGGCGCTGCTCGACGGCGAGGGCCCGCCGCCGCCGATCGCGCAGCTGATGGGCTTCGCGCTGGAGTCGGTGGCCGAGGGTGACGCCGTGTTCGTCTGCACGCCCGACGAGTCGGTCTACAACCCGATCGGCGTCGTCCACGGTGGCCTGGTCTGCACGCTGCTCGACTCGGCGATCGGCTGCGCGGTGCAGACCACGCTGCCCGCCGGCTCCGCGTACACGAGCATCGAGATCAAGGTGAACTACCTGCGGGCGCTGCACGCGAAGACCGGCGCACTGCGTGTGCACGGATGGGTTACCAAGCCGGGACGACGGGTCGCGTTCGGCGAGGCCGATGTGCGCGACGCCGCCGGAACGATCTACGCCACGGCGTCGAGCACCTGCCTGGTCATGTCGGCCTGAGGCGGCTCTGAGCGTGACGACGGTCGGCTACTCCGGAACGCCCCTGCCCAGGAAGCTCGGGATCCGTGCCAACTCGCGGGTCATGCTGCTCGACGCGCCCGCTGGCCTGCTCGACGGTCCGCTCGAACCCGGCGTGACGATCCACCGCCGGGCGGCGGCCGGCGAATACGACGTCATCGTCGCGTTCTGCGCCGACCGGAAGCGACTGGCCGAACGTTTCGACGCCAACGCGGCCCGGCTGACGACGTCCGGCGCACTGTGGATCGCCTGGCCCAAGAAGGCCAGCGGCCGCCCGACCGACCTCACCGACGGGGTCGTGCGCGAGTTCGGGCTGGCCCACGGCCTCGTGGACGTGAAAGTCGCCGCCATCGACGCGACGTGGTCGGGTCTGAAGTTCGTCCGGCGGCTCGTCGACCGGTGACGCCGGCCGGTGACGCCGGCCGATGACGCCGAGCGTCATACCGGGCGAACCCGGCCGCCCGACGATGCTTCAATGGAGGCTGTGACCAGCCCACCGGGACGCATCGAGGTCCGCGAGCTCACCAAGGTCTTCAACGGCAACGTGCGCGCTGTCGACCAACTCAGCTTCACCGTCGAGCCCGGCTCCGTGACCGGCTTCCTCGGCCCCAACGGGGCAGGCAAGACGACCACGTTGCGGATGATCCTGGGCCTCGTCCATCCGACCGGCGGGACCGCGACGATCGGCGGGCAGGGTTACCTCTCGATCCACGATCCGCTGAAGGTGGTGGGCGCCGCGCTCGAAGCCTCGAGCTTTCATCCGGCCCGCAGCGCCCGCAACCACCTGCGCATCCTCTGCGCGGCGTCCAAGCTGCCCGACCAGCGCGCCGACGAGGTGCTGGCGATCGTAGGGCTGTCCGACGTCGCCAAGCGCAAGGTGCGCGGCTTTTCGATGGGCATGCGGCAACGGCTCGGGCTCGCGGCCACGCTGCTCGGCGATCCGAGCGTGCTGATCCTGGACGAGCCAGCTAACGGACTCGACCCGGAGGGCATCCGGTGGCTGCGCGGTTTCTTCCGTCACCTGGCCGATGAGGGACGAACCGTGCTCGTCTCGAGTCACCAGCTCAACGAGGTGCAAGAGGTCGCCGACCGCGTCGTGATCCTCGATCGGGGTCGACTCGTGCGAGCCGGCGCGATCAGCGAGCTGACCGCGGGCAACGACTCGGTGGTGGTCCGCTCGCCGAACCTCGAGGCGCTCGCGAACGCCCTCGTCCAGACCGGTCTGCAGCCCCAGTTCGAGCCGGCGACCGACGGCAGTGCCCCGTCGCTGCGCATCGTGGGCGCGGACCTCGCGCACGTGGGACACGTCGCCTTCGCGACGGGTGTGGAACTGCACGAGCTGCGCCTCGACCGGTTCGACCTCGAGCAGTTGTTCTTCGCCCTGACCTCGGGCGCGTATACGGCGCCGTCGCTCGATCCGGGAGGTCGGCCGTGATCGCCCTGGTCCGCGCGGAATACCGCAAGCTCGTGAGCACCCAGGTGTGGTTCTGGATGCTCATCACCTCCGCCGGCCTGACCGCGCTCGGTGTGACCGGCTCGATTCTCGGTCCCAAGAACCACGCCGTCCTGCAAGCGCAGGTCCGCGACGTGCTGCAGTCGGCCACCCAGGCCTTCACCTACGTACCGCTCTTCGTCCTCGGCGTCCTGGCGGTCACGACCGAATACCGCTATCAGACGATCACCCCGACCGTCCTCGCGACACCGTCGCGCTGGGCCATCGTGGGCGCCAAGCTCATCACCTACGCGGTGGCCGGAATCGGCTACGCGCTCGTCTGCCTCGTCGTCGAGCTGGCGATGGCGCTGCCCTGGCTGTCGGCCAAGAACATCACGGTCTCGCTGAGCGATAACAAGGGCGCGCTGTTCTCGACGTTCCTGGTGCTCGTGCTGTTCGCCCTCGTCGGCATCGGCGTCGGTGCCCTGCTTCGGAACCAGATCGTCGCCGTCTCGGTCGGGGTGATCTTCATCCTGATCCTCGACCGCCTCGTGTTGATCATCCCGGGCGTCAAGTACATCTATCCGTACCTGTTGAGCGGCGCGGTCGGCGGAATCGTCACCCGACCGGACTCCGAGGATCGGGTCATCAACGACGTCCACCTGCTCAGCCCGGTCGGCGGGGTGATCGTTCTGCTCGTCTGGGCCCTGCTCACCGCGGTGGTAGGCGCGGGCTGGACCATGAACCGTGACATCACGTAGAGCCGGGCTGCTGATCGTCGCGGCGCTGCTGCTGGCCGGTTGCGCGGTCGGACGACCGTCCGGTTTCGCCGGGCGGAGCAACTCATTCTGTTCGGACGCGGTCACCGCGATCGCCGCCCTCTCGAAGCCGACGACACCCAAGCAGCAGCTGCAGTACGCGACCGATCGCTACACGGCGATGGACAAGACGATCAGCGAGCTCACCGATTCGGCGTTGCCCGGCGGCGACCTCGGCAGCGAGCTACGGACGAAATGGCTGCGGCCGGCCCGCGCATCCCTGACGGCGGGACGGGCGACACTCGGTGAGCTGCGCGACGCCGTACGCGGCGGTTCCTCGTCCACATCCGCGTACGCCCGCACCCAGCTGATCGGCACCGAGGGCGTCGACACGGACCTGCTCACCCAGCAGCACCTGACCACCTGCGCGCGGCTGTTCACTCCCCCGGGGTGATGGGGCCGGGAAATGTTGTGAGCGAGCGCACCCCGGACGTACCGATTTGCGCGCAACAACCCGTTCAGCCAGGCGTGACACCGGCGTAACCTTGAACGTCGGGTGACGAACGGATCGGATGACCGCATCCAACGACGCCCGACAGATATCTCGACATCAAGACGATGAGGGCGGCCCGACACCCGTGGCGACGACGCAGCAGCCGACAGACACTTCGACGACCCAGCCGATCAGCTCCGAATTCGGAGCCAACGAATGGCTGGTCGAAGAGATGTACGAGCGCTACCTGACCGACCCGGCCGGCGTCGATGCGGCCTGGCACGACTTCTTCGCCGATTACCGCCCGGTCCGGCCCGCGACCGTGACACCAGCGCCGGTCGCCGCGAGCGGCAAGGCCGACGTCAACGGCAACGGAGCGGCACCGCCCGCGTCCCCGGCCATGCAGCCGACCGCCCAGCCGAACCCGACCGCCCAGCCGACCCAGCCGGTCGAGGCGGCGGCCCCATCCCCGTCCACCCCGGCAGCGGCGGGCGCCGAACCGGCCGCTGCGACGAAGCCGGCCGCCCCCGCGGTCAAGCCCGCCACGGCCTCGGCCGAGGGTGACCGGACGGCGACGTTGCGCGGCGCGGCGGCCCGGGTCGTCACGAACATGGAACTGTCGCTGAGCGTGCCGACGGCCACCAGCGTCCGCGCGGTCCCGGCCAAGCTGCTCGCTGACAACCGCGTCGTCATCAACAACCACCTCCGCCGCGCCCGCGGCGGCAAGGTCAGCTTCACCCACGTCATCGGTTACGCGGTCGTCAAGGCCGTCATGCAGCACCCGGAGATGAACAACCACTTCGCCGAAGTCGAGGGCAAGCCGGCGGTCGTCACGCCTGAGCACGTGAACCTCGGTATCGCGATCGACCTGGTCGGCAAGGACGGTGGCCGGTCGCTGGTCGTCGCGTCGATCAAGGCCGCCGAGACGATGGACTTCTCGGACTTCTGGGGGACGTACGAGGACATCATCCGGCGGGCCCGGGCCGGCAAGCTCGGTGCGGACGACTTCGCCGGGACGACGATCAGCCTGACCAACCCGGGAACCCTCGGTACCAATCACTCCGTGCCGCGGTTGATGGCCGGCCAGGGAACGATCGTCGGCGTCGGGGCCATGGAGTTCCCGGCCGAGTTCAGCGGGATGAGCGACGAGTCGCTCGTCGACCGCGCGATCAGCAAGATCATGACGCTGACGTCCACCTACGACCACCGCATCATCCAGGGCGCGCAGTCGGGCGAATTCCTGCGCACCGTCCACCAGCTGCTGCTGGCCGACGAGTTCTACGACGAGATCTTCGCCGCGCTGCGGATCCCGTACGAGCCGGTCCGCTGGCTGGTCGATCGCCGGTTCCACCACGAGGGCCAGATCGACAAGAACGCCCGCGTGATCGAGCTGATCAACGCGTACCGCACGAACGGCCATCTGATGGCCGACACCGACCCGCTCGAGTTCACCGTGCGCAGCCATCCGGATCTCGACATCACCCGGCACGGACTGACGCTGTGGGACCTCGATCGCGAGTTCCCGGTCGACGGGTTCGCCGGTGAGAAGCTCATGCGCCTGCGTGACATCCTCGGCGTGCTGCGCGACGCGTACTGCCGACGCGTGGGTGTCGAGTACATGCACATCATCGATCCCGAGCAGCGCCGGTGGATCCAGCAGCGCATCGAGATCAAGCACGAACCGCCGTCGCGCGAGGAGCAGCTGCACATCCTCGGTCGGCTGAACGTCGCGGAGGCCTTCGAGACGTTCCTGCAGACCAAGTACGTCGGCCAGAAGCGATTCAGCCTCGAGGGCGCCGAGACGGTGATCGCCCTGCTCGACGCCGTGCTGGCCGAAGCCGCCGATCAGGAACTCGAGGAGGTCGTCGTCGGCATGCCGCACCGCGGCCGTCTCAACGTCCTGGCCAACATCGTCGGCAAGCCGTACGCGAAGATCTTCAACGAGTTCGAGGGCAACATCGACCCGGGTACCGCGCAGGGCTCCGGCGACGTCAAGTACCACCTCGGAGCCGAAGGCACCTTCGAATCGCGCCGTGGCAAGTCGATCGCGGTCACGCTGACCGCGAACCCCTCGCACCTCGAGGCGGTCGACCCGGTGCTCGAGGGCATCGTGCGCGCCAAGCAGGACCTGCTGAACAAGGGCGAGGACGGGTTCACCGTGCTGCCCGTGCTGATGCACGGCGACGCGGCCTTCGCGGGTCAGGGCGTCGTCGCCGAGACCCTCAACCTGTCGCAGCTGCGCGGCTACCGCACCGGCGGCACCGTCCACGTCGTGGTGAACAACCAGGTCGGTTTCACGACGTCGCCGTCCTCGTCGCGGTCGAGTCTCTACTGCACCGACATCGCCCGCATGATCGCGGCGCCGATCTTCCATGTGAACGGCGACGACCCCGAGGCGTGCGTCCGCGTCGCCCGGCTGGCCGTCGAGTTCCGCCGGGAGTTCAAGAAGGATGTCGTCATCGACATGGTCTGCTACCGCCGGCGCGGGCACAACGAGGCCGACAATCCCTCGTTCACCCAGCCGTTGATGTACGACATCATCGACAACAAGCGCAGCGTCCGGAAGATCTACACCGAGGCACTCGTCGGCCGCGGCGACATCACGATCGAGGACGCCGAGCACGCGCTGCGCGACTTCCAGCAGCAGCTCGAGAAGGTCTTCGTCGAGACGCGCAACGCGACCGGACGACCGCAGCCCGAGCCCGACATCGAGTCGCTGTCGCCGTCTCAGCAGCTCACGACCTCGATATCGCTCGAGAGCATCAAGCGCATCGCCGACGCCTATGCGAACCCGCCGGAGGGGTTCACGATCCACCCGCGCCTCAAGCCGCAGATCGATCGGCGAATCGCGATGGCCAGCGGCGGCAACGTCGACTGGGCCACGGCCGAACTCTTCGCGTTCGGCTCGCTCGTCCTCGAAGGACGGGTAGTACGCCTGTCGGGCCAGGACTCGCGACGGGGCACCTTCACCCAGCGCCACGCGGTGCTCATCGACCGGGAGAACGGCGATGAATACACGCCGTTGACGGCGTTGTCGGACGACCAGGCTCCTTTCTGGGCGCACGACTCGCTGCTCAGCGAGTACGCGGTGATGGGCTTCGAGTACGGCTATTCGGTGGCCCGGGCCGACGCGCTCGTGTGCTGGGAGGCCCAGTTCGGCGACTTCGCGGATGGCGCCCAGACGATCGTCGACGAGTTCATCGCATCCGGCGAGGCCAAGTGGGGTCAGCGCTCCGCGGTCACGCTGCTGCTCCCGCACGGCTACGAGGGCCAGGGTCCCGACCACTCGTCGGGCCGGCCCGAGCGCTTCCTGCAGCTGGCCGCCGAGAACAACATGACGGTGGCGATCTGCTCGTCGCCGGCGAACTACTTCCACCTGCTGCGCCGGCAGGGCCTCTCACCGGTGCGCCGGCCGCTGATCGCGTACACGCCCAAGTCGCTGCTGCGGTTGAAGGCCGCCGTCAGCCAGCTGGACGAGTTCACGGGCGGGTCGTCGTTCCAGCCCGTCATCGGCGACCCGAAGATCACCGAGGCCCGGCGCGTCGTCCTGTGCAGCGGCAAGATCTACTACGACCTGCTGGCGGCCCGCGACGAAGGCCACATCACCGACGTCGCGATCGTGCGCGTGGAGCAGATCTATCCGCTGCCGGCCGCCGAGATCCGCGCTGAGCTCGACCGCTACCCGGACGCCGAGCTGGTGTGGGTGCAGGAGGAGCCGGCCAATCAGGGTGCATGGCCGTTCATCGCCCTGAACCTGCCGGAGTACCTCGGTGGCCGCGCGCTGCTGCGCGTGTCGCGGCGAGCCTCGGCCTCGCCGGCGGTCGGCTCGGCCAGCGTGCACGAGGCCCAGCAGCGCGACATCGTCGCGACGGCACTCGGGTAGGACACTCGGTTAGGGCGCTCGGTTAGATCACCGGCCGACGTCCGGTCGTGATGGGGTCCGTCAGACGGTCTCGATCGGCTGTATCACCTCGATCGACGACGGCTCCTGTTCGACGACCGCCAACTGGCGGCACCGTCGATCGCAGCTCGGGGAGCATCCGATGTCGTCACTCATCACGCGCAGTTCCGATCACACGCGCAGCGCCGATCACACTCGTAACGCCAAGCCCACTCGCCGCGTCCGGTCGCGGGTCACCGCGGCCGTCGCGGCCATCGGTGTCTCGGCCGCCATTGTCGTCGCGACCGCCGACCCGGCCCAGGCTCGCGCGCGCAGCTGCGACAACATCGCGCAGAGCATGATCTTCTTCTGGCTCGCGATGGAGGACGACACCGGCGTGAACGCGCATTACCTGGCGGGCGACACCCGGATGTACAACCTGCAGGTGTCGTTGTACCGCGGCGCCGGCTGCTGAACACCGATGAGCCCACTCGACGCTACGTTGAGCGGGTGACCGGTTCGCATTCGCTTCGCTGGGGAATTCTCGGGGCCGGCGGCATCGCGGCCACCGTCGGCCCGCAGATTGCGGCGTCGCCTGCGAGTCAGGTGGTCGCCGTCGGCGCGCGGTCCGTCGAACGGGCCGCCGCGCTGGCCGCCGCGCTCGGGGCGCCGCGCTCGTACGGCTCCTATTCCGAGCTCGTCGCCGACCCGGACATCGACGTCATCTACGTGGCGACCACGCACGCGCAGCATCGAGCGCACGCGTTGTTGGCGCTCGATGCCGGCAAGCACGTCCTGGTCGAGAAAGCCTTCACGCTCAACGCGCGCGAAGCCCGCGAGATCGTGTCGCTCGCCCGCGAGCGCCGACTGTTCTGCATGGAAGGCATGTGGATGCGGTTCAATCCGCTGCTTCGCCAGGCGGTGTCGATCGCCCGGTCGGGGCGGATCGGCGGCGTCGTCAGCGTCCGCGCCGAGCTCTCGGCCCACTTCCCGTTCGACCCGAAGCACCGCTTGTTCGACCTGAGCGCCGGGGGCGGCGCGCTGTTGGATCTCGGCGTGTACGTCAGCCACTTCGCCTGGATGTTTGCCGGCCGCCCCGACTCCGTCCAGGTCATCGGCTCGCTCTCACCGACCGGGTCGGACGAGACAGCGGCGATGCAATGGGGCTACGCCGACGGCCGGTTCGCCCAACTCGCGTGCACCACGCGCAGCCGCAATCCCAGCGCCGGATTCATTCTCGGTACGGACGGCTGGATCGACGTCGTCAATCGGCTGCATCGGCCGACCAAGATCATCGTCTCGTCCGGCGGCGACGAGGAGACCATCGATGCGCCCGGACCCGCGACCTTCGCGCCCGAAATCGCCGAGGTCGAGCGTTGCCTGGCCGCCGGCGAGCACGAGAGCCCGGTCATGCCGCTCGACGACACCGTCCAGATAATGGAGCTGCTGGACTATGCCCGGGCGGAACTCGGCGTGCACTATCCCGCCGACTCTCGCCTGGACCGACCGTCTGATCAGGAAGGCTGAGCCGCCGTGTACTTCACCGATCGGGGCATCGAGGAACTCGCCGCCCGACGCGGCGACGAGGACGTGAGCCTGGCTTGGCTCGCCGACCGCCTGCAAGCCTTCGTCGACGCCAACCCCGAATTCGAGACCGCCGTCGATCGTCTCGCCACCTGGCTCGCCCGCGCCGACGACGAAGACGATTGACCCGCCGCAAACGCGAGGTACATCGACGCATCGGCCGCTCCGCCGGCGAGTTGATTACGCCCGAACAAAGTTACGATACTTCTCGGGGAGTGGGCAACGCGCAATCGCAGAGCAAGCAACGACCAACCGAGCTCAGCCGTCGACACTCGCGTTGGACGGCTCGGCCACCGGGGCCGCTACCGCTACCGCGACCGCCTCATCTCCAGCAGCTACCGGCGTATCCACAACCGTCGCTGCGCGCGCCGGGCGGTCCAGCGCGAAAACCCGCAGGAAGACCTGCGCCAACGGACCGATGCAGACGGCGAACAGAACAGTGCCGATGCCAACCGTCCCGCCCAACAGCCACCCGACCAGCAGCACCGTCAGCTCGAGCAACGTACGCGTGAGCCGGATCGACATGTGCGTGTACCGCGGCAGACCGGTCATCAGCCCGTCCCGCGGGCCCGGTCCGAACTCGGCGCCGATGTACATGCCGGTCGCGATCCCGCAGAGGACGACGCCGACCACCAGGTACACAACCCGCACCCAGAGGATCGACGACGACGGCAGCAACGGCAGCGATGCCGAGAGAGACGTCCCGACCAGCAGGACATTGCTGACCGTCCCGAGGCCCGGACGTTGCCGCAGCGGGATCCATCCCAACAGGACGATCGCACCGACCACGTTGAGGACCAGCCCCATCGGGACGTGCAAGCGCTGCGCGACCCCCTGGTGGAACACGTCCCACGGGTCGAGGCCGAGCTTCGAGCGGACCATGAACGCGGCCGAGGATCCGTATAGGAACAGCCCGACGTACAACTGGGGCAAGCGCCGACCCAGCCGCCGAGAAGACTGGCCGCCGCGCGACGACGAGTCGGGCGGAACCAGACCGCTGCTGGACGCCACCAGACCGTTTCTCGCCACAATAGCAATCGTGCCCGGCCAATCGACCTACTAACACGTCCAATTTTCAGGAACTGGACTGGCTCAGCCGGGCCAATCGTGCCACCATGAGCCTTATGGCCGGTCCAATGATGTCGGTGAGCGCCCGATCGCTCGCCCTGCTTCTTCCGCCGCTCGAGCAGGTCACCGGGCCGGTGTACCTCGGCCTGGCCGACGGCATCACTGCGCTCGTCCGCGACGGTCGGGTCGCGCCCGAGAGCCGCCTGCCGTCCGAGCGCGAGCTCGCCGCGACGCTGAGGATCAGCCGCGCAACAGTGACCGGCGCCTATGACCGGCTGCGCGAGCGCGGGCTGCTCACCAGCCGCACCGGCGCCGGCAGCTTCGTCACGATCCCGGTCGACGAAGGGCCCGCGGTCCGACCTCGCGCGCTGGAACGTCGCCGCGCATCCGGACGACGTCGTCGATCTTTCCTGCGCCGCGCTGCCGGCGCCGCCCGGCGTCCTGACCCAGGCCGTCGCCGACGCCGCCCCCCGGCTGGCCGAGATCGCGGCCGGCGACGGCTACGACCCGATGGGCCTGCCCGATCTGCGCGCCGCGATCGCCGCCCGCTTCGCCGAGCGCGGCGTGCCGACGAACCCCGACCAGATCATCGTCACCAGCGGCGCGCTGCACGCGTTCGACCTGCTGCTGCGCCTGCTCACCGGACCGGGCGATCGGGTCCTCACCGAACTGCCCAGCTATCCCGGAGCCCTCGACGCCGTCCGGGCCAACAACGCGCGCCTCGTCCCGGTCCCGATGGATCCCCGCGGCGGCTGGCAGGTCGCCGAGCTCCAGTCGACGTTGAGACAGACGTCGCCGCGTCTGGCCTACCTCATCCCCGACTTCCACAACCCGACGGGCGCCCTGGTGCCCGAGCAGGACCGGCGCGACGTGCTGCGCGTCGCCCACCAGACCGGCGCCATCGTCGTCGTCGACGAGTCGTTCGTCGACCTCGGCTTCGACGCCCCGCCCGAACGCGCCGACCGCGGCGCTCGACCCGACCGTCGTCACGATCGGATCGCTGTCGAAGGCGGTCTGGGGCGGCCTGCGCATCGGCTGGATCCGCGCCTCGACCGAACTGGTCCGGCGGCTGGCCGTGCTGCGGGCCACGACCGACATGGCCGGTTCCGCGCTCGATCAGCTCGTGGCCGTCGGCCTCATGGCCCGGCTCGACGACATCGTCGCCACCCGTCGGGCGATGCTCACGCCGCAACGCGACGCCCTGCTCGCCGCGCTCGCCCGCGACCTGCCGACCTGGCGCGTCCCCGCTCCGCTCGGCGGCCTGTCGGTCTGGGTCGAGCTCGACGCCCCGGTTGCGACCCCCCTGTCGCTGCTTGCCGCGCATCACGGCGTGAACATCGTGCCCGGCTCACGCTTCGGAGTGGACGGGACGCTCGAGCGGTTCATCCGGCTGCCGTTCGCCCAACCCGCCGATCGCCTGACCGAAGCGGTTCGCCGGCTGGCCCTGGCCTGGGCGCAGCTCGACGGCACCCGGCTCGCCGACCGTCCGCTCGTAGTGGCGTAGTCGAGCCGACCGAGCGCGGCCTACCCGACGTCGGCGGCCGCCGCGACCGCCGCCCGCACCGCGGGCGCGACCCGCGCATCGAACGGCGTCGGGACGATGCGATCGGCCGTGAGCTCGGCCGCGACCACTCCCCCGATGGCCGCCGCGGCGGCCAGCTTCATGTTCTCGGTGATGGCGCGAGCGCCGGCATCGAACGCGCCCGCGAAGATGCCCGGGAACGCCAGCACGTTGTTGATCTGATTCGGATAGTCGCTGCGGCCGGTCGCGACGACCGCCGCGTGACGACGAGCCACCTCGACCGGAACCTCGGGCGTCGGATTGGCCAGTGCGAACACGATCGAGGATGGCGCCATCGCGGCCACCGCGTCCTCGCCGAGCGCCCCGGCGCTGACTCCCAGGAAGACGTCCGCTCCGCGCAGCGCGTCCTCGATCGAACCGGTGACTCCGGCCCGGTTCGTGATCTCGGCGAGTTCCCGTTTCACGGGCGTCAGGTCGCCGCGACCGGAGTGGACGATGCCCCGCGAGTCGGCGACCGCGATGTCACCGATGCCGGCGGCCAGCAGGATCTTCGTGCAGGCGACGCCGGCCGCCCCGGCCCCGGAGACGACGACCCGCAGCTGGTCGAGCGTCCGGCCGGTGACCGTGGCGGCGTTGCGCAGCGCGGCCAGCACGACGATCGCCGTCCCGTGCTGGTCGTCGTGGAAGACCGGGATATCGAGCGCGTCGCGCAGTCGCGCCTCGATCTCGAAGCACCGCGGCGCGCTGATGTCCTCGAGGTTGATGCCGCCGAACGACGGGGCGATCCGGATCACCGTCTCGACGATCTCGTCCATGTCCTTGGTGTTCAGGACGATCGGCACGGCGTTGACCCCGGCGAACTCGCGGAACAGCGCACACTTGCCTTCCATCACAGGCAGCGACGCCGCCGGCCCGATGTCGCCCAGCCCCAGGACGGCCGTTCCGTCGGACACGACGGCCACCAATCGAGCGGCCCAGGTGTACCGGCGAGCGACCTCGACGTCGGCGGCGATGGCCTCGCAGACCTCGGCGACACCGGGCGTATATGCGAGCGACAGCGACTCGCGATCGGTGAGCGGCAGGGTGCTGCTGACCCGCAGCTTGCCGCCCTCATGGACGCGAAAGACCGCACTGGAAGGGTCGAAAACCACGATGGTGCCCCAATCGTCCGAATCGACGGATGGCTACTCGCGCACGCCTGGTTCGGGCGACATCACGATTCATGCACGGGGATAACCGGGCTTGATCGAAGTCTGGCAGGTACGGTCTGCGCGTGGACGTGCGCCCCCTGTCGATCAGCGGCGCATGGGAATTCACGCCGAAGGTGTTCCCCGACGACCGGGGCGCGTTCCTCGAATGGTTCAAGGCCGACGTGCTCGAAGCCACGACCGGCCGGAGACTGAGCCTTGCGCAGGCCAACCAGTCGATCTCGCGGCGTGGCACGTTGCGCGGCCTGCACTTCGCCGCCGTCCCACCGAGCCAGGCGAAATACGTCTACTGCCTGTCGGGCGCGGTGCTCGACCTGGTCGTCGATATCCGGGTCGGGTCGCCGACGTACGGGCAGTCGGACTCCGTCGTCCTCGACGATGTCGACCGTCGCGCCGTCTTCCTGTCCGAGGGGCTCGGCCACGCGTTCTTCTGCCTGACGGATTTCAGCGTCGTCACCTACCTCTGCTCGACCGGGTACAACCCGACGCGCGAGTTCGGGATCGATCCGATGGACCCGGCGCTGGCCCTGCCGTGGCCCGCCGACATCGCCCCGTTGCTCTCGCCGAAGGACGCGGCGGCGCCGACGCTCGAGCAGGCGCGCACGCAGGGCCTGCTCCCCACGTACGCCGACTGTCTCGAGTTCTACCGGTCGCTACGCACGGGACGCGAGTGACCAGAGAGGCGTCCCGTTAGGTTCGCGTCAGGTATCGTGACTACGGAGAGTTGACCCGCGCACGACCAGGTCTCGAAAGGAGAGTCTTGACCGGACCGTTGCGCGGTCCCGCAAGATTCCGCGAGAGTCTCGGTGGCCGCCCCCGCGCGTCGTTGAGCCGGCTGCAGACCGTTGCGCTGCTGTCGGTTCTCGCGCTTGCCATCGCGGCCGTCACGGTCGCGTCGATACTCGTGAAACCCAGCAAATCTCGGACATTCGCGCTGATCGGCGGATCGGTATTCCTTCAGGACAACTACTCCCCGGTCGCCGTCAACCTCGCGACCGGCAAGTCGACCGTGAAGCTGACCGACGCGAACGCCAAGGTGACGGCCCCGAACTTGGCCTGCCTCGGAGTCGTGCCGCTCGACAACGGAACGTTGTTGATAAACATGGTCACCGGAGAGTTCAACATCGTCGACAACAACGGCTTCGTCATCAAGACCGACGGAGGCGGAGTTACGCTTGGTGGCCGCCCCCAAGATCCGACCTGCTCGACTGCCGCGTCGCAGGCATTCGCCGTCGCGTCGGGTGGATCGGCGTACATCGTCCAGTCCGACGCGAGCCAGTCGGGTGCTTTCTTGGTCGGGCAGAACACCGTTCAGTCGGCGTCGGCGCCCGATGCCAAGGCCAAGGCCCGGGCCTCCCTCAACTTCGACGAGCCCGTGACGGAGGCGAACCAGCCCTTCGTGGGCGACGGATTCGACTCGTCGGCGGCATCCGCGGTCGCGGCAAACGACAGCCTCTGGCTACTGACCGGATCCGGAAACGAGAGAAGCGTCCACGAACTCTCGGTGCCCAAGGGATCGGACACCGGCGTCGCCCTTTCGGACACCGATCATGGAACCGTGACCACTCCCGCGGCGTTGGCGAGCGGCGAAGTTCAGGCGTCCGGCACCGACATCGTCGCGCTGGCGAGCAGTGATCAACTCAGAGTCTTTCTGCCCACGACGTCGATCGCGTTCTCGTTGGACGGGCTCACGGACGTCGACCGAATAATGCCTGTGTCGAACGCGCAGGGAAGTGTCGATTTCCTGTATCACTCGTCGGCCGGCTGGTCACTGGTGAGCGTGTCGACCGATGGCCGCACCCTGACCGGCCCGACGCTCATTCGACAGCTCCCGGCCGACGCGGCGTTGATCAGCCCCGCTTGGAGCAGCGGCCACCTCTACACGATGAACACGGCGTCGGTCGCTCGTGACACGAAGGATCCGGCCGGCACGCTGTGGGAGATCACCGGCCCCCAAGCGACGCAAATCAAGGGTGCTTACCCGCTGAATCCGAGCGAGCCGCCGAGTTCGTACCGTGATTCCACCGTCTTCGCACGAGACGGCCGGGTCATCTTCAACTCCCCCGCGCACCGCGATGCCCTGGTGATCTTCAGCGACGACACCCGGCCGCCATCCGTCGTCGACAAATCCGAGGCAGTGAGCCTGAACGCGAACGGGGGCGCGGTCGCGTCGCCGAGTGACACACCGACCGCCCAAGCCAGCAAGACTCCCCAACCGATCACTCCGCCGGCGGTACAGATCAACAACGAAGAGCGATGCAAGAACACGACGAACCCGCCGAACGTGCCGACGGCCGTCGCGGCGAGCCAGTCCTCGTCCAGGTCGGTGACGTTGATCTGGAGCTATCCGTTGATCGACCCATCGGACTGCGAACCCACGTCCTACGTTCTGGGCTTCACGCTGCTCCCGAACGCGAACGCACCCGCGCCCGTCGCCTCGATTCCAGTCACCGCGCAGGTCACGCCCGGCGGGCTGGTGACAGAGACAGTCACCAACCTGTATCCGAACACGACGTACGTCGTCACGGTCACCGCCGTCCTCAACGGTCGGGGAACATCGTCCGCACCGACACAGGTGACGACCGCCCGCGAAGGTCCGGCGGCGCCGACGAACGTGCATACGGTGTCGAACGGCAACGGCAACTGGACGGTCAGCTGGCAGGCCTGCGGTTCGGTCCAGAGGGGCTGCGTCCAGGCGGCGAGCTGGAACGTCGTGGCGACCGTGTGCGACGGCGGCACCCTGGTCAGCGTGCCGAGCATTCCGTCGGTGATCGGCGACCCGACGCTGAATCAGTTCAGTACCGTCGTCGTCGGCTCGAGCGCCGTGCTCGGGCGCGGCTTGAGCTTCCAGGTCCAAGGCGTCGATGCCCAGCAGGACAACGGAACCTTCGGCAGCGACGGCACCTGCACGGCGAGCTGGAAGCCACCGGCGGTCGGCGCGATGACCTTGAACGCCAGCACGCCTAACGCGGCGTTCCAGGGCACCAGCACGGCCACCGTGAGCCTCGACCTCGGCTCCGATCAGATCGGCGACGTGGGTGGCGTCGGTGCGATGTGCTCGTTCACACTGCTGAATTCCGACGGCACGCTGCAGTCGTCCTCGCCGAACGTCGACTGCCTGTCGTCCGGCGAGATCCTCACGCAGACGTTCTCAGGACTGCAGCCCGGGCACACGTACCGCGTCCGCGCGAACGTCGCGCCGCCGAAGCATGCCGAGGCCACCGCGATCGTCGGACCGACCGACATCGCCGTGCGGGCGGACTGGCCGGCGCTCGGGTTGACGGCGAGTTTCGCCTCAGCCGATCCGGCGAGCGGGACGCTCAACGTCGCCATCAGCGGCATCTCGAGCGCCCAGGCCTCCGGCGAGACCTTCAACCTTGTCAACGGGTCACTGACGTGCGGCAGCACATCGCTGCCGCTCACGGCCAACGCCATCGATCCGGCCGTGCCGCTCCAATACACAATCGATCGCACCCAGATCTACGGGGATTCGTGCCGCGTGAGCGCCCAACTCGTCGAATCCAGCGCCGGGATCTTCGCCGGTCAGCCTTCGGGCGCGCTCGCCGACCACGTCTCGATTCCGGCGCCGTCCTTCGGCGAACAGCAGTCGGATTTCGCCGCGCAATGGTCCATCGAAACGACCGACCCCACCATCTCCGACATCACCGTGAGCTATGGCGGAGCGGACGGTGCACTGTTCGCGTTGACGAGCGGCATGACGGTCACCCTGCAGGACACGAACGGCGACGTCTGTTCAGCCGACAGCCCGGTAACCGACACGGGCCTGACCGGCACCACCGAACCTTTCGCGACGTTCCACGCCGTCACGCAGACCTGCATCGATTCGTTCCACGCGGATTCCACGACTCTGACCGTGTCGGTGGCGTATTCGTTCTTCGGTAGCCAGGAGACTTTCACCGGCATCCCCGTCACCGGGATTCCCGCCACATGACCGGATCGAGCGACCTGCCCGGCCGCGAACCTCCCACCGCCCAGGAGCAGCATGACAAGCCCGACTGACAGTGTCACTGCGATCGCGCAGAACGTCGAGCGGCTTTCGGCGAACGTCGCGCGCGTCATCCAAGGCAAGCCGGAGGTCATCCGCCATGCGGTGATCTGCCTGATGGCCCAGGGCCATCTGCTGCTCGAGGACGTGCCCGGGACCGGCAAGACGTCGCTCGCACGCGCGCTGGCATCGTCGATCTCGGTGTCGTGGAACCGGATCCAGTTCACGCCCGACCTGCTGCCCTCCGACGTCACCGGCGTCTCGATCTTCAACCAGGCCAGCACGGAGTTCGAGTTCCGGCCCGGACCGATCTTCGCCAACGTCGTGCTCGCCGACGAGATCAACCGCGCCTCGCCGAAGACCCAGTCGGCCCTGCTCGAAGTGATGGAGGAGGCGACGCTCATCGACCGACGGTGTCGTCTACCCGATGCCGAGCCCGTTCATGGTCGTCGCCACCCAGAACCCGATCGACATGGAAGGCACGTACATCCTTCCCGAGGCGCAGCTCGACCGGTTCCTCATGAAGGTCACGGTCGGCTACCCGACGCCGAGGCCGAGGCCGAAGTACTGCGTACGCAAAAGATGGGCGCCACGGTCGCGCATCTGAATCCGGTGCTGTCCGGCGCCGATGTCCTGCGCATGATCGCCGGCACGCTGCAGGTCGAGGTCTCGCCAGAGATCGAGGAGTACATCATCGGAATCGCCAACGCGACCAGGGCGATGTCGGAACTGCGACTGGGCGTCTCCCCGCGCGGCAGCCTCGCGCTGCTGCGGGCCGCGCGCGCGACCGCCGCGGTCGGCGGCCGGGCGTTCGTCACCCCCGAGGACGTGAAGGAGATGGCGCCGGTCGTCCTGGCCCACCGGCTGATCCTGCAGCCCGACGCCGAACTGCAGGGGCGGACCGCGGCCGAGGTCATCCAGCGGGCCGTCCATTCGGTGTCGGTTCCGCGAACGCTTCAGGCTCGTTGACGGGTCGGTCGTGCTGAGTCCGTTCGGGCCGCGTCGGCGAGGTGCGCGGTGACGCGCACCGGCGTCGCCGCGCTGCTCGCCGGAGTCATCGCCGTGGTTGCCGGACTGTGGCTGCACTGGGTCGCGTTCACGCTCGTCGGTGGCGGACTGGTCGCCCTCGTCGTTGTCGGCCTCTTCAGCATTCTGCGACCGCCCCGACTCACGATCGACCGGCAGATCCAACCGCCGCGGGTGCCGAAGGGTTCACCGGCGATCGCGTTCCTCAGCTTCGCCAACAAGGGTCGCACCAGCGTCGGCGTCACCGTGGCCAACCAACCCTTCGGCAACACGCGGGTCCGAACGGTGATACCGCGACTGCGGCAGGGTGAGAGTGGCGTGCGCACGTATCGGCTGCCCACCACCCGTCGCGGAATCTTCGACGTCGGCCCGGTCGAGGTCACCCGTCGCGATCCGCTCGAGATGTTCCGCGTCTCGCGCAAGTACGGCCAGACCGAGCGCATCTGGGTCTACCCGCGCATGCTGCCGTTCCGCCCGCTGCCGACCGGAATCACGCGCTTCCTCGAGGGACCCTCTTCGGATACGTCGCCGCAGGGCAACATCACTTTCCACCGGCTGCGCAACTACGTCCTGGGCGATGATCTGCGACTCGTCCACTGGCGATCGTCGGCGCGGACCGGCAACCTCGTCGTCAAACACAACGTCGACACGTCGCAGCCCTACGGCGTAGTCCTGCTCGACCTGCGCCCGTCGCTCTACACCGAGACATCCTTCGAATACGCGATAGACATCGCTGCCTCGGTCCTGGCCGCGACGGCCAGCAACAAGGCGCCGGTCGAATTGCGGCTCACCGACCGGACCATCATCGGTGGTCCGCGCGTGCGCGACGTGACCCCGATGATCGATCACCTCACGGGCATCGAGCCCGATCCCGTCGGGTCGCTGCAGCAGCAGTTGTTGCTGCTTCGCCGGGCCGCCGGCGGCACGTCGCTGGTCGTCGTCACCGGCGTACTCGATCCCGCCGACCTGCCCTACGTCGCTACCCTGCGCCGTCGCTACGAACGACTCGTCGTGATCGCGGTGAACGAGGATCCGGTCGTCCCGACCGCCTTCCCAGGTGTGCGCGTCATCTCGGCCGTCGACGCGGACGCCGCGTGCCTGGCCTGGAATGTGCAGGTACGCGGATGAGCGTGCGCAGCAGTCTGCGGGCCCGCCGGATCGTCGCCGGGTTGCCGATCCCACTGGCGATCATCGCCACGGCACTGGCGGCGAGTCCGTGGCTGCGATCGTTCCCGATCCGCACGATCGGGACGGCGCTGGCCGGCGCGGCGCTGCTGAGCGTGCTCGTACCGGTTGTCGTGACGAAGCTGGTCACCCGCCGGCTGCTGCTGACGATCGTCATAGACGCGGTCGCGTACACCGTGTTCACGCTGTTGTATGTGCTGCGCAATCCCGCCGCGTTCCACGATCTGGCGACCGGCTTCCGCCAGGGGCCGGCCCAGCTGCTGACCTTCGCGTTGCCCTTGGTCAACCCTCCGTATCTCATGGTCGTTCCGGTCGCGCTGACCTGGCTGGCCGGAGCGATCGCCGGCGAGTGCGTGAGCCGGTCGAACACCACGCTCGTGCCCTACGCGAGTTGGTTGATCTGTTGCGGTACGGCGTACGCAGCCAGCGCCCGCGGGTCGGCCTTCGTCGCGAATGCCCGCATCCAGGAATCGGTCGCGGCCGCCGCGCTGCTGCTGACCTTCGCACTACTGCGCATGTCGCAGGCCTGGCTGCGCGAGGACCAGTCGTCGCAGACCGGCGAGGCCGGTAATTCACTGCCGGTGCGCGGCCTGTTCGTCGGCACCGCAACGGCGGTTGCGATCGCGGTCGCGGCGACCGTGGTCGTCCAATCGTCCACGTTCTCCGGGCATCCCACCGCCCCTCAACGCATCGCGGCGGTCAACCAGACGAACCCGGTCACGCCTATAGAATTCGTGTCGTCGCTTCGCGCCGGGTCCACCGCCGACGAGTCGACGACGATCCTCGACGTCAACCTCGAATCGAAGTCGCCCGCGTTCATCGCCCTGGCGACGGTCGACCTATACGACGGCGACACCTGGTCGTTCGACCGCACGTTCCGGCCGTCCGGCGGCGTGGTGCCCGCCGATCTCGATCCGACGTTGCAACCCACGGGCGGCACGATCACCCAGCACTACCGACTCGTCGGCAACATCTTGGCCCAGGCCCCGTGGATGCCGTACATCGGGCGGCCCAGCAACGTGGACGGTGTCTCGGTCAGCGTCGACCAGCAGAGCGGCATGATCGTGCCGACGAACCCGCTGCAGACCGGAACGACGTACACAGTGCAGTCGGATGCGGCCACCAGCGCGTTCGACAGTCTGAGCCCCACCTCCGAGGCGGCCACGTCGACACCGCCGGCCGACCTGCAGGTGCCGTCGTCACTGCGACCGACGCTCGCCAAGATCGTGACATTGCTGAGTAGCGAGACCGGCAAATCGAGCTCGAACGCGATCACGTTCCTGCAGGCCCTGGTGCAGGATTTCCAGGGCCACTACTCGCTGGCGGGAGCGGCGCCGGGATCGACGGCGTCCGGCGATCCGACGCCGACGCCGGATCCGACGCCGACGCCGCGCGGTTCGAGGCGCGCGACGACCGAGCCGACCGGGTCAACGTCCGAATCGTCCGCGGCCGACGCCGCGGCGGCCGGGGGAACGAGCTTCTCCGATGTCGCGAACGCGCTCGTGTCGGCGAATCACCGCGCGACACCCGAGCAGTACGCCACGCTGTTCACTCTCATCGCGCGCAGCTTGGGCATTCCGGCGCGGGTGGCGACCGGTTTCCAGATCCAGTCTCGCGCTGACTTCGCGACGACGGTGCACAGCGGACGCTACGAGCTCACGCCGGCCGACGCCTACACCTGGGTCGAGATCCCGATCCGCGGAGTCGGATGGGTGGCCGTCGACCCTTCACCCCGCCGGTACGGCACCCCACCGAACAACACCCCCGTCGGCGCGGCGAGCCAAGCGCCGATCGTGACCGGGTCGGCCAACAACGCACTGGTGTCGCAGGCGAACGCGGGGCACGCCATCGCCCCGAAGAGCTCGGTCCCGCACAAGCATCACCCGTCGCGTGCGGTGTGGCCCTTCGTGGTCGCCGGCGTCGCGCTGCTGCTCCTCGCCGCGCTGCTGTTCCTGTTGCTACCCAAGTACCTGAGACGCCGACGTCGCCGGCGTCCGGACGATCCGCGCCTGCGGTTGCTCGGAGCCTGGCAGGAGAGTCTCGACGTCCTGCAGGAAAGCGGGCTGTCCAACCTCGCGTCGCTCACGAAGACCGAGATCGCGAACGACACACGGGCGCGGTTCGGCGACGAGCCGGCCGATCGGGCGCTGGCGATCGGGCAGGCGGCCGACGCCGCGCTCTTCTCGCGGTGGGTGGTCATCGCCGATCATGATGCCAACGCGGCGTGGGAAGCCCAGACCGAACTGCGCCGCAGCGTCCGGAGCACGTTGACCGTCCGTTCGCGACTCGCCTCGACCGTGCGCTACCACCGGGACGGGCCAGCGGACGACACTCCGCCCGCCGCATCCTGGCGCGACACCGGCCAACCGAAGAAGCCGAAGTCTCGACGATTCCGCCGAAAGCGCGGACGGCACGCCCGCTGAGCTGAACCGCCGACGATCAGCGGCGACCGAGGGTCGCCGTGCGCGTCCGGAACGCCTCGAGCTGTCCGTGGACGGCGCTAAGCTTGCCGACCGATCGGCGGGTGGCCGGAAGTGGCACCACGCCATCGGAGGTGTGCAACAAGAGATGTCCGTCAGAGGCGCCCGGAGCGAACGACGCCTCGATGCCGTTGACGGCTCCCCACGGCACCCGGGTCGTCCGGAAGCCGACGCGTGAGGACGCCTGCCACTGATCGGCGACCAGTGACGGTCGGAGGGTTCGGATCATCAGCGCCGCCGCCACCACCACGACCACCGCGCCGGCGCCGAGGGCGATCGCCCGGCCGACTCCCGATGTGGCGACCGCGGCGACGGTCGCGGCCGCGATGAGCACCAACCAACCGAGGACCACGGCCCCGACGAGTGCCGGACTCATCCCGCGGCCGAACGAACCGTGAAAACGCAGCCGCGCCGCTTCGGCGCCCGCCGGCACGACCGGCGGCGCCTCGATCATCGGCACGGGTGCATCGACGGGCACCGCGACCTCGGCGGGCCCGGTCGCGGTGACGGGAACGGCGGATTCGTCGCCAGTCATCGGCGGTGCCGGTGGGACCCAGATCTCGACACCCGGCGCGTCCAGCTCGGCCGGAGTGGCGGCCGGTGCCGGAGTCACAGCAGGTGCCGAAGTCACAGCAGGTGCCGAAGTCGCGGCGGGTGCGGAAGCCACAGCGGGTGCGGAAACCACAGCGGGTGCGGAAGTCGCGAGAGGTGCCGGAGTCACCGCGGCTGCGGGCGCAGCCACCACGCGCTCGACCAACCAGGGCGGTAAGTCACGGGTCGACTCGGACACGGGCGGCGGCGCCGGTGGGGCAGTGTCCGGTGCAGCCGTGTCGGCCGTGGACGGCGAGGTCGGCGAGGTCGGCGAGGACGGGTAGTAGGCGCGGGGCGCGGCCGTCGGTACCAGGTCGGGGTAGGTCCGCGCCGGTTGAATCGGGCGGACGACGGGACGTTCGGACGTGGTCGCGATCGGCTCGGGCGCCACGATGTGCGGGGCAATGATGTGGTCGCCGACCTGCGGCGGAAGGGCCGGACGCACTCCCGCGTGCGCGGTCGGCGCGGTCGGCGCGGACAGGACGGTCGGCGCGGACAGGACGGTCGGTGCCGGACCGAGCTCATCGTCGAACTGCGGCTCGATGAGCTCGTCCATCGATTCGACACCCGGCGAACGGGTCGACCCGAAACTGGTCGGACCCCAATCCGTCGCCAGCTCGCTCACCGCCAGAGCGGCCTCGCTCACCGCCGGCGCGGATTCACTCACCGCCGGCGCGGATTCACTCACCACGGGCGCGGGTGCCGCGGCCGGAGCGTCAACCGGCTCCGGCACGCTCCCGGGCGCCGGTGCCCGGGACGGTTCGCGGACGGCCGGGGCCGACCGTCGCGGCGTCGGCTTGATCTCGATCTCGTCGGTGTGGATCTGGCGGATCGAGCTCGGCGCGATGTGCAGCGGATGGAACGGCTCGGGGGCCAGCACGGTGGACGAGACCACGTCCGAGGGCTTCTGGTGGATGACCGCCGCACCGCACACGGGACAGAACTTCACCGTCCGCACCACGAGATGCCCCTGCGGGCACAGGCTCCACAGCTCGCCGGAATCCGGCGGCAGCGTGGGTCGCGGTGGCAACGCCGGCGGGGCCTGGACCTTTGTCTTGGTCGGAGCGCCCGCGCGATGCAGCGGACCGCCGGAACGCTCCGGCGGCTGCGACAGCAGCACGGGCTCGCGGAAGGTCACATCGGCCGGTGGGCGGCGGGTGTTCGTCGACACGTACTCGGTCTCGGGCATCCGGATCACCGAAGGCAACGCACCGGCCCAGCTCGAGTCGCGGATCAGGAAGGGCGTACGCGGCCAACCCTGGTCGACCTCGATGCGGGCCAGCTCGCCGGCGAACTCGGCGGCGTTCTGCGGCCGGGCGTCCTTCTCTTTCGCCATCGCCCAGATCAGCAGGTCGGACAGCTGCGTCGGCACGTCGACGCCGGTGACGGGCCGGACCGGATCGCGCAGGATCCGCAGGATCACCGACGCCGGCGACTCCCCGTCGTAGGCACGGAACGCCGAGCGTCCCGCGATCAGCTGGTAGAGCGTCGAGGCGAGTTCGTAGACGTCGGTGGCCGCGGACGTCGGGCCACCCTCGAGCAGCTCGGGCGCCGCGTGCAGGGTCGTGAAGTCGAACAACCCCGCGGTCGTCTGCGAGGACGACTGCAACATCGCGACCCCGAAGTCCGCGAGCGCCGGCTCCCCGAACTCGGTGATCAGGATGTTCTGCGGCTTCACGTCGCGGTGCAGGATCTCGCCCCGGTGGGCCGTCTCGAGCGCGCCGGAGATCTTGATCGCGATCGACAACGCCTCCGGGGCCGGCATCCCGACGCCACCGCGGATCTGGTCGCCGACCGAACCACCGCACAACTCGAGCACGAGCACGGGGCGCCCGTCCGTCGTCGAGAACGACCGGTAGAGCGTCACGATGTTGGGGTGCGAGCTGAGGGCGCCGAGTGCGACCGACTCACGCTCGAAGGATTCCAGCGCCCGCGCCGACACGTCCTGGACGTTGAGCAGCTTGAGGGCGACGAGCCGGTTGGTGCCGATCTCCCGGGCGCGGAACACCGTCGCGAGGCTGCCGCTGCCGATCTCGGTGATCTGCGTGAAGCCGGGGAACTGACCGCCGTGCTCGTTGCGGTCCTTACGCCGGAGCGCCAACGTCCAACTCCCAGATGCGGGCGGGCACGTTCCCCAGACGTGCGAAGGTGACGAACAAAGCGCGTCCGCCGTTGTTAAATCTTAGCAAAGAACAGACGGCAAGCTACTCGGAGCGACGGACCCGTTCGAATCGCGGCGCGGCACGGCCCAGCCGCAGGACGACTCGACCCACGACGTCGGCCGCGCCGTGGGCCTCGCTCGCCCCGACGACGAACGGGTTGTCGCTCACCAGCCACCAGCCGTCGGCGACGCGCCGCTCTATCCGTTTCAGGACGGGACGGTCGGGTCGATCACGGAAGCGGCCGAGCACGACGTCGCCGGCCCGCACGCGGTCGGTGAGGCGCACGAGCAGCAGGTCGCGGTCGCGCAAGGTCGGCACCATGGACGGTCCGGACACCCGCACCACGCGCCACCCGAATGACCGTCGTCGCATGCATACGATGGTGCCTGCGTGGGGTAGGACGGCCGGAGTAGGGTCCGAACCGAAGCTCAAACTCCCCAGGAGGTCCGTTCATGCGACTGTTCCGACGCCCCCTCACCGCCTTCGCGCACTGCGATCTGCCGTGCGGTGTCTACGACCCCGCGCAGGCCCGCATCGAGGCCGAATCGGTGAAGGCGATCATGGAGAAGTACCAGGGCAACGACGACCCGGTCTTCCGAACCCGCGCGCTGATCATCAAGGAACAGCGGGCCGAACTCGTCAAGCATCACCTCTGGGTCCTGTGGACCGACTACTTCAAGCCGCCGCACTTCGAGAAGTACCCGGACCTGCACGATCTGTTCAACCGGGCCACGAAGGCGGCCGGCGCGGCCGGCGGCAAGGGCGCCGTCGATCCCGCCGAGGGCCAGAAGCTGCTCGACCTGATCGCCGAGATCGACACGATCTTCTGGGAGACCAAGAAGGCGTGATCGACGCCGAGGTCGTCGCCGACGACGTTGCCGACGACCGGGCGGAGCCTGATCTCGTGTCATCACCCGGCCTCGCGGACTCCACGCAGGTCTGGTTGATCCGTCACGGTGAAACGGCGTGGAGCAAGTCCGGCCAGCACACGGGCCGCACCGACATCCCATTGACCGAGTTCGGTGTCGAACAGGCGCGCGCGCTCGCGCCCGTCGTGGCCGCGCTGCATCCGGCGCTCGTGCTGTGCAGTCCCCGCGAGCGAGCTCGGCACACGGCCGAGCTCGCCGGGCTGCGCGTTGACGCCGTCGACGACGATCTCGCCGAGTGGGACTACGGCGACTACGAAGGGCTGACCACGAGCCAGATCCGCGAGTCCGTCCCGGGCTGGTCGCTGTTCGCGAACGGCGTACCCAACGGCGAGACGGCCGAGCAGGTCGGCGCGCGGGCCGACCGGGTCCTGCGGCGGGCCGCCGTCGAGGCGGTCGAAGGACCGGTCGTACTGGTCGCGCACGGGCACATCAGCCGGGTCCTCGGCGCGCGCTGGGTCGGCCTGCCGGTCGAGGGCGGCGCCTACCTCGCGCTCGACACGGCCTCGACCTCGGTGCTCGGCGCCCAGCACGGCGCACCGGTTCTCGATCACTGGAATCTGCCCAATCCCGCCGTGGAGGCGACGTCATGACCCAGCACGAACCGGCCGGATCGATCGACGACTCGGCCCTGGCGGGCGGAGCGGTCGATCTCGTCGTGCCATCAGCCACCGCGTACGTGTCGATCGTGCGGACCGTGACGGCCGGCCTCGCCGCCCGCTGCGACCTGACGCTCGACGAGATCGAGGATCTGCGCATCGCGATCGATGAGGCCTGCGCACTGCTGCTGCCGATCGCCGACCCGAACGGCCCGCTGCGTACGCACTTCCAGCTCGACGACGGTTGCCTGGTCGTCGCGGCGTCGGTGGATTCCACCGACGGCTCCGACCGAACCGGGACGGCTTCGCGTGGACGGTGCTCGAGGCCCTGACGTCGGACGTCGCGGTCGACGCCTCCGCGACGGCCGTCTCGATCACCCTCACCAAGCGCCGCGCGACGCCACTCGCGTGACCACCGAAGATCTATCGGACGCCGGCCCCACCGAGCCGTCCGCCTCGGAACGACGCCTGGCCCAGCGGGCCGAGGCGAGCCGGTTGCTCGTCGACCTGCACGCCCTGCCCGTCGACGCACCGGCGCGGCTGCCCATCCGCGAACGGCTCGTCGACCTGCACCTGCCGCTCGTCGAACATCTCGCCCGACGGTTCACCGGCCGCAACGAACCACTGCCCGACCTCGTCCAGGTCGGTTCGATCGGCTTGATCAAGGCAATCGATCGCTTCGAGCCCGAGCGCGGCCTGGAGTTCTCGACGTACGCGACCCCGACCATCCTGGGTGAGATCAAGCGGTACTTCCGCGACGCCGGTTGGCTCATTCGCGTCCCGCGACGGGCCCAGGAACTGCAGACGACGATCAGCCGGGCGCGGGCCGAGCTGTCGCAGGAACTGCACCGAGCCCCGACCGTGCGCGAGCTCGCGACCCGCATCGATGTCGGGATGGACGAAGTGATCGAGGCGCTCGACGTGTCGCGGGCCTACGCGGGTCTGCCGCTCGAATCGCTGGCCGAGCCCGGTCGCGACCCGTCCGACAGCCCGATCGTCGGCATGATCGATACGGATCTCGAACGCGTCGAACAGCGCGCGACGCTGCGTCCGGCGTTGGACGCCCTGCC
This sequence comes from uncultured Actinomycetes bacterium, assembly GCA_963737785.1. GTDB lineage: Bacteria > Actinomycetota > Actinomycetes > Mycobacteriales > Jatrophihabitantaceae > CAVTTS01. The sequence goes on from CAVTTS010000005.1 coordinate 82,977, forward strand.
CGAGCGTGAGCGCCGGATCCTGGTGTTGCGCTTCGTCGAGGGCAAGACCCAGACCGAGATCGCCGAGATCATCGGTGTGTCCCAGATGCAGATCTCGCGGTTGGTCGCCCGCAGCCTGGCGGAACTGCGCGAGCGGATCGAGCCGACTCCGTCGGACTGATCGCTAGAAGGGGTCGCGATCGAGTGCGCCCCGGGCCGCCGGAGTGAACAGCAGATACAGGGTCGCCAGGGCCGACAGCAGGATCGGTGCGCCGTAGCCGACCCGCCCGGCGTCGAAGCTGAGCGTGTAGCTGACCGGCAGGGCGAGCAGCTCGATCACGACGACCGGCGTCCGCGCGGACGGTTGCAGGCGCAGCAGCCCCCGCGCGCAGGCCACCATCACGACCGCCGTCAGCGCCGCGAGAGCGGCGCCCAGCACGGCGCCGGCGACGCTGTGCGGATCGCCGGTGACCGTCTTGACCAGCAACACCACGGCGGTGACGACCAGGGCCAGCGCCTGCAGCGCGAGCACGACGCAGGCCGCCTGGATCGACCGGGGAACCGAGTCGCCGGCCGCTTCGGACATGGGCCGCACAGTACCGGGGTGGCCGCCCGGTATCGTGCGCCGGATGCGGGCTTTGGTGGTCGTCAATCCCCGCGCGACCGCCACCACCTCTCGTGAGCGCGACGTCCTCGCCCGCGCCGTCGGCAGCGAAGCGGACCTCACGATCGAGCACACGAACAACCGCGGGCATGCGGCCGCGCTCGCCTGTCGTGCGATGCGCGACGGAGTCGACGTCGTGATCGCGATGGGCGGCGACGGCACCGTGAACGAGGTCGTGAACGGGCTGCTGACCGACGGTGTCCACGATCAGGTGCCGACGCTCGGCGTGGTGCCGGCCGGCTCGACGAACGTGTTCGCCCGGGCCCTGGGCCTGCCCAACGACGCCATCGAATCGACGGCGATGCTGCTCGACGCGTTGCGCGAAGGTCGCCAGCGATCGATAAGCCTCGGGCGCCTGGACACCGGCGACGGCGAGGAACGCTGGTTCGTGTTCGCGGCCGGGGTCGGCTTCGACGCCGGCATCATCGCGCGGGTCGAGAAGCATCGGGCGCGCGGACGGCGCTCGACGGACGTCCTCTACGCCCGGTCCACTGTTCGTGAATACCTCGCCACCGATCGTCGGCACCCCGCGCTGCACCTCGAGTTGCCCGACGCAACCATCGTCGACGGCCTGCACTACGCGATCGTCGCGAACACCGACCCGTGGACGTTCTTCGGCGAACGACCCCTACGCCCCACTCCCGAGGCGTCGTTCGACACGGGCCTCGACGTCTACGCACGCACGAGCATGGCCCTGCCGGCGGCCGCGCTCGGGTTCGCGCGGATGACCCGCAAGCACCCCCGCGCGGGCGGATTCGGGGCGGTGGTGCATCACGATCTGCAGGGATTCACGCTGCGCGCCGACCGTCCAACGCTGGTCGAGGTCGACGGTGACCTGCTCGGACCGCACGAATCGCTGAGATTCCTGAGTGTTCGCCAAGCCTTGCGTGTCCTGGTATGAGTAGATAACGACGCAAATATCGACCACTTCCGTGCCGTGGCTTGTTAAGCCACGCGCCTGAATGGCTTGCCGGTCTTGCGAAAGTCCGCAAGGCTTGAGTCGGTACGCAGGTGCGCTTGTTGATCACACCCGGTGACGGCGGCGCTCCCGAACTTCTGCAGTGGAAACGCTTGTATTGACCACCAGCTCGTGAAAGAATTCACAAGCGAGGACAGCGGCCCGCTGTTCGCGACCGAACATCAGTGAGGAGTCCCCCCAATGGACTGGCGTCACCGCGCGATCTGCCGTGACGAAGACCCGGAATTGTTCTTCCCCATCGGGAACACCGGGCCCGCATTGCTTCAGATCGAGCAAGCCAAAAGCGTCTGCCGTCGATGCCCCGTGATCCAGGACTGCCTGGCGTGGGCTCTCGAGAGCGGCCAGGACGCCGGCGTGTGGGGTGGCCTCTCCGAGGACGAACGTCGCGCCCTGAAGCGCCGCAATGCCCGCGCCCGCGCGCGGATGGCCTGAATATCACCTACTGAACGGCAGCAACACCACGGCTTCGGTGCCGGCCGAACCGTCCGCTCGCGGCCGGATCTCTATCGAGCCGGCCAGCTCCGCACCGACCAGGGTGCGCACGATCTGCAGACCGAGCCGGTCGGTCGCATCGAGACTGAACCCGGCCGGCAAGCCGATGCCGTCGTCAGCGATCGTCACCGACAGCTGACGGCGCATCCGCGCCGCGGTCACGACCACCGATCCGGGCTCCTGCCCGGCGAACGCGTGCTCGACCGCGTTCTGGACGAGCTCGGTGAGCACCAGCACCAGCGAGGTCGCGATCTCGGCCGGCAGCTCACCGAAGCTCCCGGCGCGACGTAACGTCAACCGACCGGCCGACCCCGTGACGTCCGACAGCATCACCAACAGGCGATCGACGATCTCGTCGAAGTCGACCTCCTCGTCCAACGACACCGACAGCGTCTCGTGGACGAGCGCGATCGAACTGACCCGGCGCATCGATTCCTCGAGGGCCGCGCGGGCCTCCGGAGCCGAGACGCGTCGCGCCTGCAGGCGCAACAACGCCGCCACCGTCTGCAGGTTGTTCTTCACCCGATGATGGATCTCGCGAATCGTCGCGTCCTTGCTCATCAGCGCGCGGTCTCGCCGACGCAACTCGGTGACGTCCTGCATGAGAATCAACGAGCCGAGCATCTCGCCGCGGGGCCGCAGCGGTAGCGCGCGGAACAGCACCGTCGCTCCCCCACCGTCGACCTCGATGCTCAGCGGCGAGCCGCCCGCGATCGCGTCCTGGACGGCCTGGGCGAGGTCGCTCGCGTCGAACGGGTCGTCGGCCACTGTGCTCGTCAACGTGTTCATCGGCTCGCCGAGCACGGGGCCCGTGACGCCGAGGCGTCGGAACGCCGAGAGGCCGTTCGGGCTGGCGTACAGGATCGTGGTGTCCCGCTCGATGCGCAGCAGTCCGTCGCCGACGCGCGGGCCGCCGCCCTCCTCGAGGTCGGACTCCGCCCCCGGGAACGTCCCGTCCGCGACCATCAGGGCGAGGTCGGCGGCGCTCTGCAGGTAAACCAGTTCGAGCTGGCTGGGCGTTCGGATGCCGGCCAGGTTGCTGTCGCGACCCAGGACGGCGATCACCTCGTCGTGGAAGCGGATCGGGATCGCCTCGCGCCGGATCGGCAGGTCGCCGTCCCAGTCCGGATCGGTCTCACGGCAGATCCGCCCCTCGGCGAGCGCGACCTGCATCGTCGATTCGCGCAGGCCCTCGGCGACGTCGCCGACCTGGTCGTAGAGATACGCCGTCGGACCCGTGGTCGGACGACACTGCGCGACACAGAGCAGGCTGCCGTCATCGCGCGCGATCCAGAGCAACAGATCGGCGAAGCTCAGGTCGGCCAGCAGCTGCCATTCACCCACGAGGCGCTGCAGATGGCCGACCTGCTCGTCGCGCAGCGACGAGTTCTCGGCGAGAAGGTCGGTGAGCGATGCCATCGGTCGAAGCGTCCCACGCCACCGGACGGCGGTCGCGGACGGGTGACCTCGTTCGGGTCGAGCGCCCTAATGGACGGCGTTACTCGGCGCGGTACTCGAGGTGGATCGTCTCGACGGTCACCTCGGTGAGGCGGGTGCGGATCGAGGTGCGCAGGCTCTCGGGTGCGCGGTCACCGCCGCAACAGCGAGCGACCAGCGATTTCACGTCCTGCTCGAGGCCGAACTGGCGCAGGCAGGGCGCACACCCGTCCAGGTGCTGGCGGATGCGGACGACGAGCGACGGATCGGACTCGTCGTCGAGGTACAGGTAGACGTCCTTGAGCACGTCCTCGCAGTCGATGCCGCCGGGCCCGAATCCCATCGGCGCGCCGGTCATGACGCGCCTCCGACACCGGCGGGGATCAGGCCGCGCTCGCGCGCGTAGTCACCGAGCAGGCTCTGCAACTGGCGGCGCCCGCGGTGCAGGCGCGACATCACTGTCCCGATCGGTGTGCCCATGATCTCGGCGATCTCCTTGTACGCGAAGCCCTCGACGTCGGCGAGGTACACGGCTAGGCGGAAATCCTCGGGCAGCTGCTGGAGGGCCGACTTGACGTCCGAGTCGGGCAGATGATCGAGGGCCTCGATCTCGGCCGAGCGCAGCCCGGTCGAGGTGTGCGACTCAGCCCGCGCGAGCTGCCAGTCCTCGACGGTGTCGCTGTTGGACTCGAGCGGCTGGCGCTGCTTCTTGCGGTAGTTGTTGATGAACGTGTTGGTCAGGATCCGGTACAGCCAGGCCTTGAGGTTCGTCCCCTCGGTGAACTGGTGGAAAGCCGCAAACGCCTTCACGAACGTCTCCTGGACAAGGTCTTCGGCGTCGGCCGGGTTGCGCGTCATGCGCATCGCGGCGGCGTAGAGCTGATCCAGGAACGGCAACGCGTCACGCTCGAAGCGCGCCCGGCGATCCTCGACCGTCTCTTCCTGAGCCATCCGTCCCTCTCTGCCTCCGGCAGCCTGCGCGGCGGCGGTGTCAGTCAACGCAGCATCCTGACTCGTCGAGGATACGGCGACCGGATTGCTCGCCGTCGGTGCGGGCCGGATGACCACCTGCGTACCGCTGTCGCCCGGCCAGGGCGCAAACCTGCGCTGGACCGGCATCTCGACCACTGCCATTACCCGAGTTCCCTTTCGACGCGACTTCCCACCCTCATGAACAGGCGGCCGACGTTGGGGATTCCCGTACGGGCGATGTTCGCCACGCCTTATGCTGCGTCGTCGTGGCCACCGGCACGCCCGCGACAGCTCTGCTCGCCCGGCTGAAGATCGCGCACACGCTGCACCCGTACACGCATGATCCGCGCGCGGACGGCTTCGGCGACGAGGCGGCCGCGGCGCTCGGCGTCGATTCCGGCCGGATCTACAAGACGCTCATCGCGTCCGTGGACGGCAAGCTGGCGTGTGGCGTCGTGCCCGTAGCCGGACGGCTCGACCTCAAAGCCCTGGCCGCCGCGGTCGGTGGCAAGCGGGCCGAGATGGCCGATCCGGCGGCCGCCCAGCGGGCCACCGGTTACGTCCTCGGCGGCATCTCACCGCTCGGGCAGAAGTCGCGGATCCCGGTCGTCATCGACGAGTCGGCGCTGTCTCATTCGACGATGTTCGTGTCGGCCGGTAAGCGCGGTCTGCAGGTCGAGCTCGCTCCCACGGATCTCGTCCGGGCTGTGGACGGGCGCACCGCTGACATCGCGGCCTACTGAACGAAGAAGTGCGTCTTCGGACGATCGATCGGGTGACCGTCGACGGTGATGTCGACCTGTTCGTTGTAGAACGCGACCAGGCCCGAGATCGCGAGCATCTCCCGGGTCGGGAACTGGTAGCACCAGGCCAGATCGGGGTGCTCGGCGTCGCCGATCCGCACCGACCAGTACTCCGTCGTCGTGCCCTTGTACGGGCATTCGGTCTCGGTGTCGGACGCGACGAGGTGCTCGAAGATCACGTCCGCCCGGCTGATGTAGTAGCGGGTCGGTAGGCCGGTCTCGAAGACCAGCACGGGCGAATTCGTCCGGGCCAGCACGACACCGTCGAGCGACACCTCGACGAGCCGGTTCGATCGCAGCGCGTCGACGCGGACGTACGGGCTGCGGGGGTGGACGAAGATCCGCTCGTCTTCCTCGTACCAGGTGTCGATGCCCGACCACTCGAACCGGAACGTGCCATCGAGGCCGTCGACGTCGGAGTGTTCGAGCAGTCGACGCGACTCCGCGCGCGGACGGTGTCACCGGCCCGGACCCCGAACGTGCGGACGGCGCCCCGCCGGGTCTGCTGCGTGTGCTGCTCGTCGACGAGCAACTCGAGGTCGACGTCGGCGCGCGGGATGTAGAACTGCGGGTAGTACGGCACCTCCCACACGTAGCGGGCGGCGAGCGTGTCGAAGAGCGGCCGCGTCCCCACGAAACCGCGAACTCGGCGCGGCACCGGCTCGACGTGATTGACCGGGACCGCCATGGCCGGGAACCCGTCCATCTACGACCCGTCGGCCTTCGCGAAGTCCTCTTCGCGGTACTCGCCGTCGGGGCGGGTGCCGGCGTGCTCGGCTTCGGCGGTGCGCAGCTCGACGCGGCGGATCTTGCCGCTGATCGTCTTCGGCAGGTCGGCGAACTGCAGGCGCCGGATCCGCTTGTAGGGCGCCAGATGCTCGCGACTGTGGCGCAGGATGTCGGCGGCGAGCTCGGCACTCGGCTGCTCGCCCGCGACCAGGACGACAAAGGCCTTCGGCACGGCCAGGCGCAGCTCGTCGGGGGCCGGCACGACGGCCGCCTCCGCGACGGCCGGATGCTCGATCAGCACGCTCTCGAGTTCGAACGGGCTGATCCGGTAGTCACTGGCCTTGAACACGTCGTCGGTGCGTCCGACGTAGGTGATGTAGCCGTCGGCGTCGCGGGATGCGACGTCGCCGGTGTGGTAGCGGCCGCCCGCGAACGCCTCGGAATTACGCTCGTCGTCGTCCCGGTAACCGACCATGAGACCGACCGGACGTTCGCCCGTCCATGACACGCAGATCTCGCCCTCGTCGGCGATCTGGCCGGTGATCGGATCGACGAGGTCGATCGAGAAGCCCGGCATCGGCCGTCCCATCGAACCGATCTTGATCGGCTGCGCCGGCGAGTTGCCGATCTGCAGGCTGCTCTCGGTCTGGCCGAAACCGTCGCGGATCGTCAGCCCCCACTCGCGCTGGACGTGTTCGATCACCTCGGGGTTGAGCGGTTCGCCGGCGCCGACGAGTTCGCGCAGGGACGTCGACCAGTTCGACATCGGCTGCTGGATCAGCATCCGCCAGACCGTCGGCGGCGCGCAGAACGTCGTGACCTGAGCGTCGCGCAGCACGTCGAGCATCTTGGCCGCATCGAAGCGGGTGAAGTTGAACATGCAGACGGTGGCCCCGGCCAGCCACGGCGCGAACACGCACGACCAGGCGTGCTTTGCCCAGCCCGGGCTCGAGACGTTCAGGTGCACGTCGCCGGGCCGAAGCCCGATCCAGTACATCGTCGACAGGTGGCCGATCGGATAGCTCGTGTGCGTGTGCTCGACCAACTTCGGCAGCGCGGTCGTGCCCGACGTGAAGTACAGCAGCAGCGGATCGTCCGCTCCGGTCGGGCCGTCCGGCTCGAAGTGGTCGAAGCTCTCCTCGAAGTCGCCGTAGCGCAGCCAGCCCTCGACATCGTCGCCGACCGCGATGCGCAGGTACGAACCGTGGACGTCCTCGAACCGCGGCGCCAATTCGGCGCGGCCGATCACGGCGCCGACGTGGCCGCGTTCGACCCGATCGACGAGATCGGCGGGGGCCAGCAGGGTGGCGGCCGGGATGATCACGGCACCGAGGCGGATCGCCGCGAGCGTCGACTCCCAGAGTTCGACCTGATTCCCGAGCAGCAGCAGGATCCGGGTGCCGCGTCCGACCCCGTGCGAGCGCAGCCAGCCGGCCAGTTGCTTCGACCGGCGGCTCAGATCGGCGTACGTCCAGCTGTTGTCGCTGCCGTCGTCCTCGATGATCCGCAGGGCCGCCCGATCGGGGTGCTCCGCGGCCAGCACGGCGTCGAACCAGTCGGCGGCGAAGTTGAATTCCTTCGGTCGCGGCCAGCGGAAATCGGCGGCGGCCGTCGCGTAGTCGTCGCGATTCGCGAGCAGGAAATCGCGGGCGGCCCGCAGCTGATCGGTTGACTCGGTCACGGCTTGACCCTCGCACGGTCGGCGATTGTTGTCACGAACTCCACGACCGCGGCGGCGCCCTGGGCCATCCCCTTCTTCAGGGAGTGGTCGGCGCCGGCCAGCACGATGATCGTGCGGCCCGGGGCCGGCGGCGGCATTCCGAACGGGTCGCGGTCGCCCTGGACCACGAGCACCGGCACGACCGGGAGGGTCAGTTCGTCCAGCCGGTCCTTGTCCGGCCGGCCGGGCGGATGCACCGGGAAGGCGAGGGCGACCACCGCGTCGGCGTTCGCGGCGGTCGCTGTGCGGCAGGCCACCCGGGCGCCGCTCGAGCGGCCCGCGTGAATGGCCGGCACGCCTTTCAGGCCCCGGACTTTGAGCACCACGGCCGTGATCGCCAGCCACGCCTCGTCCAGTCGGGGCGCGGGTGCCGGAGCGCGCCGACCGGCGACGCGGTAGGGCTGGGTGATCCGGGCGACGGCAAAGCCGGCCGCCACGGCCGCGTTGCGCACCGCGATGATGTCGGGAGCCTCGACACCCCCGCCCGCGCCGTGGCCGATCAGCAGCACGGCGCGGGCGGGGGCCGACGGACGATCGAGATCGAACCAGGCCGGCCCACCGGGCGTCTCGACGACGGTGCGGGTCGTGGTGCGCGAAGGCATGGTTGCCGCCATTCCTGGAGCTCGGCTCCTCAGAGCTCGAGGCGCGGTCGGGTGTACTCGTCGCGTGCGACCGGATCGATCAGGTCGGGACGGTTGTTCTTGACGTTGCCGACGTCGCGGCCCGACGACGTACGGATCGAGCCGGGCTTCCGGGAGCTGTCCGAGCAGTTCGACGGCGACCCCGATGTCGTCGGACGAGCAGTCGAGCCACGCGGCCCGTAACCGCCTCGGTACGACCACGGGATTGCGGTCGTGGATCTCCCCGAGCAGATCGGTGGCCTGTTCGGTGATGATCGTGCAGGTCCAGAGCCAGCGGGCCGGGTCGTCGTCGGCGAGTGAATGGTCGCGCCACAGCTCGTAAAGGCCGGCCATGGCCAGCAGGTCGCCGTCGGGATCGTGCAGGAAATGCGGGACCTTGCCGTCGTCGGTCTGCTGCCATTCGTAGTAGCCCAGGGCCGGGATCAGGCAGCGCCGACGGGCGGCGGCGGTCTTGAACGCGGGCTTCTCGGTGACGGTCTCGATGCGTGCGTTGATCATTCGCGCGCCGCCCTTGCGGTCCTTCGACCAACTCGGCACCAGGCCCCAGTTGGCCGTCCGCAGCTGCCGAATTGCCGCCGGAGTCTCGCCGGTCGCGTCGGTCTCGGCACCGCGGGGCGGGCGCTGGACGACGATGCGCACCGGGTCGGTGGGCGCGACGTTCCACGACGGAGCCGGCGCGTCCCCGACGGCCTCGTCGGCGTCGAACTCACTGAGCAGATCCGCATCGGCTGCCACGTTCACGTATCGCCCGCACATGCCACCAGTCTGCCCAAGTCAGCGTGATCACGAGCAACTCTTGGTCGCCTGGGCGGCCAAAATCTGGCCTTGATCACGGGGTACGGGGGCGGACGGGTCGGTCGTCGGCGGATGCCTCCCCTTGATCAACAGGGAGCAGGTGCCGCCCTGGCGACGTCTACTCCCTGTTGATCAAGAGCGCGGGCGGATTCAGCCGGGCCGGTGGGGCAGACTGGGCCCGTGACGTCCGCTGAGGCAACCGCACCCGATTGGGCGGCGCCGCGCGCGCACGCGCCGGTCGATGCGGTCGTCGAGCTGCCCGGCTCGAAGTCGATGACGAACCGGATGCTGGTCCTGGCCTCGCTCGCCGACGGCCCGTCCCGCATCGGCCGGCCGCTGCGGGCGCGCGACACCGAGCTGATGGTGTCGGCCCTGCGGACGCTCGGCGCCGGGATTGCCGACGACGGTGCCGACTGGCTCGTCACGCCCGGCCACGGCGCAGCGGCGGGGCGGTCGACACGGGCCTCGCCGGCACGGTGATGCGCTTCGTCCCGCCGGCGGCGGCGCTCGTCGACGGCGATGTCGTGTTCGACGGCGACGCGTACGCGCGAGAGCGTCCGATGGCGACCCTGCTGGACGGGCTGCGCCAGGCCGGCGTCGACGATCGACGACGGCGGCACCGGACGGATGCCCTTCACCGTTCGCGGCACCGGCTCGGTCACCGGCGGGCGGGTGCAGCTCGACGCGTCGGGCTCGTCGCAGTTCGTCTCGGGACTGCTCCTCGCGGCGGCACGGTTCGACAAGGGCATCGAGATCGTCCACAGCGGTCCGCGCGGTGTCCCGTCGCTGCCGCACATCGACATGACGCTGGCGACGCTGACCGACTCGGGCGTCGAGGCGGCCCGAACGAGCGACGTGAGCTGGCTGGTCGCGCCCGGCCGGATCCGGGCCCGCGACATCGACATCGAGCCGGATCTCTCCAACGCCGCACCCTTCCTGGCCGCCGCTCTCGTCACGGGCGGCACGGTCCGGGTCCCCGGCTGGCCGCGCACGACGACGCAGCCCGGCGACGCGTTGCGCGACCTGCTCGCCGAGATGGGCGCCGACGTCTCGTTCGACGGGCCGACCTGGTCGTCAGCGGCACCGGCACGATCAACGGCCTCGACGCCGACCTGCGCGACGTCAGCGAGCTCGGCACGATCCTCGCCGTCCTCGCCGCCCTGGCCGACGGCCCGTCGCACCTGCGCGGTCTCGCCCACTACGCGGCTGCACGAGACCGATCGTCTCGCCGCGCTCGCGACCGAGATCAACGGGCTCGGCGGCGATGTCGTCGAGGACCCGGACGGCCTGCACGATCACGCCGAGGCCTCTGCACGGCGGGCGCTGGCGGACGTACGCCGATCACCGGATGGCGACCGCCGGCGCGGTGCTCGGCCTGGCCGTCGACGAGGTCGAGATCGAGAACATCGCCACCACCCGCAAGACGCTGCCGGACTTCGTCGGCCTCTGTGGACCACCTCCTCGGATCCGACGCGAGGCGCTAGGAGTGCCCGGTCCGCCCCGTCGCGACGTCAGCCGGCTCGACGAGGACGACGTCCGCATCCGGCCACCCCGCCGCAGTTCCCGGCCGCGCTCGAAGCAACGGCCCAGCCACGACAGCGCGACGGACGCGACAGTCGGTGACGGTCGATCGCGGCCGCTACTCGGTGGTCAGCGCCGACGGCACCGAGGTCACCGCCATGCGGGCCCGCGAGCTGGGCCGCAAGAGCATCGCCGTCGGCGACCACGTCAGCGTCGTCGGCGACCGCTCCGGTGACGACGACACGTTGGCTCGCATCGTTCGCATCGCCGAGCGGAAGACCGTCCTGCGCCGCACAGCCGACGACAACGACCCGTACGAACGAGTCATCGTCGCCAACGCCGACCAGCTGATCATCGTCACGGCCCTGGCCGACCCCGAGCCGAGCTTCGGGCTGATCGACCGCTGCGTCGTCGCCGCGCTGACGGCCGGGCTCGAGCCGCTGCTCTGCCTGACGAAGGCCGACCTCGTAGCCAGCGCCGCTCCGACGCTGGAGCGTTACGAACCCCTCGACGTGCCGGCGATCGTCACCCGGCGCGGCGATTCGCTGGCGCCGCTGCAGGACCGCCTCCGCGCACATTCGTCGGTGTTCGTAGGGCATTCCGGCGTCGGCAAGTCGACGTTGATCAACGCGTTGGTGCCCGGCGCGAACCGCTCGACCGGCGTCGTCAGCGCGGTCGGCAAGGGTCGGCACACGTCGTCGTCGGCGATCGCCCTGCGCCTGCCCGACGGCGACGGGTGGGTGATCGACACTCCGGGCGTGCGGTCGTTCGGCCTCGCGCACGTCGGCGCCGACGACATGTTGTGGGCGTTCCCCGATCTCGAGGACGGCGCCGACCAGTGCCCGCCCGGATGCGAACATCAATCGGCCGACGGCCGGGTGCACGCTCGACGCCTGGGTCGCGTCCGGTCATTCCACGCCCGCGCGGCTCGAGGGTTTCCGACGCCTGCTGGCCAGCCGCTCGTCCGGCGACCCGGCCGACGACTGAGGGCGAGCTACTCGAAGCGGCTCGGCTGACCGGTCGTCTCGAGCACCGACATCCACAGATCGCCGTCGGGATCGACCTGGTTGCGCCCGCCGGTCGCGAGCGCGATCGGGATGTGGACGAAGCGCCCGTGCCACTGCCCCACGACCATCGCGGTGCGGCCGGCCAGCGCGGCATGAACCGCGGCCTGAGCCAATCGCAGGCAGTAGACGGCGTCGTAGCCGTTCGCCGGGACGCTGCGGATCGCGTAGCCCGGATCGACGTACCGCAGGCTCAGCTCGACGCCGGCCTGCTCGAAGTAACCCACGATCCGATCACGGATCAGCAGGCCGGTGTCGGCCAGCTTGACGTTGCCGGACGCGTCGGTGCCGCCGCTCTGCAGCAGGTCCTGGCCGGCGCCCTCGGCGAGGACGATGACGACCCGACCGTTGATCTCCGAATCGGCGCCGGATCGCCGCGAGCAGCCCGCCGGATCCCTCGAGCTGGAAAGGGACTTCGGGGATGATCACGAAGTCGACGGCGTGGTGGGCCAGCGCCGCGTAACAGGCGATGAACCCGGAATGCCGGCCCATCAGCTTGACCAGCCCCACGCCGTTCGGCGTCGACATCGCCTCGGTGCCGGCGGCCCGGATCGAATCGGCCGCCCGCGCGAACGCGGTCTGGAACCCGAAGCTGCGATCGATGAAGGGGATGTCGTTGTCGATCGTCTTCGGCACGCCCACGACCGATAGCTCGACGTCGCGCGCTTCGGCAGCGTCGACGATGCCCTGCGCGCCGCGCAGCGAGCCGTCGCCGCCGACGACGAAGAGGACCGAGATCCCCAATTCGACCAGCGTGTCGACCATCTCGTTCGGGTCCTGGGCGCCCCGCGAGGTGCCCAGCATCGTCCCGCCCTGGTTCTGGATGTCGTGCACGAGATCCACGGTCAACGAGATCGCGTCCTCGGCCCCCTCGGCGGTGAGGCCTCGGTAGCCGTTGCGGAACCCGATGACCTCGGCGATGCCGTATCGATCGAGCAGCTCGATCACGAGACCGCGCACCACGTTGTTCAGGCCCGGGCACAGGCCGCCGCAGGTGACGATGCCGGCCCGGACGGTCGAGGGCTCGAAGTACAGCGAGGACCGCGGCCCGCTCGGCTCGAACGCCGGCAGCTCGGCGACCGGAACCCCGCGCGCGCCGGCCATTGCGCGGGTGTCGTCGAGCAGGACCCGGTCGGTCTCGTCGACCCAGTGCACCGACCAGCTGCGCTCGTCGAGCATCTTCGCCATCGGCGATGCGTGCCGGGCCGGGCCGAGGGTGCGTACGGCGAGATCGTCCGCGGTCAGGTCGAGCAGGTCACGGGTTATCACTCGCGCCATGCTCGTCCGCCCGGGTTACCGCAATGTGTCCCCGCCGGCCGTCGCTGCGGTGTGCCCGCCGCGGATTTGCGCCGCCGTCAGTGGGCGGGACAGATAGAACCCCTGGACGGATTCGCAGTCCATGAACCGCAACGCGTCGAGCTGCTCGGGGTACTCGACCCCTTCGACGACTACCGGCAGCCCGAAGGCGTGGGCGGCGTGGATCATCAGTTCGAGCAGGATCCGCGTCGACTTCTGGGTCGTGTCGAGGAAGCTGCGATCGATCTTGATGACGTCGACCGGCAGGTGTTGCAGGCGGGCGACCGAGTTGTAGCCGGTTCCGAAGTCGTCGATGCTGATCGCCACTCCCAGCGAGCGCAGCTGCTCGAGGTGCTGGATCGCGACCAGGTCCTCGACGAGCGCGGTCTCGGTGATCTCGAGGACCAGCTGACCGGCCGGCAGGCCCGAATCGACCAGTGCGTCGTAGACGTCGTCGACGATCCGCGGCGTCGACAGGTGCCGGCCGGAGATGTTCACCGACATCGTTCGGGACGGCTGACCCGCGCCGGCCCACTCCGCGGCCTGCCGGGTCGCCCGGCGCAGCACCCACACGTCCAGATCGCAGATGAGCGTCGATGCCTCGGCCGTCGGGATGAACTCGGCCGGGCTGAGCAGGCCGTAACCGGGCCGTTCCCAGCGCACGAGCGCCTCGTAGCCCGTGACGGCGCCGGTCGGCAGGTCGATGATCGGCTGGTAGTGCACCACGAGTTCGTCGGTGGCGATCGCGTTGACCAGGGCCGCCTCGAGCTCGCTGCGCTCGGCGAGTTCGTGTCGCAGCGCATCGTCGAAGACCTCGACCCGGCCCCGTCCGGACCGCTTCGCGCGGTAGACGGCGATGTCGGCCTCGTGCAGCAGCCGTCCGGCGTCGGCCGACGCGTCCTGGCTGATCGCGAGCCCGACGCTCGCGCCGATGTGCGCGAACCGGTCGTTGATCGGAATCGGCCGGGCCGCCGCCGCGACCAGGCGCTCGGCGATGGGGAGCGCGTCCGCCTCGGTGTCGAGGGGTTCGAGGAGGACGACGAACTCGTCACCGCCGAGCCGAGCGACGAGATCGCCGCCCCGGACCTCGGCCCGCAGCCGGGCGGCCACGATCTTCAGCACCTCGTCGCCCGCGGCGTGACCGAACGTGTCGTTGACGGCCTTGAAGCCGTCGAGGTCGACGAACAGCAGGCCGAGCAGTTCACCGCTGCGGCGGGTCCGGTTCAGCGCGGCCGCGATCGACTCCATGGCCCGGGCCCGGTTGGGCAGATCGGTGAGCGAATCGTGCGCGGCCTGGTAGGCGAGGCTCGACTGCAGCCGCTCGCGGTCGCGGTTGGCCGCGACGATCTGGGCGATCGCCACGTTCATGCGTCCGACGACGAGCAGGAACAACACGACCGACCCGGCGACGACCGCCCAGACGTCGATTGTCGATCCGGTGAGCCGTTCCAGCGCGAGCGTGCCGGGCGCGACGAGACTGGCGACCGCGAGAGCACCGAGCCGGCCGCGCGTGAACCGCGGTTGTTCGTCGTGGCTCGGCTCGGACAGGGTCGCCATGGACGGATGCAGGGCCGCCGCGCCCCACGCGATGTAGGACGCCAGCCAGATCACGTCCCAGGCCGTCGTGCTCGACGACGACCAGAGGCTCAGTGCGACCGACGTGGTGTCGCCACCGACGAGCAGCAGCACCGCGCCGAACAACAGCCGGAAGGCCGGCGTGCGCCCGCCCGGAGTCGTGACGAGCCGGATGAGCATGCCGATCAGGACGATGTCGGCCAGCGGGTAGGCGACGCCGACGATCGCGGCGGGCAGCGAATGCGACGACGCGTCGAAGGTCGGCCGGGCGAGGAGCACCCATGACAGCAGGCCCAGGCCCACGGTCAGCGTGGCGCTGTCCAGCAGGCCGGCGACGTCCCGCCGCGGCCGTCGACCGCGGATCAGAAGCAAGAGTCCCAGCGCGAGCAACGGATAGGCGCCCAGGTAGAACGCGTCGGCGAGGGACGGGTAGACCGTGATGTGGTCGACCGCCTGGTACCAGCTGTCGATCGCATCGCCGACGGTCCAGAGCAGCTGCCCGGCGAACATCAACAGCCAGGGTGCCCGGCGGGCCGGCCGGTGGCGGTGCACGCCGATCGCGATCGCCGCGACGCACGACAGTCCGACCACTTCGTAGATGACGTCCTGAGCGATGCCAGCGGGCATGACCCAGTACGCGACGATGGCAACGAGCCCTGCCGCGACGTACGCCCTCCACAGCGCGCGGTTCACGGGAGTCCTATCGGCGACGGACGAAGATTCTTGATATCCGCGCTACGGTCGAACCCGATGAGCGACAACCAGGAGGATCGTCCGGCTTTCGTCCTGCACGACCACCGAAAACCGCGGCCCCATTTCGACCTGCGCCTCGAAGAGAACGGCGTGCTGCGTTCATGGGCGGTGCCGCGGGGATTGCCCGACCGCCCGTCCGAGAACCGCCTCGCGGTGGCGGTCGACGACCATGATCTCGAGCACCTGACCTACACCGACGACGACAAGTTCATCGCCGACATCGGCTGGTGGGAGGAGCACGACCGGACGGACCGACGCCTGCTCTTCACGCTGCACGGACGAGCGGGCACCCGGCGGTACGCCCTCATCCGGACCGACCGCGACTGGCTCGTGCACCTCACCAAGGACCAGCCGCCCGGCTGAGCCGTGGCAGGATGGCGCCGTGACCGACGCAGGCGTGGCCGACTGGCTTCCGACCGGCGCCGCTCCCCTGCTGGACGCCTGGGTGGAGTTCGTCGACCGTGGCGCGACCCCGTTCACGGTGCCGGGGCACAAGCGATTGGCCGGCACCATCTCGCCCGCACTCGGGCGCCTGCTCGACGGGGACGTCCCGCTCTTCGGCGGCGTGGGCACGATCAAGCTGGCCGCCGGCGACGTCGCCCGTGCGGAGGCGGTGGGCGCGCGGTTGTGGGGTGCCGACTGGTGCCGCTACTCGACGGGCGGCTCGACCCACGCCAACCAGGCGATGGCGCTGGCGCTCGGACAGCCCGGCGACACGGTGCTGGTCAGCCGCACCGCCCACCGCAGCACGCTGCTCGGTCTGGTGTACGCCGGGCTGCGGCCCGTGTGGCTGCCGTGCGACATCGACGAGCGGTTCGGGTTGCCGGCCGGCCTGTCGTTGCCGGCCCTCGAGGCGGCGCTCGACGCCCACCCCGAAGCGGTCGCCCTGCTGACGGTCGAACCCAGCTTCGTCGGAACGATCTCGGACCTGCCGGCGGTGATCGAACTCGCCCATGCGCGCGATGTCGCCGTCGTGATCGACCAGGCGTGGGGCGCGCACCTCGGCTTCCACCCCGGCTACCCGCGGCACGCCTTCCAACTCGGCGCCGACGCGATGATCACCAGTGCCCACAAGACTTTGCCGTCCTACAGCCAGGCCTCGATCGTGGCGGCGCGCACCGAGCGTCTGGACCCCGACCGGCTCGAGCGGGCCTTCGAGGCCAGCTTCACGACCAGCCCGTCGGGAACGATTCTCGCGAGCATCGACGCGGCGCGCGCCGTGCTCGCCGACCCGCACGGCGCCGACCTGCTCGAGCGGCTCACGTCCATCGTCGAGGCGGCCCGGGCGCAGATCGTCGCGCACGACGCCGGCCTCGTCTCCCCCGGCCCCGCCGACTTCGCGCCCGGGCGCTTCGACCCGGCCAAACTCGTCGTCCTGCTGGCACAGAGCGGGCTCTCCGGCAACGAGATCGAGGCGGCCCTGATCGAGACCGGGATGCCGGTCGAGCTCGCCGATCGCGACACCGTGATCCCGATCGTCACGATGGTCGACGACGAGACGTCCATCGCCGCCCTCACCAAGCAGATCCTCGACGTCGCGGGTTCGCTGCCCCGCACTCCGCGTTCCGTCGACGCGTTCGCCGTGTGGACACAGGACATTCCCCCGGCACCTCTCACACCGCGCGAGGCGTTCTTTGCCGCGCACGACACCGTGGCGGCCGATGCCGCGGTCGGACGGGTGAGCGCCGGAACTCGTCGCGCCCTACCCACCGGGCGTCCCGGTACTGGTGCCGGGTGAGCTGGTCACGGCGTCGGCGCTGGCCACCTTGGCGTCCGCGGCCGACGCCGGCGTGCGGATCGCGTACGCGGCCGATCCGACCCTGCACACGCTGCAGGTCGTCCGAACGTAGCCGATGCTTCGGGCGTCGAATCGTCCCGATACAAGTTGATCTAGGTTGTGGAAAACCCTTCAGGGACGGTAGCGACTGCCGATCTTGAGAACGTGTCCACTCGACGGGGTCCCATCTTTGCGTGCGCGCTTCTGGTCGCCGCGTTCGTGGTGGATCTGCGCCTGCAGCCGGGTGGCCAGCACGCCACCAGGGCGGTCGACGACCTCACACAACTGCTCGCCGCCGTCTTGGCCGCCTGGGCGGGCGCGATCCGCGCTCGGGCCAACCGCGGCCGGGCCCGGATCTCATGGCTGCTGATCGCGGTCGGCGCGGGGTGCTGGGCCGCCGGCGAGCTGGTGTGGTCCTACTACGAACTCGTCGCGAACACCCCGACGCCCTTCCCGTCGCTCGCCGACCTGGGCTACCTGCTCTTCCCGACGCTGGCCGGCGTCGGTCTGCTCACCCGACCGTCGCGGGCGTTCGAAGCGCACGGCCGGCTACGTATCGCGCTGGACGCCGGGCTGATCGTCGCCTCGCTGTTCGCGCTCAGCTGGGCGACCGCGCTCGGGCAGGTCTATCGCAACGGCGCCGGCGCGACATTCAGCCGGATCGTCGCGCTCGCCTACCCGGCCAGCGACGTCGCGCTGCTGACCGTCACCGCGGTCGTGCTCACGTATGCGCACCGCGGCGACCGCATCGGGATGCTCTGGATCGGCGGCGGGCTCGTCCCGTTCGCCGTCGCCGACAGCGGCTTCGCCTACCTGACCGCGCAGGGCCGCTACAGCACCGGCAACCTGGTCGACGTCGGATGGGTCGGCGGCTTCCTCATCCTTGCTTGCGCCGCGTTGCTCGACCGCGGACTGGTCGCCGAAGCGAAGACCGACGAACGCCTGACTCCCCGCAGCGCCCTCGCGCTGCCGTACCTTCCGGCCGCGCTCGGGGTGATCGCGGCGTTCTGGCGACTGCGCGCGGACCGCGACGACGGCCTCGTCCTCGCCGCCGCGGCGGTCGTCGTGTCGCTTCTGGTCGCCCGACAGCTCGTGGTGCTGCTCGACAATCAACGGCTGATCGCCCAGATCTCGCACCAGGCGTTGCACGACGTGTTGACCGGCCTGGCCAACCGGGCCCTGTTCAGCGACCGGCTCAGCCATGCTCTCGACCTCCACCGCCGCGACCTGCGGTCCATAACGGTCGTCCTGATCGATCTCGACGACTTCAAGACGATCAACGACTCACTCGGCCACCCGGCCGGTGACGAGCTGCTCGTTCGCGTCGCGGAGCGACTGCTCGCGTCGATGCGCTCGTCCGACACGGTCGCCCGGCTCGGCGGCGACGAATTCGCGCTGCTCGTCGAGGACGGCGGGGACGGCTTCGACGTCGCCGCTCGCGTCCTGAAGGCGTTCGACCACCCGGTGGCCATCGGATTGCGCGAGATCCCGGTCGGCGCGAGCGTCGGGATCGCCACTCTCGCACCCAGCGCGACCGCGCTCACGGCCACCGAGATGCTGCGCCGCGCCGATCTCGCGATGTACGCCGCGAAGCACGAGGGCAAGGGCGTGGCCCGCTCGTACAACGAGAACATCGACGACAACGACACCCGGCAGCTCGACCTGCGCTCGGCGCTCGCCGCCGACCTGGCCCAGGGTCGCATCGATGTCGCGTTCCAGCCGATCCATCTCGCCGGCGGGGTGCTGTACGGATACGAGGCGTTGGCCCGGTGGACGCACGGCGGCGAACCGATCTCGCCGGCCGACTTCATCCCGATCGCGCGGCGGCTCGGTTCGATCGCGACGCTCGACCTGGTCGTCCTGCGCACCGCGCTGCGCGCGGCCGCGGGCTGGGCCCCGGACCTGGCCCTGTCGGTGAACCTCGACAGCCACACACTGGCCGAGGCGGGACTGCTCGCCACGGTCGCCCAACTGCTGCGCGAGACCGGCTACGCCGCACCACGGCTGACCATCGAGGTACTCGAGACGAGCCTGATCGAGGACGACGACCGAGCCCTCGCGACCTTGCACCAGCTGCGGGCACTGGGTATCCGCGTCGCGGTCGACGACTTCGGCGCCGGCTATTCCTCGCTCGCCCGGCTGCACACCCTGCAGCCCGACATCGTCAAGATCGACCGGACGCTCATCGCCAGCCACGGCAACGACGCGTCCTCGCTGCCCCTGCTGGCCGGTATCGCGCACCTGGCCCACCAGTTCGGGGCGCTCGTCATCGCCGAGGGGATCGAGACCGACCGGCAGCTGTCGTCGGCGACCACGGCCGGGTGCGACGCGATGCAGGGCTACCTGCTCGGCCGGCCCCGCATACCGGACCCGCTACCGACGGCCGAGGTCGGCTCGGCGGCCTGACCGACACCGATCAGCGGACCGTTATTCGGATCGTGTGATAGCCGGTCGACGCTCCCGGATAGGGCTCCGCGTCCGTCGCGATCTGCACCTTGCCGTCGGCGTCGATCGCCCGAACGCGGACGCTGTGTGTGCCGGCGACGGCTGTCCACGCGAGCACCCACTGCCGCCACGTGTCGACCGACGGTACGGCGGCCAGCCGGGCGGTCGTCCACGGGCCGTCGTCGATCTGGACCTCGACGCCGGACACGCCGACGTGCTGTTCCCATGCGACACCGGCGATCGCGACGGTATCGCCGACCTTGAACAGCTGGCTGGCGACCGGACGGTCGATGCGCGACGACAGCAGGATCGGCGCTTTGGGGATCCATCCTTCGTCGACCCAGTAGGCGCTGGAGGACTTGAACGTCGTCGCCTCGATGTCGACGACCCACTTGCAGGCCGACACGTAGCCGTAGAGGCCCGGCACCACGACCCGCACCGGAAATCCGTGCTCGATCGGTAGCGGGACCCCGTTCATGCCGACGGCCAGCAACGCGTCGCGCCCGTCCATGACGACCGCCGTCGGCGTGCCGATCGTCATGCCGTCCGACGAGCGCAGGACGAGCTGGTCGGCGCCCGCGTGCACGCCCGCCTCGCTGAGCACGTCGGCGAACCGAGCGCCGAGGAAGAGCGCGTTCCCGATCAGATCCCCGCCGACCTCGTTGGACACGCAGGCCATCGTGATCCAGCGCTCGATCAGCGGACGGGCCAGGAGTTCCTTGTAGTTGAGCGTGACCTCGCGGTCGACCAGGCCGTGGATGCGCAACGACCACTTGTCCGGATCGATCTGCGGCACCGAGAGGGCCGTGTCGATCCGGTAGAAGCTCTGGTTCGGCGTCGACGAACGGCACCCCGCTCTTGCCGAGGTCGACGCCGCTCGCGAGCGGTGGCGCGCTCGCCGACGGCTGGGCCGCTGGAGCCGGCAGCGTGATCGCCGCCCGGGCCTTCGACGCGTCGAAACGCGCGTCCTGCAGCGATCGGCCGCCGATACCGGCGAACACCGCCGCGCCGGCCAGCCCGGCGCTGCCTTGGATGAACTGCCGCCGGCTCGCAAGGGCGGGAGTCGCTCCGCAGCCATCGCGTCGACTCCGAACGCCTTCCACGCCAGCCAACTCAGGGCGACGACGCCGGCGACGGTCGCGATCAAGGTCGGGACGACATCGCCGACCTGATGCGCATGGGTCGTCAGCGCGCAGTACACGCCGACCACGCCGAAGAACGCGATACCCAGCAGGCCCATCCAGAGGCGGACCACCGTGAGCACCCCGACGACGACGGCGAAGATAACGATGAAGACGTAGATCCCGGTGAGCAGCGCGTCCTTGTCGTTCGTCCCGAAGACGCGGATCGCCCAGCGCCGCACCGATTCCGGCGTCAGCAGGATGAAGCGGTTGCCGACGACGATGATCGGCGACGCCGCGGGCCGTACGAACGCGGCGGCCAGCTCACCGACTCCCACTGCGACTCCGGCCGCGAGGATGCCGATCAGCGCGCCCAGCGCGAACCGGGTGCGAGACGTCACCCACCATCATCCGACGGCTGACTCGCTGCTGAGACCGGAACCCCTTACGAGGCGGGGAAGAATCAGGCCCAGAGCTGGCCTTCGAGCTTCTCGGCCGCCTGCTGCAGCGATCCGTCGTAGGCGCCGGTCGACAGGTACTTCCAGCCCGCCGTCGGCGACGACGAACGCGACGTCGGCGCGCTCGTCGCCGTCGGCCGTGCGCGGTCGGCGACGCCCAGCGCCGCGTGCAGGATCGCGCCGGTCGAGATGCCGGCGAAGATGCCCTCGAACTCGATCAGGTCGCGGGTCCGGCGCAGCGCGTCGTAGGACGTGACCGAGAACCGCGAGGTGAGCACCGAGTCGTCGTACAGCTCGGGGACGAACCCCTCGTCGATGTTGCGCAGTCCGTAGACCAGCTCGCCGTAGCGCGGTTCGGCGGCGATGATCGCGACGTCGGGGACCTTCTCGCGCAGGTATCGACCGGTACCCATGAGGGTTCCGGTCGTGCCGAGACCCGCGACGAAGTGCGTGATCGTCGGCAGATCGCGCAGGATCTCGGGCCCGGTCGTCTCGAAATGCGCCTGCGCGTTCGCGGGGTTGCCGTACTGGTAGAGCATGACCCAGTCGGGGTTCTCGGCGGCGATCAGCTTCGCGGTCGCCACGGCCTGGTTGGAACCACCGGCCGCGGGCGAGGAGATGATCCGCGCGCCGAACATCTCGAGCAACTGGCGGCGTTCGACCGAGGTGTTCTCGGGCATCACGCAGACCATGCCGTAGCCGCGCAGCTTCGCGACCATCGCCAGCGAGATGCCGGTGTTGCCGGACGTCGGCTCGAGGATCGTGCAGCCCGGGCGTCAGCCGGCCGTCGGCCTCGGCGGCCCGGATCATCGCCAGCGCGGCGCGGTCCTTGATCGAGCCGGTCGGGTTGCGGTCCTCGAGCTTGGCCCACAGCCGGACCGGGTGTCGCCCGTCCCAGCTCGGCGACAGCCGCGGCAGCCCGACGAGCGGGGTGTCCCCGAGCGCGTCGAGCAGCGAGTCGTAGCGGGCCATGACGCTCCGGTCAGCCGCCGGCGACGGCCGGCAGGATCGTCACCGAGTCGCCGTCCTTGAGCGACGTGTCGAGCGACCGGTGAAGCGGACGTCCTCGTCGTTGACGTAGACGTTCACGAAGCGGTGCAGGCCACCGTCATCTGTGATGAGCCGGCCCTTGAGGCCGGGGTGGTTGGTGTCCAGGTCGTCGAGCAGGGCGGACAGCGTGGCGCCGCTCGCCTCGACCGACTTGGCGCCGCCGGTGTAGGTACGCAGGATGGTCGGGATCTTGACCTCGATGGCCATGGTCGGTCGTGCTCCTGTCAGCAGGTTTTTCGGGATATCGATAGGAAGAAGGCGCGAACGCCGGAAATGCTTCCGTCAGCGACAGTCAGTCACCCCAGCACCTCGACCGGCTCTTCGGTGATGACGCCGTCGACGATGCGGTACGAGCGGAACTCGTCCTCGTCGGTCGCGGGTCGACACGAGGACATAGTGGGCGTCGGGTTCGGACGCGTAACTCACGTCGGTACGCGACGGGTACGCCTCGGTGGCGGTGTGCGAGTGGTAGATCACGACCGGGGCCTCGTCGCGCGCGTCCATCTCCTTGTAGAGCTGGAGCAGGTCGGAGGAGTCGAACTCGTAGAACGTCGGCGAGCGAGCGGCGTTCAGCATCGGAACGAAGCGGGTCGGACGGTCGGTGCCCTCGGGGCCGGCGACGACGCCACACGCCTCGTCGGGGTGGTCGCGGCGAGCGTGGTCGACGATCGCGTCGCGAATCGCCCGGTCGATGCTCAGCACAGCTGCTGAGAATACCTGGCGACCGTGAGCGGTCCGGCCGTCACTCGTCCTCAGTCGCCTTCGATTGCGGCCAGCAGCGACTCGAGCAGCTCCGTGGCCAGGTAATAGCGCAGCGTCAGTCCGGTCGCCGCGAATCCACCCCCCAGCCGAGGGCCGGCGTCGTCGGTGATGTTGAGCCGGGTGCCGAGGCTCAAGCGGATGTCGTTCAACGTCATCAGCCAGCGATCGATGTCGTCCTCAGCCAACGACCAGGGCTTCTGGGGTCCGAGGTCGGCGCGGCACTGGGCGTAGCGCTCTCGGCGCGCCTCGACCAGGGCCGTGTCGGTGAGGTCGCGGAAGTCGGATGTGACGGCCGAGTCGTCGCGGTGCCCGTCCGGGAACAGGCGCGCGCGGACCCGGCGCTCGTCCGTCGCGGCCGCGGGCGACCCACCGTCGGCGGCGGGCCCGGGAGCTGAGCTGGCGAGCAGCTCGTCGAGTTCGTCCAACTGGTCGGTGAGCAGCCGGGCTTCGGAGCGGGTGAGCGACACCGTCACGCCGTCGCCGTGCCGTTTCAGCCGCACCCGTCAGTCCTTCTGGAGCGTCGCCCACAGGCCGTAGCCGTGGAGAGTGGCGACATCGAGTTCCATGCGCTCGCGAGGGCCGGTCGAGACGACCGCCCGGCCCCGCTCGTGGACGTCGAGCATGAGCTGGTTGGCCTTCGTCTTCGGGTACCCGAACACCTTCATGAATACGTGCGTCACGTAGTTCATCGTGTTGATCGGGTCATTCCAGACGATCGTGATCCATGGACGGTCGGGACTGCCATCGACCTCGACGTCGACATCGAGTTCGACCTCGCGCTCGACCTGCGGCGGCGCGGTCGATGACATGCGGCAATCGTAGAACGGACTCGCCATCTTGCCCGTTCGGTACATGACAGGGATTACACGCGTCCAGTAGCGTTCGCCGCGGCACTCACGACACCTGGAGCACACCATGAGTTCAGCTCCCCCGCCCAGCTACCCCGGCTACGGCTCCGCGCCCGACGAGTCCGGCACCGGCGCCCCGCCCACCCCGCCGGCCGAGGCTGCGCCGCCGACCTGGCAACCGCCCGCCGCGCCGACCTATACGCCGCCCGCGACTCCTACGTACTCGCCGCCGCCCGCCTACAGTCAGCCGAGCTACGAGCAGCCGGCCGCGCCGAGCTACACCCGCCGGCCCAGCCGGCCTACACCCCGCCGCCGCAGCAGACGTATTCGCCGCCGCCGCCGCAACAGCAGCCGACCTACAACCCGCCCACCCAGCCGCAGCCCCCGTACAACCCGCAGGGGCAACCCAGCTACCCGCCGCCGGCCGACAATCCGTCGTACACGCCGACGCCGACCTACGGCTCCGACTCCCAGCCCAGTTACACCCCCGGTCAGCCCCCGGCGGCGTTCCAGTCGGGTTACGGTGCGCCGGCGCCGTCGCCGGGCAGCCCGGGTTACACCCCGATTCCGGGCTATGTGCCCGGCACCGCGGGTGTCGGCGCGACCGGGCGCGGCTACGGCTTCGTCGGCATGGTGACGGCACTCATCGGAGTGATCGCGCTGATCGTCTCGTTCCTGGGCCTGAACTGGATCTCGGTGTCGGGCACGACGGTCAAGTTCTCGGACCTGCACACCCTGGCCAGCGACTCGAGCGTCCCCGAGGTCTCGCACCTCTACTTCGGCTGGCTGGGCTGGACGCTCGCGATCGTCGGCGTGATCGTGGCGCTCATCGCGAACTGCCCGACGCCGGTGCACGGTGGGATGCGTGCGCTCGGCCTGCTGATCGGTGTGGCCGGCGCCGTCCTCACGTTCTTCGCGCTCGACAGCGGCTCCGACACCAGCCTCAGCGACGTGCTGAAGGACGCCGGGGTCGGCTTCTGGGTCGCGATCGGCGGCTTCGTCCTCATCGCGATCGGCGCGGCGACCGGGCCGAGGCACGTTCGCAGCTGACGCCCCGTCCGAACCCTCCGACCCGGCTGGCACGATCGTCGGCATGAACGACCCCGAGGTCAGCCTGCTGACCGATCGCTACGAGCTGACGATGCTGGGCGCCGCGCTACGGGACGGCAGCGCCGGGCGGCCGTGCACGTTCGAGGTCTTCGCGCGCCGGCTGCCCGACGGACGCCGCTACGGCGTCGTCGCCGGCACCGGGCGGCTGCTCGACGCGATCACCGACTTCCGCTTCGAGGCCGAGGACGTCGACTGGCTGTCGGGCGTCGGCGTCATCGACACGGTCACGGCGCGATACCTGCGCGACTACCGGTTCACCGGTGATGTCGACGGCTACCCCGAGGGCGAGCTGTACTTCCCGTCTCGCCGATGCTGACCGTGACGGCGACGCTTCGCCGAGGCGCGTCGTCCTCGAGACACTCGTGCTGTCGATCCTCAACCACGACAGCGCGATCGCCTCGGCGGCGGCGCGCATGGTCACGGCCGCGCAGGGCCGTCCGATCATCGAGATGGGGTCGCGACGCACCCACGAGCGGGCCGCGGTGGCGGCGGCCCGCGCGGCGTACCTGGCCGGCTTCGCGTCGACGTCGAACCTCGCCGCCAGCGGCAGTTCGGGGTGCCGACCGCCGGCACGGCCGCGCACGCGTTCACGCTGCTGCACGACGACGAGGCCGCCGCGTTCCGCGCCCAGATCGACGAGTCTCGGCGCCGGGCACGACGCTGCTCGTCGACACCTACGACATCACCCAGGGCATCGCGACCGCCGTCGCGGTCGCCGGACCCGGACTCGGCGCGGTCCGGATCGACTCCGGCGACCTCGGGCGTGCTGGCCCGCCAGGCCCGTGCGCAGCTCGACGGGCTCGGCGCGACCGGCACCCGCATCGTGGTCAGCGGCGACCTCGACGAGTTCGCGATCGCGGCGCTGGCCGCCGCACCGGTCGACGCCTACGGCGCCGGCACGGCCGTCGTCACCGGTTCGGGCGCGCCGACGGCCGGTCTGGTCTACAAGCTCGTCGAGGTCGACGGTCGGCCGGTGGCGAAGCGATCCGAGCACAAGGCCACGCCACGGCGGACGCAAGAGCGCCTACCGCACCCACAAGCCGACCGGCACCGCGATCGAGGAGATCGTCGTCTCGGCCGGCGCACCGATGCCGACGGCGGACGAGGCCCGGCCCCTGCAGCGCGCCGCTGATGCGGGCCGGCGAGATCGTCGACGACCGCCGACCCTCGCCGATCGCCGCGATCACCTGCGCGCGGCCCTGGTCACCCTGCCGTGGGACGGGCTGAAGCTCTCCCGCGGCGACCGGCGATCCCGACCCGCCTGGTTCCGGCTCCGTAGCGGGGCATCGCCTACGGTGGCGTCATGACCCGCGCCGTGATCGTCGTCGACGTCCAGAACGACTTCTGCGAGGGCGGGTCGCTCGCCGTGGCCGGCGGCGCCGCCGTCGCGGCCGCGATCGGCCCCTGGCTGGACTCCGTTGCCGTCGATCACGTCGTCGCGACCCGCGACCACCACATCGATCCCGGTGCGCACTTCGCGACGCATCCCGACTTCGTCGATTCCTGGCCGGCGCACTGCGTCGTCGGCACCGGTGGTGTCGAGCTGCACCCCGACCTCGACCGCTCCCGGATCGAGGCGATCTTCGACAAGGGCGAGTACCAGGCCGCGTACTCCGGTTTCGACGGCAACTCGCGGCGGCGTCGCGCTGCTCGACTGGCTGCGCGATCGCGCGGTCGACCGACGTCGACGTCGTCGGCATCGCGACCGACCACTGCGTCCGGGCCACGGCGCTGGACGCCGCGCGGCTCGGTTTCGCCACGACCGTCCACCTGGACCTCACCGCCGGGGTCGCCCGTCCGACCGTCGACGCGGCCCTCGCCGAGCTCGCCGCCGCCGGCGTCGAGCTGGTCGGCACGCCGATCGTCGCGGGCCGTTAGCTCGACACTCAGGGCGGTCAGCGCGCGGCGCGGCCGGCTTCGGCGATCTCCTCGCCCGAGATGCCGAGGACGAAGAGCACCGAGTCCAGGAACGGAACGTTGACCGACGCGTCGGCGCTCATCCGCAGGGCCGCCTTCGCGTTGAACGCGATGCCGAGCCCCGCCGCTTCGAGCATGTCGATGTCATTGGCGCCGTCGCCGACGGCCACCGTCTGCTCGGCGGGTACGCCGTAGATCGTCGGCGAACTGGCGGAGGGCGTCCGCCTTGCCGGCCCGATCGACGATCGGCCCGACCAAACCTCCGGTGAGCATGCCGTCCACGATCTCGAGGACGTTCGCGGCAGCGAAGTCGAGCCCGAGCTCCTCGACGAACCGATCGGTGAACACCGTGAAGCCGCCACTGACCACGCCGACGTGGTAGCCGAGCCGCTTGAGCGTGCGGACGAACGTCTCGGCGCCCGGAGTGAGCCGCAACCGATCGCGGACGGCGTCGACCGCGGCAACCGGCAAGCCCCGCAGCAGCGCGACCCGGGCCCGCAGCGACTGCTCGAAGTCCAGCTCGCCGGCCATCGCCCGCGCGGTGATGGCCGCGACCTCGGCCCCGACACCGGCCTGCTCGGCCAGGACGTCGATGCCCTCGTCCTGGATAAGGGTCGAGTCGACGTCGAGCACAACCAGCCGCTTCGCGCGCCGGCGAAGGCCGGACGCCTCGACGGCGATGTCGAGGCCGGTCTCTTCCGCCGCGCGCACGAGGGACTCGCCGCAGCGCGTTCGCGTCCGGGATGGACACGGTCAGCTCGACGCTGCTGACCGGCTCGACCGACAGCTGCGTGATCGCTTCGATGTTGCCGTCGAGGTCGGCGAGACGTTGCGCGATGTGACTGATCGCGCCGGGCCGCATCTGCGTGCCCGAGGACGATCACGTGATGGCGAGTGCGAGGGGCCGGCTCGCTCGAGCGGCGGCCCGGCCACGACGACCTCGACCTCCATGCCGAGCGCCGCGGCGGTCCGGTTGACCGAGTGGCGCAGCGCACCGAGATCGCCGCGCAGCTCGAGCAGCACCGCCAGCACCAGCCGGTCGCGGATGACGACCTGCTCGACGTCGCGAACCTCGACGTCGTGCGCGGCAAGGGCGGCGAAGAACGCGGCCGTCACACCCGGACGGTCGCGCCCGGTGACGGTGGCGAGCACGGAGGTTGTTTGCATAGCTAGCGGCGGTCGCGATGTGCCGTCATCCGCGGCGCACCGCGCAGACGGGCGTCAGCTGCCCGGATCGGTGTCCCGGTCGCTCTGTCGCGGGGCCGGTCCGCCGGCCGCCGACTTCTCGAGCTGCGGGCGGTGCCGCTTGCCGGCGTGCGCCTCGGCTTCGAGACGCTCGGTGAGCTCCGGGTAGTGGTACTCGAACGCCGGGCGCTCGGAACGGATCCGCGGGATCGACGTGAAGTTGTGCCGCGGCGGCGGGCAGGACGTCGCCCACTCGAGCGAGTTGCCGAAGTCCCCACGGGTCGTCGGCGGTGACGATCTCGCCGTAGCGGTAGGAGTGATACACGTTGTAGAGGAACGGCAGCATCGAAGCGCCGAGCACGAACGACCCGATCGTCGAGATCGTGTTCAGCGTCGTGAAGCCGTCCGACGGCAGGTAGTCGGCATAGCGGCGCGGCATGCCCTCGGCACCCAGCCAGTGCTGGACGAGGAACGTCAGGTGGAAGCCGAAGAACGTCAGCCAGAAGTGCAGCTTGCCCAGGCGCTCGTCCAGGTACCGGCCGGTGTACTTCGGGAACCAGAAGTAGATGCCGGCGTACGAGGCGAAGACGATCGTGCCGAACAGCACGTAGTGGAAGTGCGCGACCACGAAGTAGCTGTCGGACACCTGGAAGTCGACGGGCGGGCTGGCCAGCAGCACACCGGTCAGACCACCGAAGAGGAACGTCACGAGGAAGCCGAAGCTGAACAGCATCGGCGTCTCGAACGTCACCGACCCTCGCCAGGCCGAGCCGATCCAGTTGAAGAACTTGATTCCGGTCGGGACGGCGATCAGGAACGTCATCACCGAGAAGAACGGCAGCAGGACGGCCCCGGTGGTGAACATGTGGTGCGCCCACACCGACAGCGACAGCGCCGCGATCGACAGCGTGGCGAGGACCATGCCCTTGTAGCCGAACAGCGGCTTGCGGCTGAACACCGGGATGATCTCGGTGACGATGCCGAAGAACGGCAGCGCGATGATGTAGACCTCAGGATGGCCGAAGAACCAGAACAGGTGCTGCCAGAGGATCGCGCCGCCCTCGCCGGCGTCGAAGACCCGCGCCCCGAGGTGCCGGTCGACGTACAGGACCAGCAGCGCGGCCGTGAGGATCGGGAAGGCGAGCAGCACCAGCAGGCTGGTGACCAGGATGTTCCAGGTGAAGATCGGCAGCCGGAACATCGTCATGCCCGGCGCGCGCAGCGTGATCACCGTCGTGACCATGTTGACGCCACCGAGGATCGTGCCGAGGCCGGCGATGGCCAGGCCGATGATCCACAGGTCGGTACCGGCGCCCGGCGAGTTCAATCCGTCGTTGAGCGGCGCGTAGAGCGTCCAGCCCGCGTCCGCGGCACCGCCGGGAGTGAAGAAGCCCGAGCAGGCCATCAAGGCGCCGAACAGGTACAGCCAGTACGAGAACGCGTTCAGCCGCGGGAAGGCGACATCCGGCGAGCCGATCTGCAGGGGCAGCACCAGGTTGGCGAACGCGAACACGATCGGCGTCGCATAGAAGAGCAACATGATCGTGCCGTGCATCGTGAACAGCTGGTTGTACTGCTCCGGCGAGAGGAACTGCATGCCCGGACGAGCGAGCTCGGCGCGCATCATCAGCGCCATCACCCCGCCGAGCATGAAGAACAGCAGTGAGGTGACGAGGTACATCCGGCCGATCATCTTGTGATCGGTCGTGCGCAGCATCTGCGACAGCAGCGAACCCTTGACGAACTCATGCGAGCCGAAGGGCCGCGAGATGACCGGCTCCGGGACGATGACGTCCTCGGTCGTGCCTGGCTCGGCAGTTGTGGTCAACCTTGCCTCCGGCCTCGGGGTTCGCAGGCGGCGGTCTGCCGCGGGCTCCTCCGCAGAATAGTCAACCGCCCTCTGACCGCGGTCACCGGGCGACGGTTTGGACCGTGTCGCGATCGACCCGGTGCAGACTGGTGGACGTGCGGGGGTCACGCGGCGGCGCTGAGCAGCGGCGCGCGGTCCGCCTGGCGGCGGTGCTGGTCGGGGCGGCGACGGCGCACTTCGTCCGTCCCGAGTGGTTCGACCGGTTGATTCCGCCGGTTCTGCCCGGCTCGGCGCGGGCCTGGACGTACGGGTCCGGGGTTGTCGAGCTGGCCACGGCCGCGCTCGTCGCGCACCCGCGCAGTCGACGAACGGGCGGGCTGCTCGCGGCCGCCGTCTTCGTCGGCGTACTACCGGGCAACATCAAGATGGCCGTGGACGCCTGCAAGCGGCCCGGCACCTCGCGGGCCTACCGGATCGGGACGGTCGTGCGGGTTCCGCTCCAGCTGCCGCTCGTGCGCTGGGCCCTGCGCGTCCGCCGCGGAGCGGAGCGCTAGCTCGCGTCGTCCGACGTGGCCAGCAGCGCCGCGGTGATGCGGTCGAGCGCGGCCAGGTCGCGCGCCGGCAGTGCCCGCAGCGGGGCCGGCGGAACGGCCAGTAGCCGCTCGGCCGTGCGGGCCAGCCGCCGACCGGCGGTAGTCAGGCTGACCAGTTTGCGGCGGCGGTCGGCCGGGTCGATCGTGCGCTCGAGCAGGCCCCGGGCCTCGAGGTCGCCCACGATGATCGTCGCGTACGGAGCGTCCGTGGCCAGCTCGGCGGCCAGCTGGGTCATGGTCCGCGGGCCGGGCACCAGGTGCCGCAGCGCCTTGACCCGCACGTAGCTCATCCCGATCGCCTGGCTGACCTCACGGCGGCGGTCGTAGCGCTCGAGCACGACGGCGCGCAACGACGTCCAGACCCGTTCGGCAACCTCGTCGTCGGCGGTCACGACCGGCTCGCGGCGACAGCGTTGGGGTCGGCGGCCGGCTGGGCGTCCGCCTCGAACAGCGCCGCGGTTCGGCTCACCGTCGCCCGGGCCCGGGCGCTCGTCGTGACGAAACCCAACACGATGACGGCCGCCGCGGCACCGGCGATGAACCACCAGGCCGGATGGGTCGCACTCGGCAGCGTCTGCCGCAACGAGCCGCCCAGGCTGGTGCTCACGATCGAGCCCACGATCGCCACGCCCAGTGCCGAGCCCGTCTGCCGGCTGGTCGACGCGAACGCCGCGGCGACGCCGGCCTGCGAGCGCGGCATCCCGGACACAGCCGTGTTGGTGATCGGGACGTTCACCAGCCCGAAGCCGATGCCGAAGATCATGTACGTGCCCATCAGCTGGAGGTAGCTGGTGTGCGCGTTCAGCTGACTGAGCAGCACCGCACTCACGACCATGCCCAGGCCGGCCAACAGCAGCGGCAGGCGCGGCCCGCGATTGGCGACCAGGCGGCCGGACACGCTGGCGAACACCGTGACCATCGCCGCCATCGGCAGCAGGAACAGCCCCGCGTGCAGCGCCGACAAGCCCCGGGCGTCCTGCAGGTACAGCGTGTTCAGGAACAGGAAGCCGCTGAAGGCCGAGAAGGCGCAGATCGCGATCACGGTCGCGCCCGCGAAGGGCGTGCTGTTGAAGAACCGGATGTCGATCAAGGGATCGACGCGGCGGGGCTCGTAGGTCAACAGGGCCACGAGGGCGACGACGACCACCGCGAGCAGCCCGCCCTCGGCCGCCGAGATCCAGCCCAGCCGTGGGCCTTCGATGATCGCGTAGGTCACGGTGGCCAGAACGACGATCACCAGGAATTGCCCGACGGGATCGACCCTTCGGGCCCGAGGAGCGCGCGACTCCGGAACGAACAGCGCGGCCAGGACGATCGCCGTCACGCCGATCGGGACGTTGATCCAGAAGATGGCCCGCCAGCCGATGCCGTCCGTGAGGGCGCCCCCGACGACGGGCCCGAGGCCCATGCTGACGCCGACGGTCGCGCCCCAGATCCCGATCGCCCGGGCCCGCTCGCGCGCATCGATGAAGACGTTGGTGATGATCGACATGGCGACCGGGTTCAACATCGAGCCGCCGACCGCTTGCACGGCCCGGAACGCGATGAGCCAACCGAGGCTCGGCGCGACGCTGCACAACAGCGAGCCGGCGGTGAAGAGCACGAGGCCGGTCTGGAAAGTACGGCGGCGGCCGATCCGGTCACCGGTCGAGCCGCCGAGGATCAACAACGACGCGATCACCAGCGTGTACGCGTCAATCGTCCACTGCAGTCCCGACACCGAAGCGTGGAAATCCGCGCGGATCGACGGCAGCGCAACGTTCACGATCGTCGCGTCCATGCCGACGATCAGCAGGCTCAGGCAGCAGATCGCGAGAATCAGATAGCGGCGCTCGGCCGATGGTGCAGGCTGTTCAGTGGTCACCAAATTGATTGTACGCGTACAAGCAATCTGCGGACGCGTGACGCGCGACTCATTCCGAGGGCATGATTTGGCAGGTGAAGGAACGATGACGGCACCGCACGACGAGCTCGATCGCCGCGTCCGCGACGGCTTGCGCGCGCTGCCCGCGACCGGAGTTCCGCTCTCGGACTGGGCGATGGTGCTCTTCGATGCCATGGCCGGCAGTCGCATCGTCGATATCGAGGCCCGCCGGATGCGCGAGCACGGGCAGGGCTACTACACGATCGGTTCGGCCGGGCACGAGTCGAACGCCCTCGTCGCCGCAGTGCTGCGGCCGTCCGATCCGGCCCTGCTGCACTACCGGTCCGGCGGCTTCTACCTGGCCCGCTCACTGCAAGCCGGACGGCCATTGGCGACCGGCCTGCGCGACATCCTGCTCGGCATGGTCGCCTCGACCGACGACCCGACGTCGGGGGGCCGGCACAAGGTCTTCGGCCATCCGGAACTCGCGATCATCCCGCAGACGTCGACCATCGCATCGCACCTGCCGCGGGCGGTCGGGGTGGCCTTCGCCATCGATCGGGCTCGCCGGCTCGGCCTGCCGACGCGCTGGCCGGACGACGCGATCGCGGTGGCAAGCCTGGGCGACGCCAGTCTGAACCACTCCACCGCCGTCGGCGCGCTCAACTCCGCGGGCTACAGCGCCCGCATGGGCCTGGGGATCCCCCTGCTCGTCGTCTGCGAGGACAACGGTCTCGGCATCTCGGTGCCGACACCGGACGGGTGGGTGGCCCGCGCCGCCCATCGGCCCGGCATTCGCTACTTCTACGCCGAGGGCGACGACCCCGACGACCTCGCGGCGGCGGCCACCGAGGCCGTCGAATCCGTCCGCGAGGAACGCACTCCCGCGCTACTGCACCTGCGGACCGTCCGCTTCCTCGGTCACGCCGGCACCGACGTCGAGAGCGGCTACCGCGGCACCGCCGAGATCGAGGCCGACTTCGCGCGCGACCCGCTGCTGGCAATCGCGCGACGGGTCGGCGGCAGCGAACTGGCCGAGCGTTACGACGAGATCGCCGAACTGGTCCGCACGATCGTGGCCGAGCTCGCCGACGCCCCCCACCTCGAGTCGGTCATCGACATCGCCACTCCCCTGCAGCCGCCGTCAGCGGCCGACCTCGCGGGAGCGGGGGCCCGAGTCGCGCCGGTCGACGTCCGGCAGCGGGTCTTCGGCGGACGGCTGCCGGAGGACGCCGACGGCCTGACCCTCGCGCAGGCGATCAACGCCACGCTCACCGATTCGCTCGCCGCTCGGCCGGAGATGTTCGTGTTCGGCGAGGACGTCGGCCGCAAGGGCGGTGTGTACGGGTTGACCCGGGGGCTGCAGCAACGCTTCCGGGCGACCCGGGTGTTCGACACGCTGCTGGACGAGCAATCGGTGCTCGGGCTCGCGCTCGGCCTCGGCGTCAGCGGGTTGTTGCCGGTGCCGGAGATCCAGTACCTCGCGTACCTGCACAACGCCGAGGACCAGCTGCGCGGGGAGGCCGCCAGCCTGCGCTTCTTCTCGAACGGCACGTTCCAGAATCCGATGGTCGTGCGCGTCGCGGGGCTGGCCTACCAGAAGGGGTTCGGCGGGCACTTCCACAACGACAACGCCGTCGCCGTGCTGCGCGACATCCCCGGCCTCGTCGTCGCCGTCCCCGCCCGTCCCGAGGACGCCGCGCCGTTGCTGCGGACGTGCCTGGCCGCCGCGGCCGACCACGGCACCGTCTGCGTGTTCCTCGAGCCGATCGCGCTTTATCACGAACGAGACCTGTACGAGCAGGGCGACAAGGGCTGGCTCGGTCGCTACGCGCCCACCGGGGCCGTCGTCCCGATCGGGCGCGCTCGTACGCATGGCATCGGCGAGGACATCACGATCATCACGTTCGGCAACGGATTGCGAATGAGCTTGCGAGCGGCCGCCGATCTGCTCGGCGAGGGCATCGAGGCCCGGGTAGTCGACCTGCGGTGGATCAGCCCGCTGCCGGTCGAGGACATCCTGCGCGAGGCGACCGCGACCGGCCGTGTCCTGATCGCCGACGAGACCCGCCGCAGCGGAGGGGTCGGCGAGGGCGTCATTGCGGCGCTGGTCGAGCACGGGTTCCGCGGGCCGATCGCGCGGGTGGCGAGCGCCGACACGTTCATTCCGCTCGGCGACGCCGCGAACGCCGTCCTGTTGAGCGAGACCGACATTGTCGACGCCGCCCGAACGCTGGCGAAGGAGAGCGTCCGGGCGGTTGATTAGCGGTTGATTCCCGGTTGTGAAGGGCCTCACCATCGCCGACCCCGGGCTCATCAGTGCCACTCGACAGTCGCAGAATCAAGGCATGAACACGAACTCGAACACCCGTAACCGCTCCACCGCCCGCAGCAAGTTCGGCCAGGTCTGGCAGGACGTCGTCACCGGCCAGCGCCGCTTCGACGCCGTCAACCGTCCGTGGCTTGCCGCCAAGAACCGCGGCCACTGACCGAGCAGCCGCACCGTCGACCCGCCGCTCTCGCCGAGAGCCGCGGGTCGTCTCATTTGTGCACCGATCGGCCCGTATCCGTGCGTCCGTCTCGCGCGTAGGTCATCATTCGCACAGGCCGCCGAACCGCCGGCCGTCGCGACGAACACGGGTGAGCAAGGACGGTCTCAGTGGAGTTGGTCCCGACCGGTCGGCACTGCTCGGCGCCCGACGCGGCGGATCTCGGCACCGCCGACGCCGCCCGGTGGGCGGCCGAGGTCGAAGGGGCGGTCGACCGGCTGGACCAGGCCGACCGCGAACCGCTGCGCCTGGTCTATCTGCGCCGTCTCACGCTGGCCCAGGCGGCCAGCGAACTCGGTCTCACCGAGGGCATGGTGAGCGCCCGCGTGTCGGCCGCGCTCCGCCGGCTGGCAACGGCACTGCTGCACGCCGACCCCGCGCACTGAGGCGACGAGCCACCTCCGGCGCCGCAAAGGTATATGCTTGCCGATAGTCAAGTATTTGGGGAACCTCTGCATGATCGCTCGGCTCAACTCGCTCAGCCGCGAGACGTTCGCGTCGTTCGCGGTAGTCAACTATCGGCGCTATCTCACCGGTCAGGCAATCTCGCTGGTCGGTACCTGGATGCAGACCGTCGCGCAGTCCTGGCTGGTACTCGACCTGACGGGGTCAGGCACCGACATCGGCGTCGTGGTCGCGTTGCAAACCCTGCCGGTTCTGCTGCTCGGCCCGATCGCGGGAGTCGTTGCCGACCGGGTCGACAAGCGCCGACTGATGATCATGCTCCAGTCGATGATGGGCATCCTGGCGCTCGTCCTCGGCGTCCTGACCCTCACGAAAGAGGTTCAGCTCTGGCAGGTCTACGGACTGGCCGTTCTGCTGGGCCTGAACAACTGCTTCGAGAATCCGGCCCGCCAGGCCTTCGTCCTCGAGATGGTCGGGCCCGAGCACCTGCGTAATGCCGTGAGCTTGAACTCCGTGCTCGTGAACGTCGCCCGGGCGGTCGGACCGGCCGTCGCCGGCCTGGTGATCGCCGCCGGGGGCATCGGAATCTGCTTCATCCTCAACTCGGTGAGCTTCATCGCCGTCGTGACCTCCCTGCTGCGCCTGGACGTCTCGGCGCTGAACCCGTCGAAGCCGATAGTCCGCGCCCGCGGCCAGCTGCGCGAGGGACTCGCGTACGTCTGGCACGTCCCCGAGCTGATCGTTCCGCTCGCGATGATGGCGTTCGTGGGGTGCCTGGCCTACGAATTCCAGGTCGTGCTGCCGGTCGTCGCCAAGCAGACGTTCAACGGCGGGCCGCAGGTGTACGGATTCATGACCGCCGCGATGGGCGCGGGCGCCGTGGTCGGCGGTCTGTACGTCGCGGCGCGCGGACGCACCGGGATTCGATCGATGGTCAATTCGGCCGCGGTCTTCGCGGTCGCCCTACTGGTGGCGGCGATCGCGCCCGACCTGGTCGTCGAGTTGATCGCGCTGGCCTTCGTCGGCGCCGTCAGCGTGGGATTCCTGTCGAAGGGCAACAGCACGCTGCAGCTCGCGTCGGCCCCGAACATGCGCGGACGCGTGATCGCCCTGTGGTCGGTGGCGTTCCTCGGCTCGACCCCGATCGGCGGGCCGATCGCCGGAGCGATCAGTGAGCACTTCGGCGGTCGGGCCGGACTGGTGCTCGCGGCCGCATCATGCGTCGTCGCGGCCGGGCTCGGCGCCGCCCTGCTGAGGCGGTCGAAGCGAGCGATCGTCGACGTCTCGTTGCCCGCCGAGGCCGGCGCAGCGGTCGGCTGACGCACGTCGCGGATGCCCGCTCCGCGTGTCGACGCGCGCCGACGAGGCCCGTCCGCTAGCGTCTCACCACACACTTACTTGACATGAAAGTAAATTTGGTGTGAAGTAAGACGTGGCTCGGTCAATGGATCCACCGGCGGACGCCGCCCATATCGACACTTTTTCCGGAGGGTAGTACCGCGACATGCGACTCGACGAACTGCGCACCGCGATCAGCAACGCCGACCTGAACGACCGCTTCGTCCTGCCGGACGACTCGGGCACGCTGCCGGTCATCAGCCACGACAGCACCGTGCTGGCGCAACTCGGCACCGACAAGTGGGCGATCTACGACATCGTCGACGGTCAGGTGACCAACGAGCAATCCTTCAGCCACGAGGCCGGCGCCTGCATCTACATGGTCTATTTGATGCGTCGCCGCTACAGCGACCGCTTCCAGGCCGAGCGCACCCCCCCGCGCCCGGCGACCCGGCCGCACGCCCCTGTCGTCCACCCGACGTCGCGTCACGCGGCGGTGTCCACGTCGCGTCACGCGGCGCGCCCGGCTACCCACGCGCACGCGCGCGCCGGCTCGGACGTCAGTTCGCAGGCGAGCGTCGACGAATCGGTCTTCGCCGTCGCCGCCGGATCGGCGCGCGTCGGCCGGCACGCCCGCTCCGACGACTAGGGCCACCCGACAACCGGGAAATCCGACAACCGGGCCGCCCGCCTACCAGGTCTGCTCGCTCGCGCGCACCAGCAACTCGTTGACGGCAACGCGCCGATCGCGCGTCACGATGTACGCGACCGCGTCGGCGATGTCCTGCGGCCGCAGCATTTCGATCTGGGCGGTCTGCGTCGCGATCGCCTCGCGGATTCCGTCGCGGATGTGCGATGAGAGCTCGGTGTCGACGGTTCCGGGTTCGACGACGCTGACTCGCACTCGATGGGGCATGAGCTCCTGGCGCAGGGCCTCGGTGAAGCCGGTCAGCCCGAACTTGGTGAGGTTGTAGACGGCCGTCCCCGGACGGGCCACCCGACCGGCCGTGGAGCTGATGTTGACGAGATCGGCGACATTCCGTGGCGCGTTCTCGGCCGCCCGCACCAGGTGCGGCAGCGCCGCCCGCGAGACGTACAGCAAGCCCTGGACGTTGACGGCCAGCATCTGCTCCCACTCGTCGGGCGGCGCGTCGGCGACCGGCCCGACGAGCATCAGCCCGGCGTTGTTGATCACCGTGTCGAGGCGCCCGAGGGTTGCGACGACCCGCTCGATCGCCGCGGCCGCCTGGTCGCGATCGGTGATGTCCGCGTCGACCACGAGCGCCTGGCCACCGTCCGCCGTGATCTGCTCGGCGACCACCTCGAGGCGATCGCGGCGGCGGGCCACGAGAGCGACCGCCGCGCCCTCGCCGGCCAGCCGGGCGGCCGTGGCCGCGCCGATCCCGCTACTGGCGCCGGTAATGAGCGCCACCGTCCCGCTGAGCGTGGAGGTCACTGCCCCACCGTATCCGGGGGGTCGGCCGTATCGGGGCGGGACGCGGCCGCCCT
This sequence comes from uncultured Actinomycetes bacterium, assembly GCA_963737785.1. Taxonomy (GTDB): domain Bacteria; phylum Actinomycetota; class Actinomycetes; order Mycobacteriales; family Jatrophihabitantaceae; genus CAVTTS01. Next base: position 121,138 of record CAVTTS010000005.1, read on the forward strand.
TCCGTGCCGGCGCGCGAGCGGCGATAGTGATGCGACGCCCCGACGACGAGGAGCCCCCCGTGAGCCCAGCCGGACACAGCGCGACGAAGATCGTTCTGGACGAGAGCGAGATGCCGACGCAGTGGTACAACGTCATCGCCGATCTGCCCACTCCCCCGCCGCCGGTGCTGCATCCGGGCACGCTCGAGCCGGTCGGACCGGACGACCTGGCGCCGCTGTTCCCCATGGAGCTCATCGGGCAGGAGGTGACGCACGCGAACGGTACGTCGACATTCCCGGCGGCGGTGCTCGACGTGTACCGGCTCTGGCGCCCGAGCCCGCTCTACCGGGCGCACCGACTCGAGAAGGCGCTCGGGACGCCCGCGCGCATCTACTACAAGTACGAGGGGGTTTCACCGGCCGGGTCGCACAAGCCGAACACCGCGGTGCCGCAGGCGTACTACAACGCCCAGGCCGGCATCCGTCGGTTGACCACCGAGACCGGCGCCGGCCAGTGGGGCACCGCGCTGGCCTTCGCCTGCGCGCAGTTCGGCCTGGACTGCGAGGTGTGGCAGGTGCGCGCGTCGCTACGACCAGAAGCCGTACCGGCGCATGATGATCGAGACGTTCGGCGCCACCATTCACCCCAGCCCGTCCGAGCTCACCAACGCCGGGCGCGCGATCCTCGCCGAGCATCCCGACTCGACCGGGTCGCTCGGGCATCGCGATCAGCGAGGCGGTCGAGGTGGCCGCGCAGCACGCCGACACCAACTACGCGCTCGGCAGCGTGCTCAACCACGTCCTGATGCACCAGACCATCATCGGCGAGGAGGCCCTGCTGCAGCTGGCGAAAGTCGGCGAGCGACCCGACCTGATCGTGGGCTGCACCGGCGGCGGATCGAACTTCGGCGGCCTGGCCTTCCCGTTCCTGCGCGAGAAGCTGGCCGGCCGGATGGCGCCGACGATCCGCGCCGTCGAGCCGGCCGCCTGCCCGTCGCTGACCCAGGGCGTGTACGCCTACGACTTCGGCGACACCGCCGGCATGACGCCACTGATGAAGATGCACACGCTCGGCCACGACTTCGTGCCGGACCCGATCCACGCCGGCGGCCTGCGCTATCACGGCATGAGCCCGCTGATCAGCCACCTCTACGAACAGGGACTGATCGAGGCGATCGCCAAGCCGCAGCGGGAGTGCTTCGCGGCCGGCGTGCAGTTCGCCCGCACCGAGGGCATCGTGCCCGCGCCCGAGCCGACGCACGCGATCGCCGCGGCGATCGAGGAGGCCCTGCGCTGCAAGGAGATCCGGCGAGGAGAAGGTGATCCTCACGGCGCTGTGCGGGCACGGCCACCTCGACCTGCCCGCCTACGCCGCCTACCTCGTCGGGCGAGATGGTCGACCACGAACTCGATGCCGCAGCCGTCGAGGCGGCCGTCCACAACCTGCCCCCGGTGCCGGTCGGCTGACCGCTCAGGTTCGTCCTATATCGGACGATCAGTTAGGTATCAGGCCGCAGGTCGCGCGCACCCCCGCCGCGCTGAACTGCGGCCTGACCAACGGGGGGTGGCTTGCGGCACCTGCAGCGTTCCTCGCGCAGCTGCCGCAAGCCAGTCCACATTTCACCCATGTTTCATTGAGGGTTCACCCGGCGCGTCGCGCTCAAGACCGCTGGCCGATTGCCGATGATCGGGCTAGAACTGACGTAGCCCGCTCTGCTCTCGCGCGAGGTGGTCTCATGATCGCACCGGAAGTCACGCCCGAACTGGCCGAACGATCGCTGATCGGCGCGTCCGTCCACGCGTTCACCGTCCGCGCCCAAGCAGACGGCGGCGCCCGCCGAACGAGCCGACCTCGACTTCGCCCGCCGGATCGCCGCCCCCGATGAACTGGCCGCGTCGACGATCGTCTACGCCATCAGCCTGGTGTGGTGGGCGCACGCCGACATCGGGTCGCGCCGCGAGCTACTGACCGAGGCCGAAGCCTTGATGCTCGACTACGTCGCGCACAGCGACGAGCAACGGCCTTACGAGACCGGCTACCGGATCTTCGCCAATCATCTGAACGCCGCCGCGCTCACTCCGTTGGGCAACGTCACGGAGCTCAACCTCGGCGCCCTGGTCAGCGGCGTTCGCGAGATCGACCTGCTCACCGCCCGGTTCGCCGACACGGCCGTCCACGCCCTCTTGCTCACCGATCGGTCGAGCTTCGGCGATCCTTCGACGTCCGCCGAGACGATGCGCGACGAGATGATCCAGCTCGCGTACGGCCAAGCGGCCTGATCGCCGCACGCCGCCGTCACGAATCCAGCGCGGTCGAGGTCTCCATCGTCCAAACGAAAGCCTGGGCGAAGGCGTCGTCCAGATCGTGTTCGGTGAGCTGGCTCTGCCGCTTCCGACCGGGAACCGACGAGCTGGTAGTCGACCGGCGTCGCGTACGACCCGAGCGAGTTCGGTCTCGTCGCCGAAAGCCGCCTCGGCGAGCAGCCCGCCGATCGGAAGCGACGCGCGCAACTCGCGCGGGCGGGATGCCGAACAGCAGATCCAGCGACGACAGCAGGCCCGCGGCGAAGCCCATCGACGCCTGCCACGAGCTGATCTTGCCGGCCAGTAGCTCGCAGGCCCGGGCCCGGATCAATGTCTTCGTGAAGTCGGCCTGGTCGGCGTCGCGCACCGGCCGGGCGAGTAGCAGCGCGATCCAGTTCTGCACGCGTCGCGAGCCGGCGAGCACGAGCGCGTCGCGAATCGTGTAGATCGACCGCCGGGTTTCGCCCGCTCGGCCCAACGACGCGATCTGCATCACCTGGTACGCCAACGCCGGATCGCTGCGCAGCAGCGTGTCGATCTCGTCGAAACTCAGCTCGAGTGCTCAAGAGGGTCGCCGCCAGCCGGATCCGGGAAATCGCCGACGGCTCGACAGTCCGACCCGACACGAGCACCGGTCGCTCCAGCTGGTAGCCCTGGAACAGGTCGAAGCCCATGTCGAGGAAGCGGTTCAGCTCGTCCTCGGTCTCGATCTTCTCGGCCAGCAATCGCACGTCGAACGGACGGCACTGCTCGATCAGCTCGTCGAGCGCGTCGCCCTGCACCGCCTGGATGTCGATCTTCACGATCGTGGCCAGCTCGAGCAGCGGCGGGCGCGCCATCGATCCACTCGAAGTCGTCGAGGGCCAACGTGTATCCCTGCTCGACGAGGCGGGGCACAGCCGGCGAGGATCGCGTCGTCCGGCTCGACCGTCTCGAGTACTTCGACAACCGTCTGCTCGGCCGGCAGGGTGATCGGAATGTCACCCAGCAACACCCCCCGGGCGGCGTTGCAGAAGATCAACTTGCCGCCGACGACGTGGTTGAGGCCGATGTTGAGCGCGCCGAAGAGCACCTCGGCCGTCATCTGATCACCCGTGAGCCCACCCGATTCGCCGGCCGCGCGCCGAAAAAGCAGTTCGAACCCGACGATCTGCCCATCGCGATCCTGGATTGCCTGACGGCCGACGACGATCTGGCTGGTCGGCTCGGTCACCGCCCGATCACCTCGGATCCTGGAGGCCGACTGGCGCCGACGCACGTCGGCCCGCTCACTCTAGGACCACCGCACCCGTCGGGACCGGGAGCCGCACCGGATGGCTAGGGTTGATCGGGAAGGTGCGAGCCGCGATCTCGAGGAGAGCCATGACCCCCGTTCCCGACGTAGTGCTCAACGACGGGCACCGGATCCCCCAGTTCGGATTCGGCGTCTTCCAGATCAAACCGGCCGACACCGCCGAAGCGGTCACGCACGGCCCTCGACGCGGTTACCGCCACATCGACACCGCCGAGATGTACGGCAACGAGAAGCAGGTCGGCGAGGCGGTGTCGTGCGTCCGGCGCTCGATCGCGGCGACATCTTCATCACCAGCAAGCTGAACAACGGCTTCCACCGGCCCGACGAGGCGCGCGCGCGCCTTCGATCGGACCCTCGAGGCGCTCGGCAGCGACTACGTCGACCTGTTCCTGATCCACTGGCCGCTGCCCACGCGCTACGACGGCGATTTCGTGTCGACCTGGAACACGCTCGAGGAGTTCGCCAAGGACGGCCGGGCCCGCTCGATCGGCGTGTCGAACTTCAACCCGCATCACCTGCGCCGGCTGGCGTCCGAATGCGAGATCGTCCCGGCCGTCAATCAGGTCGAGATCCATCCGTACTTGACGCAGGACACGGTGCGCGCCTACGACAGCGAGCACGGCATCGCCACCGAGGCGTGGTCGCCGATCGCGCAGGGCCTGGTGCTCAGCGACCCGGCGATCACCGCGATCGCGACCCGACTCGACCGCAGTCCCGCGCAGGTGGTGCTTCGGTGGCACGTGCAGCGCGGCGATATCGTCTTCCCGAAGTCGGTGACTCCGGCGCGAATCGCCGAGAACTTCGAGCTGTTCGACTTCGAGATCACCCGCGACGACATGACGGCGATCGCCGCGCTGAACCGCGACGAGCGGACCGGCCCGGACCCCGACGTCTTCGACTACATCCCGGCCGACTGATCAGTCAGGCGCCGTGTCGCGGAGCGACCGTCAGGCGCCGTGTCGCGGAGCGACCGTCAGGCGCTCTGCCGCTGGAACGTTCGAGTGCCCCACCACGCGAGCAGCGCGCCCATCACGACCGTGATCACCGCGCCGATCCACACGCTGTGGTCGCCGAAGTCGCCGCGGAAGAGCGCTCGCGTCGCGTCGACGACGTGCGTCAGCGGATTCACCTGGGACGTGTGCCGCAGCCACGCCGGCGCCAGCGACATCGGTAGCAGGACTCCGGACAGCAGCAACAGCGGCAACGAGACGCCCTGGATGAACGGCGCGAACGCGTCTTCGTCCTTGAGGATCAGACCCATCGCGTAGGACGCCGCCGAGACACCCAGCGCCAACAGGCAGATGAGCACCACCGACGAGACGATGCCGTTCCACGACGCGCGCAGGCCGAACGGCAGCGCGACCACGATCAGCACCGCGCCCTGCACGCCGATCGTCACCATGTTGCCGAGCGTGCGCCCGAAGATCAGCGACGACCGCCGGGCCGGCGTCACCCGTTGCCGGTCGATCACGCCCTCGCGCAGCTCCTGGATGATCCCGAAGCCCGCGAACCCGGCGCCGAAGATCGCGAGCTGCAGCAGCAGGCCGGGTACGAAGATCCGCCACGAGTCGTTGCCGCCGAGGCCGCCGCCGCTGACCCGTTTGAGCAGCGGGCCGAAGAGCACCAGGTACAGGATCGGCTGGGTGAGCCCGAAGAACACCCACACCGGGTTGCGCAGCAGGATGCGCATCTGCCGCTGGAAGATGACGAATGTCTCGGTGAACATTATGGATCCTCCTAGTTTCCCGCAGTTGCTGAAGCTGACGCGTCGGTCTCCTCGCGCAGCGAGTGGCCGGTGAGGGTCAGGAAGACATCGTCGAGCGACGGCCGCGTGATCGTGACCGTCGCCGGCGGATGGCCGGCGGCATCGAGGGCCCGCAGCAGCGCCGGCGCCGACGCGGCGCCGTCCTCGACGACGACTCGCAGCCCTTGGCCGTCGACGGTCACGTCGCGCACCTCGACGGCGCGGCGGGCCGCGGCGGCGAGGTCGCCGAGCGACACCTCCGACAGGTCCGCCGGTGCCGCTGCTGGTGCCGTGAACGTGAAGACGACCTGGTCGCCGGCGATCCGGGCCTTCAGCGCATCCGGAGTGTCGTCGGCGACGATGCGGCCGTCGTCCATGACGAGAATGCGATCGGCCAGCGCGTCGGCTTCTTCGAGATAGTGCGTCGTGATCAGAATCGTGACGCCGAGATCGTCGCGCAACGAGCGGATGTGGTGCCACAGATTCGCTCGGCTCTGCGGATCGAGGCCGGTCGTCGGCTCGTCCAGGAACACCAACACCGGCGAGTGCATGAGGCCGAGTGCGACGTCGAAGCGACGGCGCTGACCGCCGGACAGTTCGAGCAGCGCCCGGCCTTCGAGACCGCCGAGGTCGAGTCGCGGCGCGAGGTCGACCAGCCGGGCCGCGGCCTCGGTCTTCGACAATCCCTGCAGCCGCGCCTGGGTCACGAGTTCTTCGCCGACGCGCGTGCCGGCACTGGGCGCGGCACCGACCTGGGCTACGTAGCCGATTCGACGTCGCACCTCGCGGGGCTCCTTGACGAGGTCGAAGCCGGCCACGGACGCCTGGCCCGCGGACGGCATCAACAGCGTCGTCAACATGCGCAGGGTCGTGGTCTTGCCGGCTCCGTTCGGACCGAGCAGGCCGACGATCTCGCCGGCCCGCACGTCGAGGTCGATGGCCCGCACGGCATCGACCGGGCCGGCCTTGGTGCGGAAACTGCGGCTCGAGGCCGCGGGCGGTAATCATCGATCCACTCCCCGACGTCGTCATGTCGACCACCATGGCAGATCCGTCTGACGAGCCCTCGTCAGTGGTCAATCTTGATGACTGTCAATCTCATTGACTATTTTCCCCACCGCAACTACCGTCGAAGCCATGAGCGAACCCGACGACCACGACGTGGTCATCCCGGCCCTGTTGCGCGCGGCGCGCGGCGCGTACGGCACGTCGATCCGGCACGAGTTGGCGCACGCCGGCCTCGACGACATTCCCCGCAACGGCGCATTCGTCCTAGGTGGCATGGGCAATCACGGTGGGTCCGCCGGCAGCTTGACCCGCCAGCTCGGAGTGTCGAAGCAGGCCGCGAGCCAACTCATCGACACTCTGGTCCTGCGCGGCTATCTCGACCGGACCGTGAACGAGGACGACCGGCGCCGCATGGTCATCGAGCTCACCGAGCGCGGCCGGGCCGCCGCGGCGGCGATCAGCGCGGGCGTACAGGCCATCGACCGCGAGCTGATGGCGATGGTGAGCGCGGACGAATACGCCGGGCTCCGCGCCGGACTCATCGCCTTGTGCGACATCCGAGATCGACTCGAGGACGAGGACCGCGCGCACGTCCACTCGCACGAGTAACCCAGCTCACCACCACTCAGCTCGCCACCAACTCAGCTCGCGACCAACTCAGCTCACGACGATGTCGCGGTGGGTCGCGCGCCGGCGTCGGTCGGCAGGCTGATGCCGCACGCCTTGAGCGCGGCCTGGATCTCGGCGGCCTGCGTCGAGTTCGCCCCGGGCAAGCCGCCACCGGCGCCCGGCGCGCCCCCGGTCGGCTGGCCCGTCGGCCGCTGACCGGTCGGCAGGCCCGAAGGGGCACCGGAGGGCACGGCGCCCGAGGGTGCGGCGGTCGGCACGGTGATGCCGGCGGCCTTGAGACAGGCCTGAACCGCCGCGCTCTGGAAGAGCCCACTGTTCGGCCCGCCGCCGTTCGGTCCTCCGGCGGCCGCCGAGCCGGACGTACCCGTCGGGGCCGGGCCAGCGGACCCGCCGGTCGTCGCGCCGCCGGCGCTCGCACTGCCGGACGCCGTCGCCGACCCACTTCCGGACGCGCTCGCGGAGGCGGCAGCGTTGCTCGAGCCGCCGGATTGGCAGGCCGTCAAGGTGGCCACGAGCGCAAACGCGCCGACGAGTCCGGTGCGCAGCACGCGCGGTCGAATCACGAGAATCCCTTTGCCTGGTCGCATGATCACGATTTTGTGATCGCGATGTTGATGGCCGTCACCGAGCCGTCCGATGCGGTGGTGCCGGTCACGGCGACCGTGTCGCCGACGGCGAGATCAGCGGCTCCGAGCGCCTTGGTGATCGTGGTCGTCGCGGTGACCGTGACCGTGACCTTGGTGCCGCCGAGGTTCGTCACGCCGATGGTCGAGCCGCTGACGCTGCTCACGGTGCCGATCACGCTCGGAGTCGACGCGGCCGACGTGCCTCCGGTCGTCGTGCCGCCGGTCGTACCGTTGGTGGTGTTCCCGCCCGGCTGACCGCCCGCCGCAAACCCGTTGTTGCCGCCTTCAGCGAAGCCGCCGCCCGCTCGCGCCGCTCCCCCGAAGGCGGAAGACGTGGTCGAGGTGCCGGAGTGTTTCTCGGTGGTCACCCCGATGAGGAACCCGAGGCCGGCCAGCAGCAGGGCGACGAGCGTCCAGCCCATCGCGCCGAGCTTGCGGCGCGGTCGCGGCGCGAAGTCGTCGTCGATGTCGTACTCGTTTGCGGAATTGTCGTTCGCGGACGGGTCACCCGTCGACTCGTTGAGCGATGGCAGGGTGGCGGTGTCGCCGGTGGGGTCAGTCATGATGTCCGTTCCTTGGTCGATTCACTCGTAACGCAGGGCGTCGATGGGTTTGAGGGCGGCGGCTCGGTTGGCCGGATAGATACCGAAGAACAGCCCGACGGCCAGCGCGACGCCGAAGGCGAGGAAGACCGACCAGGGCGCGACGACGGGGACGACGCCGACGATCGTGAAGCGGCTGCCGATCAGACCCACCACGACGCCCGCCACCGCCCCGGCGAATGTCAGCAGCACCGCCTCGGCGACGAACTGCACGACGATGTCGGCTCGGCCGGCGCCGATGGCCTTGCGGATGCCGATCTCGCGCGTCCGCTCGGTCACCGTGACCAACATGATGTTCATGACCCCGATGCCGCCGACGAGCAGGCTGATCGCGGCCACCGCGCCGAGCAGCACGGTCAGAGTCTTTGTCGCGCTCGTCGCCGTAGCGACGATCGACGACGGGTTCTGGACGGTGTAGTCACGCGTCGTCGACGTGACGTCGTGCCGCGCGTCCATGATCGTGTAGATCTCGTTCTCGGCCGTCGTCACCGACGACGCCGACTTGATCTTCACGATGATGCTCGACAGGCTCTGCCCGACGCCGGTGAATTCGTCCTGCACCGACGTGAGCGGCGCGACGACCAGGTCGTCCTGGTCGGTGAACCCGGTCGAGCCCTTCGCGGCGAGCACGCCGCGGACGACGAAGTTCTTGCCGTTGAACTGGACGGTCTGGCCGACAGCGGCCGACGCCGACCCGAAGAGGTCGTCGGCCACGGTCGTCCCGATGACGGCCACGTCGTCGTGGTCGGTGTAGTCGTTGTCGGTGAACGATGTTCCGTAGGCGATCGTGTCGTCGTTGATCGTCAGGTAACTCGGCGTCGACCCGACGAACGACGAGACCGAATGGGTCACCCCGGTGTAGGCGGCCGTCACCGACGACGCGGTCACGACCGGCGCGACGTCAGAGATTCCGTCCTTCGACGCGGCCGTGGTCAGCAGCGCCGCGGAATCGGCGAGCGTCAGGTCGGTCGACGAGGTCCGCGACCCGGTGGTCGACGAGGAACCGCCGCCCCCGCCACCGAAGCCGCCACCACCACCGGCAAACCCGCCGCCACCACCGCCGGAGCCGGCTCGACCGTTGCCGCTCGCCGAGCGGTTCACGGTGAGGGTGTTGGTGCCGAGCGCGGCGATGCGTTTCTTGACGGCGGCGCTCGAGCCGGTGCCGACCGACAGCAGCACGATCACCGCGGCGACACCGATCAGGATGCCGAGCGTGGTGAGCAGCGACCGCAGCTTGTTGGCGCCGACACCTCGCACCGCGAAGCGAAGGGATCCGTTGACGCTCATGGAATCGTCCGCTCGTCGTCTCGGCCGGTCACGAGCCACCGGGCGGACCGCCGCCGGTTCCCCCGACGAGGCTCGAACCCGACCCGCCAACGAGGCTCGACGTCGAACTCGTCGTGGTCGTCGGCACCACGACCGTCTGGCCGGCCGTGAGCCCGGAGGTGATCTCTGTCGTCCCGTTGCCCGCGACTCCCGTCGTGACGATGACCTCCGTCGTCTTACCGGCGCTGTCCTGCACCGTGACGGACTTCGTCGTCCCGCGCGTGGTGATCGCGCTGGTCTCGAGCCGCAAGACGTTCGTCTTACTGGCCGTCGTGATCGTCGCGGTTGCTGTCTGCCCCAGTCGCAACGTCGCCGGGACGGTCGTCAGAGCGAGCGTGACGCCGTAGTCGACGACGCTGCTCGACACGGTGCTGGTCAGGTCGATCTGCGAGACGGTCGCCGCCACCGTCGTGCCGCCGGGGTTGGCCGTCGACGTCAATGCGGCGAACGTGACCGTGGCCGCGTCACCGACCTTCACCGCGCCGATGTCCGACTCCGACACCGTGGCCGGGATGAGGATCTTCGTCAGGTCGGCCAACGTGATGAATCCGCTGCTGGTGCTGACACTCGATGTCGCCGTGCTGGCCGCCGTCGACGACGAGCTGTTCGACGAGCTCGATGAGGACGACGACGAGCTGGTCGATGACGTGGATGACGAGGAACTCGACGCGACCGACCCCGATCCCGGGTCGGTCCCGACCGTCCCGTTCACGGTGATCACCGTTGCCGCGATCGGCGCGGTCAGTGTGCAGCCGGCCAGGTCGGCGGCGGCGGTCGCGACGGCCGCCTGCGCGGACGTCACGGACGATGCGGCTTGCGTCGTACTCGCCTCGGCTTGTTTCAGCGAGGTCTGGGCACTCGTGACCTGCTGGCTGTCCTTCAGTTTCGTGCTGGCCAGCGAGTTCTGCGCCTGGGTCAGAGCCGACGACGTCTGCGACGAGGGGTTCGCCGCATACGCCTGCTCGGCCGTGGTGACCGCGGCCTGGGCCTGCTCGACATCCAGGTCGTAACTCTGCTGCGCGTCCGTCACCTGCGTCTTGGCCGCCGATATCGAGTTCGCGAGCGACGCCTGCGCCACGGCGAGCGACGACTTCGCGCTAGTGACCGCGGCCTGCGCCGAGGTCGTATCGATCGTCGCGAGCACCTGACCGGCCGTCACGGTCTGGCCGGGCGCTACCGAGATCGAGGTGAGCGTGCCCGAGCAGCCGTTGAACGAGACCCCGAGATTCGTTGCGCTCACGGCGTTTCCGCTGGCCGACACCGTAGACGTCACTGCGCCCTCGGTCACGGTCGTCGTCTGGGTCGCGGCCGCGGCCTTCGACGACGTACCGAGGGCCGCGTAGCTGCCGGCCGCGACGGCCAACACCGCGACGCCGAGGACGCTGTTGATGATGATGGTTCGTCGCTGCATGCGGATGCCTCGTCGTGGTCGGCGGATGGACGCGGCCGCACAACCAACCGCGAGTTCGCCTTACGGTCGCTCGACTTCGCTCAGGCCGACATCAGCGCACCATCAAGCCCACATCAAGGGCGCTGAAGCGCCGGCCATGAAGAAGCGGCATGCTGAGGCGGTGGGGTTCACCCGGGCGCAGCTCGAAGCGGCCCGCGACACGACCGTTGCCGATCTGCTCGGGCCGAATGTTCGGTTGCTCTTCGTGGGTATCAACCCCGGACTGTGGACGGCGGCGGCCCAGGCCCATTTCGCCCGGCGGGGCAACCGCTTCTACCCGGCGCTGTTCGCCGGTGGCGTCGTCGATCGGCTCATCGACGCGAGTGCCGGCTACTCAGCGGACGACCTCGCGCACCTCGTCGAACGCGGGATCGGCATCACCAACCTGGTCGCTCGCCCGACCGCCCGCGCCGACGAGATCCGCGTCGCCGAACTCGTCGAGGGCGCCGGCCGCCTCGACCGCCTGGTCGGCCAGGTCGCACCGGCCGTGGCGGCGATCCTCGGCGTCACGGCCTACCGCCAGGCGTTCGGACTTCCGAAGGCGACGATCGGCCCGCAACCCGATCGCTGGCCGGCCACGCGGTTGTGGGTCGCGCCGAATCCGAGTGGCCTCAACGCGCACTCGTCGTTGACCGATCTTGCGCGGGCCTATCGAGCTGCCGCGATCGCGGCCGGCATCGACGTGTACGACCTGTGACTTTGGTTCGCTCGCTCACGGTCGCACCGCCCTCAGATGCGGTAGGCGTGCCGCCCGGTGTAGCGCCGTCCAGTCAAGACCTGCAAGGCAATGCCGGCGATCAGGCAGAGCATCGCCAACTCGATCGCGTTCAGCGAATCGAAACCGGTGAAGGCCAGCCCGTCGACCACGATCGTGAGTGTGGACGTGACGGTGTTGCCGTTGCCGCCGACCACCTGGTACGAGATCACCGCCGAGCCGCGGAACGACGGCTCGGACACGAACGTCACGGTGCCGTCCGCATTGACCGTCCAGGTGCCGACGCCGGCCACCGTTACGGTCTTGGCCGGTTGGTTCGTGCTCGGGTCGATGAGCTCGAGCGTCGACGGATCGACGTGCGAGTCGTTCGACAGCACCGAGACGGTCACCGGCTTGGCCGGTTCCACGCTGCTCTTGTCGGGTGCGGCGGCCGGCTGCAGCGTCACGGTCACGATGATCGTCGCCGTCACGGTCGAGCCGTTCGTGTCAGCGACCCGATAGGTCACCGGCGTCGCGGTGCCCGCGAACGTCGCGAGCGGCGTGAAGGTCACGCGGCCGGTCGTGGCGTCGACGAGATACGTCCCTTCGTTCGGGACGGTCAAGGTCGTGACCGGCGTGCCGCCGTCCATGATCCGGACGCTCGTCGGATCGAGCGCCGCGCCGCTGGGCCCGGCGTGGTCGTTGGCGAGCACGGTGATGGTGACCGGTGCGCCTTGCACCGTCGAGGCAGTGTCGTTCGTCGCCACGGGTGATCCGTTGATCGTCAGCGTGATCACGGCGGTCGACGACGCACCGTCGCCGTCGGTCACGCGATACGTGACCGGTGTCGACGTGCCGGTGAACGTCGGCACCGGTGTGAAGGTGATCTGGCCGGTCGTCGGGTCGACCACGTAGGTGCCCTCGCCCACGATGGTGAGCGACATGACCGGGGTCGTGCCGTCCATCAACCGCACCGACGTCGGGTCGAGCGGCGAACCGTCCGCACCGGGAGTGTCGTTGCTCAACGGATCGATGACCACCGGAACACCTTGCTGGGTCGTCGTCGTGTCGTTGGTCGTCGCGGGCGGCGGCGCGATCACGGTGATGGTCACCGTGGCCGTCGATACCGCGGCATTGCCATCGGCGACGCGGTACGTGACGGGAGTGGCCGTACCGATATAGCCGCTCACCGGAGTGAACGTGATGATTCCGGTGGCCGGGTCGACGACGTAGGTGCCTTGACCGGCGATCGTGAGGCTGGTGACCGCGGTCGAACCGTCGAGCAACCGCACCGACGTCGGATCGAGCGGTGAGCCGGACGGACCGGCCGTGTCGTTGCTCAGCGGATCGAGCGACAGGGGCGTCTCGTACGGCGTGGACGCGGTGTCGTTGTTGGCTACCGGCGGCGGGTTGGTGCTCACCGTGATCGTCGCGGTGGCCGTCGCGCCGTTGCCGTCGGTGACGCGGTACGTGACCGGGGTCGTCGCGCCGGTGAACGTGGGGACCGGGGTGAACGTGATGTCACCGGTGGTCGTGTTCACGACGTACGTTCCCTCACCCGGAACCGTCAAGGACGTGACCGGCGTCGAACCGTTCATCAGCCGCACCGAGGTCGGGTCGAGCGGTGAGCCCGGCCGAACCGGGCGAGTCGTTGCTCAACGGGTTGATCACGACCGGCACGTTCTGCTGGGTCGACACCGAGTCGTTCGTGGTGACGGGCGGCGGGGCGATGACGGTGACCGAGATCGTCGCGGTGGCGACCGCGGCGTTGCCGTCGGCGACCCGGTAGGTCACCGCCGTTGCAGTGCCGATGAAACCGCTGGCCGGAGTGAACGTCACGTGGCCGGTCGTGGTGTCGACCGAGTAGGTGCCTTCGCCCGCGAACGTCAGGCTGGTCACCGGAGTCGAGCCGTTCAACAACCGCACGCTGGTCGGGTCGAGCGCCGACACCGGACGGGCCGGGCGTGTCGTTCGTCAACGGGTTCAGCGTCACGGCCGTGTTGAAGGGAGTGGAGGCGGTGTCGTTGTTGGCTACCGGCGGCGGGTTGGTGCTCACCGTGATCGTCGCCGTGGCAGTCGCGCCGTTGGAGTCGGTCACGCGATACGTGACGGGGGTCGTCGCGCCGGTGAATGTGGGGACCGGGGTGAATGTGATGTCACCGGTCGTCGGGTCGACGACGTACGTTCCCTCACCGGGAACCGTCAACGACGTGACCGGCGTCGAGCCGTTCATCAGCCGCACCGACGTCGGGTCCAGCGGCGCCCCGGCCGCACCGGGCGAGTCGTTGCTCAACGGGTTGATCACGACCGGAACGCCTTGCTGGGTCGACGTCGAGTCGGCCGTGGTCGCCGGGGGCGGGGCGATCACACTGACCGTGATCGTCGCAGTCGCCGTCGCGCCGTTGCCATCAGCGACCCGGTACGTGACCGGAGTGCCCGTCCCGATATAGCCATTCACCGGAGTGAACGTGACGTGGCCGGTCGCCGTGTCGACGACATACGTCCCCTGCCCGGCCACCGTCAGGCTCGTCACCGGCGTCGAACCGTTCAACAACCGCACGCTGGTCGGGTCGAGCGCCGACCCGGACGGGCCCGGCCCGTCATTGGCGAGCGGATCGACGGACACCGCGGTGTTGAACGGCGTCGACGTGCTGTCGTCGTTCGCGATCGGCGGGGCATTGACCGTCACCGCGATCGTCGCCGTGGCAGTCGCGCCGTTGCCGTCGGTCACGCGGTACGTGACCGGGGTCGACGTCCCCGTGAACGTCGACACCGGAGTGAACGTGATGTCACCGGTCGTCGTGTTCACGACGTACGTTCCCTCACCCGGAACCGTCAACGACGTGACCGGCGTCGAACCGTTCATCAGCCGCACCGACGTCGGGTCCAGCGGCGAACCCGCCGAACCCGGCGAGTCATTGCTCAACGGGTTGATCACAACCGGAACGTTCTGCTGCGTCGACGCCGAATCGTTCGTCGTCGCGGGCGGCGGCGGGCTCACCGTCACCGTGATCGTCGCAGTCGCCGTCGCGCCGTTGCCATCAGCCATCCGGTACGTGACCGGAGTGCCCGTCCCGATATAGCCATTCACCGGAGTGAACGTGACGTGGCCGGTCGCCGTGTCAACGACATACGTCCCCTGCCCGGCCACCGTCAGGCTCGTCACCGGCGTCGAACCGTTCAACAACCGCACGCTGGTCGGGTCGAGCGCCGACCCGGACGGGCCCGGCCCGTCATTGGCGAGCGGATCGACGGACACCGCGGTGTTGAACGGCGTCGACGTGCTGTCGTCGTTCGCGATCGGCGGGGCATTGACCGTCACCGCGATCGTCGCCGTGGCAGTCGCGCCGTTGCCGTCGGTCACGCGGTACGTGACCGGGGTCGACGTCCCCGTGAACGTCGACACCGGAGTGAACGTGATGTCACCGGTCGTCGTGTTCACGACGTACGTTCCCTCACCCGGAACCGTCAACGACGTGACCGGCGTCGAACCGTTCATCAGCCGCACCGACGTCGGGTCCAGCGGCGAACCCGCCGAACCCGGCGAGTCGTTGCTCAACGGGTTGATCACGACCGGAACGCCTTGCTGGGTCGACGCCGAATCGTTCGTCGTCGCGGGCGGCGGCGGGCTCACCGTCACCGTGATCGTCGCAGTCGCCGTCGCGCCGTTGCCATCAGCCATCCGGTACGTGACCGGAGTGCCCGTCCCGATATAGCCATTCACCGGAGTGAACGTCACGTGGCCGGTCGCCGTGTCGACGACATACGTCCCCTGCCCGGCCACCGTCAGGCTCGTCACCGGCGTCGAGCCGTTCATGATCCGCACCGAGGCCGGATCAAGCGGCGAGCGGGTCGGTCCGGCGCTGTCGTTCGCCAGCGGATCGACGGACACCGCGGTGTTGTAGGGAGTCGACGTCGAGTCGTTGGCGGCCACCGGCGAGGCCGGTGCTCCGATGGTCACCGTGTATGTCGAGGTCGCCGTCTGGTGGGCCTCGTCCGCGATCGAGTAGCTGACCGGGGCCGTCACGCCCTGCACGCCGTCGGTCGGCGTGAAGGTGATCGTGCCGTCGGAGTTTGCGACGTACGTCCCGTCACTCGTGGTGAGGGTCGTCACCAGCGTCGAGCCGGGACCGACGAGTCGCAGCGTAGCCGGCTGCAGTGGCGCCGAAGGATCGCCGGCCGAGTCGTTGCCTATCACGTCGGTCGTCACGGCCGTGTCGTACGCCGTCGTATCTGTGTCCGGCGATGCGCTCGGCGCCGGCGGGGGCGTCACGGTAGGCGTGATGTTCGCCTGCGCCGTGCGACCGAGTGAGTCGGTGACCTGGTAGGCGACGGGGGTGGCGGTGCCGGTGAAGCCCGCGACCGGGGTGAACGTGACGTGGCCGGTCGCCGCGTCGACGACGTAGGTCCCCTGACCGGCCGTCGTCGCCGACGTCGCCCAGCCGCTGCCGTTGTACAGCCGGACGCTCGACGGGTCGAACGTCGTCCCGCTCGCCGCCGTGTCGTTGGACAGCGGAGCGAGTGTGACGGCCGTCTTGTACGGCGTCGTCGCAGTGTCATCAGTGGCAACCGGTTGCGGGACGACCATGCGGAACGAGTAGTCCTCGTCCTCGCCCGAGGTCGCGACGCCCGTTGGGCTGGCCACGGAGGCGGCGTCCGGACCGATGCGCAGGCGCAGGTACGAGTGGCTCGCGCTCGCGACGTCCGAGGGCACCGTCCAGCTGAAGTCCACCGTGTTGGTGCCGGAGCCGCACGTCTGCGTCGGGGCGGCCTCCCCGGAGTCGAAGACCCCGTTCTCGTTCCAGTCGATCCACGCACCGACGGTCCCGGGCCCTGTGCACGAGACGTTGTTCAGCGTGTACGTGTCGCCGGGCAGCACCGTGATCGTGGCCGGAACCGTCACCGAATCTTCGTCGTCGCCGCCTCCGGGGTTGGTCACCGAGTTGTCGTCGCCGTCGGCGTTGACGCTGTAGTACGCGTGGTCGTCGGGGTCGACGCTCGAGCCCAGTCGGGGCGTCAGGTTCGTCGGGGTGGCGAGCACGAAGGACGGATCGCTCAGCCGCGTGCCGGACGACCCGGAGGCGAGCGTGCCGCCCGTGAACGTCTCCTGCAGGGCGTGCGCCGCGTCACCGTATGACGCGGGCGCGTCGCCGTGGTCGAACGCCATGAATACGCCCAGCGCGATCGCCTCGCGACCGCTGCCGTGGACCGTGACGTTGGTCGCGCTGGTTGCGCCGTCCATGTAGGCGACGACCATCGGGCTGCCGTCGGTGCACTCGTTCGTCGAGGTCAGCTTGAGCTGGTTCGATGCGTTCAAGGCGCCGAGGATGCTGTTTGACGCGCAAGTGCTGTCCGCGGCGTTGCGGTACCGGTCGATGATCCGCCACGTTGCCGACGGCGGGATCGTCGCTTGGATGTATTCGGAGTTGTTGGTGCTTTCGGCGTCGGCCATCACCATCCCGGCCAGGGGAAAGTTCGCCCCGTTGAGCGTCGCCGAGCAATTGAAGTTGAAGCTGACCGTGTCGTTGTTCTGCGTGTAAAGGCCGGCGTCGAGTGTGTTGCTCGTGCCAGTGCCGCCGATGTTGTACAGGTCGTCGAGGCCGTCGCCCTGATAGTTCCCCGAGGCGTAGGCGGTGAGATAGCTGCCGGTCTTGTTGGCCGTGTCGGTGATGGTTCCGAGCGTGCAGGTGACGTCCATCGTCTCGCCACCGACGACGAAGGTGTTCGTTTTCGTCATGCCGGCGTTGGGGATCGCGTCACCGTAGTTGCCCCAGGTGAACCACTCGATCGCATTCGTGTAGAGGCCCGAACCGCCCGTAGCGTAATCGGCGTCCGCGGGTGCCACGTAGCCGGAGATCCCGATTCCGACCACGGCAATGGACGCGACCAGTCCGACGATCCGGCGCGCACGCCTCTTGATCGTCGAAATAGCACGCCGCCGTTCGCCCGATGGGCGCACAGCACTCATTGCCGCCTCCTTGATGATTACCGCCTAACGCAAAGAGGCCGTGGATTTCGCCTTCCATAGCTCTTCCGGGACAAACATCGACGAAGATCCACATCTCTTTAGCCCGACCTGTGCGGTGCATGTGGAGATCACCCGAACGGGCCGGGAATCGGGGACGGCCGTCACCCGTTGGACGACATGTGCGCGAGACGCTGGACTACGCCAATGTCACCGGCCGACCGTCGTCGGCCCTGGTCACCATCGGCGCGCGCCTGTTCCGGGGCGTCGGGGCCGTGCACCGCCAGATCGCCCCGTACGCGCGGGCCTGGCACGATGCCAATGTCGACGCGTTGCGGCGGCCGGGTCGGCGTTGGTTCGTCTTCGGGGACTCGATGTCGCAGGGCATCGGCGCCCCGCGCTTCGACGCGGGATGGGTGAACCAGGTCAGTGAACGGCTCGCCGACGCCGGCCGCCCGCTCGAGATCGTGAACCTGTCGGCGAGCGGCGCCCGGACCGCGGACGTCCTCGATCAGCAAGTACCCGTCTGGCGCGAGCTCGCTCGGGCCGAGGCCGTCGAACCGGACGTAGTGACCGTGCTGGTCGGGTCGAACGACCTGTTCAGTGCCCGCCATCGTGACGTCCTACCGGCGACGTTCGCCCGCCTGCTGGACGCACTGCCGTCCGGCGCGATCGTCGCGACGATGCCGCAACCGCGCCGCGCAGCGACCGACGTGAACGAACAGATCGCCCGGGCGGTCCGCGAACGCGGCCTCGTCGCGATCGATATGCGCCGGACCGGACCGTCGTCGTGGCGCGGCAAGCTCGCCGACGACCACTTCCATCCGAACGAGCTGGGCTACCGGTCGATCGCCGACGCGTTCGCCCCGGCCGTGCTCGCCGCGAGTGCGGTCACTCGCGCATGATCACGTGCCAGGGCCGCACATCGACGGTGAAGAACCCGCTCGCCACGCTGAGGTCGTCGACGCTCGCCAAGGCCGTCGCATCGGCGAGCCGGTCGACGCCGGGAAGCCGCAGGATCGTCATTCCGG
The DNA here is from genome assembly GCA_963737785.1 of uncultured Actinomycetes bacterium. Taxonomy (GTDB): domain Bacteria; phylum Actinomycetota; class Actinomycetes; order Mycobacteriales; family Jatrophihabitantaceae; genus CAVTTS01. The sequence goes on from CAVTTS010000005.1 coordinate 139,791, forward strand.
CGCCTGGTTCGTCCAGCAGCGGGCCGGCCGCGACGAGATAGCCGGCCGACCGCATCCGATCGAGGAACGCGACGTGTTCGCCGAAGCGCGGGTCGTCGAACACCCCTTCGTCGAGGGACGCGGCGGCCCCCGGGCGGTGCAGCAGCGCCACCCAGGTCCACGCATCGTCGGCCGCGGCGCTCACGTGGCCGGCGTAAGCCTCGAGGACGACCGGCCAACCCTCGTCGTATTCGGCGCGTGCGGCGGCCGGATCGGCGGAATGCTCCCACCCGGAATGCTCGAGCTGCACCCGGGTCCGCGGTCCGTCGGCGCGGAAGTGCACCGTGACCAGCCCGGCCCGCGCGGGATCGCAGCCCGGGTGCCAGCGCAGCGCAAGAGCCGCCGGCGGATTCCAGGTCGTGACCGTGGCCCAGATCGCGTCGGGCCGACCCGGCGCGGACTCGATGATCCGACCGTCGACGAAGGTCACCGCGCCGTCGGCGCCGTAGACACTGTGATCTACGAGCGGCCACCATGTCCCGATCGCGTCGGTGAATACGGCAAACGCCGTCGCGGGATCGGCGTTCACCAGGATCTCGCGGCGAATCGGCGGGAGGGATTGCATCGTCGTCACTCCTTAGCGCGGTTTGCGACTCGCCGGCGCGGTCTGCTCGACGGCCTCGGCATATCTGGTCAGCGCGGTGTCCCACATGCGGACGAGCCACTGTTGGGCGGCCACCATCCCCGGGGGCGCGAGGGCATACAGGTTGCGGGTGCCGCGGCTCTCGTACCGGACGAGGCCCGCGTCGCTGAGTACCCGCAGATGCTTGCTGACCGCTGGGCGCCCGACCGGTAACTGGCGGGCCAGCTCGCCGACCGGCTGCGGTCCGTCGCGCAGCAACTCGACGATGGCCCGCCGGACCGGCTCGCCGAGCGCGTCGAAGACGCCGAATGACTCCGCGTCGAAGACGCCGAATGACTCCGCGTCGAGAACGCCTGCTGTGTGCGCGTCCGGCTTCTTGCGGGGCGCCGCCGAATGGTTGCTCATGAGTAACGGTTACTCTAGAGCAACCATTGGGCCGCCACAAACCCCGGGCTCAGGACGTGAAGACACCGGTGCGCAGTAAGGCATCGACGTCACGCGCGTCGACCCGGACCACGCGTTTCGCCGGGCCGGCCGTGTAGATCTGCGCGCTGCGCGGCCCCTGGACGCGGATCGACCTCGACCCGATGTAGCGCAGGGCGACGGCCGCGGCGTCCGAATCGGCCGGCGCGGCGTCCGAATCGGCGGGCGCAGTCACCCGCGGCGGGACCGCGGATCGCGGACGAGCCGCCTGACGACGCTGGTTACAGCAGGCCATCGTGATCTCCCCTCGGTTCCGTCAGCAATAGCGCGGGGGGTTGCTCGTTGGCGCCCACGCGTTCGAGCAGACAGGCCGCACCCGACAACGCCAACCAGTGCGTGACGAACTCGGTCCTGGTGCGGGCCGTGAGCAGTGCGGCGGGCGCCGCTGTCCAGACGCTGAGGCAGGCGAAGCAGTCGGCGAGTTCGCCGAGCAGTCCGTCGCCGAGCCGTTCACGGATCCGGGCGACGGCGTCCGCGGGTCCGTCCTCGGCGGCCAGCAGATGGGTCACGCGCCAGACGGCCAACGCTCCCACCGCGAACCGCAGGGTCGGACCCGCGTCCACCTTGTTCATCGGGATGTCTCGAATCCGCGGGCCTGGTTTCCGGACGTCACGGCGCGTCGACGACGGCGACCGACAGCTGCGGATCGCTGTAGATCCAGGGGTAATCGGCGTTCCAGGCCGAACCCGAACTCGGGTTGATGTCGGGCCCGTACGGGTCCTCCGGCGAGAAGGCCCGGCTGAACGCCGTGAGCGTCCACGTGTAGCAACCGGACGGCAGCGTCCCCGGGATCAGGTAGCTCGCCGTCCCGCTGACACTGTTGTCGAACGGACCGCTGTAGCGCCAACCGGCCGACGCCGGGTCGGCGCTGATCACGGTCGCCGTTCCACAGCCGCCCTGCGTGAGATCGACGGTGAACAAGTGCTTGGCCGTGACCGTGTAGGCCAGGTCGACGACGACGTCGAGGCCGGCCGTCCGCTCGATGAGCTGGCAGGCCGCGAACGAACGTGACGTGCCGGCGGGCTCCGTCGAGTACCGCCACCCGGTCGCCGTGAAGTTCACGACCGGCCGCGAGCTGTCGACCACGAACGTGAGCGTCGGCGAATCCGCACCGGCGACGGCCGTGATCGCTCCCGGAACGCCGTTGCCCATCTGGACGTGCAGGCGATGGACGCCGTCGATCGGCTCCCACTGCAGGATCATTCCCTCGGGGTTCAGGTCGTCGCGCACCCGATACCACCCGTCGCTGTCGACCGGGCTGATGTCGGCCGGTCCCGACGCCGGCGGCAGCAAGGTCTCCTGCCACGTCGCGCTGATCGGACTGGCCGGGCTGAAGCTGGCCGCGGGCAGCGGTTGCATCGTGCCGTCCGGGTTCTCGCTGGTCAGGCCGTCGCTGTCGGCGTAGGCGGCCATGACCCGGTAGAACTCGCCGATCGAACTCGGGGTGCAGGCGTAGACCTGCATCGCCTCGGCGAACGGCGCGGTCGACAACGCCGGCAGCGGATCGGGCTTCGGCTGGTTCATCAGCAGCGCGAAGCCGCTGTTCTCGTCGAAGTAACCGGCATCGACACCCATCAGCCCGATGCTGTATATCGCGGCCTCGTTCTCGCAGGCGACGACCGGCACGCAGCCGGGCGTCGGGCTCGCGATGGCGTAGTCGGCGACATCGAGCTCGACCTCGGTCGTGCCCCAGCCCCAGTTGACGTCGAACGCCCCGTCGTAGATCACCTGGGTACCGCCGCTGGCGGTGCCCTGACTGACGACGAAGACGATGTCGGGGACCTCGAAGACCGGCACCCACTCGGGCACCTCGATGTCGACGCAGCGCTCGAACGGACCGTACGGGCGAGCCAGATCGATCTTGCCCTCGACCGAAGCGACGCCACCGGCCGTTGTGGCGATGGCTTGGTGCGCGTCCTCACGCGTCAGGGTGCGCAGGCTCGACGGAACCGGCGGCGGGATCGGGATCGACGGCGTCGCCAGGACCTCGGTGAGGCGGGCCGAACTCGCGCCGAATCCGCGACCGGCGGACGCGAGTCGGATCTGCTCGGCCGCACCAACGCCGAACTGGCTGACCAGGTCGGATCGCGCGGCCAGCACGGCCAGCAGGTCGGCCGGATCCGGCGGGTTGGGCGGCCCCGGGACGACCGGGTTCTGCAGCAGCGGCGTCAGGACGTCACCGATCGTCGGACGGCGCAGGACGTAGGGGAAGCAGATGCGCTCGCGGCGCCAGCGCAGCACCCACTCGATGTCGAAACGAGGGATCCAGACACAGAAGTTGCCGCACGAATCCGTCGTCGTCCGGGTGACCTCCTCGGAGCGGCAGAAATCGAGCGGGAACGCCCACGACCACGGGAAGGCGACCGGGAAGAACCAGTACCAGTCGCACACCACGTCCCGGACGTCGACCGTCGCGTTGGCGACCGGATACTTCAGGCCGGTGACGGGATCGACCTTGACGACCTTCCCGCACACGCGCTCGAACCGGAACAGGTCCGGATCGATCTGCCACTTGAATTCATCGGCCAGATGGGCGACGGTCCGGTCGACCAGCTCGTCCGCGGGATGCCCGCTCAACCCGGCCAGCCGGTCCGCCTGCACTTTCGACAGGACCCGCTCCGTCGGGTCCTGAACCTTGATCTGACTCGCCATCTCGTACCCCCGAACAATCACCGCGTGACGCAACGGCTGCGCCTACCGAGCGACGAGCCGGAGCCGACGAGAGGTGATACGGATCACTCGCGCAGTCCGTCCCATCCGGGCAACGTTCCGCGCTCTCTGGTCCGGTTTTCCCTGTTAAGCCTTCTGCGGAAAATTTCTGCCCGGACTAGATCAACTCGACCGCGAGAGAGCCGATAAGTCGGATGTGCGTCCACCCCCGGACGCACTCCGTCGGAAGGGGTCCGTTAAATGAAAATGATCCGTCGAATCGGCGCTGCGCCGGTCGTCGTTGCCACCCTGGCCGTCCTCGTGGCCGTCAGCGGTGCTGGTGTGAAGTGGGGCTAGAGGGCCGCGTCGTTGTGACGGCCACCTCGGCTGAGGACACGACCGACGGCTTCGTGCCGGCCGGTCATCGCTTCTAGTCCTCGGTAGACGACCTCCGCGATCGGCGGAGGTCGTCGCCCTGGCCGTGAATTGCCGGAAGTGGCGACGGCGTAGTCGGCCAGGCGGGTCTGACACCTCATGGAGGAGCAGTGTCGAGCTCTGAATCGAATCAACCCACGGGGTTCACGCGTGTGCTCACGGCATACATGTGGACGATCGTGCTGCTCGCGGCGCCCTTGGTCGCCTGGGCACTCGTTGACTCGATACCGGCCTACCGCCAGGGAATGAGCGGCGGTCAGTGGCTGATCGAGACGGTGATCGTCGCCGTCGTCATCGCGGGCGAATTGCGTCCGATTCCTGTCTCGAGGGGTCTGGAATCGGGCGACGAGATCACGATCTCGACGGCCTTCGGCTTCGCCCTGCTGTTGATCGCGCCGGTGTTCACCGTGATCGCCGCGCAGTCGGTCGGCCTGATCATCGACTGCGTCCTGCACAAGAGCCTGCGTAAGAAACTGCTGTTCAACATCGCGCAGTACATCCTCGCTTATCTCACCGCCCGCGCCGTGTACTGCGCGATCTCGGGGGTGCCGTTCACTCCCCCGCGCGACCTCGGCCTGCCGTCGGTCTGGGCCGGCCTGATCGCCGGGCTCGCATTCCTGCTCGTCAACAACTTCCTGGTCGCGGTCGCCGTCTCGCTGCACGTCCGCATGCACCTGGCCCGCGTCCTCGTCGGTGACCTCACCTGGCAGATCACGACGTCGGCCCCGCTGATCGGACTCGGCCCGCTGGCGGTCGTCGCGACGCAGTGGACGCCGTTCGCGATCGTGCTGCTGCTGATGCCTGTCGCGGCGCTGTACCACACCGGGACGATGGCCATGCGGCACGAACAGGAAGCCCTGCGCGACAGCCTGACCGGCCTCGGCAACCGGACGATGCTGACTACGGCAACCACCCGCGCGCTCGCCGAACTGGTCGGGCAGACCGCCATGTTGTTGCTCGACCTCGACCATTTCAAGGACATCAACGACACGCTCGGCCACGCGGTCGGCGACCAGATGCTGATAGCGGTATCGGAGCGGCTGCGCGCCGAAGCCGGCCCCGATCACTTCATCGCCCGCCTCGGAGGCGACGAGTTCGTCGTGCTCGCCCGTGGACTCGGCTCGGAGGCCGAGGCGGTCGACCTGGCCGAGCGGCTGTGCACCGCCGTGCGGCGGCCGGTCGTCCTTGAAGGCGTCACGCTCACCGTCGGCTGTTCGGTCGGCATCGCCTTCGGGCCCGAGCAGGCCGACACGGTGTCCGAACTCCTCCGCTGTGCCGACGTCGCGCTCTACGACGCGAAGTCGTCGCGCGGCACCGCGGCGGTGTACGACAAGAGCGCCGACTGGCATTCGACGGAGCAGCTGCGGCTGCATGCCGACCTGCGCATGGCCCTCGAGGACGACGACGATCTTCAGCTGTGGGTTGCCTTCCAGCCCCAGTTCGACATGGCGTCCGGCGCGGTCGCGTCGGTCGAATGCCTGACTCGCTGGCACCATCCCGAGTTGGGCGAGATCGCGCCCGACGTCTTCATCCCGATCGTCGAAAGCACGTCGCTCATCGATCTGCTGCTCGACCGCGTGCTGAACACCGCGCTCATCCAGTTGAAGGAGTGGGACAAGGTCGGCCTGCGGCTCGACGCCAGCGTCAACCTCTCGGCCCGCCAGCTCACCGACATCACGCTGCCCGAGACCGTCCGGCGCTGCCTGAGCCGGCACGGTATCGCGCCGAGCCGGCTGATCCTCGAGGTCACCGAGAGCCGACTGCTGTCGAACCCGGGCCTGAGCGCGCATACCGTCGACGATCTGCACGCCCTCGGCGTCCAGATCTCGATCGACGACTTCGGCACCGGGTACTCGTCGTTCGCGCACCTGCAGCGGCTCGCGGTGAACGAACTGAAGATCGACAAGAGCTTCACGACCTCACTGGACGCGACGAACAACGCGGCCATCGTCAAGAGCGCGATCGACCTGGGTCACAACCTCGGACTGCGGGTCGTCGCCGAGGGTGTCGAGACCGTCGAGGTCGCCGAACAGCTGACGCGGATGGGTTGCGACGTGCTGCAGGGCTACCTGATCGGACGACCGGTGCCGGCCGCTGAGGTTCCGAATCTGGCCGCTCGTGCGGCCCGTGATTTCGCCGCCGCCGACGCGCAGATCGTCGATCTCATCGCTTCCGGTCGCGCGCTGGGCGCCCGAGCATCGTTCAAGAGAGCGCAGTGACACCGCCGTGTTCATGATCTTCATGTTCTTCGTCATCGTGGCGTCCGTGCCCCTGCTCGGCGGCCACTTCTCGCTGCTCGCCCAGATCCGCGTGCGATACACATGGTTGCTGCTCACCGCGTTGCTGGCGCAGATCCTGATCACCGAAGTGCTGGAGGGGGCTTCGCGGCCGTTGCTCACGACCTTGCATCTCGTGAGTTATGCGGAGATCGCCTGCGTGATCTGGGTCAACCGGCGCATTCCCGGGATCGTCCTGATCGGCGCGGGCGCCCTGAGCAACGGCATCACGATCGCCCTGAACGGTGGGACGTTGCCGGCGTCGCGACGGGCCCTCGAGGCGGCCGGCTTCTCGGTGGACCCGTCCAACTTCGCGAACAGCGGCATCGTGGCGCACCCGATTCTGAGCCAGCTCGGCGACGTCGTCGCGACGCCGTACTGGCTACCGTTCCGCAACGTCATCAGCATCGGCGACGTCCTGATCCTGATCGGCGCTTTCGTGCTCGTGCACTGCGTGAGCCGCAGCCAGGTCTGGCTGCGCGTGACGCACATTCCGCTGCCCGCGCGCCGGACCGTTCCTAGTCCCGTCGCGTCACAAACGTTCTAGTCACGTAGGGCAGCCGGATCAGGCCGCCGCCGGCCAGTTCCGGTTCGGTGTCGATCAACCGGCCGACCCGCTCGAGCACCTCGACGCGTTCGGCCATCGGCAGCGCGATGATCTGGCTGCGCGACGAGGCCAACTCGATGAGCTGCGCCCGCGTCAGCTCGAACTGCCATTCGACGTCGAAACGACTCAGCGGGCCGAACGGCGGACCGATCCGCGGGTCGTAGATGCGGTCACGGTGCTCGTCGGAAATCACGATCAGGTCGACGAACCGCCGGACCCATTCCACTCGCTGATCCCGGACGTTCCAGATGAGCGCCAGCGACCCGCCGGGCCGTAACACCCGGGCGATCTCGGCGGTGGCGCGGCCGGAGTCGAACCAATGCCAGGCCTGCCAGGTTGCGGTAGTCGAACCGGCTGTAGACGTTGCCGCCGGACGACAACGGCGTCAGGCCGAGATTGCGGGCGGTCAACAAAGAATGATCGACGACACGATCGAGGGTCGAATACCTATTCGCTGACGAGCGCTGCGATCGCCGCGATCAGCTCCCGGTCGTCGGCGATGGCCGGCGCGAGAGCGGTGAGAACCAGCGGTACGGCGTCGTCGAGCGGACGATCGGCGTCCGCGATCAGCTCGGCCGCGCGGGGATCGTTGACCGGAACGCCGCTGCCGCGCAGGTGCGCGATCCAGGCCGCGAGCACCCGGATCGCTCCGCCCGGCAGGCGACCACGCTCTCGTTCGGCCTGCAGCACCGGCAGGATCCGGACGGGGAGCTTCTGCGAACCGTCCGCGGCGATCTGCGCGAGCTGGTGTTCTATGCGGGGATTGACGAAGCGGGTCATCAACGCCGCGCGGTAGCCGGTGATCAGTTCAGCCGGCAACGACAGATGCGCGCAAGCCTCGTCCCACCACTCCTCCACCCACGAACGGCAGGTCGGGTCGGCAATTGCGGCGGCGACGGTCCGATGGCCGCGCGCCGACCCCGCGTACGCCAGCAAGGAATGCGCGCCGTTGAGCAGCCACAACTTGCGCTGCTCGAAGGGCCTGACGTCATCGGCAAAGGTCGCGCCGGCCGCGTCCCAATCGGGACGGCCGGCCGTGAACGATCCGGCCAGCACCCACTCGGCGAACGGTTCGGTCACGACCGGGGCGCGATCGTCGTGGCCCGTCGAGCGGGCGACGACCGCAATGTCGTCAGACGTGACGCGCGGCGTGATCCGGTCGACCATCGTGCTGGCGAACTCGACGCTCGTACCGATCCAGGTCGCGAGCGACGGATCGAGCTGACGAGCGAAGTCGTCGACGACGCGGGCCGTGACGGCGCCGTTGTCGGGCAGGTTGTCGCACGGCACGATCGTGAGCGGTCCCGCGTCAGCGCGCCGCCGTACCGAGAGGCCGGCGACGAGTCGGCCCGGGACCGTGAACACCGGCGCACGGACGTCGGACCGCAACGCGTGCAGGTCGCGATGGACCTCGCGGGATTCGGCGTCGAGCCCACCCGAGAGGCCCCGGTGATAGCCGGCCTCGGTTACGGTCAGGGTGATCACGCGTACGCCCGGGTCGGCCAGATAGCCCAACCAACGCTCATGGTCGGTCGCGGCGTGCGCGGCCGACAGGCTGCTCACCACGGCGAACTGATCACCGTCCGCCGCCCGGGTGACCAACGTGTAGACGCCGCCCTGGGCGGCCAGCGCCTCGGCCAGCGCGACGGATCGGCCGGTGAAAGCTGCGATCCCCCAGTCGGCCGCGTCGGGCGCCCGCTCGGTGTACCAGGCCTGATGGGCCCGGAAGAAATTGCCGAGCCCGAGATGGACGTGCCGCACCGGCGCCACCGGTCGGCCGTCGGCCCGCGAAAGGAATCCACTCACAACCGGAACGCCCGGCGCGGATTGTCGATCACGAGCGCCCGGGCGGTGTCGATCGCCTCGTCCTCGTCGAGCCGATGTTCGGCGACGAGCCCCGCCAGGTAGCCGGCGTTGATCCGGCGGGCCATGTCGTGCCGTGCGGGGATCGAGCAGAAGGCGCGGGTGTCGTCGACGAACCCGGACGTCCGGGTGAACCCCGCGGTCTCGACGACGGCCGCAAGATAGCGCCGCATCGCATCCGGTGCGTCGAGGAACCACCACGGCGCCCCCGCGAACACCGATGGATAGAAGCCGGCGAGCGGCGCGATCTCGCGCGAGAAGACGGTCTCGTCGACCGTGAAGAGCACGAGTTGAAATTTCGGCTGTGTGCCGAACCGCTCGAGAATCGGCTGCAACGCCTCGGTGAACTCGACCGGCACGGGGATGTCGTGACCGGTGTCCGAGCCGAACCGTCGCGCGGTCGGCGAGTGGTGATTGCGGTAGATCGCCGGATGCACCGTCATGACGAGCCCGTCGTCGGCCGACATCCGAGCCATCTCGAACACGAGGTTCCGCCGGTAGGCGGTTGCCTCCGCGGCGGTCACATCGCCGGCCCGGGCGGCCTGATGGATCCGTTCGGCGTCCGCCGGTTCCAACGGTTCGGCGCGGACGTCGAGGTGGCTGTGATCGGCCGAGGTCCCGCCGTGCGCCCGGAAATACTCGCGCCGCGCCGCCAATGCCCTGATGAAGCCTGGGTAATCACCGGTGTCGACGTCGGCGGCCCCGCTCAACCGATCCAGTTGCGACGCCCAGCCCGTCGCGGCGGGTTCGAGATAACGATCGGGCCGGAACGTCGGGATCACCCGGCCCGACCAGGTCGGATCGTCCCGCAGCGCGCGATGGGCGGCGAGGTCGTCGCTCGGGTCGTCGGTCGTGGCGAGCACCTCGATGCCGAACCGGGCGTACAGCGCTCGTGGCCGGAAGTCGTCAGCGGCCAGGCAGGTCGCGATCTGGTCGTACAGCGTGTCGGCGTTCTCGGCGCTCGGCCGGTGCGTGATGCCGAAGATCTCGCTCAGCTCGGTCTCGAACCAGTAGCGGACGGGCGTTGCGCGGAAGACCGCCCAGTGCGCGCAGAGCGTCCGCCAGGCCGCGCGCGACTGCGTCTCGGACAACGGGCCCGACCCGACGCCGAGCGATTCGAGCGGCACGCCGCTCGCGTGCAGCAACCGGGTCACGTAGTGATCGGGCGTCACCAGCAACGAGGCCGGATCGGCGAACGGCTGGTTGTCGAGCAGCACCCGGGCATCGACGTGACCGTGCGGCGAGATGATCGGCAGCGCCCGGACTTCGCCGTACAGGCGCCGCGCGATCGCCCGGACCCCCGGATCCGCGGGCAACAACCGGTCGGGGTGGGGACGAAGCGCCGCCATCGCTCGCTCCCGTCGATGTTGGGCGCGTCCCGTCCGACCCGCTTGATCGACAGTTTGCCACCGGAGCCGAGGGCGGAGCATCGTGGCACGATGACCCTCCGGCTCGACCCGACCGATCAGGGCGTCCGGCAGATCGGTGGACCGTCGGTGGTCCTCACGGACGAGCAGGTCACCTCATTCGTGGCCGAGTCGCTCGCCGGGCTCGACCTGGACGGGCGCAGCGTCTGCCTCGTGGTCCCCGACGGCACGCGGACCTGCCCGGTGCCACTGTTGATCAAGGCGGTGCACGCGGCCCTCGCCGGGCGCGTGACGCGCCTGACCGCGCTCGTCGCGCTCGGCACCCACGCACCGATGGACGCAGAGGTTCTGGCCCGCTGGATCGGGTACCGGCCCGGCGAGCTCGAGCAGACCTACCCCGGCCTGGCCGTGCTCAACCACGAATGGTGGGACCCGGAAACGTTCGTCTCGCTCGGACGCATCTCTCCCGCTCGCATCGGCGAGTTGTCCGGCGGCCTGCTGCATCACGGCGTCGACGTCAAGCTCAACCGCGCCGTGGTCGAGCACGACGTCGCCCTCGTGATCGGCCCGGTGTTCCCCCACGAGGTGGTCGGGTTCTCGGGCGGCAACAAATACTTCTTCCCCGGTGTGTGCGGTCAGGAGGTCATCGATCTCTCCCACTGGCTGGGCGCGTTGATCACCAGCGCCGAGATCATCGGGACGCGCGGGATCACGCCCGTGCGGGCACTCATCAACGAGGCGGCCGCGATGATCCCGAGTGAACGGCTCGCGCTCTGCCTCGTCACGGCGTCGTCGGCCGGCGACCTGCACGCCGCGACGTTCGGATCGCCCGAGGACGCGTGGGCGCTTGCGGCCGATGTCGCCGCCGCGACACACATCCGCTACCTGGACGCGCCCGTGCGCCGCATCCTGTCAGTCATCCCGACCCGCTACGACGACATCTGGACGGCGGCCAAGGGCTTCTACAAGGTCGAGCCGGTGACGGCCGATGGCGGCGAAGTGATCATCTATGCGCCGCACATCACGACGATCGCGGCGATGCATCCCGAGATCGACGAGATCGGCTATCACTGTCGCGACTATTTCGTCGGCCAGTGGGACCGGTTCAAACACCTGCACTGGGGTGTCCTCGCGCATTCGACGCACCTGCGCGGCGCCGGCACGTGGGACGCGATCAACGGTGAGCGCGACCGCGTCACCGTCACCCTCGCGACCGGCATTCCCGAGCACGTCGTCCGCGGTGCGAACCTGAACTACCGCGACCCCGCGTCTGTGAATATCGCCGAGTTCGAGGCCGACCCCGACACGTTCGTCGTCCACGAAGCCGGCGAAGACCTCTATCGCCTACGAGATCGAGCGGCCAGCTCGAGACGTTCGACGAGTTGACCCGTCACCGCCGCGACTAGGTCGAAGTCCTTGTCGACATAGAGGACCCGCGAGATGCCCAACTTCGCCGCTCGGGCGTCGATCGCGGCCAGGACGTCGTCCGGTACATCGCGTATCAGCACGTCACTCACGTCGAGCGTCCACCGTAGATCGTCTGCGACCACGGAGGGTCGGGACTGCATCTCACCGCGCTCGCGGCCGGTCAGGGCTTCGGGATCGGATCCCAGTCGATCTGCACGGTGGCGTCCTGGAAATTCGGGACCGTGTGGTCGCCGGGCTTGGTGACGTTGAACCCCGACGCTTTGCTGCCCATGTCGATCATCGTGCCGGTCAGGGTGACCAGGACGCTGATGATCGCCACGACTGACACCCAGACGCCGGTGTTCAGCCCGATGCCGGTCGCGATCTTGGCCGCTTCCGGCGCGCCGAATGCCCAATCCATGCACGTGAGCGCGATCAGCGCCGCCAACGCGACCATCGCGGCCACGAACAACGTTTCGTGGATCGTGTGGATCTCCTGGAGCGCGTCCTGCAGCTTGTCGGGAATCTGGTCGATCCCGTCCTTGAGCTGGTCGAGGTCGAGATCGAACTGCCGGAACCAACTGTCGAAGGCGGGGCGGGCCGAGTCGTCGTCGGCCCAGCCGTCGCTGATGTGGTTGACGGCGTCGTCGAGCGCGTCCTTCGAGGCATTCACGTCCAGCTTCGCCGACTGCCAGCCACTGATCGCGCCGGTGATGGAATTGTCGATCGGTTGAGTGACCTCCCAGGCGGCGACCGCGACCAGTGCGGCCGGGGTGAGCGCCGCGCACGCATCCAAGACCCCGGCGATGGCGGCGAACGTCGCGTACAACAGGACCTCGACGCCGAGCGTGATTCCCTCGGCCGGCATGTTTCCGATCCCGCCGGAGGAGCCGAGGCCGGCGTCGGACAGCTGCACGCTCGGTGCCTTCAGATCGCTGGCCGACTCGGCGGCGCCGTACACCTTCGCGACGTCGGCCAGACCGGTGGCCATCCCGTTGATCAGGTCGGCGGCTTGCCCGACCGCGGTGCCGAAGGCGTCCTTTGCGGTGTTGTACGGGCCGACCATGATCGGACCGGGCAGGATTCCGAAGTCGATGGTGCCGATGTCGCAGTACCCACCGGTCAAGGTCTGATGGGCGCGGGTCATGTATTGGAGCGGCTCACCGAGGACCTGATCGGCGAGTTGGAAAAGCTTCTCGGGATCCGAGTGCATGCCGGTCATTGCGCCTCATCTTCGTAGCCGGGCGGCGGTCGCTTCGGTGGTGACGAGTCGCCCCAGTCACCGAAAAATACATCCCGCCGAACCGGGTCATCGAGCGGGTCAGGTGATCACGGCGGCGGGTCTGCCCGATCGCCACGTTTTCGGACGGCGAGCGAGAGCAAGAGCGACCCGCCGCCACTTCCGGAAGGGGCACGCCGATGCCCGAACCGGCCGACGCGTTCGTCTTCACCGGCGACAACAGCTACTGGCTGTCGCATGATCAGCTCTCGCCACCTGAGCACGGTCAGGTGATCGAGACGGTCGAGCGGCGGGTCGCGGATCTGCGCATCCGGCTGCGCTACCGCAACATGCAGCACCTGGGGGCCGTCTTGCCCAGCCGGTTGTGCGTGGCCATCTGGGTCGGTGCCGGTCCGCACCTGCCGAGCGGCCGCGCGCCGGCTACGGCTTCGACGTGCTCCGCGAAACGTCCGACGGGCTTTGGCGTTCCCGCACTCGGCGGGATACACGTTCAGACCGCCATTGATGATCAGATCCTTCGACCGTCCGGTGATGAACACAACCCGTCGGAGTCGACGAATCCTCGGTTGCCCGAGTGCATCCAACCGTCGCGCATCGCCGTGGCCGACAGCTCCGGCTGCCGCCAGTAGCTCGACCGCCGCCCGTGGACATGTCAAGGAGTTCAGAGCCGTGCGATTGGATTGCCTGACTAGGGCGAGCGCGGATGACGTCGCGGACGCCTATTCGCGATCGGCGCTGATGGGACGGTTTCCGAAATGGACGTGGATGGCATGACTCGGGCCGCAATCGTCGATCATTGGCAGGCCTCCGAGCAGGGCGATGTCGACCGCGAGCACGCGATCTACGCCGAGGACGCGCTGCTGCACTACCCGCAGTCCGGTGAGCGTTTTCGCGGTCGCGCGACGATCGCGGCCCAGCGCGGTGGCCATCCGGCCAGTCGCCACTTCACGGTCTTGCGGATCAGCGGCACCGCCGACCTCTGGGTCAGCGAGTGCGTCATCACCTACGACGGCGCGCCGACCTACTCGGTGAGCATCATGGAATTCGCCGACGGCCACGTCGTGCACGAGACGCAGTACTTCGCCGACCCGTTCGACGCGCCGGCCTCGCGCGCCGCTCTCGCCGAGTCGATCCCGGCGCGCGACATCACCCGCGGTTCCAACTGAGAAATCCCTCGATGTGCGCGAGGGCCTTACGATCGCGGGTGACGCCGATGTGCCCACGTCCAGGGAAGATCACCAGCTGGCTGTTCGGGATCAGCCGCGCGGTTTCGTTGAACAGCGCCGGGCTGTAGAAGCGATCGCGACCGCCGGCGACGATCAACGTCGGCGCCGCGATCGCGTTCCGACAATCGGCGAGATCGAAGCCGTCTTCGGCATCGATCGTGGCGACGAGATCGGCGATCGCGATTGGGCCGCCGAGCAGTCGCGGTCCGATCAGCCCGCCGAAGCCTTCGGCCGCGCGGGCGAGGCCGCGAGTCAGCGGACCGTCCGGTTCGACGAGGGCGCGCGCGATTCCGGCGACCGCCTGCTTGGTGTTTCCGGCGCGCAGCTCGCGGGCCGCCTGGGCCTGCAGCTCTCGTCCGAGCGGACCCAGCCGGCACGCGCTGCTGAGCAGAACGAGGCGACGGACGACATCGGGGTGATCAGCCGCAATTTGCTGGGCGATGCTGCCACCGGTCGAGGCACCGACGATGTCGACCGGCCCGTCGAAGAAGTCCCGAAACGCGTCGGCATGCTCTCCGGCCAACGTGGCCATGGTGAGCCCGTCGGACAGGCCGTTGCGCCGGTTGATCGCGATGAGCCGACGCCGATCGGCCAGCTTGCGAACCGGCGACAGCGTGGCGCGGACGAAGCCGTCCCCGTCGACGCCCGTCGTCGGCGATAGGCCGGCCAGCACGACGATCGGCCGTCCGCTCCCGACCGCCGCCCACGGCAGGCCGCGCATGCGCCCGCGTTCGACGTCCACAGCGTCACGCTAGCCGCGGCCGCCCGCCGTCCCCAACCCGACGTCGCCAGGATAAATCGGAGCCCCGGACGGGTTCGCGGGATACGCTCGATCCACCGCTCGTACGACCACGACACGACGCGTCCGGCGGACGCATCGGATTCGAGGAACGCATGAGGCTCCATCCAGGCGATTCCGTGAAGCTCGCCACCGCGTTGCGACGGAACCGGCGCCACAAGTACGGACCGGTGCGCATGCGCAAAGGGCGACGGGGCATCGTGGCTCGACGTACGCGCAAGACGTTCCGCACGTCCAGATATCAGGTCGAATTCTCGGGGTCCGGGTCACGTCGACCAACGCGGGTACGAGGTTTGCGGCGTGAAGCGCTGACCCGTACGGGCGTAGCCAGCCCGTTCGCCATCTTCACGATCTGCGCGCTCTTCGTCTGTGTGGCGGTCGTCATCGCCCACTGACGCGCCCGCCGGGTCAGTCGCGCAGGGCAGCGGCCAGCGAGCGCCGGCGGTGCTTGTCCGCGTACATGGCCGCATCGGCCGCGGCCAGTAGGTCGGTGTCGGAGCCGGTCCGGGCGGTGCAGGTACCGATCGACGCGCCGACCTCGACCGGTCCGAACGACAACTCGAACGCAGTCGCGAAGGCGGCGCGGAGCCGGCGGGTTAGCTCGTCCACATTCTGGGTCTCGCAGAGCACGACGAATTCGTCGCCGCCGAGTCGGGCCAGCAGGTCCGAGCCCCGCAGCGTCTTCAGCAGCCGGGTCGAGACCGCGGCGAGCAGCTCGTCACCGACCGCGTGCCCGTGGTTGTCGTTGATCGCCTTGAAGCCGTCGAGATCGATGAAGACGACCGACGGGCTGGCCTCACCACGTGCGAACCGCGCCATGGCCAGTTGCAGCGACTCCTCGAAGAGCGCGCGGTTGGGCAGACCGGTGAGCGGGTCGCGCAGGGCCGCGCGTTGCAGCCGGGTCGTCATGTCGTCGAGCTCGAGCAGCCGCACCGCCTGCTCGGCGAGATCGCGCAGTAGCTCGATCTGGACGCGGCTCAACTCCTGTCCGTGCGGTCCGAACGCGCAGAGCGTCCCGACGATCTCGCCACCGGTCAGCACGAGTGGAGCGGCGGCGTAGAAGCGGACGTCGTCGATCACGCCGGTCACGAACGGGCTGTCCGACCAGCGCGGGTCGGTGGATGCGTCGGCGGTGTAGCTGACATCGCGGCTGGCCATGCTGACCGCGCACATCGAGTCTTCGCGAGCGACGTCGCTGGGGGCCCAGCCGAAGGCCGCCGCAGAAGACTGTCGGTCGGCGTCGATGAGGTTGATGGCCGAGGTCGGGGACCCGCAGACGTAGGCGGCCAGCCGCGCCAACCCGTCCAGGTCCGTACGGCGGGGCTGGTCGAGGACGCCCAGGCGCAGCAGCGCGGCGACCCGCCGGACTTCGTCCAGTTCCGCCGCGTGATCGGCCGGCGCCATGCGGGCAGCGTGGCGCGACTCGCGGACGGCAATCGTCATGCGTTCAAGATCGACAACCGCGCGCCGGACTTGAACACGATCCGTGACGCCGAGGTCTGCGCCGGCGACATCTGGGGGACATCGCCCAGGCTGGACCGCTATTGGCAGATCGTCCGTTCACGCCTACGATCCCGGCATGGCGTGACGAAGGTCCAGCCAAACGGGGGAAGACATGAAAGCGATAACGGGGCTCGGTGCTGTGCTGCTCGGGGTCCTGGTGCTCGCCTTCGCCGGGACGGCCCAGGCCAGCTCGGTCGGATGGAATGCGCTCACCTCGACGACCGATCCCACCGCGCAGACGTCGAGACTGTTCGATGTTTGGGCGGACGGTCCGACCGCGGTCGCGGTCGGCGACGAGATCTTCTCCGGCGGCGGCGTGGTCAACGTGGCGCAGGTTTGCGTCCACAAGGTGTGCACGCGCTCGGTCCTGCCGACGGTGCCCGGAAACCAGCAGGCCATCACCATCGGCGGTAGCTCCACGTCCGACCTCTGGGCGTTCGGCACCTACGGCAGTGGCAACCAATCGGTGGCCTGGCACTACAACGGCTCGAGCTGGTCGACGGTCGCGACGACGTTCGCCAATCTGCAGATCACGCAATACCTCGGCGTCAGCGCGAACGAGGGTTACGCGACCGGCAGCTACATCGACAGCCAGGCGGGTGCGAGCTACGCCGTGCTGCTGCACCGGGTCGGATCGACCTGGACGCAGATGCTCGGCGCGCAGGCCCCGCAGGCGCAGCTGCCGGCTCGATGCCGTTCGGCCTTCCCGACCACCAATGGCGTGAGCTTCGGACGGGTCGTGTTCGTGGGCGGATATCCAGTCGTCGCCGGGGAATGTGGCTCGGACTTCGCCGCCGACAAGGTCGTGTTGAAGTGGGACGGCACCGCCTGGCGCGACATCACGACGGGGTTGCCGAGCGACCTGGCCCTCGGCTACGGCAAGATCGCGAACGTCGGCAACCAGGTGTGGGTCACCGACGGAAACCAGACGATCTACAAGCGGGTGGACGGTGCGTGGTCCGCGGTTGCGGCGCCGTCGCCGGACGTCGTCAACTTCACCCTGTCCGGCTCGCCGGCGGCGCCCGGTGTCGCATGGGTCGTCGGAAGCCTGCACGGCGCGACGAGCACCTGGCAGTACAACGGCTCGGCCTGGACACACGTCTTCTCGGCCGACCTGTCCGTCCTGGGCCCGACATTCATGCCCGCGGCCCTGGTCGCCGACAGTGCCGCGTCGGCGTACTTCGTCGGCACGGACTGGAGCAAGCCGGTCGGCCAGCAGGACGTCATCCTGCGCCAGTTCGGCTCGTAGCGTCGGCACCGCGCTCACCGCCCGGTGAGGGCGACGACGCCGTCCGAGGTGGCGATGAGGACGGCGTTCCCCACGCGCTCGCCGAGCGCCGACGGGACGGCGCTCGGGTAGCGACTCACCTGCAATCCGCTGGGCTGGCAGGGATATTCGACCGAGCCGAGGCGATCGTTGGGTACGTCGACGGCGGTCGTCGGGCGCGGCGATTGTTGGTAGGCCGTATTCGAATGGCACCAGTAGATCGCCGAATCGGACGCCGGCTGCTGAGCGCCCGTGCGGAGGTCGACCCAGACGCGATCTCCGCGGCGAGTGGTCACGACGGCCTGATCGTCCTGCAACAGAGGTAGCGGATTGTCGGAATGTACGAGCGCAAAGTCATTGCCGAAATCGGCCGTCCAGATCGTCGCACCCGTCGCGGGGTCGTAGCCCTCCAGCGCGACCGTGTAGTCGGCTGTCACGCCGATGTCCCCGGTTGGATCCACGGACATCCCTCCGGTGTAGCGGCACCGGATCGGCGCGTTCGCGCCATCCGGAGCGCTCGATCGGACGGCGCCGAGACAGTCGACGGAGACGCCCGACTGGTGCCAGACGGTCGCCCCGGTAGCGAGCGAGACGGCCGCGGTGGACGGAGCGGTAGTCAGGTCGAGGCTCGAGCCGTACGCGGCGTCGACGCCAACGGTGCGCAGCACAGTTCCGACGACCACGCCAGCGCCGGCGAAGGTCTGGAAGTCCCACCCGTCGTCCGACGTGGCTGTCGCCCCGAACGCATCGGCCAACGGCACCGTCCACACCGCGCGGCCATTGACCAGGCGCGACAACTGCTCCGGCGATCGAGCAAGTGAGTCGACCAGCTCATCGCCGACCTGCCGAAACGGGCGCACGCCCTGGGTAAGCGTCGTACGTCCAGTCCTCAGGTCAACCACGAAGGCTGACCACCCGCCGGCTCCGACCTCGGTGCCCGCACAGGCGGTGACCTGTGCGGAGTCACAGGACACCGGAGCGGAGACCCATCGTTGCGGGCTGGACGACGCGACGATGACGCCCGTGCCCGGGTCGAGAGCCTGCATCCGCGCGACGTTCTCGGTGGCCGCGGATGTCGCGCCGTAGAACACGACCCGGCCGCCGATGGTCGTCACGTCCAATGTGACCGCGGGCGCGATCGACGAGCCGGACGCCGGGACCTGCCATCGGGTCACTCCGCTCGTTTCGTCCAGCCCGAACAGGAACAGCTGATCGCCGACCGAGCCGTATACAACCGCGACGGAACCGATTACGTGGACGGGCGAGCGGGGCGTGAAGCCGCTTGATCGCCATACCAACGTCATCGGCGGCGGCAGCGCTTGGGACTTGGTCGGTGAAGCCGACGAGCGCGGCACGGACCGCGATGTCGCCGAATGACCCGGCATCGAGATCCCGCAGGCGGACACGACGGTGGCCGTTACAGCGAGAAAGGCAAGTCTGATCCACGTGCGCATTCTGCGAGGCTAGGAAAAATTCGCGAAGATCGTTTAGCCCTGTGGATAACCGGATTGACGATGAGTCGTCGTCTTGTAAAGCTGGTCGCGGTACGCGTTCGAAATACTCTTACGCGGGCTCGTGAATGTCGATCAGATCTTCGAGGCCCGACAGATCGCTGGTGTTGCGCGTCCACAAGGTCGCCTCGTGAGCGGCCGCGGTCGCGGCGATGAGCAGGTCGACGACGCGCGGTTGGCGCCCCGCCGCCACGACCGCCGCGGCCAATCGGCCGTATTCACGAACCACCGAATCGTCGACTGGTAGCGCGTCGAAGGTCTTTTCGATCACAGTCAGCCTACGGAGCCGCTCGGCGCGCACCGCTGGCGAAGTTGTCACGAGGACACCGAAGTGCAGCTCCGCGACCGAGATCGCCGAGATTGCGACGTCAGCATCGATCAATTCGGGATCGGGACCCAGCAGCACGCTGGTATCCAGGACGACTCTCATCGGGTGAACGGGTCGCGCACCGTGCCGTCGACCGCGTCCCGATCCGACGCCCAATCCTGGTCGGCTGCCCCACGAAACAACTCGCTGAGGTCGGCGCTTCGTCGCCAACGGTTGCGACGCACGGGACCCAGCTCGGCCACCTCGCGCCCCGACACCGTGACTGTAATGGTCTCGCCGGCCTCGGCCTGCCGGACCAGCTCGCTGGCCTGCTGGCGCAACTCTCGCAACCCTGTCGTCGTCATAGAGGCACGCTAGCACAAGTGCTACTTGAGCGACGACTACGCCACGCGCGTGAAGAGGCCTCGATGCAGAGTGAGGCTTCCCTGGGCGACGCCGGCGGCGAAGTTCATCATTCGCAGTGGGCCGTCGTCGAGGATCGCCGGCAGCGTGGCCACTGCGTCTCCGGCTCCGCCTTTCGGGATCCGGCCGAACCATTCGCGGATCCAGCCCGTGTCGTCGGTCCACTCGACGACGTCGAAGCCAGCGGCCCGGATCGTGTCGCGCAGCTCGTCGGCGCTCGCGAGATGGCTGTCGGTACCGTCGAGTGACCACGGCAACGGCAAGGACGGTTGGCCGTTGGCGCCGCGGCACACCTCGAAGATCGCCAGCCGAGCTCCGGGCCGGAGGTGCCGGCCGATGTCGCGGAAGAACGTCAGCTTGTCGCCGATGTTCATCTGGACGTGCATCGTGTACGCCGCGTCGAAGTCGTTACGTTCGAGCCCCGCGATGTCGCTGCAAACAAAGGTGATCAGCGCGTCCTCGGTAAGTGCCTGGGCGGCCTGGACGTACGCCTCCGCGATGTCGACCCCGACGACGGTGGCTCGGGTGAGGCGGGCTACCTGCCGCGCCGGACCGCCGAACCCGGATCCCACGTCGAGCACCGTCCGGCCCGCTTCGAGGCGCAGGCCCGGCACCAGCCGATCAACCGCTTCCCGACCGCCGGCGTGGTACTGGTCGATCCGGTCTCGATCCGCCTGGCTCAGCTCGCCGATCGGACGACCGGTCAGGCGCTCGATCGTGGCGACCAGGTCGGATTCGCTGTAGGTCATGAGCGCCCGCCGGTCTTCGCGCCGGACCGCGCCGAGCGACGGTGCAGGTCGGTGAGGACCGCGGCCGAACCCGTGATCTCGGCACCGAGGGCGGCGCCCTGCTTCGGCGTCAGCAATCCGGTCACGACGCCGCCGACCAGAGTGGGCGGACCCGACACGGTGACATCGGCTTCCGGCACCGACCCGCGACGGATCTCGAACGAGTCGTGGCGCAGAATCGTGCGCACCGCCTCGCCGCCGGACTCGACGCCGATCACAACTTGACCGTCGCCCTCGACGTGCGGCGCGAGATCCATTCCGGCGTAGAGCGCGGTCCATTGCGGCTGTACGGCGTCGCCTTCCTGGGCTCCCGATGGCATGAGGCCGAGCCCCCACCGCGACAGTGCGTGCAGCACGTCCTGCAGAGCCCGGCCCCGTTCGGTCAGCTGATACAGGTTCGTCCCGACCGGAGCCGGGGAATCGTGCCGCTCGATCAAGCCGTCGGCCTCCATCGCCCGCAACCGTTCGGCGAGCAGGTTGGACGCGATCCCGGGCAGGCCGCGCTGGAGATCGCTGTAGCGGCTCGGCCCGAACGTCAGCAGTTCTCTGACGATCAGGAGTATCCAGCGGTCGCCCACGACATCCAACGCTCGCGCGACCGAGCAGTACTGCTGATAGCTCTTCACGGCGTTCACCTTAGTAGTGGAACTTGTTTTTTTCAACTATTCGCTTGACTTTGAAATTCAGCCGCTTTATTTTTTCAAGCATGACGAAACGAGCTCCGATCCTGTCCGCACCGAGACCTCCGGCGTCCGCTCAGCCGTGAACGACGCGACCCGGCTGGTGGGCGGCACCCTCGGCGTCGCGATCGCCCTGCCGTCCCAACCGACGCCCGCTCGTCCAACCCGTCACGAGCACGCCCGCACGGCGCGCGCAACCAACTGGAGGTACTCATGTATGACGCACCTGCTTACATCTGGCTACTGACCATCGCCGAGATCACCGCGTTCCCGCTCGCCACGAGCATCGTTCTCTTCGAGGGCGCACAACGCGCGGGGCTCGGACGACGCGCGGCCGCACTGCTCGCGAGCGCGTCCGGCGCCATCTTCGCGAGCTGGTTCATCGCCAGCGGGGTGATCGCCGGCCACGACGGCTACCACTCGCGGATCGGACACGGAGTTCCCTGGCTGCCCGTTGTGGTCACCGGGTTCCTGGCCTTGCTACTGGCCCTGAGCCGGATTCCGATCGTGGCTCGCACCCTGGCCGCGCCGGGCATGGTGAGCCGCCTGATCCATCCGCACTCGTTCCGCGTGGCCGGCGTGATCTTCTTGCTGCTCATGGTGCAGGGCCACCTCCCGGCGCTGTTCGCGTTGCCGGCGGGACTCGGCGACATCGCCGCCGGCCTGGCCGCGCCCCGAGTCGCGCGCGAGAT
This sequence comes from uncultured Actinomycetes bacterium, assembly GCA_963737785.1. Taxonomy (GTDB): domain Bacteria; phylum Actinomycetota; class Actinomycetes; order Mycobacteriales; family Jatrophihabitantaceae; genus CAVTTS01. The sequence goes on from CAVTTS010000005.1 coordinate 161,936, forward strand.
AGCCAGCGGAACCGGACGGCGTGCGGGGCTCTGGTTCAACGCCCTCGGCCTCACTGATCTCATCATCGCCCTGGGCCTCGGCGCCGTCGTCGGATACCAGCTCATCCACGTCAGCCCGTCCGGCGCGGCAATCAGCGAACTGCCGCTTGCGCTGGTGCCGTCAGCCGCGGTGCCCTTGCTGATGGCCCTGCACATCATCTCGATCACCGCGTTGCGGAAAGCGCCGCTGTCATCGGACGGTGCTTCGGCGCCCGCTCGTGCGGCGGCAGGGGCATGAGCGGGCGCACCGCTCCGGACACAATCGAGGAGACGAGGATTCACACCATGGAGTCGTCCCAACGGGCTCGCGAAGCGCGTCGAGAGTTCTCGCCACACGGCGTCTACCTCAACACCGCCAGTCTGGGTTTGCCACCGCGCCGTGCGGTCGAAGCGCTGCACAGGGCCGTCGACGAGTGGCGCGCCGGAGTCGTCGATCCCCGCGACTACGACGCAGCGATCGAATCGGCGCGCGCCGGCTACGCGAGGCTGGTCGGCGCGGACCCGTCCACTGTCGCCATGGGCAGCCAGGTGAGTGTGTTCGCGGGGCTCGTCGCGGCCGCACTCCCACGCGGAAGCGAGGTCCTCACCGCGCACGGAGAGTTCACGAGCATCGTGTTTCCGTTCCTCGTCCAACAGGAACGCGGGGTGTCGGTGCGGGAGGTGCCGCTCGAGCAGGTGATCGACGCGATCACGGTCCGGACGAGCCTGGTGGTCGTGTCGGCGGTCCAGTCGGCCGACGGTCGGCTGATCGATCTGGACGCTCTCGTCGACGCGGCCGCCGCCCATGACGCGCGCATCTTCCTCGACACCACCCAGGCGGCCGGCTGGCTCCCGATCAATGCCGATCGCTTCACCTACACGTGCGGCGGTGGCTACAAATGGTTGCTCGCCCCGCGCGGGACCTGCTTCTTCACGATCCGACCTGAGCCGATGGACCACCTGACCCCGCACACCGCCGGCTGGTACGCCGGCGAATCGCCGTGGGACAGCATCTACGGCTCGCCGTTGCGCCTGGCCGCCAACGCCCGTCGTTTCGACGTCTCGCCGGCCTGGTTGTCATGGGTCGGACAGGCTCAGTCGCTCGATCTCCTGAACGAGGTCGGCGTGGACGCCTTGCACGCACACAGCCTCGGGCTCGCCAACACCTTCCGCGCGGGAGCCGGACTCGACCCCGGCAACTCCGCCATCGTCAGCCTCGCGGTCGATCCGGCTGCCCTGCTCCGGCTCGCCGAAGCGGGCATCGCCGCGAGCATGCGCGGCGGACAGTTGCGCCTGTCATTCCACCTCTGCAACGACGAGGACGACGTGGATCGCGCGGTCGACACGCTGCTGAGACACGTCGTGCGATGACCGAAAGCCGAGCCCATCGGTCGACGACTCGTCGGCGGAAGCGTCTCGGAAAAGCCGATGACACCGTGGACCGATCCGCGTACCGTTCCTCCTCGGCCGGCGAGAACCGGCCGACCCACGAGCCAGAACGGGAGGGATCAGCGTGACCAGCAGGCAATCACCGATGCAGCACGGCTGCAGCTTCCGGTCGACGCTGTGTGCGGTGAACCTGGGCTTGCGACTCGAATCCGGGTCGCGCTCGGGAGCGCTCACGACGTAGAACATTGCTTCTGCGACGTGAGCCGTCCGATGCCGATTCCGGCGCGGGCGGCTCTTGCGGGTCAGCTGCTGTCTGCGCGCCTGTGTGGTGGAACTGGCATACACAGCGGCCCCAGAAACCGTTCGGTGCCGGTTCGAATCCGGCCGGAGGTACAGGCGTATCGATCTCTCCGTAGCTCAGCGGACAGAGCGCGTGGTTACGAGCCACACGGTCGCAGGTTCGAGTCCTGCCGGGGAGGCAAGCCGCGCGAGGTATCGCGTGGTGAAGAACGTGGTGGGCCGGTGCGCAGGCGAGAGCTACTTCCCTCAGGAGGATGGTGTCGCCGGTTCGAGTCCGGTCGTCGCGGGCGCAAGTCCACGACGTAGCTCAGTTGGCAGAGCGCATAACGGTGCTTTCGCTGATCTGGTTCTCGGCCCACCACCACACGTGTTCATCAGTACGACTCGGCTCGCGGGCGACCCGGTGCGCAGATGACGGTTACTTCTGGCATCCAGCGGTTCGAATCCGCAACACCGTCGCCGCTTCGGTTCTCGGGCGGCCCGCGAGCAACTGACCAGTTCGATCGAGAGGAGGAGCAATGAGCAAGTTCAACCTGACGGGACTGCGCCGCATCACGGCCCGCAGCCCGATCCGCAGCGAGGTCCCGGCCTCGGGAGTGACGTTCGAAGGCGCGCCCGGCTACGCGCGGGACGCGAAGGGCGAGCTGTTCCTGCTCGCGGTCACCAACATGGTCGGCGAGGACACCTTCTACGAGGGCGCGTCCGATCGTGACGCGCGCTTCGCCGCACTCGTGCGCGAGCTGGCGGTGTCCGACCCCGACTGGACGGCGCGACTGATCGGCTGGCTGCGTACCGGCGCGAACCTGCGCTCGGCGTCGCTGGTCGCGGCCGCCGAGTTCGTCGCCGCCCGACTGGCCGCCGGCGATCGCCGGCGGCAACCGGGCGGTCATCGCGTCGGCGCTGCAGCGCGCGGACGAGCCGGGCGAGCTGCTCGCCTACTGGCTCGCCACCCACGGTCGGGCGGTGCCGAAGCCGGTCAAGCGCGGCGTCGCGGACGCGGCGGTGCGGCTCTACTCGGAGCGGTCGCTGCTGAAGTGGGACTCGCCGCTGCGGTCGGTGCGGTTCGGTGACGTGCTCGAGCTGACTCACGCCGACGCCGGTCGCCGCGTGGCAGAGCGCGCTGTTCCGTTACGCGATCGACCGCCGTCACGACCGGCGCCGGCTCGGTGCCGGCCGGGCTGGCGACGATCGCGCGCGCGGGCCGAGCTGATGGCGCTGCCGGTGGCGGATCGGCGCGCGGTGCTGGCTGATCCGCAGCGGCTGGCGGCGGCCGGGATGACGTGGGAGTCGCTGGCCGGATGGCTGCAGGGTCCGCTGGACGCGGCGGCGTGGCAGGCGGTGATCCCGTCGATGGGCTACATGGCGCTGCTGCGCAACCTGCGCAACTTCGACGACGCCGGCGTGCCGGATCACGTCGCCGAGCAGGTCGCGGCTCGGCTGGCCGACCCGGCGCAGGTGCGCGGCGTCGCGGCAGCTGCCGATGCGGTACCTGTCGGCGTACCGGGCGGCGCCGTCGCTGCGCTGGGCGGCGGCTCTGGAGCGGGCGCTGTCGGCGTCGCTGGCGAACGTCCCGTCCCTGGGCGGGCGGACGCTGGTGCTCGTCGACCGGTCCGGATCGATGTTCGGCCCGATCTCGGCGCGCTCCGAGCTGACCCGGGCCGACGCGGCCGCGGTGTTCGGTACGGCGCTCGCGGTGCGGGCGGCGTCGGCGGACCTGGTGGAGTTCGGCACCGACAGCGCGCCGGTGGCAGTTCCGCCGGAGCGAGTCGGTGCTGCGGGTGCTCGACCGGTTCGGCCACCTCGGTGGCACGAACACCGCCGAGGCGGTGCGCCGGCACTACCGCGGCCACGACCGGGTCGTCATCGTCACCGACGAGCAGGCCTGGTTCGACGCTCGCGGGTCGGATCCGACCCAGGCGGTGCCGGCGAATGTTCCGGTCTACACATGGAACCTCGCCGGATACCGGTACGGCCACGGTCCGTCAGGGGTCGGGCTGCGGCACACGTTCGGCGGGCTGACCGACGCCGGATTCGGCATGATCCCGCTGCTCGAGGCGGGGCGTGACGCCGACTGGCCGTTCTGAAAGCTGGTCCCGGCCACCACCTCCGTGTGGCGGCCGGGACCGGCTCCGTGACGCCGCGATCACTTCCAATCCGTACATGATGACGTCAACTAAAGGTCTTTAGGTCGAACCTAGGCTCAGCGCGTAGACGCCGGCTCGTATGGGTACAGGCGATCCATGACGCATTCCAGTACTGACGAGCCGAGCGAGACCCCCGGAGGATCGACGATCTCCGACCCTGACGTGTTCAACGATCCCGAAGACACCGGCGAGACCGGTGGAACGCAAGATGAGGAGCTCGATGCTCCCGACCCGGCGTAGCCGATGACGCGCGGATGCGGTCCGCAGCGCGATTGATCAAGCCAGGTCGACTGTCTCGTTCTCGCCGCCGTCATAGCGCTGTCCGGTGAGCTTCGCCTTGGCGAAGCTGATGGCGGTGGCGATCCGCCCGCCAGGGGTGTCCCAGTATTCGGCGGTCTCACCGTTGACCTGGATCAGGACCACGGACGGGTCGGTCGGGCCTTGCGGCATCCACGCTTCGACGAACGGGTTCCACAACTGCCGGGCCTTGGCGACATCCTGAACGATGCGGGCCGTCCCGGAGATCGAGATCCAGGTCGACGACGACGTCAGGGTCACGTTGACGTAGGAGTTCGCCGTGATGTGGGCGACCTTGCGGCTGTCCCGCTCGGCGAAGAACCAGAGAGTGCCATCGGCCTCGACTTCTTGCTGGCCCATCGGCCGGCTCACGAAGTGCCCGTCCGCGTCGACCGTCGTCAGCATCGAGACGTGGATGTCCTTCGCCAGGTCGACGACTTTCGCGGTGCCGTTATCGGTGTCACTCATCTGGTTCCTCGCCTCCGGGCTCAGTTGTCGGGGTTGTCGACGTTGCCGCGCCAGGCGCCGTCTTCGTGGCCCTGCGCTTCGATGTAGGTCTTGAACCGGTCGAGGTCGGCCTTGACCTGGTGGTCATCGACGCCGATGAGCGCGCCGGCCTTTTCGACGATCCCCTCGGCCTGCCAGTCGAGTTGCACCGTGACCTTCGTCTGGCCCTCGCCGAGGCGATGGAAGGTGACGACTCCGGCGTGGGTCGTGCCGTCGGTGCTCTTCCACGCCACCCGCTCGTCCGGGTGCTGTTCGGTGATCTCGGTATCGAACTCGCGGGTGACCCCGCCAACCTTGGTCACCCAGTGCGAATGGGTGTCGTCGGTCTGGGAGATCGACTCCACGCCGCCCATGAAGTGCGGGAAGGACTCGAACTGGGTCCACTGGTTGTAGGCGGTGCTCACGGGCACCGACACGTCGATGGACTTGGTAACACTGGGCACAAGACACCTCTGCTTTCTCCGGCCCCGCGTGGGGGCGGCTCGGTACGGCCGTTCGACGGTTCTCACGGCCACCGACTGGTTCTACCAATAATTAGAGTGTCTCTAACATTTGTGTATCGATGCGGCTCAGCGGTTCGCCAGGTTGATGCGTAGACGCACCGGGTCGGAGAGGATGGCGAGGTGGACACGCAGCCGCTCGGCCGACGCGAAACCGCCAAGCTGACTCAACGCCGAGCGATCCGACAGGGCCGCGATGACCCTGTTCCTCGACCGCGGATTCGATGCGGTGACGACGACTCAGGTCGCTGCGGCGGCGGGCGTCTCGCCGGCGACGCTGTTCAACTACTTCGCCACGAAGGAAGACCTGTTCTTCGGCCAGGTCGACGAACTCGAGGCGGCCCTGGTCGAGGTCGTCGCGTCATGCCCGGTCGGCGAATCGTTGATGGACGCGCTGCGCGATCACGTGATGTACGAGCTCACCGCCGGCCGCGCCTACACCGACCCGGCCGCCGTGGCCCCGTTCCATCACCAGGTCGCCCACAGCCAACAGCTCCAAGCCCGGGAGGCCGAGCTCTACCAACGCCGCGAACTCGTGCTCGCCGCCGCGCTGACCGACGCGCTCGACTGCCGCAAGAACCCGATCGCCGGCCCGAATCGCGGCCGCCCAGTACATCGCCGCCGAGCGACTCATCGCCGCCGAACTGCGGCAACTACTGACCCGCTCGAACCCCCGCCGAGCCCTCAAAAAACTCGGCCCGTTCATCGACACCGTCTTCGACTTCATCCGCGCCGGCACCGGCGACTTGCCGGCGGCCACCCAGCACCAGCCGAGTCGACTCGTCGGATTCAGCGGTCCGTAGGAAGTGGTGGCCGACCATCCGGCGACAGGCTGAACGATGTCGAACCGCTCAGCGAATTGCGAATCAGACATCGACCGTTGGACACGATCGATGGTCTCGGCGCAGGATCATGCATGACGAACAACCCAATCGCGGCGGCCTTCGCGCGGGTGCGCTAAGAGCAGCGATCGCCGCCCGCAAACCGCGAGCGGAACGAGGACCACCTGACACCCAATGCACGACGACGCAACCGGACGAATGGAAGGCGACCTCATGGCACGCGTGGCCGTAACGGGTAGCAGCGGAAAGCTGGGACGGGTCGTCGTCGACCATCTCGTCGACCATGGATGGGACGTCATCGGCCTCGACCGAACCCCCTCACCAGGTGTTGTCTCGTCGGTCGTCGACCTGACCGACTTCGGCCAGGCGGTCGAGGCGTTGAGTGCGATCGACGACCGGTACGACGGCGTCGACGCGCTGGTGCATCTAGCGGCGATCCCGGCACCCGGTCTGCGGACCAACGCCGCGACATTCGCCAACAACATGACCGCCTCGTACAACACCTACACCGCAGCCTTGCGCGCAGGTGTCCGGAAGATCGTGTGGGCATCCAGCGAGACCGTCCTCGGCCTACCGTTCGACGAACCGCCGCCCTACGTTCCAGTCGATGAGGAGTATCCGCCTCGCCCCAACAGCACGTACTCGCTGGTGAAGACCCTCGAAGAGGAACTCGCTCGTCAGCTGTGCCGTTGGCATCCCGACCTCGCGATGACCGGACTGCGGTTCAGCAACGTCATGTACCCCGAGGACTACGAGAAGTTCCCCGGCGTACGACGACGATCCACAGCTGCGCAAATGGAACCTGTGGGGTTACATCGACGCCCGCGACGGCGCGCAGGCAGTACGTCGTGCCCTCGATCACGATGCAGTCGGCGCCGACGTTTTCATCGTCGCGAACAGCGACACCGTGATGTCGCGACCCAACCCGGCCCTCCTCGACGAGGTATTCCCTAACGTGCGACGCACCCGGCCGATCGGCGAACACGAAACCCTGCTGTCGATCGAGAAAGCCCGACGCGTACTCGGCTACGAGCCCGCGCACACCTGGCGCACGGACGTCTAGGCCGCGCTTCCGCCACTCGCCCAGAGCTTCGTCGCGCGCCGCCTCAAAGTACGGGCGGCCACCAGGGCGCTGGCATCGAGCGAAGCGACCCTCCCGCTAGCGTGCACACTGAACTCATGGGCCCTGATCTGGTAGTGCTGCTGGACGACGCGCGGCGCCGGATCGGAACGTATCCGAAAGCGGATGTTCACGGCCCGGATACACCACTGCACCTGGCATTCTCGGTGTACGTGTTCAACCAGGCCGGACAGCTGCTCGTCACCCGTCGCGCCCTGTCGAAGCTGACCTGGCCCGGCGTGTGGACGAATTCGTGCTGCGGCCACGTCGGGCCGGATGAGACACCGGAACGGGCGGCGCTGCGGCGCCTGCAGGAAGAACTGTCGCTGACGCCGGAGACCCTCGAGTTGGTCCTGCCCGATTTCGCGTACCGAGCGACGTCACCGGAAGGCGTCGTCGAGAACGAGGTTTGCCCGGTTTTCGTGGCCACCGTCGACCACGATCCGGTCGCGGACTCGGACGAGGTCGTGCAGTGGCATTGGGCGGACTGGACCGCGTTTCGCGAGGTTGCCGAGCAGTCGCCGTGGCTGTTGAGCCCCTGGTCGGTACTCCAGGTGGCGCTGCTGCTCGCGCCCGTCTGACCAATTCGTCGGCGGACGATCAAACCGGGTGGTGCGTCAGACGGCCCGCAGGACCAACAACCCGACATCGAAGACGGCGATCACCAGCGTCAGCCGGAACGCAAGGGAGCTGTTCGGATTGCGGTTCGCGACCAACGCCACCAGCACCGCGCCGAGCGTCCCGACCGCCGCCGCCACCACTGAGTAGGCAATCGACTGCGAACGCGGGCCGAACCCCAACACCACCGACGCCCCCGCGAGCGCCGCGGCCATGACGATCACGCCGGCTCGGACACCGAGGCGCTGGGGCAGGCCCCGCACACCCGTCGATGCATCGGCGCGCAGGTCGGGCAGCACATTCGCGAAATGGGCGCCGAACCCGAACAGCGCTCCCGTCACCGGCGCCCACCAGGGTGGCCCCGGATGACCGGGCAGCGCCAAGTACGGCACGGCGGGCAACGCCGCGAAGCCGACGAGGTAGGGAACGCCGGACAGGACCGTCGCCTTGAGACCGAGGTTGTAGGCCCAGCCGGAGGCCACCAGCGTGAGCGCGGCAACCGCCGCCCATGGCCCGAGCAGCGCGGAGAGCACGATCGCCGCCACCAGGCTGCCCCTGCTGCGCACATCGACACGATCGTCGGGGCGACGCGTCCGCGCGCCAGCGGTTTGTCGGGTCGGCCGGCCGCGCGATCCCGGGCGGCATCGATTCGGTCGTTCGACCATCCGATCGACAGCTGGCCCGGTGAGCACGGCGAACCCGACAAGAATGACCCGCCCGGCAGGTTAGCCCCACGCCGGCCGCCAACAGGGTCGGCCACGTGGTGACCGCGACCGTCGGCACCGGATGGCAGGCGCCAGCGAGTCCCCGCATCACCGCCGCCGGTCGCGTCCGGCGACCCTGCGCGGCGGCGGTCATCCATCGAGCGTAGGTCGAATCCGTAGGGTGGTGACGGTTTCTCCGTACGGTGGGGACGGTGACCACTGTTGCCGCGGTGCGCGGGCGTGCTGCCGCCGGCACCGATATCCCCAGGGCCAGTTGACCGAGCTGTTCGCCGAGATGTGCCTGCCCGACACGAACCTCGCACGCTCTGGTCCGCCGCCTGCACGACAGTGCCCGCGTCGCGACCCGGCTACCTCGCGCTGCCGATCGAGGCAGTACGCAGACCTCGACGGATTCACCGCGGCCAACGACGCGTTCCTCTCGGTCGCCGTCGACCTGGGCGTCGACGCGGTGCTCGGGGCGCTCCGCGACGCCGGGCTGGCCGCCCGCTGACGTCGACCTGATCATGTCCACGACGGTCACCGGGGTCGCGGTGCCGTCGCATCGAGGCCCGGATCGCCGCGCGGATCGGCCTGCGGCCGGACGTGAAGCGCGTGCCGATGCTCGGCCTGGGTTGCCTGGCCGGCGCCGCCGGCATCGCTCGGCTGCACGACTTCCTGCTGGGGGCGCCGGACGCGGTCGCGGTGCTCGTGTCGGTGGAGCTGTGCTCGCTCACCGTGCAGCGCGACGACCCGAGCGCGGCGAACATGGTCGCGTCGGGCCTGTTCGGCGACGGGGCGGCCGCCGTCGTCGCCGTCGGGCCGGACGCATCCGAGGGCGGCGAACGGCCCGCGGGTCGTCGACACGCTGAGCCACCTGTACCCCGACACCGAGCGCGCGATGGGCTGGGACGTCGGCAGCACCGGCATGAAGATCGTTCTCGGCGCCGAGGTGCCCGAGCTCGTCGAGAAGTACCTCGCCGACGACGTCGACAAGCTGCTGTCGCGCATGGTCTCGACGATCGCGCGACATCGCCCGCTGGATCTGCCATCCCGGCGGCCCGAAGGTGATCGAGGCGATCCAGGTCCGCGCTCGGGCTGGACGACCACGACCTGGCGATGACCTGGAACTCGCTCAACACGATCGGCAACCTCTCGTCGGCGTCGGTGCTGCACGTCTTGCAGGACACCCTCGCCCAACGTCCCGCGGCGGCCGGCGACTGGGGGATCCTGATGGCGATGGGTCCGGGGTTCTGCTCCGAGCTGGTGCTGCTGCGGTGGTGAGCGAACGTCCTGGTACACCGGTGCTGGTCGCGCTGGTCGCGGTCGAGCGGCTGGCCGAACTGGTCGTGGCCAAGCGCAATCTGGCGTGGAGCCTGGCCCGCGGTGGACGCGAGACCGGCTTCGCGCACTACCCGTTCATGGTCGTGCTGCACACCGGCCTGCTCGCCGGCTGCCTGCTCGAGGTGTGGGTCGGCCGATCGAGCCGTTCCACCCGCTGCTCGGCTGGCCGATGCTGGTGCTGGTGGTCGCTTCGCAAGGCGCTGCGGTGGTGGTGCATCCGCACGCTCGGCCCGCAGTGGAACACGCGCATCGTCGTCGTGCCGGGGCTGCCGCGGAGTCACCGGCGGCCCGTACCGGTTTTTCGCGCATCCGAACTACGTCGCCGTCGTCGTCGAGGGATTCGCGCTGCCGCTGGTCCACGACGCGTGGCTCACCGCCGTCGTGTTCACCGTGCTCAACGCCGGGCTGCTCACCGTCCGGATCCGGGCCGAGAACGTCGCGCTGGCATCCGTCGATGCATGACGTCGCTCGTCGTCGGTGGCGGCCCGGCCGGTCTGGCGGTCGCGTTGGGTGCCGCACGCGCCGGCCTGGACGTGGTGGTCTGCGAACGACACCACGGCGTCGATCGACAAGGCGTGCGGCGAGGGGCTGATGCCCGGCGCGCTTCGGGCGTTGCAGGACCTCGGCGTCGACCCGCCCGGGCCACGAAATCCGCGGCATCACCTACCGGCAGGGCCGCGCCGTGGCCGAGTCGACCTTTCGCAACGGGCCGGGCCGCGGCGTGCGCCGTACGATGCTGCACGACGCCCTGCGTGCCGCCGTGGACGACCGTCGAATACCGGTCAACCGATCGACTGTCGCCGGCTTCGAACAACATCACGACCACGTCGACGTCGCCGGCACTCGCGCCCGCTATCTCGTCGCCGCCGACGGACTGCACTCCCCCATCCGCGACGCCGCCGGCCTGGCGAAATCCGACGATCACCCGCCGCGGTGGGGTCTGCGCCGGCACTTCGCCGTCGCCCCCTGGACCGACAACGTCGAAGTCACCTGGACCGACACGTCCGAGGCGTACGTGACCCCGATCTCGGCCGACACGGTCGGTGTCGCGATCCTCTCCTCGGTACGAGGCGGCTTCGACGACCACCTGGCCGCGTTCCCCGAACTCGCCGAGCGGCTCGCGCAAGCGACCCCGGTCTCCGACGTGCGCGGCGCCGGCCCGCTGCGCCAACCCGCGACGCGACGGGTCGCCGGACGCGTCCTGCTCGTCGGCGACGCCGCCGGCTACATCGACGCCCTCACCGGCGAGGGGCTGGCGCTCTCGTTCGCCGCCGCCGCCGCAACTCGTCCGCTGCCTGGCGACCGATCGCCCCGATGCCTACGAGCGCGCCTGGTCATCGGTCTCGCGACGCTCGCGCTGGCTCACCTCCGGCCTGCTCTGGGCCCGCCACAACCCCGCCCTCGCCCGTCGGGTCGTACCGCTCGCCGCTCGCGCGCCGCGGCTGTTCAACGTCGCGGTGAACCAACTCGCTCGCTGACCGGGTGCTGACCATCTTACGCGCCTCGACGTCGCCAATTCCCTCGAGACCCCGACCAAAGCGGATGGCCGGACATTGTTGGCCTCTTCCAGTCCAGCTACGCCTGCTGCGGTGCAGCTCGGCGGTCACGGTCACGGTCACGGTTGGCGGGAGCGGCGCATGGACCATCCCGCACGCCGGCGGCTGGAGCCCGGATAGGTCCACCCTTCATCCGCATTGTGTGCGGCGGCGCTGCCTGCGTTTCACCGGTTGAGCAGGCTCGCTGGCGCGACGTATCCGTTCGGGTCGAGGGCGACGTCGGTCGCCAGCGCGTCGGCGACGACCGTCGGGTCCCACTCGAGGTACACGCGCCCGTCGCCCTCAGTCAGGACCACGAACTGCACGGGCTCGTCGCCGATGCTCTCGAACTGTCGCCAGGAACTGGGCGGGATCGAGATCGTGTCGTAGGCGCCGAGTTCCGTCGACACGGGGTTCTCGCGATTCAGAGTGACCCTGAGCCGGCCCGTCTTGACGATCAGAACCTGCGACTGCGGGATTCGGTGGCGGTTCAGGCCGCGTCCGGGCTCCGCGCGTAACCAGGCGAGAGACAGCCCGTGGGGATCGGCAAGACGAGGGCGCTGGAAGCGATCCTCGGTGATCCCGTAGCCGACGACCAGTGCCAGCTGAGCTCCTCCGCCGGCCAAGCCCGAATCCAGGAACGGTTCGGCGTGCCAGATCAGATCGGCCGGCTTGGCCAGTCGTTGGCGCATCTCCTCGACACTGAACTTCCGCAGAGTGGCGAGCTGGTCGGCATTCAGCGGCTTGATCAGCTCGACTCCGCGCGGCGTTTCGCCGGGCGCCGTTTCGATGATCTTGTTCTCGGCGGACAGATGCATACCGTGCTGGGCGGCCTTCTCGATTACCGAGGGCGCCCAGATCAGTCCGCCGCTCTCGTCGCGACCCAGCGCGGTGAAGAGCCATGCGTCATCGGTCTTGCTGGTGAATCCACGGAAGATCCAGGTCGGTATCGAGATGACGTCGCCGTCGCTGACCACCGCCTCGCCGTCGGCGCCGTCAACGCCCCAACGAAACTGCCACTCCCCTGCGAAACATACGAAGACCTCGGCGGTGAAATGCAGGTGCAGGTTGTTGACAACGCCGGCCGGCATCACCGCGCCGCCGAGGTTGAAGCCGTGCGGCTCGGTCACGGGAATGACCTGCTGGGCGTTCTCGGACACACCCGGGCCGATCAACGGATAGTTGATCTTCGCTTCCGATCCCGGGATCTTGGTGTCGAGGAACGCGGCTCGATCCTCCCTGAGATCCCGGCGCAGGATCGTCCGGTAGGTGAGTTCCTCGGGAGTGACGACGACCTCAGCAGACATCTCGCGGGTCAACTTCCTCAATAGACGTAAGAATGAATACGTATGTATAGTGGCTAGGTCGGTGACCGTTGTCAACCGTGACGTCGGCAGTTCGAGGGGTGAGTCGCGATGAGGGCGAATCGGCTACGCGAGCTGCTCGAGTCAGGGACGCCGGTCGTCAGCGGATGGCTCTCGGCCGACAGCCCATACCTGGCCGAGGTGCTGTCCTACGCCGGCTACGACGCGATCACCGTCGACCTGCAGCACGGCATGTTCGGCATCGATCGCGCCGTCCAGTTGCTTCAGGCGGTCAGCGCCGGGCCCGCCGTGCCGATGGCTCGCTGCCCGTCCCACGACGGCGCGACGATCGGCAAGCTGCTGGACGCCGGCGCGTACGGCGATCATCTGCCCGGCGGTCGACACGCCGCAGCAGGCTGCCGAGTTCGTCGAGCCGCCTGCCGATACCCTCCGCTGGGAGCGCGAAGCTTCGGCCCCTCCCGCGGGTTGCTCTACGGGGGAACCGACTACGTCCACCACGCCGACCGAACGGTGCTGACCTGGGCGATGGTCGAGTCCGGGCTGCGCTCGACAACCTCGACGCGATCCTGGCCACGCCGGCCTCGATGGCGTGTACGTCGGGCCCAACGATCTGGCGCTGTCGCTCGGTGAGACTGCCCGGTCTGAACGACTGGCCGTCACGTACCGCCGATGCGATGGCACGCGTCGCGGACGCGGCCCGCGCGGCCGGGCGGTGGGCCGGCATCTTCTGCGCCGACGCACGTGTCGCGCGGCGGATGATCGACCTGGGCTACGGGCTGGTCACGCCGGGCAACGACATGGGCATCCTGCGGGAGGCCGTCCGGGAACGCATCGCGATATGTCGCGACGAAAAGCCCGGTGACGAACAACGAACGCCGGACGGCGGCTACTGAACCCGAGGCGACGCACTCCGATGCCTCGGCGCGATCGAACTACGGCGCTTCGTCAGACAGCCATCCACGGATCGCGTCAGCGAGGGCGTCGGGGTCTTCGAGCGGCACCATGTGCCCGGCCCCGGAGATCGTCACCGCCCGCGCAGGGGGGCAGTTGTCAACAAGTTCCTGCTGCAGCGCCGGTGGACACACCTCGTCCAGCTCGCCGGAGACTACGAGAACCGGCACGCTGATCGACGGCAGCGCGGTGAGGCTGTCGGGTCGGCTGCTCTGAGCCGCCAGTTGCCGCAGGAATCCGTCGGCCCCGACAGTTGTCGCCATCGCGGCGTTTGATCGAACCAGCTGGACGTCGTCGCGCCGCGTGGCGGGGAGAGTCACCCGCGCGAGCTCGGCGGTGATGTCGGCGAAATCGCCGGCCAAGGTGCGCTCGCTCCAGGTCCGCCAGGTCTGCTGCTGGGCATCGGACGGCCCGCGGGCGCTGGCGTTGACCAGGACGGCCCGAGTGACGCGGCCGGGAGCCTGGCGCAGGATCTCGAGGGCCACGATGGCACCCAGCGAGTGGCCGGCGAGTGCGAACCGGGCCGGCGCCGCAGCGAGGACACTCGCCGCGATCTCCGGCACCGAATCGTCGAGGTCGATACGAGCCGGCCACGGCACAACGACATCGGCCAGACGTGCGGCTACGCCGTCCCACAGCGACTGATCGCCGAGCATCCCACTCAGCAGCACGAGCGGCTCGCGCCCGTCCGAGACGGCGGCGGCCGGACGCGCGATGTGCAGTGAGTCGTACATGGACGTCAGCGCGGCGGGCAGGTCGTAGATGACGAGCTCGCACCCGGCGGCGAACGCAGACCGCGCCGCATCGGCGGACGTGACCAGCCGGACCGGTTCGAGGTCACCGACGAGCGTGGCTCCGTCCACCGCAGTCACGGCGAGGGCTTCGACGGCCCCGGCGGCCTTGGCCTCGGCGACCTGGGCGGCGTCCGAGACGAGCACCAGCGCCGGGCGGGTCTGCGCGGCGACGACCGACGCGTCGACCGGAGCGAGCAACACCACGAAGTCGAGGCCGTCGACGAGCATGCTCGAGCCCGCCGCCTCTGGCGTGATCAGGGCACCGAGCATCGCCACCCGTCGGTGCCGCTGATCGATGAACTGCGACGTCCGTCCGCCGATGGTTGGTCCGGCGAAGGGCATGATCGAACTCACGCGCCCAACCCCTTTCGCGACCGGGTGTGGACCACCGACGACCTAGACCGTATACGTATGCACAACAGCGGGCAACCGGCAGGTCACCGAGCGCCGTGGGTGCCGCGCAGGACGATGTCGGTAGCGAAAACCTTCGTCTTGGCGGCGCTCTTGTCGCCTCCGAGGCGAGCCACCAGCAGATCGGCCGCGGCGGTCGCCATGCCGTCCAGGTCCACGCGCGCCGTCGTCAGGTCGAAGCAGGGCCAGGCCGCCATGTCGATGTCATCGAAGCCCACGGCAGGTACGAAGTAGTTGTGAACGCAGTGCCAACGCCAAAGCAAAAGGCGGGTTTTCGGCGGTATTCGTCAACGTTCGATTTGAACAAACCGGAAGTAGAGAGGGTACCGGAAGTATGGATCGCACCGCGGCGCGCGACGGGCGCCTACAAACTAACAAACTCCTGTATGATGCAAAGTAGCCGCGCTTGTGTATACAATAAAGGGTTGTTTTGAGTGTGAAAGGTGCTTCGTGCGTGGTGTCTCGTACGGAGGCTGTGGAGTCACAGTGGAGTTCGTGCCGAGATAAATCTGCGCAGAGCCCTTCGCTCGCTGACTGGCAAGACTGATTGATTGATTGATTGATTTTATTTGTGCTTGACAGTACATATTGTCACCTTCATGGGAATAACCTACTAGCTGTGACCTTAAGTTTGACTTGAACATGCGTATTGGGGTCCAGGTGGGACGAGTTTATCTCCAAATTATAGCTAAAGCGCGTTTAGAGAAACGTTCCCAATGCCGCCGAGGTTCTGTGCCGATCGGCGAAAGAAGCCTTGAGCTTGAGCGGTTCGTTTCATAACAGTTTCGGTTGCCATGAGGGAGGCGTCGAGGAGACCCACCGACGTTCTGACTTCAACTGAGCAAACGAATGCCGTCTCTAAATGTGGCGATGTGCGAGGCAATGTGCCACATATTGATATTTTCGAATGTCAGTCTCGCGTTCCCCTGCACATTCAGATCATGTTCACATTGCATTTTGTGACCGCCGTGTTGCGGAGTTGCTGCTGATGAGAGAGCTTGCGAAATTAAAATATGCGATATTGTAGTCTGCTTGCGTCGACTATCGGCGGCGGCGGGACAAAAAAGGGCTTGCTTCGGCTCGAGGCATAACTCTATTGTGCAAGCAATTTGTTTAAGTATTTTACATGCCTGTGCCCCCCTCGGCCCCCCGCCGCTGGATAAGGCCTGACAGATAAGGCAATGATAATAAGCGTTCTACATTAGCTGCCTTTCTTTGGCTCGATGCGCCGCTCCACCGGGCTTTATCTCAATACGTCATTCCACCGCCTATTTTTCTCCGCAGTCACTTCGTCTTCGCAGCCGAAGGCCGACGTGTCCCAGTGCGGCAGCTGTTCTCAGGGCTGGACTGCTTACAACAAGCCCTGCAACCATGGAGCCTACGGAGCCGACTGGTAAGAAGCCATTCTCATAACAGGCGGGGATGTCGCGCCGGATATTGCCGCAGGTCGCCGTCGGTTCTTTGTGATCACCAAAGCTCAGCAGCTATGGGCCCGGCCGTGTTGTGGAAGGCAGCCTATTTTCTTCCTCCACAGCAGGGTACTGGGGTGCTGCCTGGTGATGTGTACAGATGCCTGTCTCTGCTAGGGCTGGTGGCAGTGGCGATGTGAGAGCTCGGTGACATAGCTCCATCTTAGCGTTGTTAAAGTACTGCCCAAATTGGGTTAATAAAGGCAGAACCCTAAGATGACAGGTATGGATTGCATAGATCGCAAGCTGCGATTCGGGTCCCCAACTTTCGCAGTCCGTTTTTAGTCTTGATAACGCTAAGCTAATAGCTTGGGGGGGCACTCAATATCATTGCTGCGTTTTTTTCAAGGAGACCAGCCTTTGCAAGGAAATCAGTCTTTGCAGGAGACCAACAGCTCCAGCAGAAGGATCAAAACCTGCAAGGTCGCCAGCAGTCTCAAGCCGCGCCGCAGTTCCAGGGTGACCCGCTGAGACGTCGTCCTCCTCTGGTGGGGGAATTTCGTCGACAATGACCCTGCCAACCACCACTCAAAATGTGCATCGACCACATCATCGTTAATCAGCACCGATGACGTGTTTCCTTCGGACCCCACGACCTTGTCCAAGATCCCTCTCGTCGCCGGCCAGCAGAGCCAACTGCCCCCAGCCAGGCCATCGACCCAAGCTGGCTCCATGATGAACAAGTGGGATGCGGCAGATGGTTCTACATCTGCATGGCCATTGCTGCCGTCATCACCTTCACGGTGTGCGGGTACTTCCTGCTTAAGGGTGAGTTAATAACTAAAGGTCTTGATAAATGGTAACTAAAGGTCTTGATAAATTGCGATCTTTACTCCAGGCTTGAAGGCCAGCTGTAGTCTTGAAGAGGAAGCGACGTGCTACATCGCCCGAGCCCTGTGCGCGAAACCAGGACACCGATGGCCCTGCATCTGCCCTCCTGGAAAGGAGTTTGTCCACGATGTCTGCATGTGGGTTCGCTCCGAACACGAACTGAACCAAACTGTATCGGACAGGAATGACAGCACGACCGACAGGTAAGGAACTATGGCTTAACCTATATTTTGGCTTTACTTATATTTGCCAGACACAGCTTTTAGTATGAGTCAGAAAGGTCTTTAGTATGTATTGAATATCACCATAATAATGCGATGTTTTTGTTCAGAGAGGTGATCGCTCAGACAACGCAGGAGGATAGCTTTGAAAGCAGGGGACCGCCACCTAGCGTTTCTCCGGAACCACACGTCGGATTGAACTGAAATTTTAAGAGAAGAAGCCGAATATGGAAATATTAACCGTGGACAATTTTCATTAAAATATCTGGAAGCATTTCCGAGAAAAAGTAAGTTTTGTGTTTTTCACGTGTTTTGGCAGCGAGATCGGACTTTGACTCCTTTTTCTAAGCCATCACCGTTCTAGAAAACTACAAAACCTTTTGCAACCAAAATGCACACAAGCAAGTCCAGACCTTCTACTTTATGAAGCTGGTCTATTTTTGCAAATATGTTTACTGCAAGCAGAATAAAATGCAGTTTTAGCAACAGCGCTCAGGTTCTGGCAGAGCGGGGTGAATCCGCCACCCTCGTTTCTCCGGAACCACACGTCGGATTGAACTGAAATTTTAAGGAAAGAAGCCGAATATGGAAATATTAACCGTGGAGAATTTTCACTTAAATATCTTGATGCGTTTCCGAGAAAAAGTAAGTTCTGTGCTTTTCTCGTGCGTTGGCAGCGAGATCGGACTTTGCTCCTTTTTCTAAACCATCATCGTTCCAGAATACTACACAACATTTTCAAACAAAAAAATTAGGGGTACAAGGCCAGACTTTCCTCTTCACGACGCTGGTCTATTTATTCAAATATGTTTACTCCAAGCAGAGCAAAATGCAGTTCTAGCAACAGCACTCGGGCTCTGACTGAGCGGGGTGAATCCGCCACCCGCGAACCCAACATGCTCTGGGTTAGCGTCCGCTGGGATGTTTTGGTGACGTCACAAGCGACCGTTGCCCGCGGCTTCGCGGGCTTTCTCATGAAGGCGTTCGATTCGGCTTTTCAGCCAAACCTTTGGTTTTGTAGTGCTTTTAGAGTAGTGAAGTGGTGCACAAATGTGTATTGCATCGCAAGAAAGTGAGAAAAGTGCAATCCTGGTGTTCCCAACGCCGGCCATTTGACTAAGCTTTCAGTCATTGTCTACAGGTGGGTGCATTTAAATGCCTCCAACGTTTAAATTCTAAGAGCTACAAGGGTGGCCTTTATTTGTAAATGTTGAAAAAGCTTTGGGCTTCAACCTCATGCCACCTAATGTTTGTTCTGCCGTACGGTTTCAAGGCCCGGCCTCTATAAAGGTGAAATTTCAGATGGTAGGTTCAGACATGGGTGCGTTTAGCAGCCTCTAATTTTTCAAGGACACGCACCACAAATGACTTCTTCACTGTAAAATGTTAGTCAAAGTCTGGGCTTTCCAGCGACGTTCGCCAAAGTTTGTTCTGAGATGCGGTTTTCGAGCCCCGGCGCTTTAAAGTGAAACTGACGAATTCACCCCGCTGAGGTGACGAATTCACCCCGCGTATGTTCGCGCCAAGGAAAATTGGGTCACCTTACTTAAGTATCAATAAGTTTTCGACGAAATGAGATAGCGGGTTGATTGTGGTGGCGAAATGTAGCCCATGCTTTGGGCTTTCTTTCCATGCCAAAAAAGTTAAGTTCGCGCGCACGGTTTAGAAGCACGACGAGTATAAACAAAAAGTGGCTCTTGATCCGTCGTTTTGAGGGCAGCCCCGCAAGCTTGAATAAAGGCAGCTCGCTTTCACAGTATTGTATCACTCGAAATGGACCGTACACGGAAGCTGATCAAGTGCCCAGGCGCTAAAGTTAATTCCACTGCATGGTGTGACTTGCAAGGCCTATACAGGATAGGCGAACAGGAAGCTGAAGCTCGAGGGCAAATTTTTTTCGCGTTGCATATCCAAGTCAACAATGTCCTCTACCTGCGCTGCACCTGTAATAAGGCAACCAAGTCAAGGCCCGAGAAGTGTCGCGCCAGGCTGGTCATCTATGAAGATGGAACGGTTAAGAGTACCGATGAGCCAATTCACAATCATGCTCCCGAGAATGGTGATGTAAGCTTAGGCGTCCGACTAATGAAAAAAGAACTGGCTGACACCATCGTACAGAGAAATGGGATGCAGCGGCCCAAGGATGCCTACGAAATAGTTGCGCACAAGTACGGATCCGCTATCAGTTCTCGTTTTCCATTGGCCGAGACTCAGGCGTTCCAGCAGAGAATACGCAGGAAGCTACGTCCACGCAACGTTAGCATGGAGCTTGTGGCTGGATACGAATCGTTTACAGTCATTCCATCGCTTCCCGTCGCCAGGGATCTGATAAATTGACAGATGAAAACGTTGAGCTAGCTTGGAACGCGCTAGACGAGGATATGCATTTCAAAACGTTCTTGTACCATATACGCCGCATCCTCAGCAAAGTATCCTTTCACTTTCCACTGAGGGACGTACTTGATGGACACGATTATGCCATTCCCTTTGTACCCACATAGAAGCAAATAAAACGTGCTGCAGTACTCCAATAATACACTATTCGTATTTAATCACAAAAGCCCATTGCTCGCTAGCCAAAACACACTGTCCGAACTTTGATCCCTCGGCTCTAGAGACCTTTCCCCTCCAGGGCCGCCTGTGGGGCTGCCCTCTCTCCTCCGCTAGAAGAGCGGTGCTTCAAAGCGTACCACACCGTACCACACTCCGGCTGAGGTACCACGCGGCCGCCATTTTGGAGCCACCGATGTAGAGCCAGTTACCATCATTCCGCTTCAAAAGGGTGGCGTGAAGATAGCTTGAGGGCACCCCAGTTTGCATAAACTATTAATTATTATCCCATCTTAATTTACTTTTGCACTATCTTTATGATAATTGCATGTTAAGAGGCCAATACGACACATCTGGCCAAGAAGGGGAAATCGTGATACTCAACTTTTAAGCACCGGTTATTTGCAGGCAACAGAGGACAAAGCCATCTTCCGCGGGGGTGACCTCTACACCGTGGCAGACACCAATAAGAAGTACGTGAGGTTAAGTTAGGTGACTGGTTATCCTCCTTGGTCGAACTCTGGCTGCAGCATGATGTCCTTGCCGCTAAGTTAAAGCATGCCATAACAGCTGGCGCATTGCCAGTTACTGCAAACATTATTCAAACATCTGGCAGTCTCTTCTTGCAGCTGACGGCATTTTTGTTCCCTTCAGGGATGGATGAGAAGCAGATAACGCACTGTGGACATCGCTTCCGCACTCTCTCTCCCTCGAGATCTGCTACCATAGGCACCTATCCTTCTTCGGGTTCCACAGCTTCACCGTTGCAAAGGCACTGCGCCAGCTCGACCTCATGCAGGGCACCCTTGATAGAATCAGATGCTTGTAGGCAGGTCCTTATATAAAGCCACTCGAGCTCTACATCGATGTCCTCCACAACCTTCGAGCTGAGCTCGGTCACTTATCGGGGATTCTAGACCTGACCCAGCTTGCATTCCTATGAGCGCTGATACGCTGATCGAAGCTCTTCACAGGTTGAGCTGGAACGCCTTAGTAGCAATACTCGTCTTCAAGACACGTTTCTGTTCCCAGAGAGCCCGCGCAGTTTCTACAGTGGAGGCGCCAGCATGGTAAACAAGACGTGTTTCCCGTTTGACTACAAGGTACAGAACTTCAGTTACTTCCCGCGACAACGGACGCTGTACGTTCGAGGCACTCTTGGACTGCAGGTGGAAGGCAATCGCCTCGACTTCAACTACACCCATGGCCTTCCCTTCGGAGCTCTGCAGTGGCTGTTCCCTGACGGTATCTCCATGGAGGCCATCTCCTGGCATTCCTTACTCATCTCAGCTGCCTGGAGATCCTCCTGGCAAGGCTTCAATGCGTCATCGCCACTGAACTGCAACAACTTTACGTGCGAGTTAGTATCCCCAATCTATGGGTGATTGTCAATGCCACCTGTATATATATATGTTAAACAGCTAAGTCATGTCGCTAACAGGTGAACATGACTGTCTTCCCGTGGAAGCTTTGTAGTCGTTGTTTCATAACTGTACATTGTGCATATTTCAGATTAGCCATGTTCCTCAAGCTGCGGCCGTGTTTCGGAAATCTCAGCTCCACGGAGAAGGCGTTCATATCCGGCAGCAGCTCTGGACTGGCAGACAATTCAACCTCTGCCTCAGATGAAGATCTCTTCTACTGGGCCACCCGGGCTGTGGTCGATCACTTCATCAACGTGGCCGGAGAAGAACTTACTCTGGATGGCAATGAGAAGCAAAAGCAGTTTGACAAGACCTGCTCCGATCTCCGAGGAGAGCAGGTCAACAAAGCCAGTTCAGATGAAGTCCGGAATAAGACCATCGAGTTCTTCAACGAGTGCGTCGCTCCGTTCATCCCCGACGAGGACACTTAGACATCAGACCAGCTCTGGCTTTCATTCAGAATTTTCCACTTCTAATGCTTCACTGAGTCTACATACCGTTGAGGAGTGATTTTTGATCAGGCAACAAAACAATAATAACAAGAGAGTAAATGAGCGTCTAATTTGACTAACGTTTGCGTCGTTTATAGCGGAGACTAT